>JADJPH010000018.1 GCA_016713335.1 Candidatus Fredericiella danica | reverse complement strand
GATGCGCGGAATGGCGCCGTTGAACACCGTCTCAAGCGCCTGCAAGAGAGTGTTCAGCGTGATCGATTCGCCGGTGGCGATGTTGAAGATTTCACCCCAGGGTAATTCGGCAGTCAACGCCAACAGGTTGGCGGCGGCGACGTCCTGCACCGCCACAAAGTCGCGCGTCTGTTGTCCATCACCGTAAACCGTGCAAGGCCTGCCTGCCGCGGCGGCGCTGCACCACCGAGCAATAACACCACTGTACGGCGAATCTGCACGCTGGCGTGCGCCGTAGACATTGAAATAGCGCAACACCACCGTCTCCATGGCATAGGCGCGTGCATAGACCTGCACCCATGCTTCGGCCGCCAGTTTGCTGGCGGCATACGGAGAGAGGGGTTGAACCGGGGAACCCTCGGTTTTGCGACCGGGCAGATCTCCGTAGACAGCACAAGTCGAGGCGAGGACAAAGCGCCGAATCCCACATTGGTGCGCGGCCTCCAACAGGGTGACGGCGCCTTCTGTGTTGATGTGAAAGGTGGCGACCGGGTCGCGCATGGAGTAGGGAACGCTGACGAGTGCGGCGAGATGGAGGACGGCATCGCAGCCGGCAAGCGCCTTGGCGACAGCGGCTGTGTCGTTGACATCGCCTTCAATCAGGTCAACATCTACAGGTAGATTGGTGCGCAACCCTGTGCTCAAGTTGTCCAGCACACGAACCGAATGGCCGGCAGCAAGTGCAGCCTGAACCGTGTGGGAGCCAATAAACCCTGCGCCACCGGTGATCAGAATTTTCATAAACAAGGACCTCAATCGTTTGGGGTGGATGTGTATTCAGCATTGGGGGTAAACCCGAGAATGCAAACGAAGATATAATTGTCAATAGGCAATCGTCAATTGTCAATGTTCGCACCCGTCCGTCAGAGCACCTCTGTCAGAGCACCATCCGTCAGAGCACCAACCCGTCGGCCTTCCTCAGTGAGGGTGGTGATCCCCCCGCCCCACCGTCCGTCAGAGCACCATCCCGTGAGGGTGGTGATCGCTCAGCCAAAGCCAAAGCGATGCGTCGCACGGTGCCACGTGGTGGCCGAACGCACAACCTATGCACCGTGCGTCGCACCTGGCGCCGCGCAAAGGAATGTCCCCGGCATGCGCCACACCGTTCGGGACGATGGAGTGGACCTGGCGCATGCCGGGGACGGCTTTGGTTTCAGCAAGGCGAACCACTTACTCACGTGCGTGGCTCTGATTGGCACGCGCAAGCCCGTTTCGGCGGCTCTTCATGACTATGCTATGATCCAACGATGCGGCGTCCCTCCTGGTTTGACACCACACTCTTTGGCGAAATCCTTGTCCTGGTCGCTACGGCGCCCGTATTCTTCTTTTCCACCTGGTTTCCTATCTGGGCTGTCCCGACAGCGATCGTGCTCATTGCCTTGAGTTGGTTCTGGCGACGCCGGCGGCTTGGTTACTGGCTGGCGCGGACACCCGCTGACCTGGCGCTTCTGATCTTCTTCGCACTCCTGGTGATGGCCGTGGCCGTGGCGCCGGCTCCCTTGCGCCAGCAGTACGCATGGCCACGCGCCGCGATTATGCTCTGGTGTGGCGCACTGTTTGTCGTCGTTGCCACCCATAGTGCACGACAACCTGCCCTGCTCAAGTTTTGGATGGCAGCCTTCTTGGGGGTGGGTCTTGCCATTGCGTTGGTGGCGCCCCTGGGGATTGAATGGGTCTACAAGTTGCCCGTCCTCGGTTCATTGCTTGATGCGATTCCAAGCGTGTTGCGTGGTGTATTTACAGGCGCAGAAAACGGATTCAGCCCCAATCAGGTTGCCGGCGCCCTGTTATATGTGTGGCCCGTGGCCGCAGCGTTTGCAGTATATTGGCCATCTGGACATCGCCTTCGCGATGTCAGGTGGTGGCTCGTATCGATCGCCACCCTGGTGATGCTTGTTGTCCTGGCGTTGACGCAATCGCGCGCCGGCTTGCTGGGCGCTGCAACTGGCGCAGTGCTGATCGTTCTGTTGCCGTGGCGGTGGGGACGTTGGCTGCTGGCGTTCCTGGTTGTGAGCGTTGCGGTCGGTCTGTTTATCGGGCGCGATCAACTCATGGCGCAACTGGCCGATGTGAGTCCAACGGATGGATTGCATACGCTGATTTCGCGCACGGCCATCTGGGATGCGGCGCTGAGAGGCGTCTACGATTTCCCGTTGACAGGCATGGGGCTGGGTACATTTCGCGCGATCATGAGCGTGCTCTATCCACTAGACAACTACACGGTCGCCTATGACCTGGCGCACGCACACAATTTCTTTCTTCAAACCGCTTTGGATATGGGCTTGCCAGGACTGATTGCGCTATTGGCGATCTACCTTCTGGCAGGTGTCCAGACTATCGCACTCTGGCGCAGGGGAACAGGGGTCCACTCCGGGTGCCGCATCTGCGGGCTGGGCTTTGCCGCGGCGCTTGTCGCCCAGACGGTGTACAGCCAACTCGATGCAGTGGCGCTGGGTTCAAAGCCTGGGTTTCTGCTCTGGTTTCTTTTTGGCCTGATCTTTGGCGCTGCCAACCTCGCATTCCGGACGCCTGTGCAGGATGTTACGTAGGCAAGGAATAAGGGACTCCGCCAAGACGCCAAGCCGCAAAGAGAGAAAGAAATCTCCCGCAGGGACGCAAGAAAAATGAAGGGAAATATTGGCAGATGACCACAAAGAAAAGGGCGACTTTCTCGCATCTTCTTTGTGGTCTTTGTGTTCTCTGTGGTTAGCCCTTCTCCCCCCGCCCTGCATCCCAGCGTCCCTGCGGGAGATTTCTTGCATCTCTCCCCTTTGCGGCTTGGCGGTGGCTTGCTTGCGGCTCGGCGGGAGAGTTCTTTCTTCCCTTTGCGGCTTGGCGGCTTGGCGGGAGTCTCTCTTCTTTTGACTTACGCGGGGAGATTGGGTTGTGCTGCCGCGCCAACTGCAGATATCCGCGCGGGAGCGCGTTGCTCGGGTGCACTCTGCGGCCGTTGAGGCGGCGCGAATTCAGGCACCAGTTGTTGCAGGCCGCGTACGATGGCGACACGGTCATTGTAAGCCGCCAACTGCTCCAGCACCGCCAGCCCATCTTCCAAGTGCTCAGGAACGAAGGTGCTTGCGTTGCCGGCAATGAAGATCTTTTCGTGTTGCGTGCGCTCGTAATGCTCGCCGGTGACAAAGAGCTCCTCGTAAAGTTTCTCACCAGGGCGAAGCCCGGTGAAGACGATCTCGATGTCGCGCCCCACCTCAAGCCCCGATAGTTCGATTACGTCAGTGGCCAGATCGATGATCTTGACCGGTTCTCCCATGTCGAGCAGGAACACCTCGCCGCCATAACCCAAGACCGCGGCCTGCAGCACCAACTGTGAAGCTTCAGGGATGGTCATGAAGTAGCGGCGCATCTCTGGATCGGTGACCGTGACGGGGCCGCCCGCAGCGATCTGCTGCTTGAAGGTCAGCACAACGCTGCCGCGACTGCCAAGAACATTGCCAAAGCGCACGGCAACATAGGGGCGATTGCTGCGCCGCCCCGCATCATGCACGATCAACTCCGCAACGCGCTTGCTGGCGCCCATGATGCTCGTGGGATTGACTGCCTTATCGGTGGAAATCAAGACAAACCGCTGGACGCCCACAGCCAGCGCCGCGTCAACCACGTTGCGCGTGCCAAGCACATTGTTGGTGATTGCCTCAGCCGGGTTCTCCTCCATCAGTGGGACGTGTTTATGCGCCGCGGCGTGAAAGACGATTTCGGGCCGAACCTCCCGGAAGACGTTGGCAATTCGCTCTGCAAAGCGAATATCTGCAATCACGGTGCGGATCTTGACCTGTCCACCGGTCATGCGGGCGATCTCGAGTCGCAGTTCATTTTGAATCTCAAAGATCGAATTCTCACCATGGCCGACCAGCACCAGTTCGGCGGGCTGGCATCGCAAAATCTGCCGGCTCAGTTCGCTGCCGATCGAGCCACCCCCGCCGGTGACGAGGACACGTTTACCACGCAACAACTCTTCCACTGCGGCAATATCGGTTCTCACCGGCGTCCGGCGCAGCAGGTCTTCGATGCGAACTTCGCGCAACTGGGTGAGGCTGACCGAGCCGTTGATCACCTCATGCAAGGCCGGCATGGTGCGGGGATGAACGCCGGCGCGCTCGCAGATGCGCACGATATCGCGGAGATCGCGTCCGGAAGCCGACGGCATCGTGATGACGATCTGGTCGATTTCATGGCGCGCCACCACCTCGGGAATTGCGGTGCGATCACCGAAGATCGGCGCGCCGAGGAGGCTGCGATGATGTTTTTCGGGGTTGTCGTCAATAAAGCCGACCACCCGGAGTCCCAGCAATGGTTTGGTCTGCATTTCACGGGCGATCAGTGCACCGGCATCACCGGCGCCGATCAGCAAGACACGATTCGTGGTCTTTGTGAGTGCACGCAGTTCCGCTAATTCGTTTGGGCGATAGCGTTCTTGCAGCAGCCGGAGAAAGAAACGTGTTCCGGCCAGAAAGGCGAGATTGAAAAGGCTAATCAACAGCCAGATCGACCCCGAGACGCAGTAAGGCAGGTTGAGCGCAGGAAGCACAAAGAAGTTCACGATGTAGAAGAGCGCAGAACTGATGATCGAGGCCAATAAGATCAACCGCAGTTCGGTCATTCCGGCATAGCGCCACAGCCGCTTGTAGAGGCCAGCCGCATAGTAGACCGGAAGGGCAGTCAGCGGGACGATCACAAAGAGGATCCAGTTAGCCCGTACGCCGGCGCCGACGTCGATGAGCGCCTCATAGCGCACCGCAAACGCAACCACGATGGCAACGAACATCCCGGCCAGGTCGAAAGCCATCAAGTAGGCGGTGCGTGGATTGAGGGTCGTTGAATTTCTACTTTGCATACTTTGCGCCATGCGCCTCTACCATTTTGCCTGCACATGTCAATCGTCAGGCATCCATTCAAGCGTACGTCAGGTCAGGCGGAAAGACAAAATGAGTGTTGCGTGTTACGTCCCACGTATTACGACGTCACAACAGGGGATTAGGTGGCGCGGGATTGCGAAACTTCAAGGACAGGCCGTGTTGTTGGGCAACGCGAGGGTGATGAACCGGTATCGTGGAAGTCGTCAGGGACTGCGGTCGCCCTGGAACTCCTCCATCGTCGCCTGACCGGGCTGGGTGACACCCTCGCGGGTGAATAGCTTGCCGACCGTTTGGGCTATGATGCGCAGGTCGAGACCCAATGAGACGTGGTCGACGTACCAGACATCCAGGCGGAACCGCTCCTGCCAGTCGATGGCATTGCGCCCATGCACCTGAGCGTAGCCGGTCAGACCTGGGCGCACGTCGTGCCGCCGCGCCTGTTCCGGGCTGTAGCGGTCAAGGTACTGCATCAGCAAGGGCCGGGGACCCACGATGCTCATGTCCCCGTGCACGATGTTCCAGAGTTCCGGCAGTCCGTCGAGGCTGGTGCTGCGGAGCATTTTGCCGAAATGGGTCAGCCGTTCGGCATCCGGCAGGGGGCGACCGGTTGCATCGACCGCGTCGCGCATGGTGCGGAATTTGTAGAGCGTAAAGGGACGGGCGTGCCAACCGGGGCGCACCTGGCGAAAGAGGACCGGCGCGCCAAGCTTCACCCGCACGAGCAGGGCCACGACCAGCATCACCGGCGCAAGCAGGATGAGGGCAGGGATGGTGACAATCAGATCAAACCATCGTTTGCCCCGAGCAGCATAGAATGAGCGATGCGCCGGCATGGTGGTCTCAGGACTTCGACAGAACAGTGAACCTCTGGCAAGTAGTTTCTGATCGATATTGTAACATTCGCAACCTATTCCCGGCTATACTCATTCGCATGGGGGGGAGAGAAAAAAGATCAACGCGGAGACGCGGAGTTAGCGCGGAGATCGCGGAGCGGAGGAGAGGAGAAAACGAGATAAAGCGAGATGAAGCGTGGCGGATACCATCCTCCTGCTCCCCTTTCTCCCATTTCTCATTTTTCCCTCCCTCTCCTCTCTCCGCGTTTTCTCCGCGTCTCTGCGCTCTCCGCGTTGGCATTTCTCCGCGTTGGCAGTTCGCGAGGAAGAATAGATACATTATCAACTTCATCTTCACTCTTGAAGATTGTTCACGATCCTCCGGATGCCATCTTTCAGCAGCACGGCGTTGAAATTCAGCAGCAGGCCAACCGGCCAGTTGCCGAGGCGCAAATAGGTCATGATCTGGGCTTCATGCACCGGCAGTAACTTTTCCACAGCTTTGATATCTAGCACCAACTGGTCCTCGACCAGAAGATCAAGCCGGTATGCGTTCTCCAGCACTATCTCCTTGTACCGGCTCGGCATAAATAACTGCCGTTGATAATGCAAGTTGCGAAGATCAAACTCTCTGCAAAGGCACTTCTCATATGCTGACTCTAGCAACCCAGGCCCTAGCGCCCGGTGCACCTCAATCGCCGCCCCAAGAACACAATCAGTAAGCCGATTGATGTCCAAATCCTTCATTGCGCACCTCTTAGCAAGAACGATGGTGATAGCTGAAAACGTCGCAGCCATAACCACCATTCTAACCCTCAATCAAGAGCCTCGATCTACAGAAAACCTCTAAAGATCTTCTCTCCTTCTCAATTTCCTCCGCGGTCTCCGCGCTAACTCCGCGTCTCCGCGTTGATCTTTTCCCCCCGCACCAACCGCCAACGCGGAGAGCGCAGAGACGCAGAGACGCAGAGACGCAGAGAAGACACGGAGCGAAAGAAACAGAAGAACATCGATTCGCCCTCCTCTTCTCTCTTTTTCTCTTCTTCTCCGCGGTCTCCGCGCTAACTCCGCGTCTCCGCGTTGATCTTTTCCCCCCGCACGTTGCTCTTCCCCCCCTCCGCGCAGGAACACCGACGACGGTGATACCCTCCCCTACATTGCGCACAACCACCGCTCCTGCCCCAACAATACTCCACGCACCCACACGACAACGGGGCGCAATGGTGGCGCCAATGCCCACCAGAACGCCTTCCTCAACCTGGACTTCGCCCCCCAGATGCGCACCCGGTGCGATGTGGACATGATCCCCAACCTGGCAATGATGGTCGACCGAACTGGCCGTGTTGAGGATGCAATTCGCCCCAATGCGTGCCCCTGGGTTCACGACAACACCCGCACAGACGACGGAGCCAAGCCCAATGACCACATCGCGGCCAATGGTGGCTCGTGGGTGAATCGCCGTGGCGAACCGTTCGCCGGCAGCAAGCAACCGGTCGTAGATGCGCTTCCGGGTGGCGTTGTCGCCGATCCCAAGGAGGAGCGCTGTGTGCGGAAACTCGGCATACTGGCTGACGCCACCCAGGATCGGAAGACCCAGGGGCGCCCGCCCCAGAGTGAGGCGTTGTCGTCCAGAAAGCCAGCCACTTCGACGGCGTGACCGGCGTCACGTAGCGAGAGGAGGATATCGGCGACAACCTGACCGTGACCGCCCGCACCGAGGATTAAGAACGAGTCGCGTGATGTCATATCAGCATCCGCAATGAAGGAACAGCAGGCTTACCCTGCGCTGAGTCGTGTCACCAGCGCAACGAACTCGTCTGCTTGCACGCCACGATCAAAGTGCTTGCGCACATACGTACTCGCATTTTCGCCCATGACGTGCGCCAATTCCGGATTGCTTGCCAGCACAAGCGTTGCCTCGGCCAACGTGGCATCGTCACCCGGCGGCACAAAGAAGCCACCCACTGCGTCTTCCACCACCCTGCGAATCACACCGTCGATGGCCAGCAGGGTGGGCCTGCCCGCGGCCATGTAGTCAAAAACCTTGTTCGGATAGGTCGTCCGAAACATGGGGATGTTCTGCAGGATCGCCACACAGGCATCCGCCGCCGCCAAAGCCTCCGGCATCTGCGCCTTGGGCAGAGAACCGGCAAAGAGGACGTTTGGCAACTGCAACGCCTGCGCCTCCTGCTGCAGATTCCCGCGCTCCTTGCCGTCGCCGACGATCACGAATTGGATCTCCACATGGTCGCGTAGCCGGTTCGCCGCTCTCAACAGTGTGGAAAGGTCGTTGGCGATGCCCATCGCACCCGCATACATGACGACGAACTTGTCCTCCACACCCCACTGCCGGCGCAGCGCGGTGCCGCGTTCGGCCGGGTGAAACATGCCCGGTTCCACGCCGTTGGGGATCATGCTGACCTTGGCGACAGGGATGCCACGGTGGAGCAGATAATCCCGATAGGCGGGCGAATTCACGAGCAGGTGGTCCGCCTGGCTGTATAGAAACGATTCGAGCCAACGCGAGAGCCGGATCAGGACTGGATTGCGCAGAACCCCCATGTCAATGGCAAATTCGGGCCACAGATCGCGCACCTCCAGGAGGAAGGGCTTGCGCCGCAACGCCGCCACCAGCCACGCCGTCACCGCCTGAAAAATCGGAGGCGTCGTGCCCATCACGACGTCGACAGGACCGGCATTTAGACCCGCCCACAGCGACGACACCATGAAGCTTAAGAACGATACAACGCGCCAGACAAAGCTCCGGTGCAGCGCTGGATAGGTGTACGCGCGCAACAGCGCAATGCCGTCCAGATCCTCGCGGACAAAGACCCCCTTACGCGACGCCACCGCCTGCCCGGTCATGTAATTCAGGTCGCTGGTGACGACCGTCATGGCATGGCCACGCGCAATCAGATGTTGGCCCAATTCGTAGTGGCGCGTGCCGCCCGGTTGATTGGGGGCGGCCAGCGCCTGGTGGATCAAGAGGAGGTGCATAGGCGGCTGACTCGCTGTATCAAAGGCGCCGGGCTGGCGCCGAGTTGGACGGAGACCTTTGCGTGGGGCATGGTGATCTCGATCGTATCCGGTTTGCTTTGCTCGATCTGCACTGGGTCGGGTCCTAGATAAGTCCATAGCCGAACAGACGATCCTTGTGCCTCACAGATGAAGGCAAGCGCGGGGCGCACGTCGCCATATTGCGGCGCCTGCCAGCCGCACGCACTGCCTGCTGCGGCACTGACAACGGTGCAGTGGGTGATGGCCCCGTTCAAACTGCCCGTTTGGATATAATACTCGCCCGACGGTGTCTCAAGCACCAACTGCCGCTGCTCTTCGTCCAAACGATAGGGCAGGGCGCCGGCCAACCAATGCAACCGGTACGTGTGCGGCCCCTGGCTGACCAGGTCATCTACGACCAACCAACTATCGGCGCCGAGGTTGATGGCTGCACGCCGGTGTTGTACCGGGTCGGCGAGGCGCAGATATCCGTCATGTGAGCATTCCACCCACTCGGGTTGTCCATCATGCACAGGCGGCGACAATTTGCTACTGCCCTTTGCCCAGGGTAGCCAAAGAAATCGACCGGCGCGTTCCATCTGGTCGGCGCCGTCCACGGTGACCGTGTTGTGGCACGCCGCGCCGGGCAACGCTGTGGTCCAGGATTCCGGTGAATTGTAACTGTAGGTTCCGGGGTCGAGCAGCACACTGTGCCCGCGCCACCAGAGGTCGACGTGCAATTGGTCCGCGTGACTGGGGCGATCCTGATAGTTGGCACAGTGCATGAAAAGCAGGCTTTTCTCTGCGCGTAACGTGTAGTAGCCACCCTGCGCTGCCGCCAAAGCGGTGCGAGCGGGTGCAACCAGCGGCGCCTTCAGCGCCGGCTCGCCACCCGTCCACAGCAGCGCCTCGTCCCAAGGCCCGGCGGCATACCGGCGTTCGCCCCGCGTGGCAAAGACCGCACTCTGGATCGCGGGGCGCATGTCCCAAAACGCACTGTTGCTCAACGGCAAGACCAGTGCGCCGTCATTTGCACCCAGGTGCGGCGTTTCGCCGGTGGTATCGTCCTGGAGTTGATAGAGCAGGTCAGCCGCTTTGTACACGCGGTCTCGTAGCGCCTCACTGAGGGGCATGCCGTTTCGATCCCCGATGCGCAGCGCCCAGGTATAGTCTTGGAGCATCACGCGATGATAGTTGGTGGAGTGCTGGGAAAAGGCGCCGTCGGCGTAGATCAGCTCTTGCGCAAGACGCTCCAGCACCTGGCGCCCCTTGAAACGCCACTCATCCGCCATACGGAACTCTGGGAACAGGACTCCAAGGGTCCAAAGCCCCATCCCTTCAGAGACACCGTGATTGTTGCGCTGGCTGAGCGCGTAGCCCAGGTTTGCGGCAATTCGATGGCCCGAAAATGCCATCAGTTGGGCGAGTTGCTGGACGCGGGTGGGCGTGGTCTCGGGCGAATCAAGAAACCCATGGAGCGCAAAGCACAACGCCATGAGCCGGAGGCTGGTCTCCTGCCCGCATTTCCAGTTGGGTCCCAGGTTTGGCGGATTGGTTTGGCGCCAGTCTTCGAATAGCTGCCAGAAGGAGGTGGGGTAACGTTCATCACCGGTGCGCCAGTAGGCCCGCACGAGAGGATAGACAAAGCCGAAACGGTTCGTCTCCCAGATGTACTTGATATCGCCGTACCCAAAGTCGCTGATCTGGCTCCAGTGTTTGTCCGCAGGCGCAGTTTCGCCGGTCACGGCATTGGTGCACCATGCAGGTGGAAACCCTCTTGTGAAGGACCGGTCAAAGAGTGGGAAAATACCCTCTCCGATCGCGTCCGCCGCATGCATCGGCGCTGAGCCGGCGGCTGCGTCCCAGGCCAGGAGGTGAGGTTGAAATGAGGGGCGGTCCGTGGGCGCAAAGAGAAACCTACGGGCGGCGCTCCGCCGCAACGCAAGATAGCCATCCGGATCGGCATGCGCAGGGTCGGTCAGCGCAGCGGCAAGCGGCCAATCGGACCAGGCGCCGGCCGGCATACGTCGCTCCAGTGCGCCAAGCCGGTGCTCAAGGGCGTAGCGCACACGAAAAGCGGCCCAGCGTGGTCCTAAGGTACGGACCATCCTGGCTGCCTGAAGCGGTTTCACTGGCATGGATCTACGTTCCGGCGGTCAGGCGACAAGAATGGCAGCAATCCGTTCACCCGCATGGCCATCCCACAATGGGGGGATCGTACCCTGTTTGCCCCGACCTTCAAGAATCTGTACAACCGCCGCTTTGAGCAGCCCTGTGTCGCGGCCAAGCAGTTGGTTTGTGCCCTGAGTGACGGTGACCGGGCGTTCGGTGTTGGCGCGCAGGGTGAGGCATGGCACGCCCAGCCAGGTTGTCTCTTCTTGAACGCCACCCGAGTCCGTAATCACAAAGCGGGCGCCGCGCTGGAGCGCAATGAAGTCGAGGTAACTGACCGGGTCGATCAGGTGCAGTTGATCGTTGCTTTTGCCGATGCGCGCGGCGCCGATCCGGTGGCGCGTGCGCGGGTGAACGGGGAAGACGAGTGGTAGCCGGATGGCGAGTTCATCCAGGGCGCCCATGAGCGCAGAGAGTTCTTCCGGGTCGTCCACGTTCGAAGGGCGATGCAACGTGACCAGACCGTAACCGCTCGGAGCCAGACGCATCGTATCCAGGATCGGGCTCTGTTCGGCTGCGGGCAACAGCCGGATGAGCGTATCGATCATCACATTGCCGACAAAGTGGATCTTTTCCGCGCCGACTCCTTCACGGGCAAGATTGGCATTGCCATCAAGCGATGGCGTGAAGAGATAGTCGGCGATTTGATCGGTCACCAGCCGGTTGATCTCTTCGGGCATGGTGCGATCCCCGGAACGGAGACCCGCTTCGACGTGCCCCACGGGGATGAGCAGTTTGGCGCACACGAGCGCCGCCGCCACTGTTGAGTTCACGTCCCCATAGACCAGGACGACGTCGGGTTTTTGTTCCAGCACGACCGGTTCGAAACGTGCGAGAATTTGCGCAGTCTGCTGCGCATGGCTTCCGGAGCCGACCTCCAGATTGAAGTCCGGTGCGGGCAGCCCCAACTGTTGGAAAAAGACGTCGGACATGTTGACGTCATAGTGTTGGCCGGTGTGGACAAGCGTCTGGCGCACCTGAGGATAGCACCGCAAATCATCCAGCACCGGCGCCACTTTCATGAAGTTGGGGCGTGCGCCCACCACATGGAGGACATGGATCACGATCTTATCCCTAATCGACTGTCACTGGGTCGCTGATTTTGACCAATGCATCCACGCAGTGTTCGTCTGCGACTCGACCGTGTCCGCTTTGTTTGAAGACAGTGCGAATCGTATCGACCACCCGGTGCAGGTCCTGCTGAGTCATGTTCGAGCCAGAAGGCAAGCATAGCCCGTGCTCAAAGAGATGTTCCCCAACCGAGCCGCCGGCGCATTCACATGTGGCAAAGACCGGTTGCAGGTGCATCGGTTTCCAAACGGGGCGAGACTCGATATTCTTGGCCTCCAGGGCCAACCGCACCAGTTCACGGTCGACGCCACTTTCTTTGGGGTCAAAGGTAACGACGGTGAGCCAGCGCGAAGACCGGCCAAACGCAGCTTCCGGCATGAAGTCGACCCCGGGCAGCGCATGGAGCGCCCGGTGGTATGTCTCAAAGTGATGGCGTCGCGTCGCAACCCGTTCTTCGAGCACCCGGATCTGGCCACGGCCAATGGCCGCGAGCACATTGCTCAGGCGATAGTTGTAGCCAACTTCCGAATGCTGGTAGTGCGGCGCCGGATCGCGTGCCTGTGTGGCAAGTTTGCGCGCGTGCGCAATCAACTGCGCATCGGCTGACACCAGCATGCCGCCGCCGGAGGTCGTGATGATCTTGTTGCCGTTAAACGAGTAGACGCCCATCCGTCCCAGCACGCCGGGTGTGTGGCCTTTATAGGTGGCGCCCAGTGCCTCGGCGGCGTCCTCAATCAAGGGAATGCCATAGCGATCACAAGCTGCGAGAATTGGGTCGAGGTCGGCACTCTGCCCATAGAGATGGACGACAATCACGGCCTTGGGCAGTTTGCCCACACGCGCGCGCTGTTCGAGCAATTCGGCCAGCAGTTGGGGATCCATGTTCCATGTGCCGGGCTCGCTATCGACAAAGACCGGCCGGGCGCCCTGATAGAGGATTGGATTGACGGAAGCTGCAAAGGTGAGATCGGACACAACGACTTCATCCCCGCGTTCGACGCCGGTGAGGATCAGCGAGAGGTGTAGCCCGGCAGTCGCCGAACTGATGGCACACGCATGCGCGGCGCCAACCTGCGCGGCGAATTCACTTTCAAAGGCATCGACATGAGGACCAAAGGGCGCAATCCAGTTGGTGTCAAAGGCTTCCTGAACAAATGTCTGTTCCAGGCCAGACATATGGGGAGGCGATAAGTAGATGCGCTGCATCAGGCGAAACTCACTTGGCTAGAGATATGCGAATACGTTGTGCCGGCCAGGGGCTGCGGTTGAACAGTAGGTGCGGCTGCAGCCGCCGCCCCGCGCCCCGGCGCCGTGGCCACGTGCGGTTGAAAACCGCACCTACGGGCTGTCAAGGGGCCAACACAGTGTTGTGCATTGTAACACAGACATAAGGGAGGGTCGTTATCGATGGCGCAGAATCCTTCATTCCATTTCAAGCCATTGGCCGGTGGACGCGACCGGGCCCAATGCGCGCCACCTCCCGATAGATCTCCTCCATCGTATCTGCGTTCCTTGACCAGGTGTAGCGCTCCTCCACCAGGCGGCGCCCGGCGGCGCCCATCGTCTCGCGCAAGTCAGGATTGAGGGCGAGTGTGATGATTGCGGCGGCCGTCGCCGCCACGTCTTCTGCGGGGACAATGAAGCCGGTTACATCTGCCGCAACGACCTCCGGGAGACCGCCAACATCGGACACCACGACAGGTAGCCCGGTCGCAGAAGCTTCAATGACCGCCACCCCAAAACTCTCGGCGCGTTTCACCGCCACAAAGATATCCATTTCACGCAGGAGGGAAGGTATTTGGGCATGCGGTGCTCGGCCGTAGAAGACCGATTCAGGGAGGCCAAGTTGTTGGGCAAGGGCAACCAGCGCCTGGCGATCAGGACCGTCCCCAATGATCCTGAGTTCCAACTCAGGCGCCTCGGGGCTGTTCAAGCGCCGCAATACATCGCGGGCCTTGACGAACGCCCGCAACAATACGTCGACACCGTAGAGCATACTGAGTTGTTTCACGGCGCCAACGATGACGCGCCTGGGCCGGACATCGGCGCCGGTCCGTGGCTGAAATTTCTCCATCTCAACGCCAAAAGGCACGACGCTCAGATGCGGGAGCTCGGGACAAAGCACACGCGTGCGAACGGCCATGACCGCACTCGTCGAACAAACCCAATCTGCCGTCTTCAGCGTGCGGACAATTAACCAATGATGGACTGGGCTTGTGGACGGGACGAGGAAGACATCCGCCCCCCAAACCGAGACGATGCGCGGGTGATAACCGCTCAACTGGCCAAGCACACCATAGCCGCCTGCGTGATGCACGTGCAGCACATCGGGGAGCAACTGGCGTAGCACCCTGCGCAACGCCAGACCGCTGGCAACATAGCCGGCAGGTGCACCATAGGGCAACATGTGTAAGGTGACGCCTGGATCGAGCGGTTCGTTGCCGGGATGCACGCTGATCAAGTGCACATCGTGGCCGCGGCGGGCCATTTCGTTCGTCCAGCGGACGGCATGCACTGAGTTGCGTCCGGATAGAATTGCGATGCGCATGGTTCTCCCTACGGGTTGAGCGTGGCGGCGCTATGGGTGGTGGGCGTCAGTGCGGCAGAATCATGGGGTGCTTCGTCGGGCAGCCAGCGGCTGGCAAACCATGCCACTGTCGCCAGCATGGCCCCATAGACGAGAATTTCCGCAAATACAAGGTGCATATAGTAGAGATTGAACCACCCAAAAACCAGGGGCGCCGCCATGAAAGACCACGTTGCCAGGATGAAGCTGTTGCGCCTGATGACGGCAAAGGCGAACAAGAAGTGCAGCAGCAAGCCTGCAACCGCCCCATAGAGCAGCGCCATTGGGTAACCCAGATAGATTGCCAGCGTGCCAAAAAAGGCGTGTACATTGGAGTGCATCAGCACCTGGTCACCGATTACGACCCAGTATTGGCCCGCAATCCTGTCTATAGGGGTCCCGCTGAGCACTGCCATTGCGTTGAGCAAGGGTTGAAAAACATAGCCCGGATCGGGATCAGGCAGGGTAGTCATCTGCTGCAGGAATCCGCTCCAGCCAAGCACACCGGCGAAGAAATAGAGTGCGACATGGCGCGCCAGGTCGGTGTAGGTCTGTAGCGTAAAAATCGAAGCCGGGTTGCGTGCAGCAAACGTGAAAAGGTAAGAGAGAAAGAAAAGTGGTATCGCCACGACGCCCACCAGGATCAACCTGGTGATTGACAGGTGCATCCGACCGGTGGTCACGCGCAGAATCAAACCGGCAATCAGCGGGATATAGAGCCAGGACTTAACCGGATAGAGCAGAAACAGGATCAGGAGCAACAGCGCCGTGAGCCAGCCAAACCACTGCCGTCGCCCAAGCGTGCCAACCAGCAACGTGACCAACAGATAGGAGAGAACCCTGGCGTGGCCAACCAGACCGCGGCCCATCGCCGCCGAGTACCCTGCCTCATCGGCCATCGCGGAGAAACCACCAATGGAGACGAAGCGAAATACAAGCAGCAGGATGACACCCCAGCCAAGACCAATGGCGATCCACTGGCCTGTGCGCAAGTACTGAAGTGGCTTCTGCCCCCCAATACTGTTGCGAATCGTGTCGCCGTAGAGCAGCATCACCGGCAGCCCGGCCAGAAAGAAGTAGAGCAGGCCAACGCCCCAGATCCAGAAACTTGCAGACGAAATAGGGATGAAGCCCAGCGGCTGGCTGAAGAACGTGGCGGCAGTGGCAATCACGGCATAGGGCACGGCCAAGAGATTGAAGGGCGTCATCCACGTACCGAAGCGGCGGTGGTTGAACCAGACCGCAGCCGCAATCAGTGCGTCGAGGAGGAGGATCACCAGCCATGCCGGCACTATGACGTACGGTGTCAACGCAAAAAAGAAGCTACCCGTAGGCTGGCGCGCGCTCAGTGCGACCGGCATGGCCTCCGGCCGAGGACTCACGTTCACCGTCACCAATGCTGTGGACGAGTTGCCGTTTATGTCGGTGACGGTGTAGGAGAAGATCTCCGGCCCACTGGCGTCGGCGGCCGAGATGAAGTAGACCGTCCAGCCGGTGGCAGGAAAGCGCACCTTGCCATGCGCAGGCTGTGTCACCGACGTCACCCGCAATCCACCCGCGGGGTTAAGGTCGTTTGCGAGCACCCTGATCTTCTTTGCTTCCCCTTGCACCATGCGGGCGGTATCCTCGATCGCCACCGGCCGGGGCGCCGCCTGTTGCAAAGGCGCAACGTTGCCATTTCTCGTATGGTTTGGGCTACTGCTGCCGGTCATGCTGCCGGCAGAGTGGGCCGTCTGCGTCGGCCCACTGGCGAGCGCCACCACCAGCAGCAGCAAACCCAGGCGCCAACTGCCACGCAAGATGTCCCATGGGTTGACCACTTTCCAGGGGAAAGACATGGATGGGCCTCCTCGCGATGAGGGTCTCGCGAAACAGGATGGTAATGGCGGTCTGGTCGTGTTGTCCGTTGGCGTACTCATGGCAACCAGGCTTGTGCGGTCAGCACACGTTCAAACAACTGCTTGTCGACGCCATTCAATTTGGTGGTTTCGCGCAGAAGCGAGCGGCCGATTTGGCTCCCCTCGCGTAGCGATGCCCGGCGGCGCAGCCACAGGGCAAGCACAACGTAAACCGTATAGGGATAGCGCCAGAGCTCCCACAATAGGCGCGGCCAGTAGTCCCGTAGGTCGATATACCGGTTCAAGTAGTGAAGATAAGTCCGGCGCTTCAGGTTGTCATTGGCTGCCTTGCGAATCGAGACGCTGACTTTGTGGTAAATCACAGCATCGTACCGGCAGGCTTGCAGGCGTCCTGCGCGGCGGAAACGCAAGGCAAACTCGAAGTCTTCTTCGCCGTGGAAGAATCGTTCCGTCAAGAGACCGGTGGCGCGCAGTGCGCTTGCACGTAAGAGCAGCGCACAGCCGGTGGCAAAGGGTATCCGTCGCCAGCCGTTTTGCGGTGTTTCGGCAACGGCTGCGTCTGCATAGTCATACCGCACGACACCGTACCAGGTGATGCTGCCACCGCAATTCCAGATCAAATGCGGGCGATCATAGTAGCGTATCTGTCCTGTCACGGCATCGATCGCGGGCTGATCCTCCATCAACGCGACCAGTCTGGACAGCGTGGTTGGCGTCACGACCGTATCATTATTCAGCAGCAGGGCATAGTCAAAACCTGCCGCAAGCGCATAGCGCAGACCGACATTTGAGCCGCCGGCGAACCCCAGATTTTCCGGGATCCGTACGAGTAACAACTGTTCCTGGGCAGGAGTTTGCGCAAGCCGTGCTTCTTCACCCACGCTCCCGCCCCGTTCCGCAGCCGCGCGGTCATATTCGACGACGGTGATTGGCGCTGGCAGCGTTGTCTCACCGATCAGCGGGCTGCCTGCGGTCGGTTCACCGCGCGCCCAGGCGAGGATCCGTTCCACTGAGTCATCCGTCGAACCATTGTCGATCAACACGATGCGAAAATGCTCGGCGTCTGACTTCAACACCGAGGCAAGACACTCGATCGTGTCACTACCGTTATTCCAGTTCAGGATGATCAAAGCTGTGCTTGACATGATGCTTGCGCGGTGGGTAAACCTGCTTCTGGCTATGAGCCTGGTGCGTTGTGGCGTGGTCGCAGCGCAGAAGCGCGTGCCACGACGCCAGTTAATTGGGTCCGCTCCTGTGCAGAGAGGACGCGCAGCCATGCGAACCCAACAAAGCCGGTCAGCACGGCGCCAAACCAGATGACTCTGTAGACAGGTGGCAGTGGCAACATGAACGAGAAGAGCAACAGAGCGCCGCCGCTGAGCAGCAGGATCAGGGCACGAATGTCAGGCGTTACGGCCGGCAACAACCGTCGCACCATCAACATCAGGATCACGGTATCAACCATGTAGCGTAACATGCCTGCCACCGCGGCGCCCTTGATGCCGTATTGGGTCGTCAGCAAATAAAGCAAACCAACAAAAATGGGCAACTCAGCCAGGTGGAGAAGACCGCTCCATTTGGCTTTGCCCACCCCGATGACGAAAGTAAATGCCAGGCGTCCGACGCTATTGAAAAGGACGCCAATCGCGATCAATTGTAGCACGACGGCGCTGTTCGCGGCAAAGGTAGGGCCAAGCCACAGGGTCAACCCCTGGGTGGCAAAGGCAACCGCCACGAGCACCAACGGAAACATGATCAGGTAGATGTAGCGGCCTGTGCGGCCGTACAGACCGGCGGCGCGCGGGTTGTCATGGGTGTATGTGACGGCAAAGGCAGGAAAGAGCACGCCGGTCAGCGCCACCGGGATGGTCAACAGGCGATTAAGAATATCGATCGGTGTGGCGTAATAGGCAACATCATCGAGCGAGGTGAGGGCGCCAACCTGGAAGCGGTCCAGTGTCACCATGAGCGGGCTGGTGATGGCAGTAATCGTGAGCCAACCACCGAAGCTCAGCAGTGGTCCAAAGTAGTCTGGTCGCCAGGCATACCCGTGCCGCAACGATGGCATCACGTGGAAGACCATCCACAGCCGCACACACCAGGCCGCCATCCGGACAATCAAGATCGATGCGACCATGACCGCCAGATTGTTCGTAAAGTAGAGGACAACAAGCGGGCCAACGTATTGCAGGATGCCCATTGGGACATTGACCAGTGCAATCAGGTCAAAACGCTGCCATGCTTCCAGCATCCCGCTGAGCCCCGTTGTTGAAATCACAACGGGTAGACAGAGCGCAACGACGTAGAAGGCGTTCTGCGTCTCCTGGAGCAGTTCCGGAGGAACGCGCAACAACTGGACCAACCACGGCGTGAGCATGGCGATGATGAGCGCTACGATGACACCCAGGGCCGCCATCAGCAACATGGTCATCCAAAAGAGACCGGGGATCTCGTCAATCCGCCCGGCGCCAATGCGGTCGGCAGTGAGTTTCGTCAAGGCACGGCCGGTGCCCAGGTCAAATAGTCCGGCATAGCCCACCAGCATCCAGACCAGTAGGAGAACGCCATAGCGCGCCGTGCCCATACCGGTCACCAACAATGGTACGGTGACGACCGCAGCCACGATTGCACCGCCCGAGCCAAGGAAGTTCCAAACGGTGTTGCGGGCAAGCAACCGTCCCCGCGTCAACTGCTTGCCGAGGTTTGCGCCTTGCGCCGTACGCTCGATATCAGTGGCCGCCCTACCGTCAGCCGATTCAGCATCAGTCAATTTTGTGGCTCCCAGGTGCTGCTACGCGCGGGCAAGGTCGCCACATCGATACCTGACAAAGGCTGGAACTGGATCTCATCAAACCAGACTGTCTGCTCTCCCCAATTGCGCAAAAGTGGCCGCAACCCAAAGTCGGTTGAACCCTGGTTGACCAACAAGACCCCCTCTTGCCGCCATGCGCCGTTGGTGCCCGGCAGCGCAAGCTCCGGCGGGTAGACGCCGGGTTGGCCCCCAGCCACACAGTCGCCGATGGTTCGTCGCCACTCGTGCGATAGGCAAAGGAGAGCAGCCATGCCGAGCCGGCCGGTAGCGTCTGCGTCGGCACGGACCAGTAGCCGGAGCGGGCAGGGTTGGGACCGGTGTCTGGCGCCTGCCATAGCCCATCGATGCGCAGTGCGTGCTCGCCGGCAAATGGCTGCCAGGAATCGATACCGCCCGTGGCGAGCGCCTCATTGAAGTTTGGCGCATTGACCATGCTTGACCACTTCCATTCGGCAGCGACCGCCGGATCGGACCAGGTCTCGATTGCACCGTGTTTGAAAGTCGACGGGCCTACTCCTGCATCACTGATCCCCAGTTCCGTCAGAAGCGGTGCAAGGGAAGGCGGGGTTGCCGGTGCGGTGGCGCCAACTTGCGTCAAAGACTCGCTTGCACGCAGGCGTTCGCTGCGTTCCGCCGCAAGTCTACACCACTGGTCGCCTGCCGATTGATCTGCGCACTGGGCATCCAGCAATATCGCAAGTGCCGGTGACCCCGGGGATTTCCAGACCCATAGCCGGGCGGCCCGCACCAGTTGTTCTGGCGTCCAGATACCATCCGCCACGAGTTTTGGCGCCACAGCGATGGTGAACTCCGCTACCTTGGGGGAGGATGGAAGCAGACCGGCTTCTGTGAAATGCTGCAGCAGTGGTAGATGGGGGTCATCGGTGTCCTGACTGGATCTTGTGAAGAGCCGGCGATAGTAGTTGGCGTAAAGATCGTCCGGGTAAAGGTCAAGCACTGCATCCAGCCACTGGAGCGCCCGCGATTGATCATCGGCGGCGATGGCAGTCTTGGCAAGCAAGAGATAACGCGCCGCCAGTACGTCGCGTAACTCGTCGGTATATTCCCAGGTTATCTTCCAATCCGGCAGGCTCGCAACATCCAAGCCCGTGAGCGGCTGAAATTGGATTTCATCAAACCAGACGGTCTGCTCGCCCCAGTTGCGGAAGAGTGGGCGCATTTCGATGTCGGTGTCGCCGTGATTCACCAACAAGACCCCTCTTGCCGCCATTCGCCGGCGGTGCTTAGAAGATAGAGTTCCGGTGGGATAGCGCTCGGCTGACCACTCAACCAGACTGACGAGGATGGTTCATCGCCACTCGTGCGATAGGCAAAGGAGAGCAACCATGCGGAGCCGGCCGGCAGTGTCTGCGTGGGCACGGACCAAAAGCCTGCGCGAGCGGGATTGGCGCCGGTGTCCGGCGTCTGCCACAGCCCATCGACCCGCACCGCGTTCTCGCCGGCAAACGGCTGCCAGGGATCGACACCCCCAAGGAACAGCGCCGCGTTGAAGTTTGGCGCATTGACCATGTTTGACCACTTCCATTCGGCGTCAACTTCCGGTTTGGACCAGGTCTCGATCGCACCGTGTTTGAAGGTCGAAGAGCCTACAACCGCGTCTTGAATGCCCAGTTTCGCCAGAAGTGGCTCAAGGGACGGCGGACTTTCTTGCGCCGAAGCCTCGCCGGCGCGGATGCGTGCGGTGCGCTCCGCGGCAAGTTGACACCACTGGTCGCCTGCTGATTGAGTTGAGCATTGGGCGTCCAGCATCGCTGCAAGCGCCGGCGACTCCGGGTATTGCCACACCCACACGCGGGCGGCCCGCACCAGTTGTTCTGGCGTCCAGATGCCATCCGCCACGAGTTTCGGCGCCACAGCGAGCGTGTACTCGGCTAGCTGCTGGGGAAGCGGGAGAAGACCGGCTTCTGTGAACTGCTGCAGCCGCTGCAAATAAGGGTCGTTCTCGGCGTCCTGGCCGGCATCGTTGAACTGCCTGCGGTAGTAGTTGGCATACAGATCCCCGGGGTGGAGGCTGAGCGCTGCATCTAGCCAGAGGGTGGCATTGCGTTGATCATCGGCGGCAATGGCGTCCGCAGCACGCGCTCGGTAACGCACCGCCAGCGAGTCCTGCCACTCATCCTCGCGGGATTCCCAGGTCGCCTTCCAGTCTGGCAACTCTGCCTGGCTCACATCTGAGAGCGGTTGCAATTGAAATTCATCAAACCATACGGTCTGCTCGCCCCAGTTGCGGAACAGCGGGCGTATGTCGTAAGGGGTTGCGCCGTAATTGGTGACAAGAACTGCTTCGCGGCGCCATTCGCCATCCGTTCCGGGCAAGTACATCTCGGGTGGAAGGACATCCGGTTGCTCCCAATCCAGACGGAGGCCGACGGTTCGGCGCCACTGGTGCGATAGGCAAAGGAGAGCAACCACGCCGCACCAGGCGCTACGCTCGTCGTCGGGACGGCCCAATAACCTGCCCGCGCCAGGTCAGCGCCCGTATCCGGCATCTGCCAGACGCCGTCAACTCTGGCGGCATTGTCGCCGGCAAATGGCTGCCAGGAGTCGATCCCACCGGCAAAAAGCGCAGCATTAAACTCGGGGGGCACAGACATGTCATACCAACCCCACTCGGCGGCCGAGGCCAGACCGGACCAGGTCTCGACCGCGCCGTGCCGGTAGATGGACTTGCCTGGTGTGGCGTTGGGAACGCCAAGCTGAGTAAGCAACGATGCCGTATCGGTCGCCGACTGGGGCGAAAGTTCGGCGACTGCGCCCTGCGCACCTTCGCCGAGTCGAGTGGCGCGTTCGGCTACCAACTGGCACCAGCGATTGCTCGAATCTTGATTGGCGCACTGTGTATCCAACAAATTACCCAGGAGGACAGTTCGGGGTATTTCCAGACCCATAGGCTTGCCGCACGTTCGAGTTGCTCAGGTGACCAGATTCGTTCCGCAACCAGCGCAGGCGCAATTGTGATGGCAAAATCCGCGACAGAGGCATTGGCAGGGAGGAGTGCGCGCTCGGTGAACTGGATGAGGTTGGCGGACGGGGGATTTGGGGAGTCACCACCCTCACGGGATGGTGCTCCGACAGAGTGGCACTGCCTGCCACGCGCCAGCGCTGGTAATTGGCGTACAGGTCATCCGGGCGCAGCACCAGTGCGGCATCGAGCCATTGTGCTGCGCTTGCTTCATCTCCGGCAGACAGGGCGGCTGCAGCATTCGCAAGATCGCGGGCAGCCAGTGCATCGGGCAGAGTTTGTCCCGCGGCACTCCAATCCGGTTGGAAATAGGTCGCCAAATGGGCGGGCGTCGCCTCGGCGCCGAGCCCGAGGATCGTGGCAGCAGCGATGTCATCGCCATTGGCCCAGACGGCACGTGCGAGGACGCGTTGCTCGGCGGCGCGTTGCTCGGCCGGCAGCAAATTGCTTGCGTTCTGCCACAGGGGTAAAGCCCATGCTGTGATCGGCGCGGCCTGCCCAAAGGCGGCGTTGGCATAGGCGATCTGGCCGGCGTTGCGGATGCCGGAAACCAAGAGCAACGGGAACAGGAAAAGACGAGCGCTACGCCGGAAAGGATCAGCGTGATGCGAATCAGCCACTGCTCGCGCCGGTTCTGATGATTCATAGCGGCTTATCATCCTGCCCAGGTGCCTCCAACGCCAAAACGATGATATCGTCGAAATAGGCGTTCCCGATGGCGTTTTTGTTCATTAGCAGGGTAATGACGCTCGCCGTCCCCGCAGGAGGCTCCGACAATCCCTCTACTTGCCGCCAAAGCCCACTGTCTTCGCCGGACAAGAGATATTGGGTTGGGCCGTCGTTGCCATCTTTGAACCAACGATAGCCGAGCGCTCCTCCCCCCCCTGTGCTGCGCACAATTCCAGAAAACAGCACAACCTTGCCCGGCTCCAACGATGCCGGCGCCGATGCAAAGCTGGTGTAGGCGTTACCCGCGTCATTTTGCAATGTTGCCACCGTCGTTGGCAAGCCGTCACGCTGCACTGTTTGCAGTCGCCTGGCGCCGGGATCTGCGTCGAAAATGTCCCTTGGAAAGCCGAGCGGCTCCCCAAGCGGCGCGTTCCGTTCAAAGTCGCCGCCGTCACAAGATTGTGGGTGCTTGCGGTCTTGTGCACCCAGACAAAGTCATCGATCTGCTCCCAGCCCTGCGCCAGCGAGCCCGCAACCGCACCAGCGACTGGCGCCTGCCAGAAGAACCATGCCCGGGCGTTTTCATCTGCACGCAATGCGGCGCGGGACGTCAGCATCCCCACGAGCGTCCAGTCATTGCTCAACGTTTCGGCCAGCGGCGTAAATGTAAGCGGTTGCGCTGAAGGAAGGCTTGCGGCATCGGCAGCCGCGCGCGCCGATCGCTGGCTCTGGATCACCTGTCGCAGGTCTGTGATCTGCGCCTGTAGGGCGGGATCATCGTCGTCGAGCGCCGCCGCCTGCACCAGCGCATTCAACTGCCCCTCGAAATCGCCTTGCTGCTCCAACTGCGCGGCAAGCGCAAGCCAGGGCCAGGCTTCCTGTGGGTTTGCCTGCGCCGCCATTCTCCAGACGGCGGCGGCATCCTCGCTGCGATTGGCAAGCCGATAGGCAGTGGCAAGTTCGGTGTATGCTTCGCGGCGCGTTGGGTCCAGCGTGATAGCCTTGCTCAGGTTGTCAACGGCAAGTTGAAGTTGAGGCGGCAATCCTGCAACGGTAAGCACCGGTGACGCGGGTTGATTGGTGCGCGCCAGGGCGAGCGTCGCCAGTGAAAGCGCTGCGATGGTTGCGGCAGCCAGCAGCAAGATGGCCCAGCCTGCGATTCGATCCCATTTTGATCGGGTGCGTTGGCGCTCCGGCTTCATGGATTTTCCTGCAACGCGGCCTGAAGCGCTGCGCTTCCCAAATGGAGGTACGGCCAGCCGGCCAGCGGATTGGTCTGTGCAGCCGACC
Source organism: Candidatus Fredericiella danica (assembly GCA_016713335.1). GTDB lineage: Bacteria > Chloroflexota > Anaerolineae > Caldilineales > Caldilineaceae > Fredericiella > Fredericiella danica. Next base: position 80,234 of record JADJPH010000018.1, on the reverse strand, counting down.
TGAAAACGGCCGTTTCGGCATCCGGGGCGCCAAGTTGCGCTGCCACCTCTGCGATCGCAACATAGAGCGCTTCATCACTGGGATTTCGCTGCTGGATTTCCAGATAGAGACGCCGTGCCTCATCCGGACGGCCCTGGCGCACCAGGTAGCGACCGAAGGCCACTGCCGCCTCCACCTCAGATTCCTGCGGCCGCGAAATTGCCAGTGCGTCGCGATAGGCCGTCTCCGCCTCATCATATTGCGCCAATATTTCAAAGATCGAGGCCAGTTGCCAGTAGGCACGCCGGCGCTGATAGGAGAGTCGATCGTCTGCAGGGGTTGCCCTTGTCGCAAATTGGTTGATGATTGCGTCAGTCTCGCTCTTTGACAGCAATACCCCGCCGCTTGCACGGTGAAGCCGGATCAGCGCTTCGCCGGCCACGAGATCAGCCGGATTTGCAGCCAGGGCGGCGCGATACTCTGCAGCGGCGGTTTCCGGATCGGCGCGGCGTTCGGCAACAGCGCCCATGGTGCGATGGACACGTGCCATCAGTTGGCCTGCCCAGGGCGCATGCGGCGCAGCTTCAAAGATGGCCTGTCCATGCATCAGCGCCTCGGAGGTGTCGCCGGCGCGCGTCAGCACCTCAGCCAGCAGTTGGTGCGCAGACAGGTTGACCGGTGCGAGCGCCAGGGCGCGGCGCGCATGCGCTTCCGCGTCCTCCAAATCCCCGGATGACAGGGCGCGGCTACCATCCAACAACGCTGCTAGAAGCGGATCTTGCCGCCAGTCGCGATCAAGTTGATAGACCTGATAGCGCCCAGCGGCGAAGATCGGAATAAATGCCGGTGCGTATTGGCTCAGTTGATAGTCAAGCCCACTACCGATCTGCGTGACCACAAAGGTGACGTTGTAGTTGTCCAACACGTCAAGACGCGCGGAATCGATCCGGTCTTCCTGATACACCCCACTGGCGTCGGCGAATGACTTGACCGTGAATCCTGAGGGCCGGAAGTATAGACCGAACATGTGCCCGACTTCAACCGGCAGCTCATTGGTGATCCCTGGTTCAGCCAACACGACCGCGTCTGTCGAAGGCTCATTGCGCAAAAAACCCAGGACGGCGCGTTCATCAAGCTGCAGGCTGTTCGCTTTGATATCCGCCATCAGTTCCAGGCCGGCGTTGACCTTGGGCCATGTGACGATCAGAATGAGACCGGCCAGGGCGATGGGTGAGAACAGGACAACGTATTGCATTCTTAACTGCGCGGAATATCGACGACGAAGTCCCGCACGTGCCGTCTGCAGCAGCGCTACCAGTACCAATAAGCATGGCAGCACGACCAACCAGTACGTACGGTCGAGCATATTCCAAAGAATGATCCGGCCCAACCACGGTGCAACCAATGGATTAAACGTCACCAAAAGGATGATGCCGATCGTGCCCGTGAGGAAGAGTTCACGCGGGTGTCGCAACCTGCGAACCAGCAGCAGAATGAGCAAACCAATGATTCCTGCCACCAAGAGTTCACGGCGCAGCATCAATTCAGGATGGGCTGCGTAGATGGCATCCGTCGCCGGCGACACCCATAGCCCGTAGTTGCGCGCAACATCGATCAACGCCTGACCACTGACACTCCAATACCAGGCGTCTGCAACCTCAGTGCTCAGACGGCCCCGCTGGAGGAGTGGGATCAATGCGCCGATGGCGAGTGCCATCCCGACCCAAAGGCCGCGCACCAATCTGGATTTGCTAAAGCACATGCCCAGTTGCAGCGTCGCAAAGCCCAAAAAGGTCAGCCCGAGAAAAGCAACGCCAAGCGGGTGGATGACGAATACGCCGGCCGCAGCGAGCAACAGGATGACATAGTTGCGTCTTCCGCCTCTCACCATGAATCGGACCATGAGCGCCTGAGCAACCGGCAGCAGCACAAACAGCAGTAGATACTTATCCTCTACAATGCGACCGAGCAGCGCCCATTGGCCGAGGGTGGATTGCCCCCCATCCAACCGGAGAATAAACCGTTCCTGCCAGTTGAACGTGGCGGTTAAGGGGAGCGCGATATCGCTAAGCCAGTAGATGGGTAAGAGCAACGTCGTGGTTGCAGAGGCCCATCTGGAGTTCAGGACGGTCTTGCCAAGGGTATACGCACCAAATAGCGCAAGCACCAGCAACGCCGCCGGGGCAATGAAATTGTACAACTCAATGAGCGGGGCGCCGGAGAGGCGCTGAATGACCGCAAGCAGCACCAACCAGGGCGCCAATTCCAGCCGCACCCGATACCGGTTTTGCTCCGGGAGGAAATCGACCGAGGTCAGTTGGTCTGCATCAAGATAGTGGCGAATCTGACCGGCATAGGCAAGGCGATCACTTGGACGCCATACGGAGGCGAAGTAGAAAAAGATCACCAGCGTCAGTACGATTGCACTTACAAACAAAAGTGCAGTGATCCAGGCTGTGATCGTGGGCCACTTGAACGACCGGCGCGACGCAACACTCTTTGTGCGTTGATCGACTGCCATGCGCCAAAAAACAAGGGCAGCCAGCACCAGGATGAACGCCACCAACAGCCATTGAATGAGGGTTAAGCTTCCCGACGTGATCTGGACGAGAGCCGCCAGCCCGGCAACCATGCCAAATCCGGCAGCAAAGGCAATCGCGATACCGCTGATGCCGCGTGGAAATCGGCCTTCCAGCAGACGAAGCACGAGTGCGCCAGGATAGAGTGTGATCAGCGCACTACTCACCAGGGCGGTTGCCCAGGGAAGCGCACCACTGAATTGCCACACCGCCAGGAGCAACAGAAGCATTGCCGGGAACAGCACTGCCATTTGCGCCAGGAGACTACTGCCCATGCGCGATGACCGCAACTGTAGAGAACTCAGACCAGACACATGACCATCCTCACGGCGAAGTGGCCCCACCTCCATCGTCAGTTGCTGCTGGCAACGGAGTCACATCGGCTTCAACCGTCACAGTAGGCGTCAAGGATTCATTCGGCTCCGGGAATGGCGTCTGATCAATCGTAGGCAACTCGGCAGGCTCGGCATCCTGGTCGGGGAGCACTGTTGCCGCCGGTGGCGGCGCCTCCGTCTGCGTGATCGCCGGCGTGTTCGACAGGGGCGCGCCGGTGGAGATTGGCTCAGCGCCTGACTCCAGAGGATCAGGTACGATGGGTTCCGAAATCGGCGCCTCAATTGGCGCCGCACCTTCTGTGCCGGTGGCGCCATCTTCCGTTGTTGCAGCGGGGAGATCGACTGGCAGAAGGACAATATCGTCCACTTGAACCTTGCCGGCGCCAAGATAATTATAGGCCGTGACCTGTACGCCGGTTGCCCCAGGCAGCGGGGTAAAGAATCCGGTGGCATGGGTCCAGTCGATCAACGGATACTGCAATGTAGCAAACTGGCTTGTTTCTGCGTCGACCGGCAGGGTCTCGCCAACCCACCGACACCGAGCATCGGATTACCGCCATCCAGCGCACGCAGCCCAGGCAGCGAGCACGTAACTCTGCTCGGGCGCAACAGGCAGCACTGCCGATGCAACGCCGTCCGTTTCGGACGCATTGTCGTTGGCGAGTGTGACGACTGACGTCACCCCTGTGTCGCGTAATTCGAAGGCAATACGGTCGGCTGCGGGTACGCTGGTTGCATAGTCGAGCGGGAACCCGCCGGCAGCAGCTTCTTCCACCGGGATCTCTAAATTGCCATTTGGCAGTACGCTGGTGGTGGCGTCAACGATCTGCACCCAGAGATCGGCATCCAAACTATGCCAGCCCTGTGCGCGATCCCCGGGAACAACACCGACCGGACCCTGCCAGAAGAAGAAAGCAGGTGCCGCAAGTCCTCCCGCCAACACAGATTCGTCGGTCGTATAGCCTAGCAGTGTCCAACCGCCGTCAGTCGCGCTCCCCGCCTGGCGCGCCGGACCTGTTAAAGCGAGATTGCTCAACCATACTTCGTCGTTCAGAAGAGCAGGATCGGCCTGATATTCCTTGAAGAGTTCGACTGCGGCGCCAAAGTTGGCGTCCTCCAGGGTCGCAGCACCGACCAAAGGCGCCGGGGCGGGCAGCGCGACCATCAGCATATTGTCGAACAATGCTGGCCCCATACCAAGATAGTTGAGGAGCCACACCGTGAAGTTCTCAGCACCCGGCGGCGGTTCGGCAATGCCGGCAAAGTGCTGCCACGAAGACGGCGCCTGTGCGCCTGCCAAATAGGTTGCGGCCGTCTGGGTCTCATCCAGTACGCGCCCACTCCATTGCCGGCCTATATAGCTGCGCCCGGTGGGGCCATAAAGCCACCCGGCCTGCAGGTAGATGCTGTCTGGCGCCACGACTTCGGGAGGCGAGATGAAACTACTGTTCGAGTAGATTTCCGTGTTGGCCAGTACACCCGCGGTGGTTGTATAGCCGCTGCGGACGCTGACGGTCAATGCGTGCGTTTCCTCCGGCGCTTCAAAGAAGTCGGTCGACCACGTGTCCAATCCCCCTTCAAAATCGCCGTTCTGAACGACATTCTGCGCTTGCTGCTGGACAAATAACCAGCGTCCGCTGCCAAGGTCAATCCACCCATCTTCTCTGGCGCCTGGAATTGCCCCTTCAGGGCCGCGGAAATAGAGGAGCAGTGGCGGGCGCGCACCTGCCACGAGCGCCTGCTCGTCCGTATGGTAGCCCAAGAAGGTCCAGCCACTGGTAAGGATTTGTTCGGCGCGGTTGGAGGGTCCCAACGTGCTGGCCCTGGCGAGCCAGGCGGGATCATCGATTGTGGCTGGGTAGTTGACGATCTGCGCCAGTAGGTCTTCATGCTGCTGTGCCCGCTCAACCGCTGCCGTTGGGATTCCCGGCCACAATGGGGCGGGCGCCGGCAGCGGCAGCAAAGTGACATCGTCAAAATAGGCGGCGCCATCCGTACCACTATTCACCAGCCACGCCTGAAATGAACTCGCCCCCGGCAAGGGCGCGGCAAGACCTGCAAATTGCTGCCAACCATCCTTGGCCGCGAGCGGGGTCGCAGTTCCTTCCGGACTCGTGAAGCGATCGGGGAAGATGCCATTCCAGCGCCACCCAATCCGTGGATTGCCCTGCAAATTGTAGACTTCGGCGCTGAGGAGATAGGCCATATCGGGCTGAACACCGATCCGGTCTGTGGCAAAACTTGTGTTGCGGTTGATCGCATCGTTCGTGAGCGAAGCCACCGTATTGGTTGCACCGTCGCGGTCAATCCGGCGCAGTTGGCGTGTGGCAGCTTGCGCGCGGTACACATCGTTTGGAAATGCACCTGGGCGGCCATTGACGATATTCTGTTCGAAGTTGCCGCCGGCGATCAGGGTGCGCAAGTCATCGACCCTGCCCCAGACACCCGGGGAAACCGGTGTCCATTTCTCCAGGTCGATCTCCGGTTTTGTCTCCAGGGTGGGGGCCTGCCAAAAAGTCCAGACCTCGCCGGTCGCGCCATCGGCAAGCGCGCGCTCATCGGCAAAATAGCCCAGGAATGTCCAGCCGTTGGGGAGGGTTTGATTGAGCAGTTGAAAACTACCGGCGGGAATGGCGCCGCAATGCACGATCGGTGATGAATTGCTGAATTGCCTGGTTGCCGGCAACACCTTGTGCAATTCGCGCCAGCGCGCGATTGGCTTCATTGTCTTGCGGATCCTCATTGGCGGCATTCACGTAGGCATCGCGCGCCTTCAGGCTAAGCCCGACCGACTCATAGAGGCGGCCTAGATTCGCCATCGGCCACGCCTGGCCAGGATTCGCCTGCGCCGCTTGCTGCCAGATGGCGATGGCATCGTCGAAACGCCCGGCCAGCGTGTAGGCAAAGCTGAGATTCTCATAGGCAGCGGCATTTTGAGGATCTCGCGCCACCGCCTGCTCGAACTCGCTGATAGAGGCAGTCAAAAAAGCCGCGGGCTGTGGTTGTGGCGAGATCTCTGAGGGCGTGCGCACCGGGCGCAAATTACGGTAGAGCAGTACGCCTGCGGCAATGAGCAGCACGAGCAAAAGCACGCCAAGGAGGATCGCCACCATGAGGCGGCGCGATGGCCTGGCCGCTGATGCAGAATCTGAAGGTTGTTGTTTACCCATAAGCTGTTATTGTGCCATACCTGGGTGCTAGGGACTGAACTACAGCTTGCAAGGTTAATGAGTCACGAGTCACGCATGTCTCGTGACAGGTCTTGTCTCTCCGTCGAAATCCCACCGCTCAATTTGTCTCGTCTGCCTCGTACAGTTGGTTGAGGTAGAGTTTGCCACGTGCCACATAGGGCCAGGCCTGGCTGTCGTCTGAAACAGTCGCATCTGCCAACACGTTCAGTGCTTCGGCCTGGCGGCCTTCCTTCTGCAACAACGCCGCCAGTGCCAGCGAGGCATCCGGCGTCTCAGGTTGGAGTGCGATCGCACGGGCATACATTGCCTGGGCGCGCGGCACGTTTCCCGCTGCGGCATAGATCAAACCGGCCTGTACGTAGTTGCGGTACAACTGCGTCTGATGGCCTCGGGTCGGGTCTGTCGCATAGTTGCGATCGGCCATCCCGATGATCTGCTGTACCAGGGTTGCCAACTGTGGTTTGTCAACGGTCGGTTGTAACGATCGGTATAACGACTTGAGAATCGTGTCGATGAGTTCAGGATGGCGGCCCTGTTCAGCACGTTCGACAGCACGCTGATGAATCGCAAGCATGTCGCCATATTGGGGGCTTACGGGTTGCCGGGTGTTCATAAGAATTGAAGCAAGCGTCTGCATCGCCCACGGGTGATCGCCAAGCAGGGCGACCCCTTGCTCCGCAAACGCCAGCGCTCCCGCGGGATCCCTGCCACCCAGTGAGGTGCATTCGGCAAGCCGTAAGAGTGCCAGCCCATTTCGTGGCTGCATATCGACCGCCAGGGTGTACGGCTCCATCCCCTGCCGGCAGCCATTTTCGACCAGATCTGTGTTCCCCGCGATCAGCGCTTCCTGGAATGGATCCATGTTTTGGGGCTGCCAGCGATACAGCACGTAGGTGTCATTCTCAAACACCGACGCAAAGAGTTCCGGCATCGCCCACATCTCAAAACTCAACTTTGAACCCTGTTCGATGACGATCAGAGTGTCTGCAAATCGATCATTGTATTGCTCAGAAAGTCGATATGCCCCTGGGTGATATAGGGCGTTGTATAGAAGGTGCGCCGGTCTAGTAGTGTGTCAGTGAAAGAGCGGTGGGGCATCCCGAAAAGTGGTCCCGTACGAGTTCATCACCAGACTGGGAAACTGGTCGCTGAGCGTCTCGGCAACCACGAGGCTGCCGGTTGACGCGTGATCGCGCACGTAGGCCAATAGGGACAGGTCGTCCATGGTGAGCGTCCCGGAACTTCTCAAGATTGTCCACACCGCTTGTCATGCGTGGGGCCAGCAGGACTCGCAAAATGCGACCGCGACCAGCGGCACCCACTTCGCCAGCGGATAGCGACCGGCCTGGATAGCCTGGTGGCGCTGCACGGCGTCGGCAATGGCGCCCAAAGTATAGGCCAGGACATAGGGCGCCGGAAAGATCCACAATAGGCGCCATAGCATCCAGGGCGAAATTACCTTTCCCACGATAGTGGAAATTCCAGGCATGTAGACGGCGATCATCGGCGCTAGCACGGCGGCCAGTAGGAACCGTTCCGGGAGGCGGCTATTCCAGCGCCAGGCAAGCAGGGGGGTGCACGCAAGTGTCAGGAGAATGAACGGATGCGAGATCAGATGCAGCGACCCGATGTATAACTGGTAGTCCAATGAGAAAATCAGCAGGCGTCGGGCGCGGTACTCCGTGTCCAATCCGCCGCGCAGGCTGAGCATCTCATCATAGCTTCCTGCATAGAGACCTGCGGTATTCGATGTCGTCAAGAATTCGCGGCCCTGTAGATAGGCGGCGCCCACAAAAAGCACGGTCAACCCCAGAACAATGGTGGTGCGCCGCACCAGTTTGCCGTCCGCGCGTTTGAAGTCGGCCAGAATAAAAAGCCAATACAGTCCGGTTGGAAGTGCAAAGAACAGGATACCGAGGGGATGTGAGACCGTCGCCGAAAAGAGCACTGCCGCCAGCACGACCAGGTTCTGCCACGCACCGCGCCCCAGGTAGCGCAAATACAGCCAGATGCTCAGGGGAAAGAGCAGGTGTTTTAGGACATATTTGTCTTCGATCAGCCGCAACATGAAGCCCAGGCCGTTAGTATCGCCATTGTCAATATCGGAGAGCAACCAGATGCTCAGCAATGCCACCGCAACGAGCGCAAGCCGCGTATCGTGCAGCAGTTCCTTGGCAACGAGGTAGGTGAGGACAAAGGCGGCTAACGCCAGAATCACCGGCAGGTCGATGAGGTAGGCCCAATCGAGCGGGATATCCGCGCCGTGAACAACAAGCGCAGCCAGCACATTGAGTGTCTGCACTTTCTCACGCAGGGTGGTGAACACGACCTCCGGTGCAAGGCGAAACCCGCGGTCAAAGAAGAAATCGGTCGTAAGAAAATGACGAATCCACGCCAGGATATTGGGGCGATCGGTTGGACCAAAGTAATAGGCGGCATGATCGACCAGCACATAGATCGCTGCGGCTACGGCAATTGCCGCGGCAAGCCAATATGCTGCATTGAGCCATGAGAAGCGCCAAACGGGTGGTTCCGTGGCTTCATTGTCCGATAATCGACGCCGCCAGCGCAGCCACATGGCCAGGAGTGCAAGTGGCGCCAGGAGCAGGACAAGGATCGTGTGAAAGAAGGCGATGCTGGTAATGTTCGTGGGCGTGTTGACCGCTACAAAAATGAGGGCGCTGGCCAGGCCCAATCCCAGAGCGATATCGACAAAGGTCTCTTCCAGCCACGAAGTACGGACCACACCGATCAGCCGCGCCAACAACCAGCCAGGGAAAACCAGTAAGGCAACCAGGCTGACCAGAACAGCAACGAAACTGTTGCTGACCGCTGTCGTCATGCCCGTGAGTTGCAGAAGCCAGAGGATACCGCTGGCCGCGCCAATGACGGGTGCGGGGCGCAGCCACTGCCGGAGCGAGGGAGACATACCGCTATTGCTGCCCGGCGAGTTGAGCCACGGGTTTCGGCGCCAACCAGATCGCTGAAAGATCACACCCCAGCAAGTCGCTCAACTGAGAAATATCGTCTTGATAGGCTTCCAACAAACGCTCGCGCACTTTCGGGTCCATCTGGCGCTTTGGCGCCTCTTTCATGTTGGACCAATAGACTTTGCGTGCGACCTGGAAGACCCGCATCCGCAGCGCAACCGGTAGCGCCTCATAGGTCTTGTTGACAAAACCAGGTCGTGCGGTGCTCAACATCTCCTTGAGCCATTTATTCTTGTACGTCTGTTGTTCATTGTAAACCGTGAAATTGGGTTGGAAGTCTGGATCGACACCGAGCAACGTAAAGATGTTGGCGCAACGGGCCGGCAGATCGCGCACCAACTCTTCAAAAATGTCGATGTGCACATTTTCGCGGCCAAAGGTGTCGATGTAGTGCTTCACCTGCTCATAGTAGAGACCTGCCCAATAGTAATAGAAGAAGCCTGGGTGACCGTGGGCATTTGCCTGGAATTCGGCCGAATTCCTCCGGTCTTGTTCGGCAGCCAGCGCTTCCTCAAACCCCAGCGGTTCTTCGCCGCGGTAGTTGTAAAAACTCCACTGCGAATATGCCCGATCCGCAGGATTGCGCAGCACGATCAGAATCTTGATTGCTCCAAGCAACTGCTTGATGCGTTGGGGCGCACCTTCATCGAACAGGTAGGCGACTGACGCCTCGCCACCTGCCTTCTGTGCACCCCACCTGAAAAGCGCCAGATACTCCGCATCGGCCTTTGCGTACGGTCCACGCGGCTCACAGAAGTAGTTGACCTCTTTGACGGCCGGCACATAGATCTCAGGATGCTGAGCGAGGTAATAAAAAAGCGACGTGGTGCCGGATTTTGCGGCGCCCACCACTAGGAAGGTCGGCTGTTTTGTCGTAGTCATGCTGGCGATCTCTTTTGTCTGTCCCAGTTGCTCCGGTCTATACCAGATGTCTATCCGGAGTGGCGGCCAAATAGCGCGCGTAGATGGCCACCTGGTCTGCGGCGATTGTGTCCCAATTATACTTTGTTTCAGCCTCCTCGCGTGCATGGCGTCCCAGCGATATGCGCTGTTCTGGTCTGCCCGCAAGGGCGATCATCGCGCGCGCCAGTTCGGGTGCGGAACCCACCTCGGTCAGGATCCCGGTCTTTGCCGAGATGACGCCCTGCGTGGCATCGATTCGAGTCGAGATGATGGGTAAACCGCTGGCCATTGCTTCCAGAAATGTCACGGGAAGACCTTCAAAATAGGACGGCGAGACGTAAATATCCAGATTCTGATAAAACGCAGACATCGATGCGCGCGGTATGCGCCCATGTATTGTGACATTTTCGCCAATTCCGGCCTGGCAGACCTGGCTTTTCACATCTTCCAACAGGGGGCCATCGCCGGCAAGATGTAGATGGATGGGCGCACCGGCCGCCAATGCCTGTGCGGTAGCCTCAATCAATAGCTTGTGTCCCTTCAGCGCAATAAAACGCCCTGCAAAACCGAGATGGACGCGGTCGCTCACGGCAACGGCTTCTGTCCTGGGGTGAAACATCGTGGAATCAACGCCGTTTGGGATCCAGGAGAGCCGCACCGCGGCATGCTGGTCGCAAGCGCATCAACCATCCAGGCTGAGTCAGAAATGATGTGCTGGTAGGGTTGGGTGTTGCGCAGCCAGCGTTCTGCAAAGTAACCCGCCGTGCCGGAGGCGATGCCATAGTTGCGCTTCCAGGCTTGCCAATCACCTGAAAGGTTGTGCACAACGCCAATCGCCGGAATGCCCAAGGTACGCGCGAATTGGGAGGCGCCCGGTGTGGGGATGGGCGAAATGTCATCACAGATTACGTCCACACCGTTCTCATCGTGAACCTGCCGGAGTGTCTTCAGTGTCTGCGGGTGAAGGTAGAAAAGCACACGCGAGGGCGTGAAGGCCGCGCGGCTGCGGCGCAGCAGCGAATCAGGCAATGTGCGCACGTAACGAACATCCATACCCTCGAGAACGGCGCGCGATGGCAGGTTGGGCGCCGTGATACCGCACACGACAGAGACGCGGTGCCCCGCCTCCACCATGCGTCGCCCGACTTCCTGGATCCGCGCTTCGGCGCCACCACCGAGATTTGGCGCCACTTTATTAACGAACAACACGTGCATGATTGATCCCTGCGCAGGCGCACGTCCGCGCCCTCTCGATCACGGTTCCGTGGATTGGAACGCCCTGGCCGCCTGCGTCGCCCGGTTGGCGGCAATACTGGAACTGATGTATTCGAAATTTCCCTGTCGTCCCAGCGTTTCGATGCCAAATGCCGCCAGCCGCGCTTTCTCGTGAGCGACCTGTTCACTGTGACCATGCCGGTAAATCGGATAGGCGCTGGGCGTGACAAACGTACCAACGCATTCCACATTCCGAGCGACGCCGACGCGCGTGACGTGGTCGATAAAATCTTGCCGGTAGCGCGCAATTGCGGGTTCTGAAGTGTCTTTTGTGGTGATTTCGACCGCCAGGTAATCGCGACCGTTCACTTTGCCGTAGTAACGCGAGAACACCGTGATCCGATTCCAGAGACCGTCCGGCATGTAGTTGTAGATGACGTTGGCCTGATGTTGCATGTCGGCGACGCAAAAGAGGGAGAGCAGGTTCATCGTATCGAGCGCGACCTCGGGCTGCTGGCCGATCAGCCGCAGCGCGACCGGAATCGGCGCGGTTGAGAAGACCTTGTCGAAGATTTCCTCACCGACCTGTGTGCGAATCGCAAACTTGTCCCCCTGCTTGCCAATCTGCTCGATGGTTGTATTCATACGGACCGCGACACCTTGCTCCGCAAGCCACTGCCCAATCATCGCAAACATGGCATCAAACCCTGCGGCAGGGCGCACCAGCACCTCACGTGCGCCTTCTTTGTTGTTGTTCGGGCGGGCGCGATTCAGCAAGACGCGGTAGAAATTGCCGATGTTTTGCAGATAGTCCAGCCGCTGATGGGCAAACTCGATGCCTAACTGGTCGTCGGGCACGTCGTAGAATCGTTCGATGAAGTACTTGAGCCCGCTGTTGCGGTAGATGTGGTCACCCAGATAATACTTGCAGTAGGCCGGCACAGTGTCCCGCTTTGAATAGCGCAGACGACTATAGCCCATATCCGCTACCGAGACCATCGTTTCGCCGACCCCGTTGTCGCGGACGTAGCCCGCCAAGGAAAAAGGGAAAGGGTCCATTTTACCGGCGGGACCCAGCGCATGAGGCCGTGGTGGCGTTGGGACCAGAACATCCAGGAGTTTTGGAAACGCAACGACCAGGCCATGTCCGCGCCGGAAAATAATGGCGCCTACGTCGAATTCCATCCCATCGACGTGCACGCTCCGCTGCAGACCGCCCATCCGCCCAGAGCGTTCAAAGACCTCGACGGTCATGTTGGGGTTCTGCGCCAATTCATTCGCCAACACAAGTCCGGTGACACCTGCGCCGAGAATGGCAACGCGTTGTTTGTTCGAGACAGTCATGGTGGTTCGAAATCTCCTCTGCCCATGTTTGCGCGCTGACTGGTCCTGCCAGAGGCTTACGCCTAATCTGCAAGTGCTTGGGCGGCAGCATTGCGTCGCTTTAGCAACAATAACGCGATCGCGCCACCCACGATCAGACAGGTGAGCGCACTGGCGCCCAGGGCAACCGTAATACTGGTAACCTCTGCCAGCGCACCAAGGATTAACACCCCGATGCGTGGCGCGCCAAGGAGCAAGAGCGTCAGCAGGCTCATCACACGGCCGAGATATCGATCTTCTGTCTCAACCTGCAAGGCGGTATTGACGAGCGTCGGTGTCATCGTATCGAAGATACCAATGATGAAAACGAGGATCAGTGCCAGTGGGAGGGCTGTAAATAGACTTAAGCCGAGTAGACCGGCAGCGCCCGCAACGACAGAAACGGCAATCAGCATGTCGCGGCGATTATCGTTCGTACCTGCAGCCCATAGTGCGCCCAGCACCGAACCTACGCCTGCGATGGCCATCAACAGCCCCAAACTGGCGGCGCCTGCATTGACGGCGTCCTTTGCGTAGACTGGCATCAAAAGAATATAGGGGGCTACCAGGAATCCAGCGATCGATGCCACAATGAGCATGTTCCGGATCCGGGGAGTTTGGATAGCATACAAATAGCCTGCCAGCATGCCTGTGCCACTTTTCCTGTCCATTTTCTCCAACTCCGCGCGTCTATTCTCGGTGTGCATCATGAACAGAAGCACGATAAGGGGCAGAAATGTGAAGGTATTCAGCAAGAAACAGATGGTGGGTCCCCAGGCCACGATGGCAACGCCGGCTATGCCGGGACCGATGATGCCAGAGTTACATAGTTGGTTGCAGTATTGAGACCAACCGCGCTGCCCACATCCTCCTTGCCTACCAGATCGGAATTGAAGACCTTGCGGGCAGTGGAATCAACGACCATGGCTGAGGCAAGAAAGAAGTTCAAGATGGCCAGGTGCCACACATCCAGGCCGTTGGCCCAACTGAGCAAGGTCAATGAGACGGCAACGGCAAGCGCAAGCATGTTGCTGCCAATAATGATGAAGCGAGCAGCATAGCGGTCGGTTAGGACACCGGCGAGAAAACTGATGGGTAGCACCGGCAGCATAGGCACGACTGACACGATACCTACGAGCAGAGGCGAATGCGTCAACTCATAGGTGACCCACCCCAAGGCCACGGTCTGCATCCAGGTGCCGATCGACGAGAGGATCGCAGCGGTCAGATACCAGCGGTAATCTGTGTGTTTGAGCGCACGCAGCGCATCGTTGCGAAACATCAGCCGAGAAAAATCCTAACGCAGCCAGACTTCGATAATCGTGCGGAAGAAACCGAGCGGGTAGCGAAAATTGCGCGGCTTCTTGCTTTCACCCGCAGCTCGACTGGCGATAGTCACTGGCACTTCCTGGATGCGCAATTTGTGCCGGGCTGCTTCCATGATCAGCTCCGGCGCATTGAAACGATCTTCGCGCAACTCGAATTGGGAGAGGCCGTCGGCGCGGATCGCGCGGAACCCGTTTGTGCAGTCTGTGATGTCCACTTTGCCCAGTAAATTGATGAGCCAGGTGAATCCCAGAATGCCAAGGTGACGGGCGCCGCCGCGATCCTCGTATTCACCCTTAAAACGGGACCCCATCACATAGTCAGCCTGATTGTCGATGATGGGTTTCACCAACTTCGGCATATCCTCGACCCGATGTTGGCCGTCGGCATCCATCGTCATGACGATGTCGGCGCCCTGCCCCAGTGAGATCTCAAAACCGGTGCGCAATGCGTCGCCCTGGCCACGATTGACAATGTGGGGAGCCACCAGGTAATTCTCGCGGCGGACGACCTCGGCCGTGTTGTCAGTCGCGCCGTCGACGACAACCACCGGATGCACTACGTACCCGTATAAGTCCTTGGGCATGGTGCGCAACACACCGCCGATGGCATCCTCTTCATTGTAGGCGGGAATCACAACAAAGATCGATTTCTCGCCGGCCACCGGCACGAAGGAGTCGTGATATTCTTTGGCTGCCAGTGCCCGTACAAGTCGCCCCACCTCGCGATTGGCGCGGTTCGCCTGGTTCAGTACATACAAGATGAGGAGGAACATGATCAAGTTGGAAAGAAAGAGCGTGCCGAACCAGCGCCGTGCCAGTCCCAGGAGTCTGGTTGGGATGTCGGTCAGGTCGGGAAATACAGCAAAGAGCGCCACACCCAGGCCAAGCGTAACTGCCAAGATCAGATCAAAACGAGAGTACTTGCCCAGTCGATATTTGTTGATCGCATACAGCGCAACACCGACGCCGGCAATCAGACCGATGATATTTAGCAGGCTCATATTCCCCTCGTTGGTTCAACAGTCGCAGTGCGGATGGGTGCACGCAGTCGCCACGCATCCACACTGATCCAAGCAAAGCACCCTATAGGTCGTGTGACAGGAGTCCAAGGGAGCGCAACGCCGCCACGATCCGCCCCACGCTTTCCTCCGGATTCAGAATGTCCGTGTCAAGGATCAACTCTGGCGTCACGGGTTCCTCATAGGGTGAGGAGACGCCGGTGAATTCCGGGATCTCCCCGCGTTCTGCACGAACGTACAGCCCCTTGGGGTCTCGTGACTTCACCGTATCCATGCTGCAACGTACGTAGATCTCGACAAAGCGCCCTTCCTCCACCAAAGACCGGGCAAAAGCGCGGTCCTCACGGAAGGGCGAGATGAAGGTGCAGATGGTCAGGTCGCCATGCTCAAAGGCGAGTCGCGCCACCTCGGCGACACGCCGGATATTCTCTTTGCGGTCTTCTGCCGAGAAGCCCAGGTCGCCGTTTAAGCCATGCCGCACGTTATCCCCGTCCAGGAAAAAGGTTTGGCATCCTAAAGAGAATAGACGTTGTTCGAGCAAACGAGCAATGGTGGATTTTCCGGACCCGGAGAGACCGGTAAACCAGAGGACTGCCGCCTTATGCCCGTTACGCTCTTCACGTACCGTGCGCCCGATCGCCGCCTCTTCCCAGGTCACATTGGTCGCCTTGCGCACCACCGCGGCGGGCGGCACGATTTCATCCAGCTCACTCGCTTTGCGGCGGATGATGCCGGCGGCCACCGTGTTGTTCGTATACGGATCGATCAGGATGAACCCACCGGTCGCACGGTTGATCGAATAGGGATCATAGAAGAGCGGCTGTGTCGTCGCCAACTTCACACGGCCAATCTCGTTGAGGTGCAGCGTCTGCGCCGGCACGCGGTGCAACGTGTCAATGTCGATCCGGTAGTTGAGTTCAGCGACAAAGGCGCGCACCTGACGCGTCGTGTGTTGTAGGACATAGCCGGTCTGCGGGTTGAGGGGTTCTTCCCCCATCCAACAGAGAATGCACTCGAATTGGTCGGCGGCCTGGGGTAGATTGTGCCGCCGTGCGATCATGTCGCCGCGGCTCACATCGATCTCGTCCTCCAGGGTCAAAACGACAGAGTCACCCGCAATCGCCTCTTCGACGTCGCCATCATAAGTCACGATGGACCGGACCGCGCTGACCTTACCCGAGGGCAGGACGACGACCTCCTCACCGGGCCGGATGCTGCCGGAGGCGATCTGTCCGGCGAAACCGCGGAAATTCTGATGCGGGCGAATCGCCATCTGGATGGGAAAACGGAAGTCAATCAGGTTGCGCCCGGCCGTGACATTCACGTTCTCGAGATGATGCATCAACGTCGGGCCGTCGTACCAGGGCATCGCATCCGTCTTGTTGACGACATTGTCGCCACGCAGCGCGGAGATTGGGATGTAGACAACGTCCTGCACTGCGAGCTTGCTGGCAAAGGCGCGGTATTCATCCATAATCGACTGGTAGACGGTCTCATCGTAATCGACCAGATCCATCTTGTTGCCGGCTACCAGCAAATGGGGAATTTGCAACAGCGATGCAATAAAGCCATGACGCTTTGATTGCGTGACGACGCCGCGACGGGCGTCGATCAGGATGATCGCCAGATTGCTGGTCGATGCGCCGGTAGCCATATTGCGCGTGTACTGCTCGTGCCCCGGGCAGTCGGCAATGATGAACTTGCGTTTCGGCGTCGTGAAGTAGCGGTAGGCGACGTCGATCGTGATCCCTTGTTCGCGCTCAGCGCGCAGACCGTCGGTCAGCAGCGCAAGATCAATGTACGAATCGCCGCGTTGGTTGCTGGCGCGTTCGACTGCGGCCCAGGTGTCTTCGAGGATGGCTTTGCTGTCATACAGCAGCCGGCCGATGAGGGTGCTCTTGCCGTCATCGACGCTACCCGCCGTCGTAAAGCGCAGCAGATCGAGTTTGTGATGTTCTGTCGTCGGTTCGGGCGCACCCCGCAGGGCTTCCGTGGTGTGAGACGCATTCGCCACCGAGTGCGCCCCCTGATTGGATCCGGTCATTTCGATTCCCGTCATTTTCTAAGTTAGAAGTACCCCTGGCGTTTGCGATCTTCCATCGCCGTCTCGTTGCGCCTGTCATCGGCGCGCGTGCCGCGCTCGGTCACGCGGGAGGTCGCAATTTCGTCGATGACGTCGTCAACGGATTCGGCGGTCGACTCCACGGCGCCTGTACAGGTCAAGTCGCCGATGGTGCGAAAGCGAACGATCGCATTCCGGACTTGTTCGCCAGGGATCAGCGGAATAATCGGGGAGGCAGCCAGCAACATCCCGTCGCGTTCGAACACGTCGCGGCGGTGGGAGAAATAGAGCGACGGAAGGTCGATCTGCCGGGCGGATGTATTGCCAGACGTCCATCTCCGTCCAGTTGCTTAGCGGGAAGACGCGAAAATGTTCGCCCTGGTGCTTGCGCCCGTTGAAGAGATTCCAGAGTTCCGGGCGCTGATTCTTCGGGTCCCACTGGCCAAAGCGATCACGATGCGAGAAGAAGCGTTCCTTGGCCCGCGCCTTTTCTTCATCGCGGCGGGCGCCACCGATGGCTGCGTCAGCCTTTAGTTCCGTGACGGCGTCCAGCAGAGTCACGGTTTGCAGCACATTGCGGCTGGCGCGCGGTCCCTTTTCCTCCACCACGCGGCCCTGATCAATGGAATCTTGCACATAGCGGACGAGCAATTTTGCTTCCATCGACTCGACCAACTGATCGCGGAAGTCGAGTGTTTCTTGAAAGTTGTGACCGGTGTCGATATGGAGCAACGTCAGCGGAATGCGTCCGGGCCACAAGGCACGGCGCGCCAGGTGCACAAGCCCAATGCAGTTTCTGACACCCGAGCAGAGCAGGAGCGGGCGCTCAAACTGCGCCGCCACTTCCCGCATCACGAAGATGGCTTCCGCCTCCAGTTGATTGAGTTGGGAACGAATATAGTTCATGATTTCAAATACCCGGATTCTGATAAGAACCAATCGACGGTGGTTCGCAGACCTTGCTGCAGGTCTACTTGCGGGGTCCAACCCAGGACTCGCTGCGCCTTGTCGATGGCGGAATAGTTCTTGATGATCTCGCCGGCGCGCTGCTCGACATGTACGACTTCGATGGACCGCGGCAGCAGCGCTTTGAGTTGGTTGGCGAGTTCTTCAACACTCGTTTCGCGTCCGGTGGCGATCTGGAATGTCTCGCCACCGCATTCGCTTTCTACCCCGGCGATGATGGCCCGGCTCAGATCTTCCACGTAGATGAAATCGCGTGTCTGGAGACCATCGCCGTAGATGGTCAGCACACCCGTTTGGAAAGCGTCCTTGATAAACTTGGCGACGACGCTGCCCTTGTGGGTTGAGCGAGGACCATACACGTTGGCAAATCGTAGAACAACAGTCCCAAGCCCATAGGAACCCCAGAAGGCGCTGCAATAGCCTTCACCGGCAAGTTTGCTGGCGCCATAAGGTGACAGTGGGCGCGCCGGCTTGTTTTCATCAATTGGTGGCTGGTTTTCGCCGATTGGGGCGTTCGATGAAGCAAACACGAAGCGGGGCGTTTTGTAATCACGTGCGACCTGGAGCAGGTTCAGCGTGCCCTGAACGTTCACTTCGAAGTCATGCAGGGATCGAGTTGGGAATCGATCACGCTGGTGGGCGCGGCAAGGTGAACAATGCCATGTACGTTCTCAACCGCTGCCTCAACGACGGCACGATCGCGAATGTCCCCAACAAACCATTCGACGTCGCTGCCGGCCAACGCCTGCTTTGAACCGACGCTCAGATTGTCCAGAACACGCACCCGATAACCGCGTGCCAGCAACATGGGCACAAGAGTGGCGCCGATAAACCCGGCGCCACCTGTCACTAAAATCGTCCTCATAATGTCATTTCTGCAGTGATGACTGCTTTCACGTGCAACGCCCTCAAGCCGTACGTAGATGCGATTGGATCTATCGTCCTATTTCCAACGTACGCGCGGCAGAATCATCTTGGTGTCGATGAGATCCTTATGCTTGATCACTTGGGAGATCATCGCACTCAGAACTTCGTCGCTCATATAGGTCGGTTGCAGACCGAGGTCCAATAGGCCGGTGTGCGTAGGATTGTAGTAATGCTCTTCTTTTTCCTTGCGCGGGTTGTCGATGGCTTCGATTTTGACGTTCAGCCCCATCTGGTCGCCCACACGCTTGACGTTGTCGGCCAGTTGGTTGACCGAGAAGGTCTCGGTCAACTGATTGAGAATGCGCAGTTCGCCACGTCCGGCCGGTTTGGTAGCCGCCAATTCGACGCATTGCATGGTGTCGCGCAGGTTCAAATAGCCGCGCACCTGGCCGCCCTTGCCGTACACCGTCAAAGGCACGCCGGCGACGGCCTGAACGAGGAAACGGTTGACCACAGTGCCGAAGATATCGTCGTAATGGAAATTTGGCAGGAGCCGCTCGTCTTGGTCGGACTCGGCAGTGGAAAGCCCATAGACAGGCCCCTGCATCAAGTCGCTGACGCGCAAACCGTAGGTGCGTACATAGAACCACAACAGATCGGTGTCCATCACTTTGGTTGTGTGGTACAAACTGCCGGCAGCACGTGGATAGAGGAACTTATCCTTGCGACCGTTGTGCTCAATTTCGATCCAACCTTCTTCAATATCGATGTTTGGCGTGCCGTATTCGCCCATGGTGCCCAACTTGATAATCTGGCACTCGGGTGCGTGCTCCATGACGGCAAAGATCAGGTTGAGGGTGGCATTCAAATTGTTATTGAGCGTGAGGGTGGCTTCGTCGTAGCCAATCATCGAATACGGAGCGGAAGGCTGTTCGGCATAATGCACGGCAGCCTCCGGTGCGAAGTCCATAAAGACGCGTTCCAGGGTCCGATAGTTGGTGACATCGCCGATCTTGACCTTGATATCCAGACCAGTCACCGCTTTGAAGATGGCGGCCCGCTCCGGCAGGTCAGGGGTGGGCATCAACGCTTCGGATTGCGTTTGCTGGGCGATCAGGCGGCGCAGATAGTTGTCGATGACGCAGACCTCGTGCCCGCGCGCAGCAAAGTGCATGGCAGTTGGCCACCCTAGATAGCCATCACCGCCCAGGATCAGGATTCGCATCGGACTCTTCCTCCAGCAATTTGTGGGTAAATAAATAGGATCGCAGTTCTTCTCGGGTCATCCATGCTTCGGATGACGAATTGTAGGGGCGATCAACACGATCGCGCAGCACATCGGCGTAAGTATATTCAGTGGTGTCCTGGACCGCGCGCAACGCCGGCAATACCACGAAGTAATCGGGGAGCTCAACGGTGCGCCGCGTCTCTTCGTCGTTCATGAGTTCTTCGTACATCTTTTCACCCGGTTTGGGGCCGATTACACAGATTTCAATCTGTTCCGGCGTGAAGCCAAACTGAGGCGCCAGAGTCTCCCGCATGACCCAGGCCAGGTCGGCGATGCGCACAACCGGCATTTTGGTGACGAACACTTCGCCTCCGCGCGCCAGAAATGTAGACTCCATGACGAGACGCACCGCGTCAGCCAGCGTCATGATAAAACGGGTCATGTTGGGATCGGTCAGGGTGATGGGGCCACCCGCCGCAATCTGCCGGCGAAAGAGGGGAATGACCGAGCCGCGCGAGCCAAGGACGTTACCAAAGCGGGTCGAGGCGAAAATCGGATGTGCTCCGCCACGGGCTGCATTGGCCGCCGTCATCAGCCGTTCACCCATCAACTTGGAGGTGCCCATGACATTGGTCGGATTCACCGCCTTGTCAGAGGAGGTAAAGAGCACCCGGCGCACCTGGCAGGCATCGGCCGCGTCGACAATATTTTGTACACCGATGATGTTGGTTTGGATGGCATCACGCGGCGACTGTTCGCAGAGGATGACATGCTTCAATGCCGCAGCATGGAGCACGACATCCACCCGCATAATGCGGGTCAATTTGTCGCGGTCGCGAACGTCACCCAACGAGAACGACACACCGGGGTTGTTCCGGTGGCGCTCCATCATAAAGAAGAGTTCACTCTCGTTGTTGTCGAGACCTGTGATCTGGCCGGGGTTTTGTGCGAGGATCTGGTGGAACAATTCACTACCAACTGTGCCGCATACCCCGGTGATGAGTACGTGTTGACCCTTCCAGGGCGAACTTTGTTCAGAGTCCATTCGTTGTCGCCTTCAACGCCGTTGCGTCCGAAATTAGGACATTCGCGAACGCACACAATCAGAAGTGCGCTCAATCACCCATCCCTACGTTATACAACAAACCGCACTTGCCCCCAAACCGGCGCCTCTGTAAACGTTATCAGAAACTATGTCACGCTTCCTCGTCCAGCACCGGCATCGACATGGCCGCAATGCCAGTGAATTGTCCCAGAAGCTCCTTCAAACCTGAGGGCACGTCGACGCGCGGCAGCCAACCAGTCGCATGCAGACGAGCGCCGACGATGTCGAACTATAGATGCGTCCGGATATCCTGTTCGGTGTGGCGCACGCTCAGGTCCGGGCGAAGACGCCGGAGCAGTTCAATGAGATTGGTGATGGAGACCGTGGCGCCAACCACGTTGAACAAGGATGATTCGCCCTCATCCGGGGTCTCAATGAAATGCCGGATGGCGGCACTGGCATCACGGACATGGAGCAACGGCCGGCGCTGGGCGCCTTCGCCGTACACGGTCACCGGTCTCCCCACGCCGGCCAGGTAGGCGAAACGGTTGGCCACCGCGTCGAAGCGTGTGACCGGCGCCAGCCCAAAGAGCGTGCCGATTCTAAGAATGGTCACGCGTAGCCCACGGCGATGGGTGGTTGCCAATCCCTGCTCCGCCGCCAGTTTTGACTGGGCGTAGGCCCCCTGTGGCCGGCAAACATCCTCTTCAGTGAAGGGTCCACCCGGTCCGTAGACGGCGGTGCTGCTGGTAAAAATCAGATGCTGCACGCCGGCAGCCAGACATGCCTCGGCCAGATGTGCGGTACCCCAGTGATTCACCTGTTCCATCCAAACCGGATTCTCGAAGCTGAGGGGCGTGCGCACGATGGCGGCGAGGTGAACCACCGTGTCGACCTCCTGCAGCGCAAGACGCAGTGTTGCCGGGTCCAGGATATCCCCCTCAATGAACTCATAGCGCCCTTGTTCGGGCAGGTTCATCAATGCGCGCACGCTGCCGGTCTGGAGATTGTCAAGGATGCGAATGTGGGGTGTGGGGGAAACCTGGGTCGCAAGATCCCGAATCACCTGCGAACCCAGGTAACCGCAGCCGCCTGTGACGAGAACTCGCAGCGGCCGCTGTGCGCGTGTTCGATGCGCAGTCATGGGGTCTTACCCTTTCTTTGGGGTGGAGTCCAAATGGAGACCACACTCGGTCTTGTTGGTTCCCGCCCAGCGTCCCGATCGTTCATCTTCGCCGTCCACGATCGGGCGGGTGCAGGGTGCGCACCCGATACTCATGTAGCCTTGTGAGAGGAGTGGGTGAACGGGTAACTCATGCCGGTTGATGTAGCGCCAGACATCCTGTTTGGTCCAGTTGAGCATCGGGCAAATCTTATAGGCGCCGTCGCGCTCCAACGATACGATCGTCGCGTCGCGGCGGGTATCGGTCTGATCCCGGCGAATGCCCGTGATCCACGCATCCAGACCTGCTTTGGCCAGGCGCAGCGGCTCGACTTTGTTGATAAAGCAACAGAGGTCGGGGTTGGTGTTGTGCAACTGCCCATATTGCCGGCCAAAGGCAACGTGCCCCATTTCGGCACTCAGGTTTTGCACGCGCAGACCCCACTCAGCCATCAACCGATCGCGGAATTCGAGCGTCTCCTGGAAGTGAAAGCCGGTATCCAAGAAGAAGACGGGCATTTCCGGCGTGACGCGTGTGATCATGTGGAGCAGCGGCAGGCTCTGGCTCTGAAACGAGGATGTGGCGGCGATGCGGGGGGCGAATTGCTGCCATGCCCACTCGAGAATCTGCGGAGGTTCGGCCGATTCTAGCCTTTGGTTGACTTCTGCAAGGTCAAGTTCCGCCATGCGCAGCGTCCTTTGCGGTTCCTTGCGATGGATAGGACTTGAAAAGCCACGGTGCAAGCAGAAACAATTGGCGGATGTGATACCACGCGATGCGCCGCGGTTTGGCAACTGTGCGCAACTGGATGGGAATTTCCTCAATGCGACCGCCGGCATGCAGCACTTCAAGGCTGAAAATGCCGCAGATACAGGCGCCGTTGAGTTGGAGCGTTCGCGCCAGGTCGGTGCGGAGTGCGCGCAAGCCGGTGCCGGAGTCGCCAACTGGGCCGCGCAAACCGGCCAGCCAGGTGAGCACACGCTCTGAGGGGCGCGGCACGATGTTGCGATGTCCCTGCACCATGTCAGCCTGACCGGCAACAATCGGGGCAACCAGCGCGGGGATTGCCTCAGCCCCGAATTCGCCATCGGCATCCAGAACAACCACAATGTCACCGCTTGCCGCCACGAACCCTCGTTTGATGGCGGCGATATAGCCCATATTTTGGGGTTGGCGAATGACCGTGGCGCCGGCTGCCTCCGCCGCGGCTGCGGTGTTGTCGCTGCTCCCATCGTCGATGACGATCACTTCGTCTGCATAGCGAAGCGCTGCGTGTACTGTATTGGCCACACGCGCTTCCTCATTGAACGCGGGGAGAATCGCCGTCACCTGCATTCGATCCGCTCCTGAACGTAGCTAAAATCCAATTGTCAATAGTCAATCGTAAGTGTCGCTTCGGGATCCCTTCAGGACGCCGTCGGGACGCTTGTCAACGGGTGGCATTTTGCCGTCCCAGATTTTGCCGGGGATCCGCCCTTCAGGAAGCGTCCCCGTTGCGGACATCCACCCACCGCCCTGCCGTGGCGCTTGCCGGCCCGGTCGCCGCTTGCTGGTCCATGCCGGGGACGGCTTTGGCTAGTTTCATGCGTTCTCGGTCACGTGTCGCGTGTCGACGAGCACCTTGGCATGGCGCGCGATGTCACGCCAGTCGTACTGGGCGTGATCGGTGGCGATGACGACACAATCAGCGCACTTGAGGGCGGCTTCGAGGTCCGGCACGCTGGCGAGCGACAATTCTTCGTAGGTGAAGTTGGGCACGAACGGGTCGTGGTAATCGACCCTGGCGCCTTTATTCTGGAGCAAGTGAATGATGTCCAGCGCCGGTGACTCGCGCAGGTCACTCACATTCTTCTTGTAGGCGACTCCCAGCACCAGCACCTGGCTGCCCTTGACCGCTTTCCCCACATCATTGAGCCGGTCCTGCACTTTCTGGACCCAGTAGCGCGGCATCTCGGTGTTGATCTCACTCGCCAACTCGATAAAGCGCGCATTGTATTGAAGCGTGCGCAGTTTCCAGGAAAGATAAAGCGGATCGATGGGAATGCAATGCCCGCCCAACCCAGGTCCAGGCGTGAACTTCATAAAGCCAAAGGGTTTGGTGGCAGCCGCCTCCAACACCTCCCATGCATCCAGCCCAAGTTTGTCACACATCAGGAGCAATTCGTTTGCCAGACCAATATTGACGGAGCGAAAGGTGTTCTCAAAGAGTTTGACCATTTCGGCCGCCTCAGACGACGAGACTGGCACGAGGGTCTCAATCGCTTGCCCATAACAGGCCAACGCAACGGCAAGGCAGGCCGGCGTCACGCCGCCCATGACCTTGGGCGTATTGCGCGTGGTGAAGTCTATACGTCCGGGATCGACCCGCTCGGGCGAAAACGCCAGGAAAAAGTCCTTCCCCACCTGCCAGCCGGCCGGGTTCTCGGTGAGGCGCGGCAACATCACCTCGGTGGTAGTCCCTGGGTAGGTAGTGGATTCAAGCACTACCAGCATGCCAGGGTGGAGGCGCCGTGCGATTTCGACCGTGGCATTGATGATGAACGAAATATCCGGATCACCGGTCTTGTTAAGCGGGGTCGGCACACAAATTGAGACGGCGTCCACCTGCGCCAAGATGCCAAAATCCGTGGTTGCCGTCAGGGAATGGGGGACACAGGCACTGAGCACGCCGGACGGAATGTCCTCGATGTAGGACTCGCCCCGGTTGATGGCATCTACTTTGCGTTTGTCCAGGTCGATGCCCGTCACCCGGTATCCTGCCTGCGCAAAGTTGACGGCGAGCGGCAGCCCGACGTAGCCAAGGCCGATGACGGCGACATGCGCGGTTTTGTTGGTGAAACGGGCAATCAGTTCACTTTCGATCGACATGTGCGGCTCCTATCGAGCAATGAGGGTTTAGCGATTTGGCCTGTCTAGAAACTGCGTCTGGTAAATGCGCCAGTGCTCGGCATAGAGGGTGGGGACAATGGCATGGAGCATTTCGAGCACCTGTTGGCCCATGATCCGGATCTCCCACTGCGCCGCCTTGTCCACCGCCCGCAGCCATAAAAAGTGGCTCCAGGCGGCAAAGTTCATGGTCGTGACGATGCGCGTCTCGGCGGCATTGGGCAACAGGAAACGGGCATCCTCCTTGCGGATGCCAAGCGTGCGCAGTTTCTCATATTTTCTTCGGCGATGCGCCAGAAATCGGCCAATTCGGCCATAGCCTCCGGGTTTGCCGCCACCGCCGGCGGCACAACCGCCTGCCAGCCGCCCTTGCTGAGATCCACATACCGCTGCGATTCCTGGCTGAACGATGCCAGCCGGTGGCGCACCAATTGATGCGTGCAGGCGCGGCTGATTCCCTCAAAAAAGAAGGTCGCCGCGCCATGGCTGAGCAGAAGATCAGGATCGTCCAGTAATGGTTGCGTGTAGCCTAGGAGGGTCACGCGCATCGGTCCAATCTGAGCCGGAAGCAGTGGTGTCAAGTCCTGAACCGGATCGTTGGCTGCAAACGATGGCAGGTCCGGCGCAGCTTCCTCCAGAACAGATACGCCAAGTTCTGCGAATATAGCGGGCGCAACCCGGGTGAGAATGGGCGCCGCTTCAAGCGCAATCCCACGGCGGAAAAAGTCGAGCCACACCCGAGTGTTGCCGCTGACGATCCAGGTGCGTTCGCCGACGTTCGTAACCTCGCAGTGGCGATTCAGCATGCGCCAGTCCAGAGGATCCATCGTGTTGGAGACGCGGAGCGTCACCACGATGTGCTCAATGATGTCTTCGTGGCCTTCTTTCACCCGATCCGTGATGAAGTCGCGGGCCGTGCCCATCCGATGCGTGCTGCGATAACAGACGCGGCCGGCGAACTCGATCATGTTTTCCGGGTAGTTGCTCTTGCCTTGCCAAATCGTCGCGAGGTCGCCGATGCCGGCGACGGTCTCAGGCGTCAGGGCAGGGTTACGCTGGGTGACAGCGAGCAGTTCAACTTGCATGGGGACCTCGAAAGGTGTCAAAGAGGAACGCTGAACGTACGCGTTCTGTGGGGATTATCGCAAACGCGAGGTAAGAATGCCAAAGAATGAGGGTGCGTTGCGCACCCTCATTCAAGATTGCTGCAATTAGCCAGGGAATCATGGCATTCATGCCAATGGCGCCCAGACCAAAGATGGTGCCGACCACCGTGCCGATCACCAGCGAGATCGCCGCCACGATCACCCAGGCCACCACGACCGTGATGATCGCCTGACCATCGGTGACTCTGTGCGTCTGGCGCACCGCGAACACGCCCGCCACGACACTCCAGATCCAGCCGGCGAAGGAGAGCAGCGGCCCAAAGCACGGAATGAAGGCGAAGATGCCCAGCAACATCGGGGCATAGGCGAAACCGAGCGTCCGGAGCAACTGCGGCGTTGTCGCCTGGCCATTGAAGAATTTGGCGCCGACCCACTGGGTCAGATAGGCCCAGATGTAGTAACCCACGACACCCAACACGACTGTCATGAGCAGGGCAATGATCGAGCCAAAGAAATGCCCCAGCAGCAACTGCTGCAAGAAACTGCCGATGCCGCCTGCCACCGCCACAACGATCACGACTAGCAGCGCCTGCTGCTGATAGCGTTCGTCGAGCGCCGCTTCCTCATAAAAACCCTTGTCGAGCGTCACTGCGCGGCGTACGCTCTGGATAATTTCATTAAAGTCCATTTTGTCCCTTCCTTTTACTCCACATTCACATCAAGCTTGAAGTGCTTCTTCAACTCTCCCAGCAGCCGGTCGTTGATCGTGCAACCGTCATTTGGAAAGGCCAGTTCAGCGGTCCTACCATTATTTACGATGCGAATGTAAAAAGAGTCGCGGCCGCGGGGATCACAGACCAAATCGTAGATCTCACGGAGGCGGAATTTGTCCCGTTCGACATCGCCGCTACGCCGGAATGTGATCGTGAGGCGGCGAGGGTAATTGGCCCCAGCGCCGTTTTTGCCGTTCGTCGTCGTCTTCCGCACCGGCGGTGTTGCGGCAGGGGCCGGCGTTACCACCACCGCACTTTCGGAGGGCGAGGGGGCGGTTTGCACCGCACTCTCCGGAAGGACGTCATCCGCCTCCTGGGCAACCGGTGGTTCCGGCGTCTGCATCAGTGGCATCACCGCGGCCACCTGAACCGGTGCGGGCGCCGTGCCCACCTGTTGCGGCGCAGGGGCTCTACCAGGGGTTGTGACGGCGTTTTTTCCGTGGCGTGTTGGACTTCCTCTTCTGATCAACAGTTTGTGCATCGTTGATCGCGGCGGCCACGTAGACAGGGGTTGACTCCAAGATGGGGGGCCGCGGCATCGCGCAGCCAATCGGGCATTTCGCCACGGAATGGATTCTCGTCGGACAGCCCATAGGAAGGGCCGTCGAAGTTAACGTCGCCGCCAATGGCTTCCGCTTCCATCACGTCGTCACCGTGCAATGTCACGCCATTGACCGTCGGCGCCCCGTTAAGCAGGGGCGCCTGCAGCCGGTTTGGCTCTTCGCCCACGGAGAGCACTTTCTCATAATGGGTCTGGACGACTTCTGCCAGTAGACTCGTCTTGCCTTCGCGGGTTTGCGCTTTGCCTTTGACAATGATGACGGCATCAACCGCCAACTTCTCTTTGAACTCGAGGTAGCTCTTCGGAAAGAAGACGACTTCGCAGTTGCCCTGCAGGTCTTCGAGTTGCACGAACGCCATCTGATCACCTTTTTTGGTGTTGATGGTGCGGATGTTGGTGATGATGCCTGCGAGCGTCACGCCTTTGCCGTCGTAGCTTTCGTTGAGTTCAGCACAGGAACAGGAGGTAACCCGCTGTAGGTCGCCGCCAAATTGATGAAGCGGGTGGCTGATGGAGTAGACGCCCAAGAGTTCCTTCTCCCACTGCAGCTTTTCTTTTCCCTTGAATTCTTCCACATCCGGCAGCTTGATTGGGGTCACATGGACGCTTTCGCCACCTGCTCCCATCAAGTCGAAGATGGACAACTGGCCGCTGTCGCGCGCGTCGTGGACGCTTGCCGACTGGGCAACCAGGGTGTCGAGCACAGCCATCAGTTGGCTACGCCGTCCAAATCGATCCAGCGCGCCAGCCTTGATCAGGCATTCCAGGGGCCGTTTACCGACCCGGCGCAGGTCGACGCGGTCGCAGAAATCTTCCAGGGACGAGAAGGGACCGCCCTCATTACGGGCGGCAAGGATCGCCTCGACCGGCCCCTCGCCCACGTTTTTGATGGCAGCCATGCCAAAACGGATGGCGCTGTCCATTGGCACCGGGAACGGATAGGCAAGACCAGGGTCGCGGTGCGCCATGGTCGGCGTGTCCGGTGGTCGCAACTGGATCTCAAAGTCCATGCCCGAATAGTTGACATCGGGTGGCAGGACGTCGACCCCCATGCGGCGGCATTCGGAGACGAAATTGACGACCTTCTCCGTCTTGTCGCGCTCCACGAGGAGCTGCGCCGCCATATACTCAACGGGGTAGTGCGCCTTCAGGTAGGCGGTCTGCACGGTAATGACGGCGTAGTCGGCGGCATGGGACTTGTTGAAGCCATAGCGGGCGAAGAATTCGATATCGTTGTAGATGTCGGTTGCCGTCGCTTCGTCAATGCCATTGCGACCACAACCGGCGACAAAGATCTTCTTGTTCTTCTCGATCTCAGAGGCTTTCTTCTTGCCAATGGCGCGGCGCACAAGATCGGCTTCGCCCGGGGTGTATCCTGCCAGCAAGCTTAGCGCCTGAATGATCTGCTCCTGATAGACCAGGATGGCGTAGGTCTCAGACAGGATCGACTCAAGGAGGGGATGCTTGTATTCAACCGGCTCTTCGCCATGCATCCGCCGGATGTACTGCGGGATGTACTCCATCGGACCAGGGCGATAGAGGGAGATGGCGGCGACGATGTGCTCAAAGAGCGTCGGCTTCATCTCCGTGAGCATCCGGCGCATACCCGCGCTTTCCACCTGGAAGACGCCGCTCACCTCACCGCTTGTAATCAGCGTAAACGCTTCTTTGCCGCTTCGCCCTCATACGGAATGTTGTCCAACGTGAACTCGACACCATGGCGCTGCTTGATCAACTGCGCAGCCTCGCGCATCACGGAGAGTGTGCTCAGCCCGAGAAAGTCGACTTTGAGCAGGCCGATCGATTCCAGAATGGGAAATTCGTACTGGGCGATGGTGCTGGTGACAGTGGACTTACTGCCGCGCATCAGCGGCGTGTAGTATTCCAGTTCACGGTCGGCAACGATGACTGCCGCTGCGTGAATCCCGGCGTTGCGGGCGACGCCCTCCAACTGCATCGCAGTATCAAGTAGCTTTTTGACCCAGGACTCGTTCTTGTAGAGTTCGAGCAACTCCTGGCTATAGAACTCATGCCCCTCGGTCAGACAGTCTTGAATGGTGACCGGTTTACCGGGGATACCGGGGATGAGCTTAGCGAGCCGATCCACCAGCGCCAATTCAATGCCCTGGGCGCGGCCGACGTCGCGTACCGCCGCCTTCGCCTTCATCCGGTTAAAGGTGGCGCTCTGCGCCACCTGGCTTTGGCCGACTTTTTCCGTCGTATACCGGATCATCTCTTCGCGCTGGTCATCCGGGAAATCCAGGTCAAAGTCGGGCATGGTGACGCGAACAAGATTCAGGAAACGCTCGAAGATCAGGTTGTTCTTGAGGGGATCGATGCCGGTGATCCCGACGCAGTAGGCGACGAGTGAGCCTGCGCCGGAGCCACGCACGTTCCACCAGATATTGCTGCGCCGCGCAAAGTTGCAGAGGTCGGCGACGATCAGGTAATAGACGTCAAAACCCATCGTGTGGATGGTCTTCAGTTCGCGCTCTTTGCGTTCCTGCACGACTTCGTCGTTTGCATGCTCGCCATAGAGTCGAACCAGACCCTCTTCTGTGAGTTGGCGCAGATAGGTCTCGTAGGTGTGCCCCTCCGGCACCGGCAGGTCAGGGAGGTGGTAGGTGGGGTCTTCCAGATCGACTTCGCACATCTCCGCGATGCGCAGGGTGTGGTCGAAGGCGCTTGACGGCAGGTCGATAAAGGGGCGGAACGTCGCTTCCATCTGCTCGCGGCTCTTGAGGAAGTAGGAGCCGTCGCTCATGCGCATGCGGTTCTGCTGATCGACGGTGACGCCGGTCTGTACGCAGAGCAGGACATCGTGCGGTCCACCGTCCGTTTCGCGGACGTAATGAACGTCGTTGGTGGCGAGCAACTGCAGCCCAAACTTGTCTGCCCATGGGGCAAGAATTTTGTTGACCTGCACCAGTTCCGGGATCGAATGCTCTTGGAGTTCAATGAAGAAGCGGTCACGGCCAAAGACATCGACATACCAGCCCAGGCGGTCGTAGGCTTCTTTTTCCTTGCCCTGCGAGAGAAGTTGCGGCACCTCGGCGCCCAGGCAGCCAGTGCTGGCGATGATGCCTTCGGAATGCGCAGCCAGAAAGTCGTGGTCCACGCGCGGCCGGTAGTAGTAACCGTTCAGTTGGCTGTGGGTGGCGATCTTGAGCAGGTTGCGATACCCGGTCATGTTCTGCGCCATCATCAGCAGGTGATAGTTTTCCTTGTCGAGTTGTGGGTCGCGCCCCCCCATCGGGCGTCCCCAGGTGGTCTGGTAGGCTTCGACGCCAACAATGGGTTTGATGCCATTCTCTTTGCAGGCGCGAAAGAACTCGATGGCGCCGTGCATGACGCCGTGGTCCGTCAACGCCAGGGCAGGTTGACCCAGGCGCTTCGCCTCTTTCACTAGATTCTTGATACGGCCCAATCCGTCCAGCAAGGAATATTCGGAATGGACATGCAGATGAACAAAATCGTCGGCCATAGCAACTGAGAGGGTGAACTGTTGCCGGCGGCGGAAAGGGGCGTCGTCGCCGACTTGATCAATACGCGAACCGATGTTCTACGCGGTCATCTGATTATACCAGAAATCCGGGCCGGGCGATAAATGTCGCACGGAATTCATTGAGAATTCGTTTGGAATTGTGGTACGATCGATCTTAAGTTACCTGCAACCCCTTGCGCCCAACTGCCCACCATAACAACCCCATAAGTGCACGAAAGCGTGGTTTCTATGGTTTACCGGCGCGTATTTTTGTTGCTACAAGTTGCTGGCATGCTCTTTTTGATAGGGTTGCTCACCGCTTGCGGGGGCGACGCAGAGGACGGCGACACCGCCTCCGACAAACTCAAGGGCAGCATCCTCATCTGGCATGATTGGGTCGGCCAGGAGAAAACCACCCTCGAAGAACTCCTCGCGAAATTTGAAGAACTAAATCCCGGTGTGGATGTCATCAGCCTGGGCATGGAGACAGAGACGCTCGTCCAGCAACTGGCGGAACGGAGCCAGGGCGCGCTTGGCCCGGATATGTTGGTGGTCGACGCCGATGCACTTCAACAATTGGTCGAAGCCGACCTGGTCCAGAATTTGAACGGGCGGAGTCACGTGGACGAACGCCGGTTCACGCCGGCCGCGCTGGAAACCACGCGCAACCAGGATGGTCTCTGGGGTCTCCCATTTACGCTCCACACCCAGCTTCTGTTTTACAACAAGTCCATGGTGGACAAACCGCCGCGCGATCTCGACGAACTGGTCGAGCAGGTCAACGCGGGCAAGAACATTGCGCTGGCCACAGGATTCAATGATGCATTTTGGGGATTGGGCGCCTTCGACGGTCAGGCGTTTGACGATCAAGGTAGATTGTCGTTGGGGCGAGGCGGGTTCACCAACTGGCTGGACTTTTTACAGCGCGCACAATCCATCCCCGGGTTCATGTTGGACGAAGATCGGGAACGCCTGCGGCAAGCGTTCATGAGTGGTGAAGTTGCCTTATATGCTGCCGATTCAGTCGAACTGCCCATGTTACGCAGTGCACTTGGGGACAACCTGGGGGTCTCAGCACTACCGGCCGGTCCCGGTCAAAGCGCAGCAACGCCCGTGCTAGAGACAGAGGCCATTGCATTCACTAATGTAGCATCCAAAGGGGAGACGGACCTGGCCATGGCGCTGGCAGATTATTTGACCAGTTCCCAACCCCAACTGCGCATCGCTACTGACAACATCGGTCAGGCGCCGACGAATGCGCGGGTCCGTCTGGGCAAGAACATTCCACCCGGCACCGCGGCATTGGTGCGCCAGCAACGGTCGGCGCGGCCCGTTGGGCTGCGGTTCCGGGGCATTTGGAACCTTTTAAGCCGGCCAGACAGTACGTTTTCCGAAGGATACCGCAAGGCGCTGGCCGGGGTGATTTCGCCGAATGAGTTCGTGCGAAGGACCGTCTCGGCGCTGGCCGACCGCTATGGTGTCAGTCTGGCGCCAGCCACGCCAGCCACTCGTTGCCCTGATAGCCCGGCAATAATCTCGGTCTGGCATGCACTTCGGCAGGACGAGGCAGCCGCGCTCGAACGGATCGCCACCAGTTTTGCCCTTGAGTGCACCGGCGCCGAAGTCAGCTTCGAATACGTCGACTACAACGAAATTTCCGATACATTCGCTGAGGCCGTCAAAAGTGGTCAAGGACCGGATGTCTTCTTTGAATCCAGCCGGTGGCTGCCACCGCTGGTCGATCAGAAGGTCCTGCGCGACGTCAGCGGGCGAGTCAACGCGGATGTGTTGCAGCAGTTCATACCGGGCGCCGTTGAGTCAATGCGGCAGGATGGACGTCTCTACGGTATTCCGGAGTCTGTAACGACACTGGCGCTCTTCTATAACCGGGGCCTGACCAAAAAACTGCCAATCGATCTAGATGATCTCCTTCAAAGTGTCGGCCCAAATCACCATCTTGCGCTACCCGCCACTTTCTTCTACGGATACTGGGGGATGGTGCCGTTTGGTGGTTTTGAAATCGATCCGGAGAGCGGTAAGGTCACCGATTCGACAGCGCTTGAGCCTTGGTTGGAATGGCTCAAGATGGCGCAACAACTTCCCGGCGTCGATATTTATGACTCAATCACCAGGGCGGAAGACCAGTTTGCTGCCGGCAAGGCCACCTATCTTGTGAGCGGCCCCTGGTCATTGGCGCGGCTGCGGAAGGAGTTGGGAACGGGGGCATTTGGCGTGGTGGCGCTGCCGGCCGGGCCATTTGGACCCGGTAGCCCCATGCTGCAAGTGCAGGGACTGATGATCAGTGCGGCCGCCGATGAGGCGGCCGTGGACACCGCGATCGCATTCGCTGAGTATTTGAACGCCCCCGAAAGCCAAATGGTGCTATCGCAGACGGGAAGTCATATCTCGGCCAGCGTTGGCCTTGATCTGACCGGATACTCGCAGATCAACGGCTTCCGGGAACAAGCCAAGAGCGCGGTCTATGTGATTGAGAACGCAAGATTCATCAACTTGGAACGGCTGGGCAACGAGATGTATCGGCAGGTGTTGGAACAGGACGTGTCGCCTGCCGACGCCGTCAATGAATTTTTGAAGGCCGCCGACGCTGCCGCCAACCAAAGCGAAACCGCACCGCAGGAGTAAGGTGTCTATGTCGAACCCGACAAGTCCACAAGTCTTGATTGACCTACTCAACAGCGTGCTCAAATTGCTGGCACGTGAAGCGGTTCAGCGCCAACTGATCGTGGGTGTTGTGCTGGTGCTTGTCGCCTGGGGGATCGCTGTCCTTTTGGAGCGTAGCCTGGATGCCATCTACCGCCGGTGGCTACAAAAAATCCTGCTCCGGCAATTCGCCGATCACGGCGCACCTGAAACAGATGCAGAGGCGGAGGAACAGGGGCAGCTACACGGTGGAAAGCGCGTCATCGAATCGCTTTATGAAATCGCGCGCCAACTTGTCTACCCACTGACAGCCATGCTTCTGGTCTGGATCGCTGAGGTTGTCTTTCGCACCCAGGATTGGTATGCCGGTCTGTTGGTGAGAATTCAGCAGATTCTGTTCATATTCTTGCTATATCGACTCATCCTCGGTCTATTGTATGCACTGGGAAACCGCGAAAAGATCCACCGTTACCAGGTGCGGTTGTTTACGCCGCTGCTCATCACGACTCTGGCCCTTCTGATCATTGGCACTCTGCAGGATCTGAATCAACTGGGCAACGTGGGTCTCTTCCCGCTCTTTTGACAATACGATTACGTTGGGCGCGCTATGCCTTGCCATCCTTGGCTTCTATTTCTGGTTTGTTGCGACAGGCGCCCTGAAAGACCTGCTGGAGTTCCTGCTCACTGCGGGCAAAAAGGGGGAAACGGTTCGGTTCAGGCTGGCCTGACATTGCTGCGGTATGGATTGATCACGTTGGGACTGATCGTGCTGTTCCGGGTGATTGGTCTCAATGCGGCAACGGTGGCGGCAATCACGGGCGGGCTCTCGATTGGCGTCGGCTTTGCTCTGCAGGATGTGCTCAAAAACTTCCTTGGCGGCATCATCCTCCTCTTTGAGGGCACCGTCCGGCCAGGAGACTGGGTGGATATTGGCGGCACGGAGGGTGAGGTGGAGACGCTCAGCATCCGCTCAACGGTCGTCAAGACCTTTGACAACGTTGAATACATCGTCCCAAACCAGAATTGGTTGAACTCCGTCGTTACCACCTACACGCGCAGCAGCCGCCGGGTGCGGACACGGATTCCCATTGGTGTCTCCTATGATTCGGACGTACGCCAGGTTCAGAAGCTGTTGATCGACACGGCGTTGTCCCATCCGCTTGTTCTCAAGGATCCCGCGC
The DNA here is from genome assembly GCA_016713335.1 of Candidatus Fredericiella danica. Classification (GTDB taxonomy): domain Bacteria; phylum Chloroflexota; class Anaerolineae; order Caldilineales; family Caldilineaceae; genus Fredericiella; species Fredericiella danica. Next base: position 45,349 of record JADJPH010000018.1, on the reverse strand, counting down.
CGGGTGCGGCTCTGGTCAATTTTGGTGATTCCAGCGTTGACTTCATCGTGTTAGTATGGGTGGAAGATGCCAAGATCAAGGGGAAGGTGGCCGGTGAATTGCGTTTCATGATCTGGGATGCGTTCAAAGCCAACGGGATCGAGATCCCGTACCCGCAGCGAGATCTCCATATCCGGAGCGGGCTAGAAGCACTCCAGCCGGCGCAGTTGGCAGCGCCCCAGGCAGATGGTGAGGCATCAATTTAGGGGACAACTCGAAGATACGGTAATCAACGATCAATGAAGCGGCAACCCCGGCGTCGCGGTACTGTCAGATGAAAGGTGATTCGCAATGGATCTGCGCTCTGTCCGCATTGAAAAACCTGAAGAGATCAACTTCATCCTTGGCCACAGCCACTTTATCAAGACGATAGAGGATGTGCACGAGGCGCTTGTCAACTGCGTGCCGGGCATCCGCTTTGGCGTGGCGTTTTGCGAGGCGTCGGGACCTGCTCTGGTGCGGTGGTCTGGCACCGACGAGACGATGATCGAATTGGCAAAAAAGAACGCGTGGGCGCTATCCGCCGGTCACACCTTTATCGTCTTCCTCGGGCCGGGGTTCTATCCGATCAACGTCTTGAAGGCGGTGCAGAACGTCGCCGAGGTCTGCCGGATCTACTGTGCGACCGCGAATCCAACGGAAGTGATCGTGGTTGAGACCGAGCAGGGGCGTGGGATTCTTGGTGTGGTAGACGGGTTCAAGAGCAAGGGCATCGAAGGGGAAGAAGAAATCGCCGCGCGCAAGGCGATGTTGAGGCGGTTTGGGTACAAGATGTAGGGCGGATTGGATTGCGTGGTGCGCTAACGGACGGGGGGATCACCACCCTGACGGGATGGTGCTCTGACGGACGGGGGGACGGGGGGATCACCACCCTGACGGGATGGTGCTCTGACGGACGGGGGGACGGGGGGATCACCACCCTGACGGGATGGTGCTCTGACGGAGGTGCTCCGACAAGCTTCACGGGCTCTGATTGGCTATTGATGCACTGACCAATCGACTGATCCAATCACCACCACATTGCGCGACAATAGAGTCAAACAACACAACGCAACGGCAATGGGGCAGTTGCGCATCTACAAGGAGGTAGACAATGTGTGTGTTTGACCATCGCGAGTTTGATCACCACGAGCAGGTGCTCTTCTGTCATGATGCGGCGACCGGGCTGCATGCGATCATCGCCGTTCACAGCACGGTGCTGGGGCCGGCGGTCGGCGGCTGCCGCATTCACCCATACCCCAATGACGCCGCCGCCCTCACCGACGTCCTCCGTCTCTCCAAAGGCATGACCCACAAAAATGCGCTTGCCGGGTTGCCATTGGGCGGCGGCAAGGCCGTGATTATCGCCGATCCACAACGCGACAAGACCCCTGACCTTCTGCACGCGTTTGCCCGGCATGTTCAGTCATTGGGCGGCCGATACTACACGGCCGAGGATGTCGGGGTGTCGGTCGCCGACATCGCGACCATTCGTGAGGTGACTGAATACGTCGCGGGCGCCACGCGCGATCCATCGCCCTTTACGGCCCGCGGCGTCTTTGAAGCGATGCGCGCTGCGATCAAGCATCACCGCGGGTCTGACTCGATGGCCGGCGTCAAAGTCGCCGTGCAGGGGCTGGGCCATGTAGGGATGCGGCTCTGCGAACTGCTCCACGACGCCGGCGCCGTCCTCTTCGTTGCCGACGTCAATGCGCGTGCAGTCGACGAGGCTGTTGCCCATTTGGGGGCCGTGGCAGTGGATCCAACCCAGATCCATGCGCTTGAGGTCGACATCTTTGCTCCGTGTGCATGGGCGGCGTCATCAACGACACCACCCTCCGCGATCTGAAGGCTCTGATGATCGTGGGCGCCGCCAACAACAACTTGCCGAGCCGCGACACGGCCATGAACTCAAGAATCTGGGCATTCTGTACGCGCCCGACTACGTGGTCAATGCCGGCGGCATCCTGAGTGTGGCGGGGAGCGTTGTCCCAGAGTACGACGAGGCGATGATGTTGACGCGTGTGTGCGGCATTCACGACACCGTGCTACGCATCTTGGAGCAGTCCAAGGCAGAGGATCGGCCGACGAGCGAGATCGCCGATACGCTTGCTCGGAAGAAGCTAACTGAGCACAAGCACCACCACGCCGAGAAGGATCGCGCTTGAGGCCAGCAGTCGCCTCCGCAGATGTCCTTCGGCGAGTAGTTTCGCACCCATCACCGTGCCGATCAGGATACTGATCTCGCGCAGCGGCGCAACAAGGATCACCGGGGCGGTCTTGAGCGCGGTCAACACGAGGATGTAGGAGAGTTCGCTCAGGAACCCGACGCCGATGATGGCCCACTTGTGCTCCCGCCAGAGCCGCTTTACTTCGGGCCACCGCTTGATCCCAATGGGGGTGAGGGCGGTGGCCCGTATCGTCGCGGAAACCGAGTCAAGCAGAATCGGTGGAATCAGCAGCGCACTGACTGCGACTTTGTCCCAGAGCGTGTAGCTGGCGATAAAGATGCCGGTCAGCAGTCCAAAGCCGACCGCCCAGCGGCGATCGCCGCCCGTGTGCGGTGCTGTGCTGGAAATCGCAAAGACCCCCACGATGATCATGGCGGCGCCGATCAACCCGATCAGCGTGGGCTGTTCACCCAGTAGCACCACGGCGCCAATGGTGGCAAAGAGCGGGCCGGTGCCGCGTGCCAGGGGATAGACAAGCGAAAGATCACCTTTGGCATAGCCTTTTTGCAGCGTCAAAAAGTAGAAGATCTGAAGTGTTCCGCTGCCGAGGACAAAGAGAATCGTCTGGGCATTCCATGTCACCTGCTGGAACAAGCCCAGCGCAATGCTGACGGGCAGAAAGATGGCGCTGCCGGCCACCGCCGCCGCCCAGACAAAGGCGGCGCCCCGCCTGCACGCTTGGCGAGTAGATTCCAGGTGGCGTGCATGAAGGCCGCAAGGAGGATGAGAAGGAAGGCGGAAAGGGACACAGGAGTGTGCTACACGTCCATCACCCACCTGCGCATCGCCACCGCGGCCCCGTCTTCATCGATCGTCGGCGCGATCCAATCCGCGACCGCTTTGACGCCGGGGGTGGCGTTGCCCATCGCAACGGCAAAGCCGGCCGCCTGCAAGAGCGGAATGTCGTTGTCGCTGTCGCCGATAGCGAGGACGCGCTCTGGGCTGATGCCCAGAATCTCGCACAACTTGCGCAGCCCACTGCCCTTGTCGACCCCTGGACCGGTGGCCTCGATCAGCCAGGGGTGGGTGCGCGTGATCGACAAGGCAGGGGTGAAGCGGCGCAGGATCTCCGGCAGCAAGTCATTGCCCGCCTCTGGATCGTTGAGCGTGATCGATTTGATCGGCGGATGCGCATGTTCACCCGACAAGAGATGGCCGAAATGCTCGACAAACGTAAAGGGATAGCCGAGCAGATGGTTGAGCGTCTCCTGCTCTTCCGGCGTTTTCCCTATCATGTTCTCATAGACATGGGTGCGATCGTCATCGTCCAGAAAGTAGAGCGCCGTGGGATGCTGCGAGGCATCCACCCATGCTATCAGGGCCCGTGCAGCATCCAACGGAAGGTCTTGTTCGGCCAATACATGACCCGTCACCGGATCTCCGATCACGGCGCCTTGCGTCACCAGGACCGGGTGGGTGAGATGGAGCGCGCTGGGCATCTGGTGGCGGATGTAGTCCAACGTGCGCCCGGTGCCAATGGTGACGCCGACGCCGATTGCCTGCACCGCAGCAATCGCCTCAAGCACCACAGGGCTGATCGCTTCGCGTTTGTAGGGGTTGATGATGGTGCCATCGAGATCAAGGACGACGAGGTCGAAAGTGCGTTTCATAGCCGAAAGGTTACCACCCGATCATGTCCTTGATAGTCTTTGCGCACGTCGATCTCATAAGCGTATGGTAGAGCGCGTTCGATCAGCTTGACGACGGCATGCGCCTGATCATAGCCGATCTCAAGCGCAACCAGGCCACCAGGGTTCAGGCACGCCGGCACTTGATGCACCAACCGTGTAATGACATCGAGTCCCTGCGGGCCTGCTTCCAATGCCAGCCGTGGTTCATAGACGCGCACATCCGGTGCGAGTGTGCAGAAATCGGGATAGGCGACATAGGGCAGATTGGCGACGATGACGTCAACCGGCATGGTGAGTGGCGCCAACAGATCACCTTGGAGGAGCGTCACCTGCCCTCGCATATCGTGCGCAAGCACATTGACTTTGGCCACCGCCAGTGCGTCAGCGCTGACGTCGATGGCATAAAGGGTGACTTCGGGGGCATTGGCGGCGATCGCCAGGGCAATGGCACCGCTGCCGGCCCCGATATCCGCAATGGTCAGCCGGTCACCAAATTCAGCAACATGCTCCAGCACGGCATCCACGAGCAGTTCTGTCTCGGGGCGTGGCACCAACACCCTGCGATCCACCGCCAGGTCGATGCCATAAAACTCCTTGCGCCCGACCAGATAGGCGACCGGCTCAAAGGCCATGCGCCGCGCAATCATATTCGTATAGTCTTCTGCCTCGTCTCCAGTGAGCGTCTGGTCAAAATGAGCGAAGAGCCAACTGCGCCCGACCCCCAACACATGTGCGAGAATGACCTGCGCATCGAGCCGAGCAGTGTCGATCCCCGCTTCTTGTAGACGTTCCGACGCCGCGTTGATAGCGCGGCCAACTGTTGTGGACGGTGTCAGCGTCCACACAACTCGCTGTTTTACAGGCAAGACCGCCAATGAAATCCTCCATGGGAAAGGGAGAGGGAGCCAGCGTGACATCGCGTTCGCCGTTGAACGCGACCAGTGCGCTTTCTCATTGTCCATTGTACGCAATTACCCACGAAGTGCAATGCCCAAATGCTGATTTTGCGCTTACAGTACACAGACTATTGGCCGACTATCGCCCACCGCGCAACCTTGCGCTCGGTGCGCTAGGCCTCGTCGGCCGTGCTGAGCGCTTGCAGGCGCTCGGCCTGGTCAAAGGCTGACAACTATTCGATGAAGCCATCCAGATCGCCGTTCATCACCGATTCGAGTTGATACACCGTGAGGTTGATGCGATGATCCGTCACCCGGTTCTGGGGAAAGTTGTAGGTTCGGATCTTTTCACTGCGGTCACCGGACCCAATCTGGCTCCGGCGGGCTGAACCTTCGGCGTCGAGGCGCTTCTGCTCTTCCGCTTCATAGAGTTTGGAGCGCAAGATGCGCATCGCCTTGAGTTTGTTCTGCAGTTGGCTCTTTTCGTCCTGGCTCGAAATAACCAGACCGGTGGGGAGATGGGTGATGCGCACCGCACTGTCCGTGGTATTCACACTCTGCCCACCAGGACCACTGCTGCGGAAGACGTCGATGCGGATCTCTTTTTCTTCGATCTGGACGTCGATCTCATCGGCTTCGGGCAGTACTGCCACAGTTGCTGCGCTGGTATGGATGCGCCCCTGGCTTTCGGTCACGGGCACGCGCTGCACGCGATGCACGCCAGATTCGTATTTGAGCCGCGAATAGGCGCCCTTGCCTTTGACGGCGAACACGACTTCCTTGACGCCGCCAAGACCGGTGTCACTGAGGCTCAATAGCTCGGTCTTATAGCGATGCGCTTCGGCCCAACGGAGATACATACGCTGTAATTCGGCCGCAAATAGACCCGCCTCCTCACCGCCAGTCCCCGCGCGGATTTCGACGATGACGTTTTTGTCATCTTTGGGGTCCTTCGGCAGGAGCAGCGACTTCATCTCTTTTTCGAGGGTGCTCTGCTCGGCTTCGAGTGACGCCAACTCCATCTCTGCCAGCGCACGCATCTCCTCGTCACTGTCTTCCAGCAGCAGTCGATTGTCCTCGATCTGCCTGAACACTTCTTGGTAGCGACGGTATGTGAGCGCGAGCGGTTCGAGTTCCTGCCGTTCGCGGTCGAGTTCACTCAACCGGCCGAAATCAGCGGCCACGTCTGGCTGCGCCATCTGCTGGTTGACTTCATCGAATCGGTTAGCAATTTTTGATACCTGATCTAGGATCGAAGACATAGATAATTGTCAATACTCAATATTTGAGGCTCACTTGTTGGCCTGACCGCCGGTGAGGGGGCCAAATCCGGGATCCTTGACAGTAGAATCGGGTAAATCAGTCGGTGAAAACGGGGGAGGTTGCCCAGGGCCACGATGTCCACCCAGTCTTCGGGTTTTGCCTTCGGTAAAGACGGCCATTTCGCCAATGGCGCGAGCATCTGCAATTTCCATGAGTTGCCGCAGACCGCGGAGAGTATTGCCGGTGCTGATGACATCGTCCACCAGCAGCACGTCCTTACCGGCCACAAGTTCGATGTCTTTGGCGTCAATGTAGAGTTGTTGTGGCACGCCTGTGGTGATGCTCACAACTTCGGTTTCGATCGTGTCGCCCATATAGGGCTTACGGAATTTACGCACGACGACCAACGGCAGTTTGGTATGCGCCGAGATCGCATGCCCTAAGGGGACGGCTTTTACTTCCGGGACGACGATTACCTGAGTTCCAAATGGCACGCGCGTGGCCAACATGGCCGCAGCGACCTCCACCACTTCGGTATCACCCAGCATATTGAAGATGGCGATCTTCACACCAGGGGCGACTTCAAAAATCGGCAATTTGCGTTCGATTGGGCCAATGTGCACCGTATAGACGCGGCCGTCATAACTCATGATAAATCTCCCAGCGGCAAGATGATCCAGGATGGCGCCTCGAATCGCATATCGAGGGCAGCCCAATTAAGTAGCAATCCGATATTTTACCAGGATTGGCAGTCGTTCGTGAATTGGAGATGAGTGAGTGCGCATAAGTGGGGCGGGAGAGCCGAACAGCCACTTTGCGCGTTGTACGCTATGATAACCGGTATGAGAAATTATCGCATTCTGTTTGTCACAAACAGCCTCTCCTTTGGCACCGGCGGCATCATCATCCCCCTCCTCTCCCTGTATTTGCAGGGGTTGGGCGCCGACCTCGCGCTCATCTCCATCATCCTCACCAGCAGCGCTATCGTTGCGCTGGCCGGCAGTTATTTATGGGGTTGGCTGGCGGATCGCCTGGGGCGGCGCAAACCACTCTATATTGCGGGGTTGATTGGTGGAACAGTGGGCTTCCTTTTGTTGAGCCAGTCCAGCAGTGTTGGTGTGGCCTGGTCGGCGCGGCTGATCGACGGCATCAGCACAGCGGCGGTGGCTACGCTGGGATTGACGCTGCTTGGTGATACGCTCGACAGCTCTGGGAATAGAGGTCGGAGCGTCGGCTTCATGCGGGGTTTGGCTCCTTCGTCTGGGCGATCTGGTGCGCTTGCCGGCGGCTGGATTGCGGACGCGTTCTCGATTCAGGCTGCATTTCTGCTCTGCAGCGGCCTTTTGCCGTCGCCGCTGTGGTGGCAATGGGGCTACAGGATGTCCAAGTGGTGGAGCGGCCCGTCAATATGCCGCGCGAGACGACGAAATCGACGGCCAGATTGCCGGTGCTGTTCCTTGCCGGCGTGGTGCTTTGGGGTGCAACCGACATGGCGTCGAGCACGATGTGGCCGAACTATCTGGGATCGCTCGGCTACAGTAATGCAGCGATCAGCAGCCTCTTTTCACTGGCGGCCTTCGTTGAGATGCCCGCCATGGTGGTTTTCGGTGCAATGTCCGATGTGGTCGGCCGCGCCATCATGTTGGCTGCCGGCGGTTTTGCCTTTGCGCTGGTTCAGCTCGCATACATCTTTGTTGTGCAGAGCCTTCCCGCCTTGATCGGGGTGCAGATCGTGCGCGGGTTGGGCTATGGCAGCTACACGGCCTCGGCAATGACTTTTGCCGCCGAACATGGCGGACATCAGCACCGCGGCAGCAATAGCGGTTTGTTCAACGCCTCGTCCGCGGCTGGGCAACTGACTGGAATGATGCTTGGCGGGACGCTGGCGCAGGCTTTTGGATTTCAGGCGCTGTACCTGATCTGTGCGCTGCTCGCTACATGTGCCGGCATCTGTTTCCTGTTGTTACGCTTGACCGGCGCGGGGCCAAACATGCAGCAGGATCCACCCGTTGTCACTTCTTAGATTTTTTGGATTTTGGCGGCTTTGACGCTTGTTCCGCTTTTGCTGCCGCTTCCTGGTCCGGATTTTTAGTGCTCATCATGCTGCCCAGCCAGCTCGTGGTCGGGTCGGCCTCGAACACAAGGGAACGCACCGACATGGTCAGCGGCACGCCAATGATCGCGCCCACCGGGCCAAGCACCAGGGGCCAGAACGTCGCGGAGACTAGATTCCAGAAGGGGGTCAGGTTCAGGCGCGTGACGACCAGACGCGGCTGGATGACGTTCTGCACGAAGCCGTTCACCAGAATGTAGCCGATGGACATGAGGAGCGCGCGCTCCCATCCATAGGCGAGCAGGGTGAGGATCGCCGGCGGGATTAATCCAAACCAGAACCCGATAAAGGGGATGAAGTTCAGGATTCCGGAGAGCACGCCCCACAGCAGCGGCATCGGCACCCCGACAATCCAGAAAAGCACCGTGTTGAGCGCGCCGATCGCCGTACCGATGATGACCATCACCACAATATATTGGCGCAGCCCTCCCGTGAAGTCCGCCAGCCGCTCGGCATAGCCGTTGCCATGGCGTGCCTGCCATTCCAATCTCCCCGGGAAGACGATCACGTCGACAAAGAGGAAGATCATCAACATGGCCATCGTGACGCCGTTGCTAAGCGCACTGGTGAGCGCGCTGATCAGGCTGCCCGCCCAATCCAACGGGGCGGTGGCCGTTGTAGGGTTGCTGATTGCGGCGGCGCCGGCCTGGTCAAGCCCAAAGCTCTGGAGCCATGCGGCAAGTTGCTGGGCCATCGCCTGCGCCTGCTGCTGATACTGAGGCAGTTCTTTGGCGAATTGGGCGCCCGCATAGACCAGGAAGAGTAGAAACAACGCAAGCACGGTCACACTGAGTAACAGGGCGGCAGCGAGGGTGATGGCCCGGTTGGCGCCTTTGCGGCGCAGCCAGTCGACGAAGGGACCACAGGCTAAAATGATCAGGATTGCGATTGCGGCGGCGTTGATGTAGCTGGCGTACTGGCTCATGCCCCACAATGCGATCGAGCCGGCAGCGAGCATGAGCAGAATGCGGATGGCGGGCGTGAGGCCATTTGTTGAGTTCATTAACACGTCTCCAGCATGATCGAGCGACAATGGTCCGGCGGATAAAATTTCAACCAGAAAACGCAATTGTCAATTGTCAGTAGGCAATTGTCAATTTGGGTTGTGGTGGGTTTGTCGCCCACCCGTGTTCGCATCCCCTCTGCCGGTTTGGGGATCTCTTGAACCGTGCTATCCTTGTCAATCCTTGATAGCCTGCACGCTGGAGTCTCTGAATGAGTGTTGTTTCGCCACCCCACACCGCCTCTGAATCACGCAAGTGGCTGGTCCTCATTGCTGTCGGTCTGTGTGTCTTCCTGGGCAGTTTGGATGGAAGCATCGTCAACGTTGCTTTACCCACGCTGATTGAGGAGTTCAACACCGACTTCTCCACCATTCAGTGGGTGACGCTTGCCTATCTGATCGGGCTGGCCCTGCTGTTGGTCAGCATGGGACGTCTGGCCGACATCATCGGTAAGAAGCGCGTCTTTGTGACAGGTATTGTGCTCTTTCTGGCCGGTTCTGCGTTGTGCGGCCTGGCGCCCGACGTGTATTGGTTGATCGGCTTCCGTTTTCTGCAATCGATCGGCGCTGCCATGATGTTGGGGCTTGGCATGGCCATCTTGACAGAGACGTGGCCATCCAGTGAGCGCGGCAAAGCGATCGGTTTGTCTGCCGGGTTTATATCGCTGGGGATCGTTGCCGGGCCTTTGATCGGCGGCGCCATTCTGGCGTTGCCACACGTGGCATTGGATCTTCTACGTCAATATCCCCTTCGGTCTGGTCGCCTTGATCATCTCTATCTTGGTCTTGCCGCCGCTCAAGCCGGCGGGAAGACGTGAGCCATTTGACTTTGCGGGTGGCGTCGCCCTGGGGGTGGCGCTGTTGGCGTTTGCTATCGCGATGTCGTTTGGCCAGGAGCTTGGCTTTGCAGCACCAATTGTCCTGGGGTTGCTGCTGGTTGCCATTGCAGCTGGCGTGATTTTTGTGGTCATCGAGCAGCGCATCAAATACCCGATGGTGGACCTGTCGCTCTTTCGTGAACCCCGATTTAGCCTCAATCTGTTTACGGCGGCGTTGATCTTTGTCGCGCTTTCGGGTGTCGTGCTCCTGCTGCCCTTTTATTTGACCTATGTGATGGAACTGCCGTTGGGGCAGGTGGGGTTGATGATGGCGGTCGTGCCGCTGGTTATGATCGTGGTTCAACCCTTGTCAGGTGCGCTTTCGGACATTTGGGGTTCGCGCCAGGTCAGCGTGCTCGGGTTGGTGTTGATTTTGTTTGGCTATCTACTGATGAGCACATTGCGGGTGGATGGGACGGAACTCGGCTTTGTTGTGCGGATGTTGCCGGTATCGACCGGGATGGCGATCTTCAATTCTCCCAACAACAGTGCGATCATGGGGGCGGCGCCACGCAACCGGCTTGGCATCGCATCGGCGCTCCTCAGCATGGTGCGGTCAGTGGCCCAGGTATTTGGCATCGCGGCGCTCGGCGCGTTTTTTGCGGGGCGGGTTGATATGTACAGCGGCGCCGCCGTCAATCTCGACGTGGCGCCACCGCAAGCGATCGTACAGGCCTTGCACGACCAGTTCATTCTCGTGTCGCTGCTGGTTGCGATCGGACTCGCCGTATCGCTGTTCACGTGGCGTTGGGAGGTGAAGGCCGGCCGCGCGCAGAAGCGGGTGGAACCGGTCGCAGGTTCGGCTCCGGTTGAAACACTCCCTTTTGAAGGCTGATCCTCACGCAGTCAGCGGGATTTCTTCAATCGTCTCCAGCACCGGCTCGTACTTGCAGCGACAACCGCGCGGGGACGTGCACTCCTTGTGCGGCAATTCAGGCACGCGCGCCACAAGAAACTCCTTGCCCAATACCGCTTTACAATGGCTGCATGTGGAATCGTCGTCAGGCCCGGTGATTGCGATGCGCCGCACATGGTCGCCGCCCTTGCAACGCTGCCAGGTTTCCTGGTTATCGACGTAGAGACCCAGTTGATAGGCTTTCCAGTAGGCGCTTCGGCGCCGTCCATCACGCCGGGCTGCGCAAGTTCGCGCGAACGTCTTCAGGAACTTCGCTGGCAGGTAAGCGCCAGGTGACGCCCCATAGATGTTCTTCGGCTGCATAGTGCTTGAGCCATTCCACCGTGGAAGGGCTGAGCCCAGCCAGCATCCAATGATCGTCCAGGAAGAAGATCTGGCGGGTGACCGCACTATGACTCGGCTGCGGTTCCGGTCCGGTCCAATCGGCTTTCCCCAATGGAAGCCGGTTCTCGTATTGCCGGCGCACTGTGAGGGCTTCGCTCGTCATCCGCAACGCCAGCGCCTCGCGCACCCTGGCCATGGCCGCGGCTTTCTCCGCTTCCAGCCGGCTGCGATAGGCCGGGACAAAGGCGCCGCCGCAGGCGTGACTTCATACGCGCCGGTGCGGCGTTTGCGGCGAGCCACGCCTGTTTTTCGAAGAGCGCAATAGTGTCGGTGTAAGGGCGCGGCAACACCCGTGTCCACAGCCGTTGCTCTTTTGCGTCGTGCAGGGTGCGCGCCGGGACGAATTGCGAAAGCAGGTCGATCTGCGAGTATTCTTTCAACTCGGTTGAGTTGGCCAGGGCCATCCCATCGAGTTTGGCGTTACCGAACATGCCCTTCAGAAAGCTCATGATGCGTTCCCCTTATCGTGCATGGCCAACTCGCCGAGAATGCCAATGAGCAGGGCGGTCAGCCGGGGAACAATGACTTTACCCGCATCGATCACCTCATCATGCGTCGGCTCATTGGCGGCATCCACCTCGGCAATCGCGACATTGGTGATCGTGCTCAATGCCAACACTTGCAGCCCGGCGTGGTGGGCGACAAGCGCTTCAGGGACTGTACTCATGCCAACGGCGTCGGCGCCCAGGACGCGCAGCATGCGGATTTCGGCCGGTGATTCGAAATTGGGACCAGAAAGCGACGCGTAGACGCCATGTTGCAACGTGAGACCCTGCGCCGCGGCCACTTTGCGAGCCAGTTCGCGCAGGCTCTTGGTAAAGGTCCGGTTGACGGCAGGAAAGCGGGGGCCGAATTCATCCAGGTTGGGTCCACGCAACGGATTTGCGCCGGCCATACCGAGAAAGTTGATTGCATCTTCGATGACCATGATGTCGCCGACATGGAAGTCAGGGTTCAGCCCGCCGGCGGCGTTGGTCAAGATCACCTGGCCGACTCCCATGCGCTGCATCACGCGCATCGGCAGCGTGACCTGCTGCATGGCATAGCCTTCGTAATAGTGAAAGCGACCTTGCATGGCGCAAACGACGGCGCCTGCCAGCCGCCCGATTACGAGCCGGCCGGTGTGACCAGGCACAGTACTCACCGGAAAATGCGGAATGGCGCCATAGTCGATGGTATCAGCATCTTCAATCTGGTCTGCAAGGCTGCTCAGCCCGGAGCCAAGCACCAGACCGATCGCGGGCCGGTGGCGGGTGTGATTCAGAATGTAGTGCGCGGCTTCGTCGTATTGGGTAAGCGTGAATTCGGTGTTCATGGGCGCTATTGTAAACGAGGCGGGGCGGAGGGATAAAGTTGAGGAGACTGGGAGACTGGGAGACTGGGAGACAAAGAGACAAAGAGACAAACAATTCTCACATCTCTCTCCTCTCCGCGTTTGCTCCGCGTCTCTGCGCCTCCGCGGTGGTGGTTGGAGGGGGAGGGAAAAGATCAACGCGGAGACGCGGAGGTGGCGCGGAGAGCGCGGAGAAGAGGAAATGAAGAGACTGGGAGACAGGGAAGAATTGTAACTACATGAGAGACTGTTCGTGGTAGCACGCCAATTCGGCGCTGGTGATTGTGTCTGGTGGGACTTGCGGGTGGGTTCTTCCTCTCTGCTTGCTGCGATGTGTTTGCGCGCAAGCGCATCCTACACTAGACTTAATAGCAGTGGCGCAATCGATTTCCTCATATTCCGAAACTGAAGGTGGATGATGGCGACTCCTGCTATTTGCGTGGCCGGTTCGATCAATCTTGACATGGTGGCCTATGTGCCGCGCTTTCCGGCGGTGGGCGAAACATTGCACGGGCGCCGGTTCAGCACGGGCTACGGGGGCAAGGGTGCGAATCAGGCGGTCATGGCCGCACGCCTGGGCGGCACCGTCCACTTTGTCGGCCGGGTCGGTGACGATCTCTTTGGCCGCGACATGTATTCCAACCTGGCGTCAGAGGGCATCGATGTAACCCATGTGCGCACGAGTGAGTGGCGTCTCCTCAGGCGTGGCGGTGATTACCGTCGATGAGCAGGGGGCGAATACGATCATCGTCATTCCCGGTGCAAACGGTGAGGTGACGCCGGCGGATGTGGACCTGGCGCAGCCCGCAATTGCACAAGCCGGTGTGCTTGTCTGCCAGTTGGAGGTGCCGCTGGCAGCGACGTTGGCCGCGCTGCGCGGCAGCGCCTGCGCAGCGGGGTGCGCACGATCTTCAATCCTGCGCCGGCAGTCTCGGATCTCCCCGAAGAAATTTTCGGGTTGAGCGATATTCTTTGCCCCAACGAGACGGAAGCGCAGATCCTGACGGGCATCACGGTGGAGTCTCAGGCCGATGCCGAGGCAGCTGCGCGGCAGTTGCTGGCGCGGGGTGCACAGAGCGTGATTATGACACTGGGGGCACGCGGCAGCCTGTGGGTCGACTCACAAACCGCTGAACTTGTGCCCTCCACTCCTGTCCGGGCGGTCGACACGGTGGGAGCGGGCGATGCGTTTGTCGGCAGCCTCGCCTATTTCCTCGCGGCAGGAAAGCGGGTGACCGATGCGATGTGGCGCGCGAACCAGATTGCCGCGATCAGCGTGCAGTCGCCGGGTGCGCAAAGCAGCTTCCCGCGCGCGGCCGCACTGCCAGCCGAACTATTGCATGGCTAGACCCTGGCCGCGTCGAATTCGCACGCCGGTTTGGGCCGCAAATCAGGCTCACGCAGTTCGGGGGCAAAGTGCTCAATCTGGCTCCTGAGGCGTAGCAGCGCCAGATCTTTTCCCTTTGCCTCCAGCATGATATCGAACGGGCGTTTCGCAACCTCGCGTGCAGTCCGCAAGAAGTCCACGAAAGTAAATGGATCTATGAAATCACTGTGCTGATTGGGCAGTGGATATTGCAGCGCGTCGCCCTGGGCGCGGTGAATCGTGCGCAAGGAGGTGCGTGGGCTGCTGAAGTGCACTTTAGGCGTCCGGTCTGGGGGCCAACTATCCAATGCCGCGGCCAACGCGGCTGCCAGGGGCGATCGGTCGGGTTGAGACAGCGTAGGTGCAGCGTATCAAGCACAATCGGCGTTCCCGTGCGCCGGTGAATCCATAGGGCATCCTCGAAAGAATAGCGGCGATCGTCATGCTCGATGACCAATCGGCGGCGCACAGCTTCGGGTAACCGGTCCACCACGTGCGCAAAGCGATCACGGCCGGCAAGCGGATCGCCGTAGACTCCGCCCACATGCACCACAATCACGGCATCCAGTCCAAGTCCCATTGCGTCCAGCAGGTCGGAGAGCACTGCAAGTTCAAGCGTGGAGCGTGACACCCGGTTCGCATCGGGACTGTTGAGTTGGATATAGTGGGCCGGGTGAACAGTCAGCCGCAGCCGCAACTGGCGGGCAAGATCGCCGATGGCAGCCAGATCGGTGGTGCATTCGGCGAGCTGGCGGTGAAACGCCGGCAGATCCGGGTGGGTGACGTATGGCGCAAGTTGGCCTGCGAGCCGGTAAAAATGGATGGCGCGTGCGTCCAGGTAGGCAAAGATATCGCGCAAATAGGCCAGGCTGACGCTGAGATGCGGCTGGTTTTGCCAGCGCCGGGTGTCGCACGCACGCAACGGAGCGCCGAGAACTTTGACGGGAAAGCCGAGGTGGTAGGTGAGCATGGTGGCCTCGAGGCAAGAAGAGAGATTGGAGATTAGAGATTTAGATTAGGGGAGATGGTGCGGAGGGGCCAGACGAGGACGTCGAGTGTACGCGCAAAGTGAAGTAGGGGTAGGGCGTTGGGTAAGGCGATGGCAGCGGCGCCGACAAGGTCGGCCGCCTGAAGTCCATCCACCTTTCCCGGTTGGAGCGGCCACGGTGCGTGGTGGATCTCGCCGATCATTGGGCACCCCTTGTGGTCAACGGTGTACAGTGCATAGCGCTCGGTAAGCCAATGGTCGAGGTCACCCGGCCTGGCCTGGTATGTCTGCCCGGCCGGTCCATAGATAGCTGAAAAGTTCGCACGTGGCGCCCCGCGATGACGCCTGTGACTGGAGTACGTAATCACGTTTTCGTCAGATTGGCTCTGCATCGCCGCATTGAAGTAGGGTAGGTGAAAGGTATGCCGGGCGATCCACACGGCCATCGGGTTGGCCGCGTCCAGGCTGAAGAAGTAGACGCCGCGTTTCTCCACGCCTTGATCGCGGACACGCACATAGGTGCGTACGTTTAGTTCATGAAAGTGCGACAGCCAGGGCACGGCGGGCAGGAGCCGTGGCCGGACATTACGCATGCGAAATGGCACAACTGCCAGCCACGCCTGCCCATCGAAGGTGTCAATGGGAAGCGCCGGCGGGATCAGTGCCTGCACTGCAGCAGGCGGCAAAGGCCAGTGGGCAAACAACAGATCCTGCCATTGCTGCGCCATCACCCAGGGACCAGAGGGGAGAGGCCACGGTCTGTGTTCGGTCAGTCGTGCAATATCACCGATCATCGTGTTTGCATCCTCAATTTAGCGGCTCCACAGCGCCGCGCCCAGGTGTACGAGCCCGAACCAGGCAAATCCGGCCACAATCCACCAGTCGCCTGCGCGCCGGCCGAGGTAAACCTGGCTTGCAGCGCGTATAAACCACCAGCCCGAGATCCACAGCAAGACGATCATGCCTATCGTCGAGCCAAACCACGCAAACGCAACAAGGTCGACGATGCCAATGCTTACCAGGGTATAACTGGCGGCATGATTCATCACCCAGGCAATGCCATAGACGTCGCTTCGTTTGGTGGGGTATCGAATCGGGCCAAGACGAAATGACTTCAATGGCGGACCCGTGCGTGGGATTGCAGCGTTGAAGTCGAGCAGGACTGGAAAAAAGAAATGGGCCACGCCGAGCATGGTGGTGAAAACACCACAAATCGCGAGTGCTGTCAGCCAAAGCCAGGTCAGCCAATCCATGTTTGCTCACTTTCGCCGGTAAGGATTTTACGTGCAACCTGAGGTGCGAGTCAGACAATGATTGTATCGATTTTACCATGCAACGATCTTGACGCGACTCGCTAAAACCTATGAACTTTTATCGAATACAAACTCGCTGCAACTTTTGACTACAGCCCTCGTATTGATTCACGACAGCGCAAAACAACCGGAATTCAACCGGCGATAGCTTTGAGGCCATTGTGTCGGCCTTACGTGAGGAGAGATATGAACACAGGAAACAACCCAACGAATAGTGGACAGACCGGTCAGCCTACGGGCCAACTGAATGGTGCACCGGCGCGGCGCATGCTTTATCGCAGCCCGAATGAGAAAATGGTTGCCGGCGTTGCCGGTGGCATCGCCGAGTATCTTGGTTGGAACCCGGTGATCGTGCGGGTGATTTGGGTGGTGGCGACGTTCGCCACGTGGGGCGGCGGCTTCCTTGCCTACCTGCTCCTGGCCATGTTCCTGCCGATCGGCAACAATACTGTAGGCACGATGCGGCCACCGGCAGTTGAATTGAGTGGTAAGGGCGTGACCTGGGCGGCTGGGTTGCTGATGGGGTTGGGCGGCTTGTGGCTGCTTGCGAACCTGGGCATCCTGCCCGGCATGTGGCGCACGTTCTGGGGCACGATCGGCATCCTGTTCTGGCCGGTCCTTCTGTTTGGCGCAGGGTATCTGCTGCTGCGAGCAAACAGTCAGAAGGACATCGACCAGGAAGTACTGGGCGCGGCGCGCAAGGTCAAGGATACGGTCGGTGAAAAGCTGCCAAGCGGTAACCAGCTCAAGTCCGGTTTTGCGAATGTGCAGGCGAGTATGCCTCTGCGCCGCAGCGAGCATGACAAGGTGCTGCTGGGTGTGTGTGGCGGCATCGGTGAAAAGCTGGACATTGACGCCAATCTGATCCGGCTGATCTGGGTAGCGTTTGCACTTGGCACGTTCGGTCTCGGTGCACTACTGTACGGTGCGATGGGGTTGCTCCTGCCGCAGGAATCGGTGATGACTGCCAACATGCCGGAAGTTGCACAGAACATCACGATCGTCGATGTCGGTGCGCCGAAGGCAAAGTAGCAGAGCGGGCAAACGCCCCGCGAAGCGTTAAACGAACCGGGTCCCTTGAAGGGACCCGGTTTTGTATTTCTATCCATCAGAGCACCGCATGTCAGAGCACCATCCCGTGAGGGTGGTGATCCCACCGTCCCACTCCCCCGTCCGTCAGAGCACCATCCCGTGAGGGTGGTGTTTCCCCCCGTCCCCCTGTCCATGCTGCAGACCGCCGCGGCTTTGGCCTGGCGAACCACTTACTCACGTGCGTGGCTCTGTTTGCTACATCAGAGCACCATCCCGTGAGGGTGGTGTTTCCCCCCGTCCGTGCTGCAGACCGCCGCGGCTTTGGCCTGGCGAACCACTTACTCACGTGCGTGGCTCTGTTTGCTACATCAGAGCACCATCCCGTCAGGGTGGTGTTTCCCCCCGTCCGTGCTGAGACCGCCGCGGCTTTGGCCTGGCGAACCACTTACTCGTGCGTGGCTCTGTTTGCTACATCAGATCACCATCCCGTGAGGGTGGTGTTTCCCCGTCCGTGCTGCAGACCGCCGCGGCTTTGGCCTGGCGAACCACTTACTCACGTGCGTGGCTCTGATTTGCACGTGCGTGGCTCTGATTGGTCGCCACCAGCTCTGTTTGCGCGCTTGCGCCGCTCGTTCTGCTATAATGGAACTGTTCTCGTTTGTCGCTGTAGGACTTGCCTCAGAAGGAGCGAACCGCGTGGGGAAAATATCTTATCTGATTATCGGCGGTCTCGCGGGTGCAGCGGCGGGGTTGGCGCTCCGTTATTTCTTTGGGCCAGCCAAAGGCACTACCTACGATGCAAATTACCGCTCGCGCCTGGACTATGCACTTGAAGAGGGACGCCGCGCCTCGATCGACCGTGAAAACGAATTGCGTCTCCAACTGAAAGAGTTCCGGCGCTTGCCTAGCGAGGGTGGCGACAGCAACGGTGCGGGCGCTTAACTTGAGGCGCCTATCGGCTGGCACGCCGGGCAGAAATGCGTGCTGCGCTGGGCGACCACGATGCGCTCCACTGGCGCCCCGCAGCGAAGGCATGGTTTTGACGTCCGCTGGAAAACCCTGAACTCCTCTTGAAACCCTCCCTGCTCACCGCCAGGGCGAATGTAGTTCTGAATTTCACTTCCTCCCAGACTGCTGCCCGCATGGTCAATGCCATCCAACAAGACGGCGGCGATCGCCCCGTGCAAGCGTTCAATTTCAGCGGTGCTGAGACTTCCACCTGGACGGGTTGGGTGAATGCGGGCGCGGAAGAGTGACTCGTCGGCGTAGATGTTGCCGACACCTGCCACGATCCGCTGATCCAGCAGCAGCGCCTTGATCGGGGCAGTGCGTCCTGCGAGTTTCCCTGCCAACACTTCCGGGGTGAACGCCGCATCGAACGGTTCAGGCCCAAGCTGCCCCGTCATGCGCAGATGAACGACCAGCGTCAACCCATCGTCAAGCCCGAGGAGCATATATTTCCCGCGACGTCCAAAGGTTTGGAAACGCCGGCCCGCAATGCGGGCAATGAAGATCTCCGGTTCTGGCGTCTCGACAGTGCGCGGCCAAAACACGGCGGCAGCAGCAATCGTTGCACCGTCTAGCAGGGGTTTCAGTTCTCGGACGTAGGTTTCAACTTCCGGTAGCTCTGGCATGGTCGTGCATTCTACCATGCACAGAGCTTAGGAAGGGCGCGTGCGCCACCAAAGAATGCCAAACCCGAGCACGCCAAGTGCAGCGGCAACCTGTAACCACACCCAGATCGAATTCGAACTGGCATTGGAGGAAGGTTCTGGCGCCGGGGCAATGCTTACAGGTTCTTCTGGCGCAACCTGGGCGGCTGCGACCGGAACAGATGTTGGCGCCGGAGCGGTCGCACTGGGCTGAGCCGGTTGTTCAGCAGCCGGGGCGACAGGCGCCGCCGCGACGTCTCCGGCAACGACCTGGTCTGCGGCGACACCGGTCGCCGCGGCCGTAGCAGATGAAGCCAGCTCTGCCGATTCAAGCGCTGAGAACGTTTCTATCTCGGACGCCGGTTCGGTTTCTACCGCCAGCTTTGCCGCCGCCGCTGGCGCAGAAAGCGCTGCCGCACCGGCGACTTCAGGGGCGTAGAATGCGACACCCTCTGCCGGCGCTCCGGGTGTCGCGGATACAACATTGGCGTCCATCGTCATCGCAGAGACGGCACTGTCAGAGACAGGCGCCATGCTCACCGGGGCAGCAGCGGCCATGGGCGGCGCCGCTGCTGCCGCCTCGGCGAGCACATCGTCACGCGGTCCCGGCGGCGCCGCCTGCGCAATACTGAGAGAAGAAACGCCATCGGCGACTGTATCGCTGCCTGCGGCCTCTCGGGCGGAACTGGCGCTGCCCAACGTGACGATTGCCGGCGTATCCTGTGTCACGGGAACTGATGTGGCTGGCGGCAGTCCTATCGCCAACGCTTCGTCCGTCGGGACAGCGGTCGGTTGCGGCGCCGCACGCCGTAACTGAACCTCTGCATCAGTCCGCATCTGCGCCCGCTCAGCAGGCGCCACCGCCGCCACCGTATCAGCGACTTCGGCACTGGAAACATTGGCAGTTGTTGGCAGCGCAGACTGTGGCACCGGCGCCAGCAAGCCCGGCACGATCATGAGGAATAACAGCGCAGCGAAACTGGCGGCCATCGCATTGCGGAACACGGGATTGCCCGGCGCCCAGAACCGCTGCCAGCCCTCAACGAACCTTGCCCAGAATCCCCCCTCATTTCCCGGTGTACGCACGGGCGTTGTTGTGGGCAGCACTGGCGCAGGGGCAATGGCAACCGCCGGCGCCAACTGATTCGCTTGAATCTGTTCGGGTGACAGTACAAAGGAGCGCGGCAGCGCCAGCGCAGGCAATTCGTGGAGTAATTGCACGGTGGTGCGTAGGGATTCGAGCCGCCATGCAACGCCGGGGTCATCGGCAACGGCAGCTTCCACCCAACGTCGCTCTTCGGGCGTTACGGCGTCATCTAGATATGCGGACAGGAGTTCGTCCGTCACTTGTGAGTAGCGAGCACTGGTCATCGTCGTTGCTGCTTTGTCTTTGGCGGCGCCCACATACAGGCGCCACCGTTCAAACTTAAGGACGGAAAGACGCCGGCAATAGTTCCGGATATTGCTGTAGATAGTCCCGCAGCCGCGTACGCGCGCGGTTAATCCTGGACTTTACGGTGCCCATCGGCATGCCTGTCACCGCACTGATTTCCTCATAAGCATAGCCGTGAACATCGCACAGCGTAAGCGCGAGCCGCTGTTCAGCCGGCAAAGTGGCGATCCCACGCTCGATCAATTGGGTGAGTTCCATACGTTCAACATACGATTCTGGCGTCGGTGTGGGGTCTTCCCACTGCGGGGCATGGTCTTCGTCGACGAGGAGATCATCCAGGCTGTCCGTACGCCGGCGCTGGCGGCTTCGCAGGGCGTCATAGCACGTGTTGACCACGATCCGGATCAGCCAACTCTTGAAGCTGCCGCCCTGAAAGGTTGCCAGCGAGCGATAGGCCTTGACAAAACTCTCCTGTACGGCGTCAGCCGCCGCCTCTTCATCCTGGAGCGTGCGGTAGGCAACACTGAAGGCCAGGTTCTGATAGTGGATGACCAACTGATTGAACGCGCCAGGTCGCCAGATTGGGCCTGGGTGATGATCTGTGATTCGTCTAGCGCCGTCGCCGTGCTGGTTTTCATGGTCATATAGTTTACTATGTCAGAGCGGGGCGACCATTTGACGGTTACAGGCTCCTGTGAGTATACTAACCGACGCGTTGGAAAACGCCGGAGTGGCGGAACAGGCAGACGCGCACGACTCAAAATCGTGTGGGGAAACCCGTGTGGGTTCGACTCCCACCTTCGGCACACCTGGTTATCGGGACGTCTTTCTCTCGAAGACGTTGCCTGCCCGCCGGCAGGCAATTATAGCAACGGGGCCGGCAAACCGGGAAACCATGCTGAGGAGGGCAATGTCCAGGCGCAGCATGTGCTTGTCATTGCGAACAAATCTAATGGACATTTCTATTCACTTCACGCCTTCTACCCACGCAACGCAGACTCCCCCGCCTCCCACACGACAGACCAAACGATCTCATCACTGGGCGATGGTGGCCATCGTCCTATTGGCGACGTTGTTGTTGGCTGCCTGTGGGCCATCCAATCAGGGGGGCGATGAAGGGACACTGCGGAGCGCCACCTTTGACATTGCACGCGCGTACAAGACAGATGGGGACACGGCAAAGGCGCGTGCCGCGGTGGATGCACTAAAAGTGGCGAATCCAAGGCAATGGCTCGTCTTGCTCACCGAGCAGACGATCGCTGAAAACCAGGATGCAGAAACCGCCGCAGCGCTGGCAAAACTTGCCGTCGATCTGAATATGGATTCCGCCTCTGTTCTTACCTATGCCACCCGGCAAGGCCTTGTCACCCGATGGCGGAGCCGGTGCTTGATTCTGCGCCGGCAATGGTGACGTTATCAGGCGCCGCGCCCCAGGCTGCTGCACCAAGCGCTGAGGTCGCCGCCACCGCACCTGCGGTCGGCGCCACGCAGGCGGTTACGTCCGCAGTGGCGACAGCGGCAACGGTCGTGGCTGATGCTGCCGAGACGCCAACGCCGGCGGGACCTTCTGCGTGGCAAATTCGATCATCAATGTGCGTGGCGGCCCCGGCGTCGACTATGGTCTGGTTGGGGTGCTGCAACCGCAAGAGCAGGTGGCCATCGTCGCCAAGAATGCAACCGGCGATTGGTGGGAAGTCACGATGCCAACTGGAGGCGCTGGATGGATACTCGGCCAGTTGGTACAGACCAGTGGCGATGTTGCGGCAGTGAGTGTGGCCGCTAATATTCCGACGCCACCACCGGCAGTGGCCACAACGGCGCCGGTTGCGGATGCCGGCGCGCCGCCGGCTGCCACCGACGCCCCTGCGTCAACCGATACACCGGCAGCCACACCCACGACTGATCCCAATGCGAAACCCTATTACAAATTGGTGGCGAGCCGGATGTGGGCAAAGTCTGAGAATGGCGATTGCCGGGGCCAGCACCTGCTACGGATCAACGTGATTGACGCCAATGGCGTGCGTATCAACGGGGTGCGGCTCAAAGGCATCTATACCGGCGAAATCATGGTCACGGGCAGTCAGGGCAAGGGCGACGGGATCATTGAGTACGACCTTTACGGCACCGGTGAAGGATTTACTGTTATCCAGAATGACGATGGTCGCGAGGTGGATAGCGATCGCGCGGAAGGGTTCACGACTCAGTCGCGTGATATCGACAAGGCGACATTGATCGCTGGCGGCTATTGCACGAACGACGCCGACTGTCAGGTGTTTTACGATTCGTGGGGTTGTAACGGCCACCACAGTTGGGAAGCGACTTTCCAACGCAATTACTAAGAAATAGGTCAACGGTCGACGATCGACCACCAATTGCAGGAGGAATTCAATTCTCCTTTGACAATTCATGATTGAGCGTTGACAATTGACTCTGATGGAGGTTCTGTGAAGCAAGAGTTCATCCGGTTTGCGCCGCTTTTTGCTGGACTTTCCGACAGCGAGCAGGCGATGCTGGTCGATAGTTTCGTCGATGCCAAGCTCGCCGCGGGCCAGATGCTTTTCAAAGTTGGCGATCAGGCAGACGGTCTGTATCTGGTGGCCAAGGGCTTTGTCCGCCTGGTAACCCCCAGTGGCATCAGCCTGGCGACGCTGGGGCCGGGTAGCGTCCTCGGCGAGGATAGCCTTTTCCGTTCGCTCCCCTACGATGTGGGTGCACAAGCGGTTGCCGAGCTCGAATTCTGGAAGTTGGCCGACCGGCGCCTGCGCGACCTGATCATCCAAAACCCCGGTATTGGACTCCAGCTAAGCAACAACTTTGGTAGCCTGATCGCCCAAATGCAGGACTATCTGGTGGAGCGTTTGTTGCACACACCAGAGTTGAGTGGACTACCACGCCACACCCTACAGCCGGTTGCCGACCAGCTGCAACCACGCCGGCTTGCTTCGGGACAATATCTCTATCGCACCGGCGACTTACCTGCCGGGCTGTTCATGGTGGAAAGTGGCGTGCTGGAGGTTCAGGCTGATGTCGGCGAAGAACGTCTGGCCGTGAAGCCTGGCGAGTTGCTTGGCGCCATGGCGATGATCACCAACAAGCCCTATACCAGCAACGCCATTGCCGGCGCAGATACCTTGTTGTGGGCGCTCTCCGCGGGAGATTTTCAGGCGATCAACAGCCGCCAGCCGGGTTTGCGACGCAGCCTGGGCAAGAATGTGCGTTCGCGCCTGAGCAGAAGCGATCAGACAGCGGCGATGTTGCGGCTGCGCCAGATGCCAATTTTTGCCGAATTGCCGCCCCAGACGCTTCAGGCGGTTGCCGGCCGTATGATTCTACTGCACGCCCCGGCAGGTGAGCGCGTCTATCGCATCGGCGAATCTGGCGATGCGATGTATCTGATCGAGAGTGGCGAGATTGAGCTGACGGCCGAAAATGCCGTCGGCGTCGTCGAGGAGATCGGCCGGATTGGATCCGACGGTCATTTTGGCGAATTGAGCCTGGTGACCGGTCAGATCCGCACCGAAGATGCCACTGCGATCCGCAACAGCAACCTGTGGGTGCTCTACAAAGTGGATCTGGATGCGCTGGCCGTACAGCAACCTGCCATTGCCAAGGCGTTGAGCCAGGGCGTTGCTGCACGGCTTGCAATGGGAGGAGGATCGGACGACGCCCGATTGGCGCAGTTTGCGCTCTTTGCCGACCTGGCGCCCTCCGAAATCCGGCAGATTGCCGGCGTTGTCCATCCAACACGCTACCGCACCGGCGAGGTCATCTTCCGAGCCGGCGCCCCTGCCGATAAGTTGTATCTGCTTGAAAAGGGGCAGGTGCAGTTGCAGGCCGTGGGCGGCGGCGGTTGGGTTGCCGGACCCGGCGAGAGTTTTGGTGAACGCGCTCTGCTTACCGGACAGCCACATAATACGAGCGCCGTGGCTGACAGCGACGTCGACCTGTTGACGATCAACAAGGCCGACTTTGATCAATTGATGACGCGCTTTCCGACACTTGCCATCAGCTTGAGCAAGATGCTGAGCCAACGCCTGGCGCAGGTGACCACGCTGCCACAATCCATGCCGGCAGCCGCACCCCCAGCCTATTTGCCCTCGGAAGCAGCAACGGCTGCGACACTGCCGGCGGCGTCCGCACGTCGCCGAAATGCAGCGGCAGCCGCGGCGACCGATGACATGGAAGCAGCGCCGCGCCGCGGTGGTTTTGGCAGTTGGTACAGCAATCTGAGCGGCTTTGGAAAACTGAGTTTTGCGTTCCTCATCCTGCTGCTGATTGTGTTTTTGCTCTGCACGATTCCGTTTACGATCTATTCGATGATCAACGGCGTCGGCGCCGCCACCCGCGCGGCCACAGCTACGCTGAATCGTGCCGTCACAACGGTGACATCGATCGGTGGTTATGAGGTGGCGGCCTCAGACCGTAGCCTTGCCAAGCGGCTGCAACTGGCGGATGCACAGGTGCCGCCCACCCCTACCTATACACCGTATCCGACGCCGACGCCACTGGCAACGGCGACGCCGCTGCCGACCAATACACCCTTGCCGCTGCCGACGAATACGCCGGCGCCGATCGTCTACGATCAATTTGCCGAAGCTGCCGCGCCGGTGGAGGAACCTACTGCCACGCCAGAGGCGCCGGCTGCGCCCCAGACGGCTCCGCGCAACATGGACCCTCGCCTCGCCCAATTGGGGATCGCCGTGGGCGATGCCCAGGTGCAACCCGGCCAACAGTACTGGCGCCTGATCGAGGGTCGCTGGGAAGACGAGCGGGAGGCGGGCGGGAAACATCACATCTATGTGGATGTGCTCGATGAAAGTGGCAAGCGCCTGGTAGGCCAGCCCGTAACGGTATTCTGGGGCGACGGCGCCTACACCGCCGGACTGGAGGATAAGCCAGCGCCGGATCTTGGGTTCAACTACCAGATGTATGCATCGGGTTACGCTTACAACGTGAGGGTGGAGGGGTTACCCAGCGACATCGTGCAAGGCGCTGGGATGGGTGACCTGGCCAACCGCTTCAAGGGAATCCACACTGCGTACTACTTCGTCTACCAACGCGCAACGAAGTAGCTTATGAGTTGATGCTTACATCACGGACGCCGAAGACGATTTGGCGACTGCTCTCGATCCAGGGGTGTTCCTGACCAGGAACGCCCGTTTTGTTTTTTAGGATCAGCCGCCACCACTGATTTGCGCGCACGTTGCTGGCGACGACCGCCTCACTATACGGTTGGCCATGCAGCCAACGTGACAGAAACGTCGACAGACTCGGTTCGGGGAACCAGTTCACACCGCAGGAGCCATTGGCCACGGTCGCACCCAGTGCAAGCCATGTCGGCGCAAGGGAAGCCCCGTAACAGTTAAGACCATACACCATGCGCAGATCGAGGCGATTCGGATCCGCCTGATATTGCGCTTGCAGTGGATCAAAGGTCTCACTGCCAACCATAACGCGCCCACGATAGCCGACCAATTGTTCGTAATGGCCATGGACAAGTAAGAGCAAATCGATGGTGTGTGTGCTGCTCACCGTGAGCAGCGTCTCCGCCAGTGAGGGACCGGTGGCGAGGTCATCTTCGAGAATCACAACGCGATCATAGCGCCGATAAGCGCCATGCCAATGGAGGAGTAATTTAGCGTACTCCTCCGTTGTGAAGTCGATTGTGTTCATTACCCACTGGGGTAATGAGAGACCGGCCAGGTGTCCGACATTTTCCAGAAAGACGACAAGCGCCAGGGGCTTGCCGCGGGGCACCTGGCCGGCTGTGTCAGTTGGCATCGGCTTCTCGGACGACCCGGACCTTGAAGTTGTCTGCCAGGTCGTCCATACCTGCTGAAAGGCGGGTCCATGCAGTCGATTCAAAGATTTCACGCGCCTTATCCAGGCTCTCGACCTCACCGCCGCCAAGGATTTCGGGCGAGCTGCCCCACACGGTATACCAGACATCTGAGAATTGAAAGCCCATGCGCGCAAGCCCTGGAGCCAGTTTGTTGACCAGGTAGTCCTGGCATTCCTGCTCCTTGCCCTTCTGCATGTCGTAGCTAATCACCACTTTATACATTTCGATCTCCCTTGCAACGGCTTTGGAGCCATGCCGCCTATGCTCATAGTTTAGCATAGCGAACGCTTCAAACTGGAAGCGCGGTTCCGGTTACACGCATCGCAAATGAATCGCTGACACTACCCCAACGTTGCGCGTCGTAGCCGCAAGCTATTGGAGACCACAAACACGCTACTGAACGCCATCGCGCCTGCGGCAATCATTGGATTCAACTGAAACTGTGGGCCAAAGAACGGGACTAGCACGCCTGCGGCAATCGGAATCGCCGCCACGTTGTAGGCAAAGGCCCAGAACAGGTTCTGTTTGATCCCCCCCAGGGTGCGCCGGCTCAACTCAATCGCCTGTGGCACGCTGCGCAGATCACCACGAATCAGTGTGACATCGGACGCCTCGATGGCGACGTCGGCGCCGGCGCCGATCGCCATGCCCACGTCGGCCTGTGCCAGCGCAGGTGCATCGTTGACACCATCCCCAACCATGGCAACCACGCGACCTTGCGCCTGCTCTGCTCGAACAGTGGCAGCTTTGTCGCCGGGTAGCACTTCGGCCGTCACTTCGCGTTCGGGATTCAACCCGACCTGCCGGGCGATCGCTCGCGCCGTGCGCCAGTTATCGCCTGTGAGCATGATGACCCGAAGCCCCTGGGCATGCATGCGAGAGATGGCGGCGGCACTCGTTTCTTTCACCGTGTCGGCTACTGCAATCAGACCAATGAAATGGTTATCCAGTGCAACGGCAATGACTGTTTTGCCTTCATCCTGAAGCTGCGCAACCTGGTTCTGGAGCACCTCAATCCCGGTCCCTTGTTCCTGCATGAGTGCGGGACTGCCGAGCAGCACCGGCTTGCCATCCACGATCGCTTCGACACCGCGCCCAGTGAGCGAGTTGAATGACTCTGGCTCGCCAATCGTCACCCCGAGTTCACGCGCGTATTCAACAATCGCCTCTGCCAGAGGGTGTTCGCTATTGCGTTCGGCAGTGGCGGCGATCCGCAGCAACTCCAGTTCCGGCATCTCGCCGGCGAGCGTCACAAGGTCGGTGACCGCCGGTTTTCCGAGCGTGATGGTGCCGGTTTTGTCCAGGACAACGGCGGTCACGCCGCCGGCCTTCTGCAGCGCTTCGGCATTCTTGATCAGGATGCCATGCTGCGCACCGACTCCGGTGCCGGCCATGATTGCAGTCGGTGTGGCGAGGCCAAGCGCAC
Source organism: Candidatus Fredericiella danica (assembly GCA_016713335.1). GTDB lineage: Bacteria > Chloroflexota > Anaerolineae > Caldilineales > Caldilineaceae > Fredericiella > Fredericiella danica. The sequence goes on along the minus strand of JADJPH010000018.1, from coordinate 17,671 downwards.
ACGGGCAACTGATCAGCAGGACAGTCGCCATAAAGATCAGGCTCACGCCTAGTGGGCTCTCATGGTGATAGTAGAGCGCCGCTCCCCAGAAATACCAGTAGGCGCCGACCACCAACGCCAGCAGAATGATGGCGGGCACGAAGTACGACGAGACTTTGTCTGCCAGATCTTGAATGGGCGCCCGGCTTGCCTGTGCATCCTGAACCATACGGACAATTTGCGCCAACGCAGTCTGTTTGCCGACGGCGGTGGCACGGAAACGAAAACTGCCCGTCTTGTTGAGCGAACCGCCGATGACCGTGTCATTGAGCTGTTTCGTCACCGGCATGCTTTCACCGGTCAGCATCGATTCATCGACCGTGCTCGCGCCAGCGATGAGCACACCGTCGACCGGGATCTTTTCGCCCGGCCGCACCACGACAACGTCACCGACCAGCACGTCTTCGACCGGAATTTCTAGTTCTTCTGCCGTTTCACCGTTGGTGCGCAGAATGCGTGCAGTCTTGGCGCGCAGCCCCAGCAGTTTGCGAATAGCGTCGCCAGTCTGGCCTTTCCCACGCGCCTCCAGGTATTTCCCCACCGTGATCAGGGTGAGAATCATGGCGGCGGATTCGAAGTATACATGGTAGTGCATCGTATCAAGGCCAAGGGCAAGCACCGCCATGCTGTAGAAAAAGCCACACTTGAACCCAGCGCCACAAGGGTGTCCATGTTAGTGCTGCGGTTCTTGAGCGCTTTCCAGGCCGAGACATAGTAGTCCCAACCAACATAGAATTGGACGATGGCGGTCAAAAACGCTACCAGCCAGAGCCTGCCGGGAAAGTCGAGGGGGATCCCAACCATTTCCGCCATGCTCAGGGTCATGATGATGACGCTCAAGACGGCGCCCACGATCAGCTTGCGCTTCTTGTCGGCGATTTCCGCATTGTGGGCTGCCTGCTCGGCGTCGGCGACGGCGGCATCGCCGCCCTCCACTTCCAAAGCCTTGTATCCGACATCGCGCACGGCGCGGCGGATGTCACTCAGTTCCACCATGGAGGGCAGGTAGGACACGTGTGCAAGGTTATTGACGGCGTTGGTGGAGGCATCGAGTACGCCTTCGATGCTCTGGATTGCACGCGTAACCGTTGCCGCATCGGTGACGCCGTCGATGCCGACGATCGGTAATTCGACGGTAGCGACGGCGGCGCCATAGCCGAGAGAATCGAGCAGTGCCAGCATCTGCTGGGGCGTGACTCGATCGGGGGCGTAGTCCACCACGGCGCGCTCATTGGCGTAGCTTACTTTGGCGTCGCCCACGCCGGGCAATTTACGCAGGTTGCGGCCCACCGTATTCGCACAATTGGCACAGTGCATCCCAGTGATGGGGATGATCAACTGTTTACTCAACTGTGGGGCGGGCAAGGTTGTTGCAGTCATGGCTCACTACTTTTGAAAAAGCTAATTGTCTAAATGGCCGGGTAACCGAGCTCGGCCATCGTCAGCTCGACCTCGGGGAACACCGCTTCGTCCTTGGCATCCACCACGACGCGCTTGCTGTCGAGATCCGCCTTGACGTTGAGCACGCCGGCCAGTTCCTTGAGTTCCCGCTCGATGGTGGCCGTGCAGTGACCGCAAGAGATGTTGGGAACCTGGTAAGTCTTGGTAGTCATTTGAGATTTACTCCGTATTTTGAATAAGATGACTGGACTAGAGTCTGGCGGCAGGGTCGAGGCCGTGTTCGTTGTAAATCTGGTCAACCCCTGGAAAGATTTCCTCAGAGTTGACGTGCACGACCATCTTCTTTGACTCGCGTTCGACTTCGACCGAATGGACGCCGAAAAGGGACTTGATTTTGTCGGTCAGGCTTTCCCAGAGGTGTTCTTCCGGGACATGATACTCTTTGGACGGCATCGTGTGGCTCCTTTTTGTGCTACAACTTCCCAGTCGCTTTGAACACATCCATGATTTCAGTGACGACACGCTCCTTTTCAGCGTTGTCGTCGCTGCGGATCGCAGTGGTCACACAGGTGTTTAGATGATTTTCCAGGGTGAGGGCGCTGACCCGTTCCAGCGCCTGCTGTACGGCCTTCACCTGTTTGAGAATATCCATGCAATAGGCATCTTCGTCCACCATCCGCTCGATTCCGCGGATGTGACCTTCCACGCTGCGTAGGCGATTGATTAGGATCTGTTTCTTTTCTGCATCCAGCATCATCGGCATCTCCTTATCCCACCCCCCCTGGGGGTGGGGTAGCTCCAGTGTAGCAGGAGCATCAATGATTGTCAAGAGGGGGTATGCTCTCAATTCGACACAGTCTGCGCTCAATGGTAGATTGGCGCCTACTGAACGCGCAACCGATAGGAGCTGCCAGTGACCGTCACGACCACTACTACATCCGAGATCGCAAGCCCGCGCCGCTCGACTCGCTTTTGGGAGATCGACGCCATGCGCGGCGTCGCGATCATCACGATGATCGTCTACCACACGATGTGGGATCTCTTCTTCACCGGTGTGCTGCCAAACATCAACCTTTGGGAGGGTTTCTGGAAGTATTGGCAGCGTTTTACCGCCGGCACGTTTCTGATTCTCGTTGGTGTGTCATTGACACTGGTCTATCGTCGCGAACGCGCGAAACGCGGGCCAGATGTCTCACTATTTCCGAAGTTCTTCTGGCGGGGTCTCAAGATCTTTGGCATCGGGATGATCATCACCCTTGTGGTCTGGTTCGCCTTCACGCAACTGGGGGCAGAGGGATTCATTGACTTTGGGATCCTGCACCTGATCGGCATCTCGACGATCCTGGCCTACCCGCTGCTGCGCTTTAAGTGGCTCAACTTTGGACTGTGGATTGCCTTTTCAATTGCGGGGAAGCTACTTGAAAACGTGCACTGGGACGGCGCGTTCAACCCGATTCTAGGATCGCTCTTTGGGCGTCCGGTGTGGATCGATGGGCGTTGGCTGGCGCCGTTCGGCGTCATGCCGGCGCATTACCCGGCGGTCGATTATTTCCCGCTGATCCCCTGGTTTGGGGTGGTGTTGCTTGGTGTATGGTTCGGCAATTGGTTCTATGCCGACAACAAGCGGCTTGTCGCCCTGCCAGACTGGGGGCATCTCGCTATCTTCCGCGGGCTGGAGTTCCTCGGCCGCCATTCGCTGCTGATCTACGTGATTCACCAGCCGATATTGCTGGCGGTGCTGGCGATGCTGGGGGTGTTTTAGACAAAGAGACAAAGAGACAAAGAGACTGGGAGACTGGGAGATAGTTCGTCTCCTTGTCTCCCTCCTTGTCTCCTTGTCTCCTTGTCTCCCAGTCTCCTTGTCTTCTCGCGTCACCCTTTAAGCGTTTCAACCACGCGACGCAAGCGCTCGGAGGCTTCACTTGCTACGGCAACGAGCGCCTCATTCTGCACCATGCCCATCATTTGCTGCGGGTCGACGACGCTGACGCGGCTGGTGTTGTCGCCGTTGTCATAGACAATCACGTTACAGGGCAGAAGCAGCCCCAACTCAGGTTCGGCCTGCAGTGCGCGATAGGCCAGATTGGGGTTGCAGGCGCCCAGGATCACATAGGGCTTGTGATCGACGCCAAGTTTTGCCTTCATCGTCGCCTTCACGTCGATGGTGGTGAGTACGCCAAAACCTTCTTGCTTCAAAGCGTCGGTGGTGCGCTGGATCGTCTCTTCCACAGGCGCCGCCATGTCGCAGCCAAAACCGTATGCATGATCTTCCACGGGTCATCTCCTCAAAAAGTAGGCGAACCGGCGTCAGTGGCGCCGGCGGCATGATTGCTCTGGTTGTTTGTTGCGCAGATGCCCCAAAAGGTTACAAGCCTGCTGTCCGTTGAGCGACGGGGAATTCGATCGCAAAGGTAGTCCAGCCATCACTTGAGCCGACCATGATCTCACCGCCCTGGAGCAGGACGAGTTGGCGAGTGATCGCAAGGCCAAGTCCGCTGCCGCCCGCGTCGCGCCGTTGTGCCTCCTCGGCGCGCCAGAAACGGTCAAAGATGTGATCCATCTGCTCTACCGGTAGATCGCCGGTGTTGCCGACCACAAAGCGCACGCCGGCTGGACTGCGGGCCGCTTCAAGCGAGATCTGGCCACCGGCTTCGGTATGCCGGAGGGCGTTCGCCAACAGATTATCGAAGACTTGCTGGAGGCGACCGGCGTCGACGTTGACCAGCGGAAGCTCTGCGGAAATTCGTTGGATCAGTTCAATGTTGGCATCTTGCGCAAGCGGTTCGAAACGTGATGATGCTGCGGTCAAGATCTCGGCCGGCGCCACCAGCGCAAGATTTAGCGGTAAACGGCGACCTTCGGCCTGGGTGAGCAAGCGGAGATCTTCGACCAATCGTGCCAGTTGAATGGTCTGGTCATAGGCGACCGCCACATGCGCCACATCCATTGGATAGACGCCATCCATCATGGCTTCTAAGTGGCCGCGCAAGACCGTCACCGGGGTGCGGAGTTCATGGGCCACGTCCGAGGTCATTTGTTGGCGTTGACGTTCACTACCGGCCAATCGCGTCGACATGGCATTGAATTCGGTCGCCAATGAGCGCACTTCGGCCGGTCCTTCCACCTTCACCTGTTCACCCAGGCGACCTGCTGCCAGCCCCCCAATGCGCTGAGCCAGGCGTTCAAGTGGCCGCGCAAGCGTGTAGGAGAGCGCAATCCCTAGGGCCAACGCCAGCAAACTCATCAAAAAGAAGATCGCAATAAACGCCTGGATAATCTGGGTCCGGAAGCGTTCCTCCGTCTGTCCCAGCACCTGCAAACTCGGCATCTGTTGGCCAAGCACGCCGACCAGGGTTCCGTCGACTTCGATCGGGTTCGTGGCGGCATGGATCTCATCCATACTCTGGCCGATCCAATCCAAGTTGGTGGCGGCAACGATCACGCCAGTTGGATCTGCCACGAAGGATTGGATGCCGCCGCGGCCGCGGCGTTCCGTGTTGCCGTGGCCCATCGACGGCAACAATGTCTCTACCCCATCCCAATTGCCGGTGCGCTGATAATAGGTCTGGAGACTTTCAACGAGCTCCGGACCACCCATCATCGCCGCATTGGCGTCGGTGACATATTGGCGGAAACTCGTGTCGACCGCACGAAAGACGACCGCCATGACGATAGCCAGGACGATCCAGGTGACGAGGAGAAATCCAATGGAGAGGCGAACCCAAAGTCGATTCATGGCTATTCCGGGCTGGGGTGCATGCGATAACCGACGCCATAGACAGTCTCGATATAGGCCGGCGAGCGTGAGTCGACTTCGATCTTGGCACGCAGGTTCTTTACGTGGACGTCAACCGTGCGCTCGTAGGCAGCGTATGCTTCACCCTGAATGTGATCCAGCAACTCCATCCGTGTGAAGACGCGTCCTGGTCGGGCTAGAAGCGCTTGCAGAATGGCAAACTCGCTGGGTGTCACTTCAATGCGTTCGCCGCGCACCGTCACCAGCCGTGTTTCTGCGTTCAGTTCGAGTTCACCCAGCCGCCAGATGGTGGGTTCAGTCGATAATTCACCATAGGCCCGGCGCAACAGTGCACGGACGCGTGCGGCCACCAGGCGCGGGCTGAATGGCTTTGTGATGTATTCATCGGCCCCGATTTCGAGTCCTACGAGTTGGTCGACCTCGTCGACCCGTGCGGTCAAGAACAGGAGTGGGACCGTGCTCTCTTTCCGAATCAGGCGGGCGGCGGTCCAACCGTCCATTTCCGGCATGGTCACATCGAGGATGACCAGGTCGGGTTTTTCATGGCGGAAGGTGAAGACGGCGTCGCGGCCATTCCGGACGGCGAAGACTTGATAGCCTTCCTGGCGCAGGTAGGCGCCGACCGTATCCAGGATGTGTTGTTCGTCATCGGCGATCAGAATTTTACGAGTCATATTCGTCATTGATCCGAGTATAGCGTGCGCAGGAAAAGATCAACGCGGAGACGCAGAGGCGGCGCAGAGTCGCGGAGAAATGCGAAAACGTGGGCGCGGGGCCGGATAGCGCCTGCCCCCCTGGCCCACACGAAGGTTACAAAATTTTTTTCTTTGCGCAGGCGGGGCGCATGCGCCCCGCCTGGTAGCGAAAGAGAAGAGGAGGAGAAACGCTAAGCTATTGGCCGGCGCACTGTTCCAGCGCCGGTAGGTGGCGCTCCAGTGAGGCGGTGCGCAGGCTGGTCACGATCTGGACCATATCCGGGTAGTTCTTCACGGTATCAAGCATGTCATCATAGAGTGTAATGTTGTCGCGCTCTACTTTAGCGGCGGCTTCGCATGCCTCGGTCACACTCGCATACTTGACCGTTGAGGTAGCCGCCTGTGCTTTCGGCACATCGAGGCCGTAGCGATCAAATAGGAAGCTCCAGGCATCGATATGGTGCGCTTCGGCGCGCTGGATGTTGGTGAAGGGCGCCACCTCGCCGAGTTGTTCGATGATCTCCGCGTACGCGGCGTAGGCATTCTGCTCATCGGCGATGCCGTCCTTCATCGCAGCGATCACTGCGGTGGTAGGCGCCGTCGCCGACTTGGCCGGCAGGTGCAATTCCATATTCTCTGCCGTCGGCCCCTGCATGCCCTGGCCCTGCATGCCCTGGCCGTTGCCACGGCCCTGCATCATCCCTTGACCCTGCATATTGCCCTGCATGCCCTGGCCCTGCATGCATATTGCCCTGCATGCCCTGGCCTTGCATATTGCCCTGACTGTTGCCACGGCCCTGCATCATCCCTTGCCCCTGCATATTGCCCTGCATGCCCTGATGCATGTGACTGTGCATGCCGCGGCCCTGCATCATGCCCTGGCCCTGCATGTTACCCTGCATGCCCTGATGCATGTGGCTGTGCATACCGCGGCCTTGCATCATCCCTTTTCCCTGCATCTCGCCCTGCATGCCCTGATGCATGTGGCTGTGCGCCGCCTCCCTCTCGCCCTGCATATTGCCCTGCATGCCCTGACCCATACCACGGCCCTGCATCATCCCCTGACCCTGCATATCGTCCTGCTGGGCCGCGGGACAGTTTTCGCTTTGATTAGGACAAGCAGTATCCGTGCCTTGGGCAGCAGCCACACTAACAGAAAGCAGCAGCAATCCGGCAGTCACCAGCGCAATGCTGAGCAGTTTTCGTTGTTTCATGATTCGTTCTCTCTTTCGGACTTTGTCTTAGCGCCCTGACACCAGGGCTTCTATTTGCGTTGATGCTCGAAGGATAGACGCAAACTGTGAAGAAATTATGAAGACAACGTGTTCAATTTGTAGGCGCCGCGCAGCGGGACGATGCATCGTTGTCCGATTGACGCCACTTCAAGGCCGTAGGTGCGGTTTGCAACCCATACGCATCAAGCTAAGGCCCAAACCCTCCCGTCAAGGCGAAGACGGGGGAAAAACGATCAACGCGGAGACGCGGGGGGTGCGGAGAGCGCGAGGAGAAGGAAGATACAGGACCACAGGGTGAGCGGTAAGCATTTGCCTTCAGGGGACTTCGTCCTTCTCCTCTCCGCACTCTCCGCGCTAACTCCGCGTCTCCGCGTTGATCGTTTCCCCCCGTCCTCCCCTGCGGCTTAGCGTCCCTGCGGGAGATTTTTCGTCGCCTGCGCAAAGGGGGCGGTTCTATCCGCCCCCTTTGCGTTCTCGATGTCCCGTCGCGAATCCTGCGCACCGCAGATTGAACTGGGTCTGCGCCGGCTTGTTACGGCCGCAGTGCGGCAGTCATCAACTTCTGAATCCGGTCTACCATGTCGGCGACTGAGCCTTGATAGATACCTTCCATGAGCAGCAGGTTGTCCAACAATTGCTCGATGCTGGCATCGACCAGGTCCCCCTCGCGATTCCCGGCGATGCGCTGCGCCATCTCGCTGATCATCGGATGGCTCCGATTTAGTTCCAGGATTTTTACCGGCGCCGTGAAACTTTCTTCGGTGAGACGCCGGAACATCTGCAGATCGCGATCCATGCCGTCATCCGCCGACACAAGCCGCGCCGGGCTATCAACCAGGGTTTGCGCTGCCCGCACATCCTTCACGCGATCACCGAGCACCTGCTTGACATGCGCCACCAATTGGTCAAATTCGGCCTGGGGTGTTGCCTCCTGATCGGTGTCTGCCGGTGCATCCTTGGGCAGGTCGAGGTTGGCGTCGTCGACGTTCTGGAGCGGCTTGCCTGAGTACTCGCGCAGCATCGCGGTCATGAAAACCGTCGATTGGGTCGGTCAGGTAGAGCACCTCGATGTCATGCTTGCGGAAATAGTCGAGGTGGGGCTGCGGGCCACGCTCTTGAGGCTATCGCCGATCACATAATAGACGGCCTTCTGATCTTCCTTCATCCGTTCCGCATAAGCCTTCAGCGTGGTCCAGTCGTCGCCTGCGCTCTTGGAAGAGTGGAAACGGAGCAGATCAACCAAAGTCTCCTGGCTGCCGAAATCGGTGGCGATGCCCTCCTTGAGGAAGATGCCGAACTGTTCCCAGAATTTCAGGTATTTGGCGTCATCCTGTTCGGAGAGCGTTTTGATCTCCTTCTGCACGCGCGTGGTCAACGCCTTTTTAAGTTGGCGCAGGACCGGGTTGTTCTGGATGGTCTCGCGTGAGACATTGAGCGGCAGATCTTCCGAGTCGACCACACCTTCTACAAAGCGCAGATATTCTGGGAGCAGATCCTTGTTGTGTTCCTGAATCAGAATCTTGCGCGTATAGAGGCGCAGTCCATAGTCAGGGCGCATCCGCAGCGAACCGCGCTCGCGGGCGGAAGGGATAAAGAGGATGCTCCGCACGTTCGCCGGGGCGTCGGCGACCATATGGATGTGCAGGAGCGGGTCGTGTTCGTCGTGTGTGAGCTGCTTGTAGAATTCGTCATACTGCGCCTGCTCGACGCTGGATGGCGACTGCCGCCAGAGCGCCGTGCGGCGGTTGACGATCTTCGGCTCCCCTTCTTTGCCATGCAGATAGATGGGGAATGAGACATAGTCCGAGTGTTTCTTGATGATGTTCTCGAGGCGCCAGGGGCGGGCAAACTCAGTGGCATCTTCCTTCAGCTTGATGCGAATTTCTGTGCCACGGGTGGTTTTGTCGGCAGAGCCGATGCTAAAGCGGCTGTCCCCGCTGGACTGCCAGATCGCAGCTTCGTCGGCGAGGCGGTAGGAGCGTGAGGTGACCGTGACCTCGTCCGCCACCATAAAGACCGAGTAGAAGCCTACGCCGAACTGGCCAATGATCTCTTCGAGCGTACGTTGGCCTTCGCCGGCATTCTGCAAAAAAGTGCGGGCGCCTGAGTGGGCGATAGTGCCGAGGTTTTCCACCAGTTCGTCACGGTTCATCCCGATGCCGGAATCGCTGAGCGTGATAACGTTCGCCTCTTCGTCCACATAGAGGTGGATCGCGAGTTCCGCGTCGGGGTCGAGGACGTCGTGGTTTGTCAGCATTTCGAACTGCACGCGATTGAGTGCGTCCGAGGCATTGGAAATGAGCTCGCGCAGAAAGACTTCGCGGTCGGAGTAAAGCGAGTGCGCCAGGATATCGAGCAACTGTTTGACTTCAGCACGGTATTCAAGCGATTCGGTAGGTGATGTCGTCGTGTCAGTCATAAAGCAATCTCCAGGAAGCAGAAAAAATCGTCAGAACCCACATTTTATGAAGTTTAGGCGCTTAAGCCAAAAAATGATCGGCAAAGTTTCGTAGGTTTTTCAGAGATCGAAATTGCACAAACGGATGCATGCTATTGAGTAGAGTCGCAGCCCATCAGCGTGGTGTGGGGAGGGTGTACTTCAGGTTGGGGGCAAACCAAGGGCAACACAAATTTTCACTTTTGACCGTTGTTTTCTCCGCCCCGCCCCGAAGTTGAGGCACACCCGTGCGTGGATAGGCTGCTGCGACGGCGTCAGTGCCTGTGTTAAAATGGGAGGATGACGAATGCGAACATGTGTGCTTACACTGGACTGGGGTGACTGTATGCCGATCGTGGATACAGTTGAAGAGTTGCTGTCGATCGCCACGGCATTGGGCGCCCGCAAAGTCAGTGGCTGAACCGGAAGAAAAGCTGGTGCAAGCCCTGCCTGCGGTTTCAGTGGATGTTGTGCTGGCCATGCGCAATGCAATCGCTGAAGGCCCCCCCGCCCCCCCCCCCCGCCCCCTCCCCCCCCCCCCCCCCCCCCCCCTGGGCGCGCTGTGTATCCCCCCCCCCCCGTTGCCCCCCCCCGTTCTTCCCCGGCCCGACCCGCAACCCCCCCCGGGGGCCGGCCCGCCCGCCGCGCCCGGGGCCCCCGGGGGGCCCGCGGCCCCCCGGTCCCCTCCCCCCTCCCCCCGGTTGGTTGGAATTGCCTGTGCCCCGGCCCCCCCCCCCCCCCCCCGGCCCCCCCGCCCCGGCGGGACCCGCCGCCCCCCCCCCCCCCCGGGGCCGGGAACCCCGGAAATCCACCATCGAACAGATTCCTGGGCCCCCCCTTTCTCTTCAATGCTCCCCCCCCTCGTCCCCCGGGCCGTGGCGGGGGGGGGGGGGGGGGGGGGCCTGACCCGGCCCGCCCCGCGGGCTTCCCTCCCGGCCCCGGCGGGGGGCCTCGTCTTTTTCTTTCCGGCGGCCGGCCGACAAGGCGCGCCCGGGGGGGGGGGGGGTTTTTCTTTCCTTCGCCGGATGGGCTTAAGTTATTACGGGCGTTTGATTCGAGAGTTACTGGTTCAACAGTTGGGCCTCAATTCGCTCCAATTGATCGAGCCAACGCTGGCGCCGTTCCCCGGCACCGCAACGACTGCGGTCATCACGAGTTTCCAGGTTGGGCGGCAGCCGAGCACCATCAGCGTGCGGCGCGTAGCGACGCTTGATGAGTTAAACCTTGCCACGCCTGGGGAACCGGTCCAACGCACCTCGCTCAGTGCACATGCCAGGTGGACGATATTGTCACGGCCTACAGTGGAACGACGGGCGGACTTTGTGGAATTGGGGGAATACTGTCGCGTTCACCGCGGCCAGGCGACCGGCGCAAACAAGATATGGATCGTGAATGGGGAGAGCGGGCTACCGCCAGGCGTGCTCTTCTCGACGGTGACCAGAGCGCGCGAATTGCTTGAGGCGGGTCTGGAACTCAGCGACTGCGCCCGGCTAAAACACGTCATCGACATTCCGCCCAATTTTGAGGAATTCACCCCCGAAGAACGCAGTGTCATTGAACATTTTTTGCTGCAAGCACGGGCGCTTGGTGCGGATCAAGGCTATATTGCCCAGCATCGAAGACCGTGGTGGGCAGTGAACCTCCGTGACCCGGCGCCAATCCTGGCGACTTACATGGCACGGCGATCGCCGGTCTTTGTGCGCAATCTGGCCAGAGCCCGCCATATTAACGTGGCACACGGACTGTACCCACTGGAACCGATGTCCGACGGTGTATTGATGGCCCTGGCTCGTTTCCTGTCCGAATCTGCAACAGTGGATCAAGGGCGCACCTATGCGGGTGGGCTAACCAAATTCGAACCCGGAGAGATGGAGCGGATCTTGGTGCCACGGCTGGAACTATTGGCGCACTATGTGCGCCATGGGGAGTTGGTGCGATGACAAGAGGCCACCAATCAGCCGCCGAACGGACCCTCTGGACATTGGGCACCATATTTTCGACAGGAGCGTGGAGCCCCCGCGCCGCCGGGGGGGCCGCGGGGGCCGGGGGGGGGGCGCCGGCCCCGCGCGGGCGCCGGCCCCCCCGGGCCGGCCCGGCCGGGGCGAGGGCGCGGGTTGGGCCCCCGGGGGGGGGGTTTTTGGGGCCCCCCGCCTGGGGGCGCCCCCCCCTTTCTCGGGGGGCCCGGGGGCCCGGGCGGCGGGGGCCCCCCCTGCCCCCCCCGCCCCCGCCCGGCACCCCGCCCCGGCCGGCCGGCGGCCCCCCCCCCCCCCCGCGGCGCGGCGGGACCCCCCCCCCCCCGGGCGGGGCCCCGCCCGCCCCCGCCGGCTCCCCCCCCCCCCCCCCCCCCCCCCCCCCCCGCCGCCGGGCTTCGCCCCCCACCCCGCGCCGCCCCCCCCGCGGGGGGGAAGGCAGGCCCGCGCGGGAAAGGGGGGGGCCGCGGGCGCGAAGACTCCGGCCTGACACTCTTGCAGATCGCGAGGCGCCGAAACGCTGGGCGCAAAGCCCGGCCCGCTACTATTGGGGAGCGAAGGCGGATCGGGCCGCGGGACCCCGCATCACTGGCGACAAACTCGGTCAAACGCCTAAACAACGATGCTGCGGTGAAAGCCGAAGTTTGGCTCAGTGATTTCGGCACGCGTAATGTGGTGCCTGTAGCCGTCCTCAGCGGTGTTTTCAAGCCGCACAATTTGTTAAACGCCCAGAATCGCGGATTGACGCTCTACTGGGCGCATCGCCTGTCTGATATGACTGAATGGATGGATCTGATCCGCCGTGATGCACCTCAGGAGTAGATACTGACGCACACGTATCGCTTGGAAATCCATTAGAACTGCTCCCGCGGGGCGTCACTCTGTTCTGTATTGCGCATGATCGCAGGATCTGGTAGGTCAGGCCATGCGCCAGCCAGCGCGATCACACTTGCGGGCCACTCAGTGCTCACTTTTTCATGAATCAGATTTGCCAGCCAACGGCTAACGGACAGACCTGCAGCCTGAGCGGAAGCACGCATCAACGATTCACTTTCATCGTCCAGGTAGATGGTGATTTGGCTCATAAATCATCATGTTCGAAAGAGATGGTCATTTGAACTTTCCTCCTGGTATTATAACATTGAGTTTCTGTGCGTTGTTTCAAGCGAGGATCCCGGGGGGGGGGGGGGGGGGGGGGGGGGGGGGGCGGGGGGGGGGGGGGGGGGGGGGGGGGGGGGGGGGGGGGGGGGGGGGGGGGGGGGGGGGGGGGGGGGGGGGGGGGGGGGGGGGGGGGGGGGGGGGGGGGGGGGGGGGGGGGGGGGGGGGGGGGGGGGGGGGGGGGGGGGGGGGGGGGGGGGGGGGGGGGGGGGGGGGGGGGGGGGGGGGGGGGGGGGGGGGGGGGGGGGGGGGGGGGGGGGGGGGGGGGGGCGGGGGGGGGGGGGGGGGGGGGGGGGGCGGGGGGGGGGGGGGGGGGGGGGGGGGGGGGGGGGGGGGGGGGGGATGAGCGCCCAATCTACCTCCAAGCCACAAGCGACGGCTGCACAGCCGGTCGACCTGCCCGGCGGCAACTGGTTGCTGGGTAACGTCCGCCAGTTCAACCAGGACCGCACCGGGATGATGGTGAAGGCGGCGCAACTGGGGCGCGTCGTCCATCTCCGGTTTCTGAACGAACATGCCTATCTGGTCAGCGAACCCGAGGACGTCAAGTGGGTCCTGGTGGACAACAACCGCAACTATGTGAAGGGACACGGCACCAGGGCGCTAAAGCCCGTGCTGGGCGATGGCCTCTTGACCAATGAAGGCGAGTCGCACCTCCGCCAACGCCGGCTGATCCAACCGGCGTTTCACCGGCAGCGCATCGCCGCCTATGCCTCGATCATGGCCCAGCAAGCGGACCTACAGATGGCCCAATGGGGCGATGGGGCGACGTTCGACCTCCACGAAGAGTTGATGCATCTCACGATGATCATCGTGGCGCAATCCCTCTTTGGCGTGGACGTGAGCCAGCGCGCCGACCAATTGGGGCAGGTGATCACGGACCTGGTCTATGACTTCAACTTCAACCGGATCGGACCGGTTGGCCAATTTATCGATCGCTTTGATCTCGCCCGCGCCCGCCGCCGCAAGGAACGGCTGGTCGTGCTCGACGGTATGATCTACGACATGATCCGCCAACGTCGCGCCGAAGGCGTCGATCACGGCGACCTGCTTTCGATGCTCGTGCAGACGCAAGATACGGAGTCGTCCAACGCTGCGGACGCGGGCATGAGCGACAAGCAGGTGCGTGACGAGGTGCTGACGCTCTTTCTTGCCGGTCATGAGACGACCGCCATCGCCATCACCTGGTCATTCTATCTGTTGTCGCAGGATACTGCAGTGCAGGCGCAACTACGTCATGAACTTGATAGCGTGCTGGGTGCGCCTGGCAGCCCCGGCGCGCGGCTGCCAGGCTGGGATGATCTGCCGAAGTTGGAGTATACGCACCAGGTCTTTTCAGAGGCGCTGCGCATCTATCCACCGGCCTGGGCCACGGCGCGGCTGGCCGTGCAGGACGACGAGATCGCCGGGTGCAAGATCCCGGCCGGCGCGCAGGTCATCGTCAGCCCGTTTGTGACACAGCGGGATTCACGATGGTGGCCTGATCCGATGCGCTTCAACCCGGCGCGCTTCAGCCCTGAACTAGAAGCCGGCCGGCCGAAGTTTGCCTATTTCCCCTTTGGCGGCGGGCCGCGGCGTTGCATTGGCGAGCCTTTTGCCCGGATGGAAGGGGTGCTGCTGATTGCGGCGCTGGCGCACCCGTTTCAGATCGAAGTGCAGCCTGGCTATGTTCCTGAACTGCTACCACAGGTGACGCTGCGCCCGAAGGAAGGGATGCCGGTGAGGGTTGCAAGCCGCAAATAAGGGTGGGGGCAGTCCGCTTTGGCGCAAACCTGGGGCCATACACAAATTGACCATTGACCATTTCGTTTTCCGGTCTGCCCCGAAGTTGAAGTACACCCTATTGCGCATCCTGTTTTGACTTTTCGCGGTGCGGCGGTATACTCCAAAGCCTGACGCCCCTGTGGTGGAATTGGCATACACAGCAGGTTGAGGGCCTGCGCCCGTATAGGGCGTCTCCGTTCAAGTCGGGGCAGGGGCACAGAAAAGAGGGAGCCGATCATTGGTTCCCTCTTTTTGATTGGTAGCTAGCAGGGCATTGGCTGTGCGATGCCGGCGTTTCGTGTCGACGGTTGCCGTTGAGTACGCGGTCGACGCTACGTCGCATAATGGAACAAAGCGTCTGTATGCCTGCGAAAGTAGGATCGATTCTTCTATCGTCCGCCTGATGTGTTTGGCGGGTAATGCTCCCATACTGGATAACGAACTGTGTCACGAACGCGCCGTAGCCAGGCGCAATACGCAGTTCAGGTGATTCCAGTATCCGACAAGGAGCAACTATGGATACCCCGACCATCTCTCAAGCATTCTCCCACACTGCAATTGACAACAAAATCGCAGCACCCGGTGCGTCACCGTCTGGCACAGCAGGCGCAGTGCGCAGCCGCGGCCGGCTATGCGCCATGATGGTGGTGACGCCGTTGGCGTTGCTATTTCTGCTATGGGCCCCTGTGGCGCTGGCTGTCGAGGACAGTGACTGCATGCACCTGGTCGTCACGAATACGGCAGATGCAGGCCTGGGATCGCTGCGGCAGGCGCTGTACGAGGTCTGTGCGGGTGGGAGGATCACCTTTGCCCCGGAACTGACCGCGGGGGGGCCGGCCACAATCACGCTCACCAGCGGTCAATTGACCCTCCCCGCATCAAGATGGCCATTGAAGGCCCCGGCGCCGCGCTCCTGGCGGTCAGCGGGAACAATGCGCACCGCGTCTTCAATGTTGCGCAAGGCGTCGTCGCAGAAATTTCCGGGTTGGCGATCCGAGATGGGGTCAGCCTTGTCCTTGCTACTGCCGATGGCGGCATCCCCCAATGAGCGCAACTCAGCGTTTAGTGTAGTTACAGCGGCGAGCCATCCGACTCATGGGGGTGGCGCCATATTCAGTGCAGGGTTCCTAACGCGCTCGGCATCCGGCATCTCCCAGGAGGTTGAGATGAGTGGTGGCGGACTCTACAATGAGGGTCACCTGACGATCCGCGATAGTGTGATCGTGAGCAATTCGGCCGGCTATGGGGGTGGCATTTACAACACCGGCGCACTTACCATTGAAAAGACCACGATCATGCGCAACCTGAGCGGTTATGGCGGGGGCATTCAGAACGACGGCTATCGTGGCAAAGGCGCCAACCTTTACGTGGTAGATAGTGTTGTGATGGAAAACCTGGCGGACACTGGTTCCGGCATCGACAATCTCTCCGCTGCGGCGTTCGTGAAGAGCACCACGATCATCAGCAATGGCATATGCCAGGGGTGGAACTGCGGTACATATGGCGGCGGTGTCAGCAATGGGGGTGGCTCATTTACGCTGGCAGACTCTGTCGTTCGCGGAAACGCCATTGCCGATGGCTACGGAGCGGGCATCTTCAGTTCTGGCGCCCTAACGGTGACGAATACCATCGTTGATAACAATGGCGATCGGGAAGGCGCCGGTATCGCCCTCTGGAATGGCACAGCGCGAATTGAACATAGCACAATCAGCAATAACCGCACCGATTTCAACGGTGGTGGTATCTGTATTGGCTTTTGGGGGCAAAATCCGTCGCTAGAGATAAACGACAGCACGATCATCGGCAACGATGCAGGGACAGGGATGGGGGGCGGAATCATGGCCTATGAGAATGCCAATGTGACCATCCGCAGAACCGCGATCGTCAGCAACACGGCCGTCATCGGTGGCGGCATCATGAATGACGGCGCCATCACCGTCGTGAAGTCAACGATCGTCAGCAACACGGCTTTCGATGGTGGTGGCATCTACAATGACGGTGCGGTCACCGTGGTGGAGTCCACCGTGCAAGATCAATTCGGTCGGCGCTGACCGGTGACCCACTGCTTGGGGAGCTGGGTAACTATGGGGGGACGACCTGGACATTGCCGTTGCTGCCCGGCAGTCCCGCGCTGGGTGCGGGCGATGCAAGTGGCTGTCTGCCGGCCGACCAGCGCGGGGTGGCGCGTTCGCCGGCGCACTGTGACATCGGGGCGTTTGAATCGCAGGGGTTCACGCTGACGTTCGTTTCCGGCGACAATCAAAAGGCAAAAATAGGCGCGTCTTTCGCAACGCCGTTGGCGGTGGCGGTGGGCAGCCATGACTGGATCGGCCAGGTGGAACCGGTCGAGGGTGGCGCCATCATCTTCCAGTCGCCCAGTGTGCCGGCAGCCGGGCTCAGTGCGGCGCCGGTGGTCACTGCCACCGTCGTCGGAGCGCAGGCGGCATTGGCCGCGGTGGCCAACCTGATCCCCGGCACTTATGTTGTCACCGGGACGGCGCATAGCGAAAGCATGCCAGTGTTCTTCCACCTGGAGAACCTGCTCTCGCCGTTTGACGCCCCGGCGCAGATCTCGCTGCCGATGCTTGGCAAGTGACATGGCAGTAATTGTGATTGCTTAGCGCGCTGATGACATAAGGAGGACACATGGATACCCCGACCGTCCCGGATTCAGATTGCGGTTCCGCATCTTATGGCGACGGAGTCGTCGATACAAAGCCCACGCGCACAACGATGGCGCCAGGCAAGTGCATCTGGTGGTTTGCGGCAATGGTGACGGGCCCGCTCGCTTTGTTGTTGCTGCTATGGGCGCCGGTAGCGCACGCGGCGGAAGAGGGTGACTGTATGCACCTGGTCGTTAAGAACACGGCCGATGCAGGGCCGGGATCGCTGCGAGCGGCGCTTGCAGTCGTCTGTGACGGCGGCGCCATCACCTTTGCACCTGCGCTCACGGCAAGCGGCGCGGCCACTATTACGCTCCAAAGTAATGAGTTGACGATCGCGGAAACGCTGACGATCGAGGGGCCCGGCGCGAACCTGCTTGTGGTGAGTGGTGAAAACAGGTGGCGCGTGTTCCATGTTGTGCGGGGCGTCACTGCAGTGATCTCCGGGCTTGCAATCCAGGATGGCAGCGTCGGCAGTTTCTATGGTGGAGAATGCGGCGGCATCCACAATGATGGCTATCTCACGGTGCAAGCCGCCAGAATCGTGAAAAA
>JADJPH010000017.1 GCA_016713335.1 Candidatus Fredericiella danica | reverse complement strand
CGTGAGTAAGTGGTTCGCCAGGCAAAGCTGCGGTTGGTTGCGGCACGGACGGGGGGACGGGGGGATCACCACCCTGACGGGATGGTGCTCTGACAGAGGTGCTCTGACAGAGGTGCGCTGACAGAGGTGCTCTGACAGACGGTGTTGGCGGAACGCTGGGGTTGTTTGTGACACCTCAATTGCGGTGTGCGTTTGCGCACAGCGTGACATCATGAACGGGCGCAAAATGCAGTCAGTTCTAGAAGTTGTGTGGTCTTCAACCGCTACTCATAAGGAGAGAATCAGATGAAACCGCGTACATTCGCTCAGTTGGTCGCCAACGGCGCGCTGGTTGTTGGTATGACGTTAGGGTCGGTGCAGAGTCTTTTTGCTCAGGACAATGTCGCTGCGGCGGTCCCTGTGGCCCAGGATGTGAAGGGCGCGAATACCCTCTTCCTCCCCTCGCTGAACTCACAGGGCAATGGCGGCGGTGGCGTCGATGGCCTGACCGTGACCAAGGCAATCTCCAAGGCAGAACAAGAGGCTGCGATGGCGTTCTGGTCACGCGGCGAAGTTGCCCGCACGGAGCCAATGGCAATGCCCATGGACATGGGCGTTGCACAAGTCGATATGGCGGCGCTGGCCCAGCCCGAGGCGTTGGGCGCTCCCGGCATGGCCGGTGCCGGCAAGGCTGCCCCTGGGGCGCAGGCCATCGCCCAGGCTGCTTATGCGGAAGATTGGGCAGCCCTTGAAGGGAGCATGGACGACGAGATGGGGTCGATGGCGGTGGACGGCACAAGCCAGACCTTCACCAGCTACTTTGCCAACAAGAATGTCGCCCTGCACCGCATCTATCCGCACATTTGGGTCGGCAGGCTCAGTTTCTCAACGCCCGGCGGCACGTCCTACTGCTCGGGCACCAGCATCAGCAACAATATCCTCCTCACTGCGGCGCACTGCTTGTATGACACGACCAACAATCGCTGGTATTCCAACTGGGTATTCAGCCCGGCGTACCGGAACGGCTCCGCCCCGTACGGCACCTTTGCAGCGACGCAATGTTGGGTGTTGACCTCGTGGGTCAATCTGTCCGGAAGTTACTCGATCAACGGCTGGGCACGGCATGATGTCGGTGTGTGCCGGATGGGCAACAACTCCGCCGGCCAGACGTTGAACAATGCGGTCGGTTGGATGGGGCGCCAATGGAACTGGGCGTATGCCCGTCACTTCCACAACCTGGGCTATCCGTTCCGCAACACCAGTGATGCGCTCATCACAGATGCCGGCAAGTACCTGCATGCTTGTGTCGCCGAGAGCTTCCAGCAAACGACGGACACCCGGGGGATGGGTTGCGACATGAGCCGAGGCAAGAGTGGTGGCCCGCTGATGACGAACTATGCGCCCACCGTGATTAGTGGCAATGCGGATGGGGTTTACTCGGGGTTCTTTATCGGTACCAAGAACCTATACGGCGCCCGCTTCACGAGCAACAACATTGTGCCACTGTGCAATGCAGCGGGTGCTAGCGCAGAGACACTTTGGCAAGCGGTTAATTCAGGACCCGGCACAGCGTGCCGGGTCCATTCATCGTCTGAAGATGTGGCCGGCCGCAGCAACGAAGGTGAAAACTCTCCCGCAAAGCCGCAAAGCCGCAAAGGAAAGAGAAGAGAGATTCTCCGCCAGGGACGCAGGGACGCAGAGCGGGGGGAAATAGAAACCACAGAGAACACAGAGAACACAAAGAAGGGAGAAATCCCCCCGTCTTACTTTGCGTTCTTTGCGTTCTTTGTGTTCTTTGTGTTCTTTGTGTTCTTTGCGGTCATTCTTCCTCGGCTTTCCCCGCGTCTCTGCGTCCCTGCGGGGGATTGGTCTCCTGATTCATGCACCTACTCGCGCAGAATGTCATGGATGGCGTTGCGGACGGCGCCGGGTTCGTCGGCGAGGACTGCGTCGACCTGTTGCGCCATGTAGTAGCGGAGTCGCGGGAGTGGGCTGGGGTCTAATGGGGCGACGATACTGCCCTGGCGATGGGCGCAGGCGACATAGGTGGGGTTTGCGTAGATCAGCGGCCAGACTGGGCCAAGCAATTGTGCCCCGGATTTAGGCCAGGGGTTTTTCATGGTGATATGGCCGATCGGAATGTCGGCGCAGACACGCTTGACCGCGGCCACGTGTTCAAACTGGAATGAGATCAGGGCAGATCGTCGCAGGACACCGCCTTTGCGCAGCGTCTCGACGAGGATGTTTGCGTATTTTCCCTGGAGAAAGAGCGGGTCCTTGAGTTCCAGCAGGAGGGGCGTCTGGCTCCCGGTGGCGGCAATTAACTCAGCCAGGGTGGGGACCGCGTCATGGACGAGCGTACCATCCGGCTTATTGGTGCGCAGGTGTTGGATTTCGGCGAGGGTGTACGCGCACGGCGCCTGCGCCTTCGGTGGTGCGCTCCAACGTGGCATCGTGAAAAAGAATCAGTACGTCATCGCGTGTGAAGCGTAGATCTGTTTCGAGGGCGTCCGCGCCCTGTGCGAGTGCTAGTAAGAAGGCGCGGAGCGTGTTTTCAGCTTCCAGCGTACGTGCACCACGATGGGCGACCACAAAGGGGCGGCCGTAGATCCGGCGTTCTTCCAGAAAATTATCCCAGTCCACGGGACACTCCTCTTTGAATCAGGAAAATTCACAGAAAAGAGGGACGACCGGCCGGTCGTCCCTCTTTGACGAGACTGCGTTGACGAAGTTTGTTAGCCCTTGACAGCGCCGGAGGTCAGGCCGCCCACCAGGTACCGTTGGAAGAACAGGAACAGGATGATTGTCGGCAGGGCGGCCAGCAGAGCGCCGGCAGAGAAGACGCCCCAGCTCTGTGCGAACTGGCCGGAAATCATCTGGTTCAAACCAACGGCAAGCGTGTACATATACTTGTCGGTCAGCAGCACTTTCGCCAGCACGTATTCGGAGTAGGTGCCGATGAAGGTGAGCAGCGCGACGACTACCAGAATCGGCCGCACGAGTGGCAGAAGCACCACCCAGAAGACCTGCCAGCCCGAGGCGCCGTCCACCGTCGCGGCTTCGTCAAGATCCCGTGGAATCGAGTCGAAGTAGCCCTTGGTGAGCCAGGTGTTTGCACCCAACGTACCGCCCAAATAGACCAGGAACAGACCGCCATAGGTGTTCAGGCCAATGGCCGGGATGTAAGTGCCGAACTGCTGCAAAATCAGGAAGAGCGCCACCATGTTCAGGAAGTTGGGGAACACCTGAATCAACAGAATCGATTGCAGCAGCGGGCGCCGCGAGCGGAAGTTGAAGCGCGAAAAGGCGTAGGCTGCAAGCGTTGTGATCGCCGTGGCCGCGATCGTCACGATAGTAGCAACAAAGAGCGAATTCAGATACCAGCGGGGGTACGGATTAATTGGGTCGTTAAACAGCCGCTCATAGTTGGCCAACGTCGGATTCGTTGGGATCAAAGGCTGGCCGACCAACGATCCGGTTGGGTTGAATGACGCCGAGATGATCCACATCACCGGGAAGAGCGCAAAGGTCAACATGACGATGGCCAACAAGATGCGTAGAATCAGAGCAATGCGCTTGCCCCGCTGGATTGAACCTACTGAAGTAGTGAATCGGCCTTTAGACATTGCGCCCTCTCTCTTCCAGCATGTTGGTGTAGCGGAACTGGAATTGGGTCACCACAAACAGAATGAGGAAGATCATGACCGTGATCGCGGATGCATAGCCATAATCCGAGTTACCCGTTGCACCAAAGGCAATGCGGTACGTGTAGGTGGCCAGAATGTCGGTGTAACCGACAGGGGTGGGCACGTTCGGCATGGGTGGACCGCCGCGATTGTAGAGATCGATCACGGTGAAGTTGTTGAAGTTGAAGGCAAAAGATGCCACCAGGAGTGGGCCTACCGTGACCAACAGGAGCGGAAGCGTCAAACTCTGGAATTTGTGCCAGGCGTTGGCGCCATCCAGGTCAGCCGCCTCATAAATGTCGTTTGGCAGTGTTTGGAGCGCACCAGTCACCACCACAAACATGTATGGGAAGCCGAGCCACAACTGAATCAACAGGATACCTACCTTCGACCAGGTAGGGTCCGAGAACCAGGGCGGAACCCAACCAAAAATTGCACCAATCATCTGCGAGATGACGCCGAACTGTGGGTTCAACAGACCTACCCATACCGGTACCGCTACGAAAGCTGGTATCGTATACGGGATCAAGAGCAGCGACCGCAACGGTGCACGCAGTGGCATCTCTGGTACGTCGAAGACGATGGCCAGGAACATGCCAAGGACAAAGGTCAGGAAGACGGATAATACTGCAAAAATGACCGTCCAGAGGAAGACATAGAAGAACGTCGAGCGCAACGCAGGGTCCGTGAAGAGGGCTAGGTAGTTCTGCAGCCCGATCGTGACCGAGAAACCTGGCGTGAGCACCTTGCCAGACTCGGAGGTGAAGGTGCCCTCGACCGCCGTGTAGACTTCACCAGTTTGCTGGTCGGTCATAGTATTCGTGGCCGCATCATAGACGTACAACTGCTCAAACTGCGCAGCCTGCCCCAAACTCGTCTGGCTGACTTTGTAGGCGTGGTCCGGTTGCACGCCAAACGTCAAGGCCGAGAGGGGGCCGAGTTCGGCGAAGATCTGGGCCATCTGAAGCTGCGTGTAGCCATCGATCTCAGCCGGTGGTTCACCCGTGCGTTGCACCGGATCGGTTCCGGGTGTCACCGTAAACACTTCGTTCGGGTCATTAGGGTTGACCATCCAGAGCAGATATTCGCCTGCCGGGTTCTTGTAAGCCGTCCACTGGTAAATCGTGGCGTCAGCAGGCAAGAATGTCTGTGACTCAATCTGTTCAATGGCCAACTGTTCGGTCACCATGTGTCCGGTGCCGTAATTGGTGAACGACACGTAGAAGGTAAAGAGGATCGGATACAACACCATGATCGCCATCAGGGCGAGACCTGGTGCTACGTAGCGCAAGGGGTAGAAACGTCCGCTGAGAAAGACGATGTTGACCCAAATCGTCACTAGCGCGAGCACAGCTGCCAACGGCCAATAACCATCGTAGACCATCTGATAGACCAGCCAGATGGTGATGGCGTCGATGATGGCCAGCGCCAGGATACGGATGATGAGATTTACGACACTGTTGGGTCGGCCGTCAGGGGGCGCTTGCGCGCCCCCCGCGTCCTTCTGCGTTGCAGCAGACATTTGCGATTATTGTCCCTTGATGGCCGTTTCGACCTGGGCCTGAGCCTGGTCGGCGGCTTCCTGAGGTGACAGCTTGCCGGTGCTCACCAGGGTAATGGCGTCGCCCTGGCCCTTCCAAACCGAATTCATTTCCGGGATGTTTGGCATGGGCTGTGCCACCTGACCAGCCTGGATGAACGCCTTCAGATCCGGGTCCGTAATTTTTTCAGAGACCGGGATCCAGGCGGACGGTCGTGGGTCGGAATCGAAGAACGCCTGCATGGTGGCATCGCTTGCCACGAACTGCTGGAGGAAGGTCTGGGCCAGCAGTTGGTTCTTGCTGAAGGCGTTGACCATGAAGCCTTGCACGCCCAGGAATGGTGCACCGGGCTGCGTGCCGGTGGGGATATCGGCGACGGCATAAGGAACCTTCGCCTCGCGCAGGCCGTTGAGCGCCCACGGACCGGTGATGACCATGGCGGCGTCACCATTCTGCATGGCGGACAGCATCAGGTCGCCATCAATGTTGCCGTTGCGGTCCATCAGACCGTCTTCGTACATGCTGTTGAGCCAGGTCAACGCTGCGACGCTGCCTTCACTGTTGAGGCCCAGGTCGGTGGCGTTGTAGGAGCCATCTGCATTCTGACCAAAGATGTATCCGCCAAACGCGGTCTGGATCGGGTAGAAGTGGTACGGATCGCCACTGGTCTGGTGGAGGAAGCCATACTTCGTGCCGGCGTCCTTGATCTCCTTGGAAAGAGCCTTGACTTCTTCGAAGGTCTTAGGCGCCTCTTTGACCAGGTCCGTGTTATAGACAAAGGCGATGTTCTCAGTCGCCTGCGGCATACCGTAGATCTTGCCGTCCGTATAGGTAAAAGCCTGAACTGCATTCGTCGCGAAGTTTGCGGCATTCGGGCCCAGTTCTACCGGGGCGAGCAAGCCGCTGGCATTCAATTCGCCGATCCAGTCGTGCGCGCCCAGCAGGATGTCCGGGCCACCGCCGGTCGGAGCTGCGACTTTGAAGTCATTGCGCAGATCGCCGAAGCCCTTTTGGACGACGGTGACATTGACGCCGGTCTTTGCGGTGAATTCTTTGCCGATTGTCTCGAGCACTGGCGCGCGAAGCTGGTCCGTCCAGATCGTCAGCGCTGGGCCGCCAGCGGCCGGTGCGGCAGCAGCCGCTTCGGTTGTGGCAGCGGCGGCTGCTTCGGTTGTGGCAGCTTCGGTCGCGGCCTCCGTGGTGGCAGCTTCGGTCGCAGCTTCGGTCGTCGCGGCCTCAGTGGCTGCTTCGGTTGTTGCCGCAGCGGCCGGCGCCGCCGTAGGCGCTGGGGCTTCGCCGCCGCCACAGGCCACAAGCAGCATCGATGCGATGACCAGCATCGACAGGATGATCATGAATTTGGTACGCATACAGGGTCTCCTTTTGATGCGTCTAAAGTGTTGAAACGCACAATACACTGGGTTGATATGTGGACCTCCGCCAATGGGCGGAAGGTTTCACCGACACAGGTGCGGATTTCGCCGCAGTAAATGGGTTTGGTGGATGCAGACACCACCGAATTAAATCAGGGATATTCCGTTATTCTGGTTGAGAGACGCACATTCAAATTTGCCTCGGATACGCTTCAATGGAAACGATTGCTTTGCGTTGTTTCCCGAGACTACAGTTGTTCCGTTGGCGATGCTGGGGCAATCGCCATCATGAAGTGCAATCCAAGCTTTACGGATTACGAACGACCTTCGGTCTGCACCTTCCGCAAAAGTAAGATTTTTAAAATTATACGCACTTACAATTCTTAATGCAAACACGATTTTGCGCAAAAGCGGTTGCCAATCGTGCCGTTATGTTTGTTTTGCCTGGCGAATGGCTAGAAAATGCATAGTTTTTGTCAGAACATGGCTGGACTTAGTCCTGCTCGCGCCGCGGCAGTTTTGGCAGCGCGCGGCTCGGTCGCATCGTAAGGTCTGGTTTGTGGACTGGGCGCTCAGCAAGGAGCTGTTGGGCGGCCTCAATTGCCGCGGCCAATTGTGCATCCTGGCCGGCGGCGTAATCTTGCGGTCGGTTTTCGACGACAAGATCGGGATCCGTGCCATAGTTCTCCACGGTCCAGCCGACATCTTCAAACCAGATGCTGAACTCGGGCTGGGTGGTGACGGTGCCGTCCACCAGCGCCTCACGCGGCGCAATTCCGATCACGCCGCCCCAGGTACGCGTGCCGATCAGCGGCCCTAATTTGAGCATCTTGAAACTGTGGCAGAAGATGTCGCCATCGCTGCCGGCGTGTTCGTTGGTCAAGGCCACAATTGGGCCGCCAATTGTTTCTGATGGGAACGGCGCAACCGCACCCCAGCGTGATCCTTCATAGCCGATCCGGCGCCGCGCCAACTTTTCGAGGAGCAACTGGCTGACATTTCCGCCCCCATTAAAGCGAACATCCACGATCAATCCATCGCGCACGAGTTCGGCGAGAAAGCCGCGATGGAATTCGGCATAGCCACGTGGCCCCATATCCGGGATATGGAGATAACCGATGCGGCCCGCGGTTGCGGCATGCACCAGCCGGCGATTGCCATCAACCCAGGCACGGTAGCGGGCAGGACCGTTGTCGTAATTGGCGCACCACGACGGCACGCGCTTTCCGTTCGCGTTCGCCGGGCGAAGTGGGTTGAGCCGTTGGTTCGGCTTGCGCTGGGGATGGTTCGCCCGGTGTGCCATTCACTCGGCGCACGGGTAGCGTCAGCAACACCTCTTGTCCGGCCTGGTTGACCAGTAATTGGGCTGGGCTGGTTTCCGCATCCAACCGCTGGCCATTGATGGCGAGCAGCACATCACCTTCGCGGATGTCGACGCCGGGCGCGGCCAACGGCGAACATTCGTCGGGTTCCCAGGAGTCGCCGGCCACGATGTCATGGATGCGGTAACCGCCGGCGTCCGCATCCCAGGCCAGGTTTGCGCCGAGTACGCCCTGGCTGTAATACGGGGAAGGGCGGTAGTCGCCGCCGAATTCCAATGCGTGGCTGGTCCCAAGCTCGCCTTGCATCTCCCACACCAGATCACTGAATTCACTGCGGGAGTTGACACGATCGAGCAGCGGCAGATACCGGTCATAGACCGCATTCCAATCGACGTCGGCCATGTCTTCAGTCCAGAAGTGGTCGCGCTGCAGCCGCCAGGCTTCGCGATACATCTGTTCCCACTCGCTTGGCGGCGAAACCGAGACCTTGATCCGGCTGAGGTCAATCCAACCGCTCTTGCGACCGGGGCCACTGTCATGGGGCGCCTTCTCGGTGGCACTGATGACGCGGACGCGGCGCCCACTGAAATAGAGGACCTTTTTGCGATTGCGCGAAACCTCGAACGTACTCACATGGTCGGCGATTGGCTCACTCTTGTAATCTTTGAAGACCCAGGCGCGGAGCGCACCATAATCGGTGTCGTCGTCATCGTCCCAGCCATTTTCCAGGTCGAGGGCGCCGCGCGCGGGGAAGGAGGTAAAGAGCGCCCGCCCGGGAACGCCGGCAATCTGTCCATAGCGATTGTCGGGCACAGGAAAAGCGATGACGCGACGCTCAATCCCTTCCAGGTCAATCACCAGTTCTCGTTCCCGGTTGCTACTTTTGTGAGACTTGCCCTTGCGATGCTCGTCACCTGGTTCTTGACTACCCTCCGGCGTTTCGGTTACCACGGCCTTTGCGGTGGTGCGCATGGTGGATTCGCGGTTGCGGGGACGTTGGGCAGGCCGGCGCCGGCGCTGATTAGCATCGCTGTCAGCGTCGTCAGCACCATTATGTTCGAGTTCATCTTCGCCGTCGTCGTCTTCCTCTTCGTCCAGCAGTTCGTCATCCAATTCGTCGTCGGCAGGTTCAAGATCGGCTTCGTCGTCCGTTTCTGCATCCTCTTCAGGCTCATCGCTCTCCTGTTCTTCGCCAGCACCTTCGTCTTCATCGCCGCCGTCTGGCCGTGGGATGAATGGATTTGCCCGGTCTGCCTGCAACGTAATGAGGTATGGGCGCATCCCCCACGGAAAGCCAAGGTCAAATTGGAGGTTATCGTAGACTGGATTGAATTCGCGGTAGCTCAGAAAGTAGAGGTACTTTCCATCCGGGTCGAACGATGGGCCTACGTCGTGCAGCACCGGGCGGGTGACGGCAATTGGGTTTGGCGCCGGTGCGACTGCAGGCGAAGGGTCCCCCTCACCGTCAGTTGCCACGTTTTCTGGGTTCGTTTCTTCTGGCTCGACCAGCCGGTAGAGCCGGATCTCGGTGGTGGTCAGGCTTGCGGCAAACCCATAAGCGAGCCACCGGCCATCTGGCGCCCAGTCGAAGCCTGCAATCGGTCGCCACTCACTGCGGTCGACGACGGTCACCTGACTACTTTCGAGGTCGACAATTAACAATTCTTGCCGGTGGTTGCTGATGGCGACTTTTTCGCCGAGCGGAGAAACGCGGATGGCGATTGGGCGACCGATGTCCAACCCGCTCAGCCGGCGCGGCTCTTCTTCGAGGTCGGCGCTGTAGATCACAAGCTCTTCTTCACCCGCCTCATCGTCCACCATGACAAGCCGTTGGCCATCGTTCAGCCAATCGGGCAGCCGATGGCGTGCGCCGTTTGGTGCACCCAACCGCAGCACAGGCCCCTCATGGTTGAAGAACGCAAAGGCCTTGCCGCGGGTTGTGACCGCCAGCGCATCGCCGCTGGGGTGGAGGCGGGCGTGGTCCAGATAAGCTGCCGCCGGTACAAACCGCCGGTTGCGTTGAACACGCGGGCTGCGACACTCCGCTACCACCAGGTCACTACGTTGTGTTTCGGGATCATAGACATACAGGTCGGCGCCTGCGTGATAGACGATGCGCCGGCCATCGGTGCTCGGGTTGCGGGCGTAGAAGTCCTCATGGTCGGTATGGCGGCGCAGATCGTCGCCGGCCGGCGTTGCACTGTAAAGATTGCCGACGCCTTCATGATCGCTGACAAAAAAGACGCGGGGACCTTCCCCTGTCTCCAACCACATCGGCGACGCAATGTTGCCGCGAATGCCCGCCAGATAGCGTTCGAATTGACCGTTGCCATCGCTGTCGATCCAGAGATGACCAGCGGTGCCCCCGCGATAGCGCTTCCAACGAGCGGGATCGCCGGGGTTGCGCCCGATGACGACCGCACCGTCTGGTCCAAAGGCGATCGAGCGCGCAGGGCCAACGGGCATCGGGACAGCGCCACCGTTGCGCGATTCGTGTGCGATCTGGAAGAGGCTGTAGTCGCCGGGATAAAACTGCCCGGCGTTGCTGGCAAAAAGAATGGCACGGCCATCGCGACTCCAGCCGAGCACCTGGCAGCGGCTATTGAAGTAGGTCATCCGCCGCGCGCTGCCGCCATCGGCGGGCATCAGATAGACCTCCGGCATGCCCTCCTCGCGACCGACGAAGGCGAGCCATTGGCCATCAGGCGACAGTGCTGGGTGATTGACTTCACCCAGATTGCTGGTCAGGCGGCGTGCAATGCCACCGTGACGGGAGACGGTCCACAGGTCATCTTCGGAAACAAAAACAATGGTGTCGTGATAGATCGTGGGAAAGCGATAATAGCCAGCGGTCATGTAGAAGAGGTAAAGACTCCAAATGCGTCAAACGCACAACCCTATCCATAAAGACTTGTGAGTATACAGGGGTGGGGGGCGCGGGGCAAATAACCGGCAGCCGCGCCTGATGTATAATTCATATTTCGTATCTCGTATCTGGTATTCCGCTGCGGCGGGGTTTGGCGATGGGTGAGCAGGTGGAACGGTGTTGTGAAGAAAGGAAAAGACCGGAGATGAGGGCGCTTGTGTGGGCCGCAGTCCGGAGTACCTTCATCTTGGTTGCGGCGGTGCTGGTGATTGGGTGCCAGCCGAGTGCACAGGCGAACGTGGTCGGCTATCTGCTCAGCCAGCGGTTTGGCACGTTGCATAATCCCAATGCGGATCTGCCCCCGGCGCCATGGAGGGGCGTGTGGTTGCCGAGGGGCGCCCTGTTGCCGGGGCGACGGTGGTGGTTGCGGAGCGCACGGCACGGCCGCATGTGGTGCTGACCGGCGCCGATGGGAGATATCGCATCGAAGGTTTGCCACCCGACGAGTATGTGCCGGCGGCAGTGGCGCCGGGTTATGCTGAAACTGCGCTGGCCGGCGGCCTCGGGGTGCCAGCCCTGGTTGCCGTCAAGTCAGGTGTGACAAGCCATGCCCCAGACCTGACGCTGCTGTCCTATGCGGTCGAGTCGCTGCCTACTGAGCTGGCCAATGCGGTGCACCTGCGCCAGACTGCGGCATATACGGCAAGCGCCACATTTCCTGAGGATGCGGTAGCGCAGGTCCGAGCCTATGCATTTGACTACAATGGCGTCACGGTGGATTCGTTGCGGCTCTATCTGCCCATCACGGCGACGCCGGGGGTGACCTTGCCGTTGGCGCTTTTGGTGGCGCCGACCGCGATCGATGATTGGCAGCAGGTGAGCGTTGCCTTCGCCGCCATGGGGCATGCGCTGGTGGGGATCTCGCCGATGCCGGCGCGTGGTGTGGATGCCGAAGCGCAGGCGCAGGATGTCCGGGTTGCATTGAGTCTGGCGCAGCAGGGGGCACTCGGACCTGAAGTTGGCGCCAACAAACCGGTTGCTATGGGCGGCAGCTACAGCAGTGCGATTCTGGCGAGGCTTGTACGCGCGGCGGGAAGCCAACTTGCAGGCTGGGTGACCGTCGGCGGGCTATCCAATGCGTTTGAGGGGGCGGAACGCTAGTATTCGGGGCAACTGGAACTTCCTCCCAATTACAGTCTCCTGGTCCCGGCTTTTGGCCTACCCAATCTGTATCCGCTGCTCTTTCTGCGCTATTCGCCGGTCTATGTGGCGCAGGAATTTCCCCCGACGTTGATCATTCATACGGCCGCGGATCGCGTGCTGCCGATCGCGCAGGCCCGCGAACTTGAAGCAGCGTTGCGCAGGGCCGGCGTGCCGGTCGAAACCTACTACTATGAAGATGTGAGCCATTATCTGGGCATCGGAGAGAATCTGACTGACGCCGGTAAAGAAATGTTCTATAAGATCGATGAGTTTATGAAAACCAATTCCGGAGAACACTGATCCGCATGATCTTAAAGCCAGATGAAAATGCTTATCGAGCGCTCACTGCAGGCGCTGCAGTCCAGGTGCGGGATACTGCCGGTGTGCTGGCGCTGACCGGCGCAGACCGCGTCGATTTTCTACAGCGGATGACGACCAACAACATGCTGTTGCTGCGGCCTGGGCGAAGTTGTGTCACCGTACTGACAAGCCCGACGGCAAAGACTGTGCAGGTTTTTACGGTCTATCCGGGCAGTGACGCATTGGTGCTACTGCCGGCGCCAGGCGAGACGAACGCACTGTTCCGTCATTTGCGCGGGCAGATCTTTTTTATGGACAAGGTTGGCATCGCCGATCGCAGCGCGTCACAATTTCGATTGAGAGTCATGGGACCCACCGCCGGCGCGGTCCTGGCCAAGATTGGTGTTCATGTCGAAGGTGTGGAGGATGGTGCGGTTGTGGAGAACGACAACCTGGTGGTAGTCGCCCAGTTCGCCTACGACCTACCCGGCTTCGAACTGGTAGCGCCGGTTGAGGGTGCGTCTGATTTTCTGGAACAGCTTGCCGGTGCGGGCGCAACCATTCTTGAAGATGACGGCGCTTACCAAGCGCATCGTGTGGAATTGGGGCGACCGGTGACCGGGCATGAGTTGACCTCCGAATACAACCCACTGGAAGCTGGATTGGGGCTGGGCATGTGCGGAAAACAAGGGGTTGTTACACCGGACAGGAGATCATCGCCCGGCAACTCACCTACGACAAGGTGACACGCAGCCTGGTTGGGTTGGTTGGCGATGCCGATCTGCCGGAGGGTGGGGTTGTGCTCAGCGATGGGCGAAGTGGACGCGATTACCAGCAGCGCATTTAGCCTGCGCTCGCCTCGCCAGTGGCGTTGGCGATCTTGAAACGCCCGTACAATGTTGCTGGCGGGCTGGTTACTATAGACGGAGTCTGTGCGACGGTGACAGCGTTGCCGTTGGTTGGAAAGGAAGGTTCGCAGTGAATCTAGTCACCCCACCGAATGTGTTCGTCGACGCAGAAGACCTGGCAGATGTTCAGCCTGCGGTATGGCGACTTGTCATTGACGATGAACCGCGTTCGGGCGCCGCAAACATGGCCATTGACCAGGCACTGGCGGAGGCATGCGCCGCCGACCTTGGCCCACCGGTATTGCGCTTCTATCGTTGGTTGCCGCCTGCCGTCAGCCTTGGGCGTCATCAGGCCTTCACCGACATCGATACCGAGACGGTGCGCAAGCGGGGGTACGAGATTGTGCGTAGGCCTACCGGGGGACGGGCCATTCTCCACACGGACGAGTTCACCTACTCGGTTGCGGCCAAAGCGGATGAGCCCCGGCTCGCCGGCGGCGTGATGGATGCCTATCTCAGCATCAGCAATGCGCTGGTTGCAGGTCTCCAGAATCTCGGAGTCGCTGCGGAAAAGGCACCGGGCACAGTGCGCGTCGGCAGCGACATTTCGGCCGCCTGTTTCGAGGCGCCGAGCGCCTATGAGATCACGGCGGGTGGGCGAAAATTGATGGGCAGTGCGCAGAGCCGGCGCGCCGGGTATGTGCTGCAGCACGGTAGCTTGCCTCTGATGGGGGACATCACGCGGCTGATCGACGTGTTGGCCCTGGATGCGGCGCGTGCGGCTGCATTGCGCACGGAATTGGCGGTGCGCGCGTGTACGCTCGCCGAAGCGCTGGGCGCTGCGGAGGATAGTCTAGATGTGAGTTATGCGGCGGTCTGTAAGGCGATGCAGCGCGGCTTCGAGACACAGATGGCGCTGAGCTTCAAGGTGACGTCCCTTACGCCGGCTGAAGTACGGCGTGCAGCCGCATTGATCCGTGAGCAATACGGCAATCGTGAATGGACGATTCAGCGGTAGGCGGGTACAATTTTACGCTTATGACTGTCGCCAACTGGGGATTTGATCTCTTCCTCGACCATACCGAAGATGGCTACCGCGCCACGGTGACGCAATCTCCTGCGGGCGATGCGTGGGCCGCATTCACGCTGCCCTTCAAGCCGCGTGAACAGCATGCCATGATTCAGCAGTTGCTGGTCGACGCCGGCGAAGATGAGCCGCGTCGCAACGACCAGTTCCGGCTGGCGCGCGACCTTGGTGGCCGGCTCTTCGAAGCGATTCTGCATGGCCCGTTGCGCGAGTGTTGGCAAGAGAGTTGGCGCCGCGCCTATGCGGAGCGCGCCACACTCCATGTGCGGTTGCGATTGGGGGATTCACCCAGTTTGCACATGCTGCCCTGGGAGTACCTTTACGATGTCACACGCGATGAATTTCTGGCCTTGTCGGCGCACACACCCCTGACACGCTTTCAGGAACGGTCACACCAGCCGCTGCCGGTCGACCTGGAACCGCCGCTGCGCGTTCTGGTCGTGATGGCCGGACCGGAGGGCTACCCACCGCTGCCCGTTGGTCGTGAATGGCGGAATCTTGTGGACACAGTCGATCATCTGGCGGCGGATCGGCGTGTGCTTTTGAACGACTGGCGCGGCCCACCCTGCTCGATTTACAGCGACGTCTGCGCCAGCAGGAATACCATGTGCTCCATTTCATTGGCTTCAGCGTCCATGACACGCAGACCCAGAATGGGGTGTTGATCTTTGAAGACGAAATGGGGCGTGGCCGGCCGGTCAGCGGGCAGCACCTTGGCGCCTTACTGGGCGATCACTACTCGATGCGACTGGCGGTGGTGAGTTCGCGCAATGCCGCGCGCACCGCCGGCGTCGATCCAGGCGCTCAGGTCGTTGACCAAATGGTGCGGCGCGGCGCCCCAATGGCGCTGTTTCAACCCACCAAATTGCTTGATCGACCTACGCTCGCGTTTGTCCATACCCTCTATGAGTGCCTCGCCACCTTTGGCCCGGTCGACGTAGCGATGTCAGAAGCGCGGCGCGCCATCCAGTTGGAGGAAGGTGGCGCCAGTTGGGGGCTGCCGCAACTGATGAGCCGGGTGCGCGATGGGCGCCTGTTTGCACGAAAGGTTGTGGCGCCGGCTGCCCCGGCGCGGCCGCGTTTTAATTTGCGGCCAATTGAGGTGCAGAATGCGCGGAAGTAGGGCGGAAGGCGCCGTGTTCCGAATGAACGGTTGTGCGTGGTAACGAGATATCAAAAGCGGCGCAAGTGAGATGTGCGAATGAGCGCCCTGATAGCGGATGCATAGGAGAAAATTGATATGGAAGCGACAGCGCAGGTAGGCCTGATTGGCCTGGCAGTGATGGGGCAGAATCTCGTGCTCAATATGGAGCGTAACGGCTTTACCGTTGCGGTCTTTAATCGGACGACCTCCGTAATGGACGAGTTTGTGGCGGCTCATCCGGGTAAGAACCTGGTTGCCGCCCGCACACTGGAAGAATTCGTGGACAGTCTGGAAACGCCCCGGCGCATTCTGATCATGGTGAAAGCCGGCCCCGCGGTTGACGCCGTGATCGACGGGCTTTTGCCGCTGTTGCAACCGGGCGACCTGGTCATGGACGGTGGCAATAGCTTTTTTGAGGACACGAATCGTCGGGCCGAGCAGCTGGCAAATGCCGGTCTCCTCTTTATGGGCGTGGGGGTCAGCGGTGGCGAAGAAGGCGCGCTCTGGGGTCCCAGCATCATGCCAGGTGGTGTGTACACGGGGTGGGAGATGATGGCCGATCTGTTTCAAAAGATTGCGGCCAAGGCGCCTGAAGATGGCAAGCCGTGCGTCGCCTATCTGGGGCCGCGCAGTGCAGGCCACTATGTCAAGATGGTTCACAATGGGATTGAGTATGGCGATATGCAATTGATCGCAGAAGCCTATGCCATTCTCAAGGAGGGGCTGGGGCTATCGGCTGCAGAATTGGCCGAGATCTTTGCCGATTGGAATCGTGGGGAACTGGACAGTTTTTTGATCGAGTTGACCTCGCAAATCTTCCGCAAACTCGATGATTTGACAGGCCAGCCGTTGGTGGACCTGGTCCTCGATGCCGCGGCGCAGAAAGGCACCGGGAAATGGACGAGCCAGGACGCCTTCAATATTGGGGCGCCTGTACCCACGATTAACGCCGCCGTGGAGGAGCGCACATTGTCGAGCATGAAGGCGGAGCGGGTCGCCGCGTCGGCGGTATTGCCCGGTCCGAACACGCAATATGACGGCAGCCGGCAGTTGCTGATCGACTCGGTGCGCCAGGCGTTGTACGCCAGCAAGATCAGCGCCTATGCACAAGGAATGGCCATGCTGCGTCTTGCCAGCGAAGAATATGGCTATGATCTGAACCTGGGTGAGATCGCCAGCATCTGGCGCGCCGGCTGCATCATTCGGGCGCGATTCTTGAATCACATCACCGCGGCATTTGAGCGCAATCCGGCGCTGCCCAATTTGATGTTGGACCCAGATTTCACGCGGGCCATTGCAGAGCGGTTGCCTGCGTGGCGCTTCGCACTCCGCACAGCCATTGGGTTGGGGATTCCGACGCCGGCTTTCAGCGCCAGCCTTGCCTACTACGACAGCTATCGGAGCGCCCGCCTGCCTGCCAACCTGAGTCAGGCGCAACGTGATGCATTTGGTGCGCATACGCATGAGCGCGTGGATGTAGACGGTGCGTTTCATTCGGATTGGATATAGGGCGTATTACGTATCTCGTATCTCGTAACTGTCCGGCGGCATTCTTGTGCTGAGATCGAGGGATCGGGTGCGCGATCGTGTTGAGACACGTGACACGAGGTAAATATGCGAATCTGGATGACGGTGTTTCTAGCTGTGTTGATCTTCGGCGGTGCGTGGCTTTGGTGGACGCGGCCGGCGGGGGAGCCGGTGGCGGTGGCCGCGGCTGCGGAAGGACCTGGGATTGGGCGCGTGGCGCCTGACTTCACTTTGCCCACCGTCGATGGCGGTCAATTCGTCTTGAGTGAGCAACGGGGCAAGCCGGTGGTGCTCAATTTCTGGGCGAGTTGGTGTGGTCCCTGCCAGCGCGAACTGCCTGCGATCCAGCGCGCCGCCGAACATTATGGCGACAGCGTTGTTTTTGCCGGTATTGACCAGGGTGAGACCCTGGAACTGGTGGATGCCTACGCGGGGCAGCACGGCCTGACCTTTACGATTCCATTGGATGGCAATGGAGACGTTGGCTACGACTATAACGTAAAGGGCTGCCCACGACCTTCTTTATTGATGCTGAGGGCGTGATCCAGGGTGTGTGGATGGGTGAGATGAACAGCGTCACGCTGGCCGAGAACATCGCCCGGATCGCCAATTAACGAGAGTACCAAGTGATTACCGGATATGAATACAAGCATCCTTCCGTCCGTGGACGAAAAGCCTGAGTACGTCAATCGCATGTTTGCGCGTATCGCGCCCACCTATGATCTAATGAACCGCATGATGGCGGCCGGGCAGGATCAAAGCTGGCGCCGTGAATTGCTGGAAGTGGCGGATCTGCCGCCACAGGGAAAGCTACTGGATGTTGGCACGGGCACGGGCGATATTGCCTACGCTGCGATGCGCCGGCAGCCGGGAGTGCAGGCGATTGGCTCTGATTTTACCTATGAGATGATGGCGGCGGGTGTGGACAAGGAACCTGGGATTGCGCTGCCGTTTGCCCAGGCCGATACGATGCAGTTGCCGTTTCCCGACAATATGTTCGATGCGGTGGTCAGTGGTTTCGTGGTGCGCAACCTGGTTGACCGCGTCGCTGCATTTCGGGAAATGGCGCGCGTCACGAAACCCGGTGGCCGCGTCGCGTGTCTTGAGATCACGCCGCCGACCAATGCGCTCTTGAGCCCGCTCTACCAACTGTACTTCTTTCGCGTCGTGCCGATGGTCGGTGGCCTCGTGTCTGGTGATCTGCAGGCTTACTCCTATCTGCCGAACAGCACCGTTGACTTTCCGGCGCCGGCCGACCTGGCCCGGCTGATGGAGCAGGCAGGTCTACAGAACGTGTTCTATGTCGAGCGGATGATGGGCACAGTGGCGATTCATGCCGGTACAAAACTGAAGGAGTGAAATCCCTCCGGAAACGCCGGACGTAGGGTGGCGTATGGAAAACCTTGACCTGCACGGCGAACGTGCAGCACTTCGTGGAAATCCGAGCTTTGTCTGGCGCGCCGGTCAGAACCGGCGGCTTGACATGATTTTGAACTGGGGCAAGGTGCCACCGGGTGAAAAGTTGGCGAGCGCCCTTGTCGACGGCTGCGGCGCTGGAATATACATCAAGGCCATGCAGCCATACGTCGAGACCATTGCCGGGATCGACATCGAACCTGAGCATCTTGCGCTTGCGGTGCGCAACGTGCCAAGCGCCGCGCTCAGTGTGGCAGCAGGCGAGCAGTTGCCGCTTCCCACCCAGACCTTTAATCTCGTCCTCAGCCATGAGGTCCTGGAACATGTCCAGGACGATGCATTGGCGGTGGCCGAGATGCTGCGTGTGCTCAAAGTGGGTGGTAGGGCGATCATTTTTGTCCCCAATCGTCTGTATCCCTTCGAGACGCATGGCCACTATTGGCGCGGCCGCTACTATTTTGGAAACACGCCGCTGATCAACTACCTGCCGGACGTCATCCGCAACAAATTGGCGCCGCATGTGCGCACGTACACCGCGCAGGGGTTGTTGAACCTGTTCATCGGGCAACCGGTGCGCGTGATCCATCACACGCAGATCTATCCCGGGTACGACAATATTACAGCACGCCGTCCAGGGCTGGGGAAATGGTTACGCCGGATCACCTACGCCTTGGAAAATAGCCCGCTCACCCGCTTCGGGCTGAGCCACCTGCTTGTGGTGGAGAAGGTGGCGTAGCGCGAAGGACGGACCCACTTGCGGACGATCCACAAGTAAGATGGGAACTGGTCGCCGCGCATTTGGCGTTGGCTGTGCAGCATGTTAGGCTTTGGGTTGGTCTGCGGCCGGTGCGTCCGGTGCGCATGGTGAAATCAATATGAATCGACTTGATCGACACGACTATATTTTGATGACGCGGCGCCGGCGTCAGCGGGCAGAGGCCAATCGGCCACAAGTCTGGAGAAGAATTGGGCAGGCGTTCTTAGTTGTAATCCTCTTTCTCTTCATTACCTCCGTCACAGTCACCGGGATCGTTGCCGCCACAGTTGTCGGCGTGTACAACGAATACGCGGCGCAACTACCTGATGTGGGTGTGATTGAACAGCGACAAGATCAGTTCCAAACGGTGCGCATCTTTGACCGTACGGGGAACCAGTTGCTGTACGAGAGTGTTGATCCGCGCCCATTTGGCGGTGATCGCCGCTTCTTGGCCCTCGACAAGATGTCCCCCTGGGTGTGGCAGGCTGCGGTCGCATTGGAAGATCGCAACTTCTGGGAGAATCCGGGCGTAAACATCCGTGGTCTCTCCCGTGCCTTCATGTCTAATCTTCAGGGCGGCGCCGTGCAGGGCGGTTCTTCGATCACGCAGCAGTTGATCAAGAATGTTGTCATCCCGGTTGAAGAGCGAACCCAGCAGAGTTATGCACGCAAGATCAAGGAAGTGATCCTTTCGCTTGAATTAACGCGCCGTTACCCCAAGGAACAATTGTTGGAGTGGTACCTGAACTACAACTTCTACGGTAACCTGGCATACGGTATCGAGGCTGCCAGCCAGGTCTATTTTGGCAAGAGCGCCAAAGACCTGGGACTGGCGGAATCGGCGATGCTGGCGGCAATTCCGCAATTCCCAGCGCTGAACCCAATCGACAATCCTGAAGACGCCAAGCGGCGCCAGGGCGTCACGCTCCAGTCGATGGTCGAGGCCGGCATGATCACGCCGGAAGAGGCTGAAGCCGCTTTCGCCCAAGAGTTGAATCTGCGAAAATCGGTGGCGGAGCGTTTCGACATCATGACCGCGCCCCACTTTGCGTTGTATGTGCTCGAGCAACTCAAACAACAGTACAATACGGCGGACGATCCTTTCTACATTTGGAAGAAGGGTTTGACGGTCTACACAACGCTAGATGTTGAACTACAGAAATATGCAGAACAGATCGCCCGCGAACAGGTGCAGGTGCTTGGTGAGCAGGGCAAGAATGCGAGCAATTCCTCGGTTGTCGTGATCAAGAATGACACGGGCGAGATTATGGCGATGGTTGGCTCGCTCGACTACAACAACAATGAGATCGACGGTCAGGTCAATATGGCGCTTGCTGAGCGCCAGCCCGGCTCAAGCTTCAAACCGTACGTGTATCTGACCGCCTTACAGCAGGGGATGACCCCAGAGACCATGATTTTGGACGTGCCCACGGCATTCCCGCAGGCCGACGGCACCTACTATCGCCCGGAAAACTACGACCGGCAGTATCACGGGCCGGTTTCGCTCCGTAATGCACTGGCGCGCTCCTATAACATCCCCGCCATCAAGGTGATGGATCAAGTCGGCGTTGCCAACGCACTGCGCACGGCCCACCGGATGGGCATCAATGGGCTTAACCGCGGCCTGAACTTCTACGGTCTGAGCCTGGTGCTCGGCGGGGGCGAAGTCTCCCTGTTGGACCATGTCTTTGCCTACAGCACCATGGCCAATAGCGGCAACATGGTCGGCAAGCCAATCCCCGCCGAAGAGATTCAGAGTGGGTATCGAACGCTTGACCCTGTGTCGATGCTGCAGGTTCGGGACAGCGAAGGCAACACGCTGTATAAATACGAACAGCCGCAGGCCGAACGGATTTTCAGCGCCGAGGTTGCTTACCTGATGCAGGATATCATGAGCGACGACGTGGCGCGTGCCCCGGCCTTTGGCGCCAATACCGCGTTAACGTTGCCTGACCGCAAGGTGGCGGCGAAGACCGGCACCACGAATAGTTTCAAGGACAACTACACGATGGGCTACACGCCCCAATTTACGGTGGGCGTGTGGGTGGGCAACACCGACAATGAATCGATGGAGAACGTGACCGGTCTGTCCGGCGCAGCGCCCATCTGGAATGCGGTGATGACCAAATTGCACGAGAATCTGCCCGCCACCTGGTATGAGCCGCCACCCGGCATTATCCGGCTTGCGGTCTGTTCGCCAAGCGGGCTGCTGCCAACGCCGGAGTGCCAGGAGCAACGCAGTGACATCTTTGTAGCCGGCACCGAGCCAACCATCTCTGACAATGTCTGGCAAGCTTTTGACATTGACAGAGAAACCGGGCTGCTCGCGGGACCGACGACGCCGCCCGAACGCATTGAAAAGCGTGTCTATCAGATTTTGCCGCAAGAAGCTGCGGACTGGGTGCGCGAAAGTGGTCTGGCGCAGCCGCCCACTGAAAAGACCTCGGCGCGCCCGGAAGATTTTGACCCGGACAGCGCCATCATTTCGCCGACCGTAGGCAGCTATATTGGTGGACAGGTCGACATCATTGGCAATGCGCGCGGGGGGGCGTTCCGCCTGGAAATTGGCTCCGGGCTCGAACCTACTGAGTGGCTGCTGGTGGGTAGCGAGCGCGGGGATGAGGTTCAGAATAACGTGTTACAGCGATTGGACGCGGCCGGGCTGGCTGAAGGCCAATATACGCTGCGGCTCACGGTCAACCGTGGCGACGGCCCCAGGGTGGCGACGATCCCAATTACGATTGACAATACCGCCCCGACGCTGGTCGTGAGCGAACCAAAACCGGATCGGCTGTATGTCATGGAGCAGGACGAGCAGATCAATGTCAACGCATTGGTCAATGACAACATGGCGGTGGCGCAGGTTGACTTCATGATTGACGGCAAGAGTTTCGCCCAAAACACCGTAGCACCCTACAATGCCCGGTGGGAAATCGAGATGCGCGACCTGAATTCGGCCGAAGGTGGATTCGACTGGCCTGCCTTTGAGAGCGATGATCCGGATATTCAGCCCGGCACCGCCGCAACGTTCCCGGAGGGCTTCATGTCCATCGTGACGAATGGCGGCGTCTATCTGGAAGGGCACGAAATCAAGGTCGTGGCGACTGATGCGGCCGGTAACAAGGTCGAAAGCCAACCAATCCGCGTGTACGTGAGACACGAGAAGAAGTAAGCGCAGAGATGCCAACCATACTTGTGACCAACGATGACGGCATTCAATCTCCGGGACTTTTTGCGCTGAAGACGGCGCTGGATGCGATTGCAGATGTCATCGTGATGGCGCCGGAGCGCAATTGGAGCGCCAGCAGTCACATCAAGACGATGCATAAGCCGCTGCGGGTGCATAAGGTCACACTGCCTGACGGCAGTGTGGGCTACAGCAGCAGTGGCAGCCCCACCGACTGTGTGACCCTGGTCATGGGTGGCGTGTTGGGCATCAAACCTGACCTGGTCGTGAGCGGCATCAATGCCGGGCACAACATTGGCATTGACATCACCTACAGCGGTACGGTCGCCTGTGCGATGGAGGCGGTGATCAAGGGCGTGCCCGGGATTGCGGTCAGCACCTGCTATGCTGTCCCCGCCGAGTTCGATGCCGAGATCGTGCGGAAGACAACTGCCGAGTTCGCCCGCGGCGTGGCAGTTCGTGTATTGGACACGGGCTGCCACCCACACACTGCTCAACCTCAACGTCCCCTGTGTGGCGCCTGACCAAATCAAAGGGGTGCGCCTCACCCATATGGGTGGGCGCCGCTACGACGCTGACGAAGTGATCGAGCGCCACGATCCCCACGGCCGGCCCTACTACTGGCTGGGCGGGACGCAAGCCGATGATGACAGCGATCTCGACAGTGATGCCGGTGCTGTGAAGCACGGCTATGTCAGTCTCACCCCTATTACGCTCGACATGACCCACTACGAATTGCTGGCCAGGATGCGGAGCGACGGCTTGGACGCGCAGTGGAGTGAGCATGGTTTTTAAGCCGGCGCCATGTCCCAGCCGTTGGGAAGGACTTGCAGTCAGCCTCTGGATCGTGCTACTGGACGTGATGTTTCTCGTCTGGGCGGTGCGCCGCGAGGCGGATGCACTGAAGTTCGTCCTGTTCGTGCTGGTGATGGCGAGTTTGCCGCTCCTGGTTCATCTGCTTTACCGGACGTGGGGCGCCTTCACCTTGGAATACTGGGTGGACCGCAATGCCGTCACCGTGCGCTGGGCCAATGCTCGCCAGTTGATTCCGCTACCTGCCATTGCGCGGATTGTCCATGGGCGCGAGTATGCACAGGCGCGGGGCGGTTGGAGCGAATGGCCCGCCCCCTATCTTCGGAGCGATGCGGCGCCAGGGGATGGTCGCATTCAGGTGCTTGCCACGCTGCCGCCTGAAGCATGCCTCTGGCTGGATACGCAGACCACTACTTTCGTACTCTCGCCCGCCGATCCGGATGCGTTTCAAGCCGCCGTTCAAGAACGGTATGCGATGGGAGCGGCGCAACGGTTGGCGCCGCAGCGGCAGCGAGTGGCGGTACTGGGCAGAATGGCGCCGAGTGATCGATTGGGCGCATGGCTGTTGTTGGGGGGCATGTTGGGTGTTCTTGTGCTCTTCGGCGTGGTCATGATCAGCTTCACTGATTTGCCCGATGTTTTAACGGTTCGCTACAATAGCGAAGGTTTGCCGGAAGAGATCCGCGAGAAGGCTGCGCTTTTCCGTTTGCCGATCATTGGGCTGTTGGTTTGGACTGCCAATGCCGCCGGGGGCTTGTGGTTGAACGCGCGCAAAC
Organism: Candidatus Fredericiella danica; assembly: GCA_016713335.1. Taxonomy (GTDB): domain Bacteria; phylum Chloroflexota; class Anaerolineae; order Caldilineales; family Caldilineaceae; genus Fredericiella; species Fredericiella danica. The sequence goes on along the minus strand of JADJPH010000017.1, from coordinate 43,851 downwards.
AGCCGATCGGCGCCTATATGTTGTGGGCTGGGGCCATTGTCGTCGAGGTGTTTTCGTTGGTGGCCCTTGTGAGTCTGATTACGTGAGCAGAGCGTGAGTAAAGTAGAAACGTCGCCTTTCCTGAGCATCATTATTCCGGCGTATAACGAAGAACGCCGGCTGCCACCGTCACTTGAGAAGGTGGCGGCTTTTCTGCGGGCGCAGCCTTATCGCAGCGAAGTGATCGTGGTCGAAAATGGCTCCACGGACCGCACAGCCGCGGTTGTAGAGGAGTTTGCCGCCAACGTAGTCCAGCCTGGGGATCCCTTCATCATTGACGTTCAGCGCAGTGCACCGGGTAAAGGCGCTGCCGTGAAGCATGGGATGCTGATGGCGCGCGGCGAGTTTCTCTTCATTTGTGACGCCGACCTGGCGATGCCGATCGAAGAGATCAGCAAGTTCCTGCCGCCGGCGATCAAGCAGGGCAGCTATGATATTGCGATTGCCTCACGCGAAGTGAAGGGCGCCGTACGGTACAACGAACCGGCCTATCGCCATATCATGGGGCGCGTCTTTAACATGCTGGTGCGGGTGCTGGCGGTTCCTGGCATCCAGGATACGCAGTGCGGCTTCAAGATGTTCACCCGCAACGCGGCGCTACAGGCTTTTCCCTTGCAACAGTTGACTGGATGGAGCTTCGACGTCGAGGTGCTCTATATTGCCCGCCAGCATGACATGCGACTGGTGGAAGTGCCGATCCAGTGGTACTACCAGACCGACAGCCGCGTCCGGCCGGTGCAGGACACGATCAACATGGTGCGGGAACTACTTAAGATCCGGCATAACGGTCGAGATGGGCTTTATGCGGAGTTGGCGCCTTACCCGACGACGTTGGATGAAGCGTCAGTCGTCTGATCCGTTCGTTCGCGACGCCGTTGTATGTACAACCAACTGAGTTGAAAGAGATTGGTGGCGTAGTGGGCCACCACGGGCAGCAGCAAGCTGCCGGCAACCAAAAACAAGACCCCAAACACCAACCCAGCGATCCCAGCCCCGGCGACGCCCCAGATGCCTTGCGGTGTATGGAGCAGGCCAAAGAGCACCGCGCCGCCCAGCAGCAATGTGTACACCGGCAAAATGGGTGAAAAACCGCCAATCAACAGGCTGCGGAAGAGCAGTTCCTCTAGTAGGACCGCGGGAACCAGCGCCAGCCCGACCCAAAGTATTTCCCTTCTCGTCTGCGGCGCCAACAGTTCGGCGATCTGCGCGGAATAGAAGCGATCGCCGGTGCGCGCCACGAGCCACCTGGTCACGCCGGCGATGGTTACAGCCATCAACGCGCCAATCAGAAGCCCCAGACCAACCTGAAGCACTGGATTGGGAAAGGTCCAGCCGAGCTGCGGGAATGGCAGCCCGCTCAGGTACCCCAGACCGATGCAGGCAAGAATGACAAGCAGGCGCATGGCGATGTCAGAAGGTTGCAACAGCGGATTGAAGTCAGGGCGCCAGGTCTTGAGGACGCGCGCCGAGGCATAGGTCATGGTGCTGATGCCGGCGATGAGGACAAGGGTAAGAAGCACAAAGAGTCTGTACATTGGAAGCACCCGTTAATCCAACCCATTATAGCGCCATTGCACAACCAGCGCATCGCCACCCATCAGAGCACCGACCGTGAGGGAGGTGTTTTCCCGGCAGTTGCCCCGCCTGCACAAGTGGCCACCCTCAGCCCTTTCGAGATGTGAGCCGGCAGGCAAACCGCTCGCTGACGTTCGCGGCTCTGATTGACGACGCCCGCGCTGGTGCGAAACAAGTGTGGCCCCCATAGCCCCGCCAGCCTTCGCGGCTCTGATTGGCGACACGCGCTTATCACAGGCCCGACCGCCGCAATAGAGGAGCAAATAACCTGCCGCGCGAAAAGTGCCGATTGGGGATGTTCTTGCAGAGATCAGAGTAGCTGTGTTATAGTGCCTCCTAGCTGAGAAGCCTTGCGCTTCTCTCTGCGAGCGGGAACAATGGCGTTCCCGCTTTTTTGATCAACGCCTTTTTACTTGTATTTGCTCGGTCCATCCCTGGCACAAAGGACAACCTGCAACACGCTACGAACAATTCTGAAACCAAAATGCCTATACTTGGGAAACGCCGGCGCGGCTGCTTCCCAGGATTTGTCGTGGTGACCGGATGACATGTGGCACGCGTTTCGGTGACGTTCGTCCCTTGCCTCAACTGGCGATTGAATTATGATAGCACCTGGTGACGTTCCCGAAATTGTTTAGATACGTGGAAAATCGTTGATAGACGTGACCCAATAATAGGAGGTCGAACTGTGAAAGTCGTCGTATTGATCAAACAAACGCCGGACACTGCCGAACTGCCCAAGGTTTCGGCCGATGACGTCCGTGCGGGCAAAGTCAAGGCGACCATGGTGATCAACCCATGGGACGAGTATGCTGCGGAAGAAGCCATCCAACTGGGTGACCGTTTTGACTTCGACTCGGTGGCCATCAGCATGGGGTCACCCGAGGCGGTCGAAGCGCTCAAGCATGCCCTGGCCATGGGCGTGGGCGCGGCCGCGCTGGTTGACAACACCGCCCTGACTGGTGGTGACCTGTTCACCACGGCGGACGCACTGGCCGCCGCGATTGCGGCGCAGGGTGCGGTCGATCTGGTGCTATGCGGCAAGCAGAGCGTCGACGACAACGGTGGCGCGGTTTACGCCGGCGTCGCTGTGAAATTGGGCTGGCCCCTGGTGACCGGTGTGACGAAGATTGTCGATGTTGCCAACGGGCGCATCACGGTTGAGCGTCTTGTCGAAGGCGGTCAGGAAGTGTTGAGCGTCCCCCTACCCGCGGTGGTCAGCGTCGGCAAGGAAATCAACGATCCCCGTTACCCGAGTTTTATGGGCATCCGCAAGGCTAGCAAGGCCAACATCCCGGCGACCGCAGCTGCGAGCCTCGGCGTTGCGTCTGGCGCCGGCCGGACTTCCTGGACCAACGTGCGCAAGCCTGAAGAGCGCAAGAGCAAAGTCGTCATGATTGACGGTGCATCCGCCCAGGAAAAGGCCGCCAAGCTGGCCGACGCCCTGATCGCTGAGAAGGTTATCTAAGGAGAAACGCAACCATGTCTGTTTTGGTTTGGGTTGAGCAAACAAAGAGTGGCCCCGTCGCCAGCTCGTGGGAAGTCCTTGGCAAGGGTCGCCAGTTGGCCGATGCATTGGGCACCCAGTTGGTGGCGGCCGTGATCGGTGGCGAGACGGCGAAGACGGCGGAAGAAGCGACCAAGTATGGTGCGGATGAAGTGCTGACGCTGACCGATGGCGCCCTGGCCGACTATCGGCTGAGTGCGTACGCTGCCGCTCTGACGCAGGCGGTTGGGGCAGCCGGCGCCACGGTGGTGCTGGCGGCAGGCACCACGCGCGGGCGTGAAGTCACGGCGATGGTGGCGGCGCAGTTGGGCGCAGGTCTGGCCCCGGATGCGATCGATCTAAAGGTCGACGGCGGCAAACTTGTTGCCGTACGTTCGGTCTATTCAAACAACATTTTGGCCGATATCGTCTATTCGAGCGCGGTGCAGGTGGCCAGCGTCCGCCCGCGCTCGTTCCCGATGCCGGAAGCCGGCGCGGCGAAAGGTGCGGTCAAGGCCGTGGCCCCGAACCTGGGTGCGGTTGCCGAGCAGATCGTGGAAGTGCGCTCGACGGACACCGGCGAGGTCAGCCTGACCGATGCGTCAAAGATCGTCTCTGGCGGTCGTGGTGTCGCGCAGGACCCGGCGAAGGGCTTTGCGCTGATTACCGAACTCGCCGGCGTGCTGGGCGCAGCGGTTGGCGCCAGCCGCGCGGCGGTCGATGCTGGGTATATTCCCTACAAGTACCAGGTTGGCCAGACCGGCAAGACGGTCAAGCCCGACCTGTACATCGCCGCCGGCATCAGCGGTGCGATTCAGCACCTGGCCGGGATGGGTGGCAGCAAGGTGATCGTGGCGATCAACAAGGATGCCGAGGCGCCGATCTTTGAGAAGGCGAGTTATGGCATCGTCGGCGACCTGTACGAGGTTGTGCCGGCACTGACGACCGAGTTCAAGAAGCGGATTGGGTAACGGAAGCTGCGGTTGTCCCTGGTGGTAATCACGGGCCTGCTCCACATGGAGCAGGCCCGTTGCTTGTGGTAGCAGGTGCTAATCGGGGGCGGCAAGCTGTTGCACTTCCGCTAACGTGATGTCCGACCTGAGCGCAGTGAGAATTGCCTGCAATTTGCCGGTGTCGGTGATGGCCGTAACGGCGGGAAGAAACCCAAGCCCGTCGTCGCCAAATTTGAGTTCGAGGTAGGCCTCAATCCCCACCAGTAAGGCTTTGCGCATCTCCCTCTTACTCTTCCTCATCGCCTTTTTGGCGGCAAAGTAATCGCGCTCAAATTTCATGCGGTAGGGGACAGGTTTTATCTGTTCCATCGTGTCTACCTCCCTCCAAAACAGTGGCGTCAATTTGAGTATAGCAAAACGCGCGGTAGTTGTGTAGCGTTTCAGATCCACTGTCCACGATAGCACGATTTGACGACGTAGAACTACGAAATAACTATGGAAGATCTATCGTGAGCGGCCGGATTGGGAAATCGGGTGGTCACTCGGCATTGGTCACAGGTTTGACAGGAGGCGCAGAGACGAGTATACTCCTGTTCTCAATTGAGAATAATTCTCAATTAATGTCTTTGGCTGATTGAAGAGTTCGATCCGGAGCAGGGAAATGAATCAATTTTTGCGCAGTGTTGTGGTTGGCGTTGGGGTGTTGGTGGTGGTGAGTCTGGCAGGGTGCCAACCGTCGCAGTCGGGCGCTGCTGCACCGCGGGAAGAGGTGGCGGGCGCCGGTGTCAAGGTGCTGGCGGTGGAGTCTTTTCTGGCAGACATCGCCCAGAGTGGCCTGGCGAGCGGTTGACGGTCGATACGCTGATGCCGGTGGGTCTTGACCCCCACGCGTTTGAACCGACCCCACAGGATATCGCGCGCATTGCCGATAGCAATGTCCTGCTCATCAACGGCGCCGGTTTTGAAGAGTGGCTGCAGGAGGTGCTGGACAATGCCGGCGGCACGCGTCTGGTGATTGAATCGTCTTCAGGGCTCACAAGCCGGGAAGCGCGCGAGGGTGAGGCGGTCATGGCGGGTGAAGAGGAGCACGCCGACGCGCATGAGCATGAGGAGGGCGACCCGCACTTTTGGCTTGACCCCACGAAGGTCGTGACTTACGTGGAGAACATTCGCGACGGTTTCATCCAGGCAGATCCGGAGGGCAAGGCGGTGTATGAGGCCAACGCGGCGGCCTACATTGCGGAGCTCAAGGAACTCGACACATGGATTCAGGCGCAGGTCGACGCTGTTCCTGCCGATCGCCGGCTGCTTGTTACGAATCATGAGAGTTTTGGCTACTATGCCGATCGCTACGGCTTCATAGTCGCCGGGAGTGTGATCCCAAGTGTGAGCACAAACGCTGCGCCCTCGGCGCAGCAACTCGCCCGCCTCACGGACGCGATCCGCAATGATGGCGTCGTGGCGATTTTTCTGGAGACCGGAGCCAATCCTCAGTTGGCGCAGCAACTGGCAGTGGAAACTGGGGTCAAGGTGGTCTCTGATCTATACACGCATTCACTGACGCCTGCAGACGGCGCCGCACCCACCTATCTGGACATGATGCGGTACAATACCCAACAGATCGTCAATGCACTGAAATAGTGCGCAGCGTGTTCTAGAATCGGACCAGCATGACGCAATTACAGAAGGTTTCACCCGCATTGCGGAGGCCGCGCCGGCCAGCCCTGTCCATGGAGCCGGCGCGGCTGGAACTGGAGCATGTGTCACTTGCATACAACGGGGTGAATGCGCTTGATGAAGTGAACCTTGCCGTGCCGCATGGCGCACAGGTGGCCGTGGTGGGACCGAACGGTGCGGGAAAGTCCACGCTCTTCAAGGCGCTTGTCGGCCTATTGCCCCTACGCACCGGCGAAATCCGCGTGCACGGCCAGCCACTTGGCAGCCATCAGGATTGCGTGGCTTATGTGCCACAGCGCGAGGATGTCGATTGGCACTTCCCGGTCACCGTGCGTGATGTCGTGATGATGGGGCGCTTTGGTCGCCAGGGGTGGCTGCGTGGCGCGAGCAAAGCGGATCATGCCGCTGTCGACCACAGTCTGGCGCAGATGGGGATTGCCGATCTGGCAAAACGCCCCATCAGCGACCTCTCCGGTGGGCAACAGCAGCGCGTCTTTCTGGCCCGCGCCCTTGCCCAGGAACCGCATATTCTGCTGATGGACGAACCATTCACTGGGGTCGACGTGACGACGCAGGAGACGGTGCTTCACCTGTTGGATCAACTGCGCGATGAGCAGGTAACGGCGCTGGTTTCCACGCACGATCTGAACATGGCGGCGCAGCGTTTTGATTGGGTGTTGCTGCTCAACCGGCGCGTGATTGCCTTTGGCCATCCGGAAGAGGTGTTTACGCCCGCCCATATCAGCGCCGCGTTTGGCGGGCAGGCGCTGGTGGTGGGTGGGATGGTCGTGGTGGACGAGTGCTGCGCACCTGCGGAGGAGCCGGTATGATCGAGTGGTTGACCGACCCACTCGCCTACACCTTTATGCAGCGCGGCATGGCGGCTGCACTACTGGTGGGGGTGTTGTGCTCGATCATCGGCGTCTATGTGGTCCTGCGTTCGATGGCGTTTCTTGGCGATGCGATGGCGCATGCGGTGCTGCCCGGCGTGGCGATCGCCTATCTGGCGGGCGGAAATCTATTGCTGGGGGCGTTGGTGGCGGCGATCGTGGTGGCGCTGAGCATCTCATTCTTCTCGCGAAAGGGCGCGCTCAAGGAGGACACCGCGATAGGCATCCTCTTCACTGCTGCGCTGGCGTTGGGGATTGCACTCATCAGCACGATTCGCACCTACGCCGTAGACCTCAGCCACATTCTCTTTGGCAACGTGTTGGGCGTCAGCGAGCGCGATCTGTGGATCGCCGCCGGGATTGGTCTAGTGGTGGTGGTGACGCTGGCGTTGGCTTACAAGCCGATCCTTGTGGTCACCTTTGACCCCGTGCTGGCGGCGACGCTGCGGCTGCGGGTCGAGTTTTTTCGTGGGCTGCTGTTGGTGTTGCTGGCGCTGACCATTGTCGTTTCGATTCAAACGGTGGGGGTGGCGCTGGCGGCGGCGATGCTGGTGACGCCGGCGGCGACCCACCACAATATCGGGACTGAATAGCGTTGAATCTGGCTATCGGCGGACATCAACGTCATTCCCTCACTCTGTGCTTGCGCGATCAACAGCCGATCAAACGGATCGCCGTGAAGAAATGGCAGCACCGATACCTGCCAACAGTGTTGCTTCGTGATTTCCAACCACTGAATTTGATTCGCGGCGATCTCTTGATCAAATCGCGCTTGCCATGAGGGCATCAGGTCCAATTTTCCTAAACTCAACTTGATGCTGATTTCCCAATAACTCGCAGCACTCAAGTGTAGCGTGTTCTCCGGATCCAGGAATGCACTTGCGGCAGCCTTGCTCAACTGCTTATTACCGACTGCCCAAAGAAACACATGGGTGTCAAGCAGTAGCTTCATGGCATGTATTCCTTGAAGTCCGGAAGTGGGGCATCGAAGTCATCGCTGATGCCAATCACTACGTCGGCTGCGCCTCCGAGCCGGCGTTTGGTTTGGGCTTCGGGGATGACTGTCAAGCGAACAAGTGGCTGATGCCCGCGCGCAATGACGATTTCTTCGCCTGCAAGCGCGCGTTGGATCAGACGGGACAGATGAGTTTTGGCTTCGTGGATGGTAACTTGTGTTGTCATGGTGCGATTGTAGCTTAGTCAACATGCTTAGTCAACATGCTTAGTCAATGTGTCTGCCAATTCACATCCAACATAATGACCCCCAACTGGCACCAGCCGGAAGGTTTGTTTTGATCATGGTTTGACCGCGGTTATATTGTGCATGATGGAAACAGCAAATTCCCTCCCTGACAATCACTCCGCTGAGTTTGACTTGCAAACTCGGGAATTAGGAATCTCTCCTGATGAAGCGGTCGCGCAAGCGCACTCGGATGAATGCCGGAATCGGTGGCTTACTGAAAAGGTGAACGAAGTTCTGGCAGGTGAAGGGACTTCCCAGGACGTTGTGCTGCATCGCATGCAACTCACTTCGATCCAGGCAGAAGAGTGTTTTGGATAGGTCCTTGCTGACTGAACGAGTGGGCGTACTACAATCAAAATATCGGGCCCGCATCGCTGACGGATTACGTTTGGCGCTTGATCATCAGCGGATATTCATTTCAAACAGAAAGTATCGATATCTGATATGAGCAACTACCCAATTACGCCAGATGCAGTGATGAAGGCGCTGAGCACGGTGCAGGAACCTGAGTTGCATCAGGACCTGGTGACGCTGGGCATGATCAAGGATCTCACGATCCGTGAGGGCGATGTCAGCTTCACGATTCAGTTGACCACGCCGGCCTGCCCGCTGCGCGCCGTTATGGAACGTGATGCGACCAATGCGGTGTCGGCGATTGCGGGTGTGACGAACGTTGCCATCCGGTTTGACGCCGAGGTGCGCACCGACCACCGGATCATCGGCAAACTCAACATTCCGGTGAAGAACATTATTGCCATTGCCTCCGGCAAGGGCGGCGTCGGCAAGAGCACCATCAGCACTAATATGGCCGTGAGCCTTGCGCTGGAAGGCGCTAAGGTCGGTGTGCTTGATGCGGATATCTATGGTCCCAATATCCCGATGATGTTTGGGCTATCCGGACGCCCCGCGATCGTAGAAGGCAAGATGGTGCCGCTGGAGGCATATGGCGTCGAAGTGATGAGCATGGGCTTCTTGATGCCGGAAGGCGAGGCGGTCGTCTGGCGCGGGCCGATGTTGCACAAGGCGCTCCAACAACTCTTCACCGACGTGCTGTGGGGGGAACTTGACTATTTGATCGTAGACCTGCCGCCTGGCACGGGCGATGCCCAGTTGAGTCTGGCGCAGAGTGTGCCGTTGACGGGTGGGGTGATCGTGACGGGGCCTCAGGCTGTCTCGGTGAGCGATGCGTTGCGTGGGGCCACGGCATTCAAGCGGCTAGAAGTGCCGATTATCGGCGTGGTCGAAAACATGTCGGGGGACATTTTTGGCAGCGGTGGCGGTCAGGAAGCGGCGAAGAAACTGGGCGTGGATTTCCTGGCGCGGGTGCCGCTGGATAGCCGGATCCGTACGGGTGGCGATAGCGGCGAGCCGCTTGTCGTACTTGCGCCCGAGAGTGACGCCGCGCTCGAATTGCGCAACCTGTCGCGCGTTGTTGCCGCGAAGATCAGTGTGATGAACATTTTGCCGGAGCCGTCGTTGAAGATCATATAGAGCTCATGGAATGAGCGCGGTGATGATGGATAATGTCGGAGGTGGCGTTCGATCTGGCCGTGGCTGGCTGGGGCAAGGCCCTCCGGCCGCTGGCGCTAACCGGCTCTGTTGGTTCTGCCACTGGCGTGGGTGCGGGCAACTCCGTCAGAGTACCATCCCGTGAGGGTGGTGAGGGCTGGGCAAAGGCCAAAGCGTCCGCGCATTCGTGAAATCTGCGCAATCCCTGATTCAAACGGTCGCGGCTGGGGCTGGCTAACCACTTACTCACGTGCGTGGCTCTGATTGGCGTGCGTGACGTTGGTGTCCATCACAGAGTGTGTAGTTGATGGACTCCTCACCACCCTGACGAGATGGTGCTCTGACGGACGGTGCCTATCTCCCCAATAGATAGTCAGGGACCGGGATCCCAGGTGCGAGGCGCGAGTCTGGTTCGGGGGTAAGCGCGTGTACCTGCAGTGGGATCACCCCTGCCCAGATGGGCAAGCTATAATCCTCTTCGTCGTCTACAGGTCCGCCGGTGCGCACTTTGGCCGAGCCGGTTTCAATCTCAATGGCAACCACGGCAGTGGCGTTCAACTCTGTGGTCGTCGTGGGCCGCGCCTCGGCCCAACGCCCCGGCAGCAGATGCTCCGAAATCACTTCGAGCGCGTGCAGCTTCTCCTCACTTGTTTCTAGCAACCGTCCGTGGCCAAACAGGACGGCAGATCGATAGTTCATCGAGGAATTGAAGAGCGAACGCGCCACAACGAGACCATCGAGGTGGGTTACGGCGACACAGAGCGGTGCACCGGCCGCCACTACCTTGAGCAGCCGGCTTGCCGGCGCGCCGTGTAGATAGATCGTATCATCTTCGCGGGCATGGATCGTTGGGATCACCACCGGTTGGCCTTCGTGTACGAACGCCACGTGGCATACCTGAGCCGCGTCAACGATCGGGTAAATCGTCTCGCGATCATACGCACCGCGCTTGGCCAGCCGCCGGATGCGATTCTGGTCGGTCTTGGGAAAGTCCGTTGCGGTCATCGTGTGAATCCTATCTTTGGGTAGATTGTCTTGCGATCATACGCACCACGTTGTGCCAGCCGCCGGAAGCCATTCTGGTCGGTCTTAGAACAGTTGGTTGTGGTCATAGTGTGGATCCTGTTTTTGCGCGGGTTATCGCCGGTTGCATGTTGCCCAGTGCGGTGTGGGTGACGCGATGGAGGTGGTGCATAAGGGCCAGTAAGTAGTCGACGCCGCTCGCTTCGGCTGCCGCATACCAGGGATTCATGACCGTGGAGCGCAGCACAAAGAGCCCGGCGCGCCGGTAATCGCCGGCTGAGACGCCGATTCGCTGCAGTACAGGTGCAATGTGGGCAGCGCCGTACTGCGTTTCTTCAAAGCGCGTGCGTGAGACAAAGAACGGCTGGACCGCCCACCGGGCGCGATGCGCTTCGTCGGCAGCCAGGCTTGTTGCGGCATAGATCGCTTGATTCAGGGCATTCAGTACGTCGATGGAGACGGGCATCGATGCCAGCTTCCCGTCCTCACCCCATGTCATCGGTGAGGCAACAAAACAGACGATATTGGTGTCGGGTTCGAAGAGGGGGACGAACGTGAATGGCTGGGCTGCATGTTCGCCGCTGAACAGTTCTGCATGCAACTCCTCAAACATGTGGCGATGATTGGTCAACAGTTTGAAGAGCTTTTGGCGCTGAGGATCGTGGCGCGCATGATCTGCCCGTGACCCCGCACATTGAGCGGTATCGTCTTGTGGGCCAGCCAACAGCAGAGTGCGGCCGCGCCTGGGTTTTGAACCTTCTACAACATAGGGGCCAACTGCTTCGATCTGTGCCGGTTGGTCGATCGACTTGATGCCGCCGGCATCGTCAGAAATGTACTGGGCGCGTTCCGCAACGTGTTCCGTGACGAGTCCGTTGCGGAACGCGACGATGCCCGCCGGGTAGGGCGTAAAGCCAAGCTTGTGGGGATCAACCGTGATCGAGTCGGCGTCCGCCATGGCCAGGTAGGCAGCATAGATATCTCGATCTGCCCATCGCACGTGGAGCGCCTTCTTGATCTTGTGATGTGCGCCGGCTTCCACGGTGAATTGTTCCTCGACCCGCAACGCGCACGTATTGATCGCAGATGGCGTCCAGATTGCTGCCGCGGCAGTTGCTCGAGATCGACGCCACAGAAGAGGCTCCGGATGTAGCCACCCCAGGCCGCATCGACATGCAGCCAGAAGGAGCGGTTGTGCGTGCGTTCCAGTTCCTCGCGCAGAAAGTGAATCTGATGGAGCGGGTCGACGGCGCCTTCTTCGGTTGTCCCGCGATGCCGACGACGGCGGCGATGAACTGATGCGCAGGCAACTCTTCCACGAGTTTGCGCAGCCGCGCCATGTCGACGTGAAAGCGCTCGTTGACGGGTACGCTGACAACGGACTGCCGTCCATAGCCCAGCAGATTGGCGGCCTTGACGATGGAGTAGTGTGCTGCGGTTGAGACGAAGATGACGGGTTCCAGGCCGATCCGGTGTAGAACACGCGCAATACCAACCTGCGCCGGGTTGTATTCGCTGTGGTTGATGTGGAAATTGATGGCATCCAGCACGAGGTTCACGGGCCATTGGTGCTCCTCGTGAAGGTACTGGGCCAGCTTTCGCCACATAAAGATGGCTTCATTCGGGCGGAGCGCAAGCAACTCACGGGGGGTGAGATCAGAGATGTGCGCCGCTTCACCGTTCGGCCGCCGGATGCGGAAGGGGATGGCGTGCAGCGCACAGTATTCCTGCACCATCAGAGGCGTGAATTGGACGGCGCGCGCCACCCAGAGCGCTTCGAGATTTGCGATCGTGCCGCCCGACGTCAGGTGCGCCCACGCGCGGTTGGGGTTGAACCCCAGCATACCGGCGATCATGCGCCCGACCTCAAGTTCAAGTTCGACCGTAATCGGCGCCGCCTCGGCAGTGACGTTGTTGGGGTTGAAGAGCATCCCGGTGAAGTAGCCAAGCACCGAGGGCAGCGTTTGTTCAGAGAGCATGTGTCCAATATAGCGCGGCGAGTGGAAGGGAAAGTGCTGTTTGAGCTGGTTTAAGATCGCGTCGAGATTCGACGTCAGGTGGTCGAGCCACGCCGCATGTTCCGCTGACCGGCGTTGGACACGGTCGACAACGACTGGATCGGTGGGAAAGTAGTTGCGCCGCCAATGGACATAGTCTTGAAAGATGTAGTCGAAGAGTTCTTGCCAGAGGTTAGCGTTCTCAGCACGTGGGCCAAGAAACCAGGCTGCCAATGGGAATGGCGGTTGATGGTCAGATTGCGGACTGTGGCGCTCGTACGTCATTGTATGCTCACCATTGAAAGTTGATTGGGCCGGGTGGCAATTGGCCATCGTATCACAGTCAGAGGAGGGTGCAAAGACATTTAAGTACAGTACATTTGTCCGCAAGATGCGGTACGATTGCCATTTAGCCACGGATGGAATTGGTATGTACAATACATTCTCAAAAGACCCTTTTCGGCCCCCTCAAATTCAAACTGGCAAGAAAGGTCCGCTATGCTCACCCTCGTTGAAAAAATTCTCTTTATTATTGCGGTTGCAGCGTCGATCTACTTTGCGTTTATTGGTTTTCGCAAAGTCTATCGTGTCATCATGCGCGGGGCAGATCCGAAGCCGAACCTGAAGGAGATGTTGCAACGCCGCTGGCATGCCGCAGTCACCTGGATGACAACCGGGGCCATGTGGCAGACGCGGGCCGTGAGTAGCATTTTCCACATCATGATTTCGTTGGGGTTCATCTCTACTTCCTCGTCAATTTTGGCGACGTTGTCGAGGCGATGTTCCCGGTCACGTTCCTGGGCCACAACATCCTTGGGGACTTCTACCGGTTCCTGGCCGATCTGGCGACGATGAGCGTATTGATTGGCATCATCTACTTCATCTTCCGCCGCTTTGTGTTCCATGACAAGGCTTTGACCTATCATGAGAACGTCAAACTGCTGGATCGGATCAAGGCGGGTGGCATCCGGCGCGACTCCTTGATCGTGGCGTTGTTCATCCTCTTCCATGTGGGTTTCCGGTGGATCGGCAACAGTTTTAAGTTGGCGACAGAAGGTCTCACCCCCTGGCAGCCATTCAGCTCAGCGCTGGGGAGCCTCTGGTCCGGCCTACCTGAACCTGTTCTGGTCGTTGGTGAACATCTTGGTTTCTGGCTGGCGATCGGCCTGATCCTGGCCTTTCTCCCGTACTTCCCGTACACCAAGCACTTCCACCTGATTATGTCGGGGATCAACTTCCTGACCAAGCCGAAGCGCAGTTCGCTGGGTGAAATCAGCCCCATCAATTTTGAAGATGAGTCGATCCAGGAATTTGGCGTTGCCAGGATCGAGCAGTTGCCCTGGACGCACTTGGTCGATGCCTACTCCTGCATCATGTGCAACCGGTGCCAGGATGCCTGCCCGGCGTACACCACCGGTAAGGAACTGTCGCCCTCCGCACTGGAAATCAACAAGCGTTATTATCTCAACGCCAATCTGACGGCGCTGGCGGGCGGGACCGATTCGCCTGAGAAGTTAATGGACTTTGCGATCTCTGAGTCTGCGGTCTGGGCCTGCACAACCTGTGCGGCCTGTGTCAACATCTGCCCGGTTGGCAACGAACCCATGTTCGATATCCTGTACATGCGGCGCAACCAGGTGTTGATGGAGAACGAGTTCCCGGCCGAACTCAAACAAGCGTTCCGCGGGATGGAGCGCAACGGCAACCCCTGGAACTTGAGCCAGCGGGATCGCCTGAAGTGGGCCGATGGATTGGACGTGCCGACGGTCGACGATAACCCCGACTTTGAGATGCTTTGGTGGGTTGGCTGCTCGGCCTCGTACGACCCCCGCGTCCAGGAGACTGCACCGGCGTTCGCTACGATCCTGAACGCAGCCGGGGTCAACTATGCGGTGCTCGGCGAAATGGAGCGTTGCAACGGGGATTCAGCGCGGCGCGCTGGCAACGAGGCACTGTTCTTCGAATTGGCCCAGGGCAACATCGAAGTCCTGAATGAGGTCATGGGGGACAAGCCGCGGCGGATGGTGACGACCTGCCCGCACTGTCTCCAATCGTTGGGCAAGGATTACAAGCAGTATGGGGGCGATTACAACGTTATTCACTCGACCCAGTTGCTGACCGAGTTGACTGCGGCCAAGAAGATCGCAGTGCAGCGTAGTGGCGAGGTCGACCAGATCACTTTCCACGACCCTTGCTACCTCGGTCGCCAGAACGGGATCATCGAGCAGCCGCGCGAGGCTCTGCTTGCGACGAACGCGTTTATGGTTGAGATGCCACGGCATGGGAAGCAGTCCTTCTGTTGCGGCGCCGGTGGTGCGCAGTTCTGGAAAGAAGAAGAACATGGCACTGCCAAGGTGAATGAGACGCGCTATGCTGAAGCCGTCGCGACGGGCGCGCAGACGATTGCGGTTGGTTGCCCATTCTGTCTCACGATGCTGACCGATGCATCGAAGGGCGCGGAGAAGCAGATCAAGGTGAAGGACATCACCGAGATTATCGCCGATCGTCTGGCCCCGGTGACGGCGGGGAACGGTGCGACCGGCGACTGATTGCTCGTCGGGCACGGTAAATGACGGCTATCGCACTGCAGCAATGGCTGTGAACACGGACACCCCTGGCGCCCGCCAGGGGTGTCTACTTTGTACGTCGCCACGCACGCATGCGGCAATGGCGAAAGGAGCGCAACATGGATACGAAAAGGTGGGGAATTCGGTTGTTGTTGGTTGGGGTGCTCTTTGGCGTAACCGCGTGCCAGGCTGCATTGCCTGCCACGCGACCGGCCCCGGCAGAACCGGTTGCAGCAGTGGAAACGACGCCCGTGGCGGCAACGGTGGGGGCGCCGGGTGAAGGTAGGCGTGGCGGACAACGCCGAGGGCGTGACGGCGACGTATAGCGGCACCGTAGAGATTGCAGGGATGCAGCTGGGCATCATCGTCGCTTTCACGGTGGAAAACGGTGAGTATCAGGGAAGCGTCGGCATTCCCGCCCAGGGCGTGTCGGGTATCCCCATTCATGACATGGTGATTGAGTCCAACACCGTGCACTTTGAAATGCTAAGTGGGCAGCAACTTGCAGTCTTCAACGGCACCATTGCCGATGATGGCTCCGTCACCGGTACGATGGCGCAAGGTGGATATGAGGGGACATTTACAATCGTGCCAATCTCTCCAGAGGGTCAGGCCGCGTCGGCGGCGGAAGTTGCGTCGACCACCATTTTCACCGACGCCAGTGGGCGGTTCTCCGTACCGGTGCCCACCAATTGGGTTGCCACGCAGGAAGAGGGCTACATCTTCTTGACCGATCCGGAGCAGGAATTGAAAGTCTCTGCGCTGGTGCTGGAAGGTGACGACGTCGAGGCTGCGCTTGATGCCGCGTGGAAGATTGTCGACCCGGCGTTTGCGCTCCCGGTGAAAGAGGCGATTGACACGCCGTCGCGGCCTGGCGTGGAAAAGACCGTAGCGATCACCTACGATACCAGCGACGACAACCGCATTGTCCAGGCAGTGGGGCAACTAAAGGATGGGGTGGTGTATGTGATTGTGTTCGATGGCGTTGGCAGGTGCACAAAAGCGCATCGCAGTTGCAAATCATCACGACCGGTTTCAAGATTTCCGGTCTTGAGGAGGAGGACCTGACCGGCATTGCGCCATTGACGGTCACGCCAGCAATCACGGAACCACTCGAGGCGTTCATCGAAGATTACATGGAAAAGTTCGACATTCCAGGTGCGGCGGTGGGAATCGTCCAAAATGGGAGTGTGGTCTACGCCAGGGGTTTTGGCGTCGCCAATCCGGAAACCGGCGCCCCGATGACGCCTGAAACAAACTTGATGATTGGATCCACCGGCAAGAGCCTCACGACACTGATGATGGGGACGCTGGTTGACGACGGGCTAATGACCTGGGATACGCCGGTTGTCGAACTATTCCCGGCCTTTAAGGTGAAAGATCCGGAGCTAAGCAAGACGATCACGATGCGCAATCTAGTCTGTGCTTGCACCGGCGTGCCGCGGCGTGACTTTGAGTTTCTCTTCAATGCACAGGAACAGAAGGCCGAGGATATTGTCGCCTCGCTCGGCGATTTCGAGTTCTTCACGAAGTTTGGTGAGGCGTTCCAATATAGCAATCAGATGGTAGGAACGGCAGGGTATGTGGCGGCGCCGTCGCTGAAGGGTACGGATGACTTGTTGGCCAACTACAAGAAGGCGCTAGCAGGAGCGTGTCCGATCCGATTGGGATGGCCAGAACGACCATTGACTTTGACCAGGTGGAAGCATGGGGTGACTATGCCACACCGCACACGCTGAACCTTGACGGCACCTACTCACCGATCTCGCTGGATATCGAGAAGACTTTGCTGCCGGTTGCGCCGGCGGGTGTGCACTGGTCGACGCTGGAAGACATGGCGCGTTATATGGAGACCGAGCTGGCACAGGGGTGGCGCCGGATGGGACGCAGGCTGTCTCGGCGCAAAACCTGCGCGAGACCTGGCAAACCGCAAATCAAGGTGACTGCCGATACGAGTTATGGGTTGGGGTGGATGACTACAACGTACAAGGGGTTGCCCGTCATCACCCATGGTGGCAACACACTCGGTTTCACATCGGACTTCACCTTCCTACCCGAAGCAAACCTGGGTGTCATCGTATTGACGAATGCACGCGCAAGCAATGTCTTCAACCAGGGTGTCACCGGGCGGGTACTGGAACTGATCTTTGCGCAAGATCCGCAAAGCCAAGAACAGATGGACTTCTATTTGCAACTGATGAAAAAGCAAGCGGCCGAAATGATGGCGCAGATCAGCGGTCCGGCGGATCCGGACGCGGTTGCGCCATACCTGGGCACGCTTGTCAATGATGCGCTGGGGTCGATCGAACTGCGCATGGAGGACGGTGAGCTTATTCTGGATGCCGGCGAGTTCCAGACGCGGATGCGCGAGCACAAGGATGACAAGGGCCAGGCCGACGGGTATGGCGCTCGACGCCCCATTGCAAACGCTCTACAAGTTCGAAATCGGGGACGACGGGACGCCAAAGATCATCTTGGGCGGTGGGGTTGTGGAGTATATATTTACCCCGCAGGAATAGGCCGTGGCAAGCCCGCCGGCGCCTCCACACCTGGGCGCCGGCGGGCATCCGATTATTTCTTCAGTCTCGTGTAGAACTGCTTCCGCACCTTGGCGACTTTGGGCGCCACGACGACCTGGCAATAGGGTTGGTTCGGATTGTTGCTGTAGTAGTCCTGGTGATAGTCTTCGGCCGGGTAGAAGTGGTCCAGTGGTTCCAACTGGGTCACTAAGCGGCCGGACCAGACGCCAGACGCCGCAACCTGTTGCATCACCGCTTCAGCGGTCTGCTGCTGTGTCGCATCGTGGTAGTAGATCACGGAACGATATTGGGGGCCGACGTCGGCCCCTTGCCGGTTGAGTGTTGTCGGGTCGTGAATCGTGAAAAATACCTGTAGAATGTCGGCATAGCTGATAATGGACGGGTCAAAGGTGACTTGCACGACTTCAGCGTGACCTGTCGTGCCGGTGCAGACGGCGCGGTAGGTCGGGTTGGTGACGTGGCCACCTGCATAGCCGGAGACCACCTTCTCCACACCGCGCAATTCTAGAAATGCGGCTTCCAGACACCAGAAGCAGCCGCCGCCAAGCGTGGCCACCTCGAAATGTTCGTTCATACGGTCGCTCCTATCAAACCTGAACTGGCGTTCGAATTCATCCAACCCAGACAGGGTAACCGTTATCCGCCTGTGTTTCCGCAAGGCGCGCTACGCTTTGCGCTTTCATTCCCAATTTCTGTTGGCTGCTGCTATACTACGCCCCATGCCGGTCGTGGTGCAGCCTACGCCAAACCCCAACGCCATGAAGTTTGTCCTCCCTGCGCGGCGCTTTGCCAGACCGGTGAGTTATGCCAGCGCGGCCGCTGCCGAGGGTGATCCTATGGCTGCCAGAATTTTTGCTTTGCACGGCGTCTATAACGTCTTCATGGCGCAGGATTTTGTGACGGTGAACAAACTGCCTGAGGTGGACTGGGATGCATTGGCGCCGATTATTCAGCGTTATCTTGAGAACGATTGGGAAGAGTGAAGGACGATGAAGCGCGTCGCACCTGTGATGGTTGCCAGCGAAAATGGCCGGTATGGCATGCTGAGGGCGATGGAGGCGTTGCGCGCCGGCGCAACCGCCCTTGATGCGGTCGAACTTGCAAGCCGGATTATTGAGGACGACCCCGAAGAGCACAGTGTCGGTTACAGTGGGTTGCCCAATGTACTGGGCGAGGTCGAATTGGATGCCAGTATCATGGATGGTAAGACGTTGCGGGCAGGCGCCGTGGCCGCCGTACAAGGGTACGGTCGCGCCATCACATTGGCACGGCGCGTGATGGAAGAGACCCCGCACGTGCTGATCGTCGGACGGGGTGCGGAGCGTCTTGCTGCGGAACTGGGTGAGGCGCCGCAGAATCAGGTGACGGGTGAGGCATTGCGCCGATGGGAAGAGCGCTTTGCGGAGCGCGGGCTGGCGTCGGGTCAGAACGCCGACCTGCGTAATGTCGCCGGACTGCTGACGCGGCCGATCAATTTGCAGGACAAGATCTACAAGGCAGGACGCGTCGATACGCAGGGCACGGTGAATTTTCTTGCCCTCGATCTACATGGAAACCTTGCTTCTGCGGTCACGACCAGCGGTTTGGGCTGGAAATATCCAGGCCGCGTGGGGGACAGCCCTCTGATTGGCGCAGGTAACTACTGCGACAATCGTTACGGCGCTGTGGCCTGCACGGGCATGGGCGAACTGGCCATCCGTGCGGGCACTGCACGTAGTTTGATCGTCTACATGAAGCTTGGGATGTCATTACAAGAAGCCGGCTTGGAAACGCTGCGTGATCTGGACGGCCTCGCCACGCAGGAAGGGCAGTACATGAACATCGTGGGCCTGACACCGGAGGGCGAATATGCCGGCTTCACGACTGTTCCCGGAAAGCTTTACCTGTACATGACGGCTGCTCACGAGGCGCCGGTGTTGGCGGAACGAACCGCGTTGGTGGCAAAGTAGGGATCGATGGCTACAAGCGTGCGCATGCCCCAGTTGGGCGAGAGCGTTGTCGAAGGCACCGTGGTGCGTTGGCGAAAAGCGCCGGGCGACCGCGTGGCTAAGGGCGAACCGCTGCTCGACATCTCAACGGACAAGATCGACACCGAGGCGCCCGCGCCCATTGATGGTGTGCTCGTAGAGATTGTTGTACCTGAGGGGGTGACGGTTGCGGCCGGCACGGTGCTGGCGTATATCGGCGCGCCAGAGGACGGTGAAACCGC
The DNA here is from genome assembly GCA_016713335.1 of Candidatus Fredericiella danica. Lineage (GTDB taxonomy): Bacteria > Chloroflexota > Anaerolineae > Caldilineales > Caldilineaceae > Fredericiella > Fredericiella danica. The sequence goes on along the minus strand of JADJPH010000017.1, from coordinate 24,143 downwards.
AATGGACGCAAAGCGTGAGTCTGGCAGCGTTGAGCGCGTGCCGCCTGGGGCGACCGGCTCAACCGGCGATGTGCGTCCCGAAGGCCGTGCGTTTGTCAGCCCGGTTGTCGCCCGCATGGCGGCAGAGTATCAGGTTGATTTGGGGCGGGTGAGTGGCACCGGGATGGGGGGGCGCATCACCAAAAAGGATCTCGAAGCGTATATCGGCCGGGTGACTGCGCAAGTTGCGGAGGAACACACCGTCATTGCGCCAACGGTTCCCATCGAGGCCGAGCGCCCGAAAACGCCCGTCAAGCTGTCTGCCGACGAGGTGCTCCATCCGCTCACGGCCATGCGCCGGGCAATTGCGCAGCATATGGTGATGAGCAAGCGCACGAGTCCACACGTGACCTCGATCTGTGAGGCCGATTTGACGGCGGTCGTACACCATCGCGAGGCAAACAAACGGGGCTTTGCTGCCAAGGGGGTTGCCTTGACCTACACCGCCTATTTTGTAACGGCCATTGCGACGGCGTTGCGGAGCGTGCCTGAAGCAAATAGCCGTTTCACGGATGATGGCATTGTGGTCAGCCGGCGCGTGCACATTGGGGTCGCCGTAGCCTTAAGCCACGGGTTGATTGTCCCGATCATTCGTGACGCAGATGAGCTGAATCTGCAGGGCGTGGCGCGTGCGGTGAATGACGAGGTAGCCCGCGCCCGCAGCAACCAATTGCGACCGGAAGAGATTCAGGGCGGCACCTTTACGTTGACCAACCACGGGACAGGCGGCAGCCTGTTGGCGACGCCGATTATCAACCAGCCACAGACCGGCATCCTTGGCGCCGGCGCCATCGTGAAGCGCCCCGTCGTGCGCAGCACCGCCAAGACGCTGCTGCCGCATGCAGACGATGCGATTGTGATCCGGCCGATGGTATATTTGAGCCTGACGTTTGACCATCGCGCGTTGGATGGCGCCCAGGCCGATGCATTCTTGACAGTCGTCCGTGAAAGACTAGAGAATTGGCAGTAGTTCCAATGGCGTGGTGTCATGATGGTGGCTGCGCCTTACATCTTCGATTGTACCGATGAAACAGGGCCTCAATACGGGGGAGACAATGGCAGATCAAGGATATCAATATGATGTCGTCGTAATTGGCAGCGGACCGGGCGGTTATGTGGCTGCGATACGCGCTACGCAACTTGGGCTGAAGACTGCAATTGTAGAACGTGAAAACCTAGGGGGAATCTGCCTCAACTGGGGCTGCATCCCGACCAAGGCGTTGATCCACAACGCGGAGATCCTGCATACGCTAAAAGAAGCCGATGAGTACGGCTTTACGTTTGACAATTTGAAAGTGGATTTTGGGAAGGCAGTCAAGCGCAGCCGCGATGTCGTTGGCCGGCAGACCAAGGGTGTTGCCTTCCTGATGAAGAAGAACAAGATCGAGGTGATCGAGGGGAATGCTGCGTTTGTTGACGCACATTCGATCAAGGTCACCCCATCGGAATACCATCCGGAAGCGAAAGAGCAGACCGTCACTGCGGCCCACTTCATCATCGCCACCGGGGCACGCGCCCGCAGTTTGCCGGGTACGCAGATCGATGGCGAGCGCATCATTCAGTACCGAGATGCACTGGTCTTGAAAGAGGTCCCGAAAAAGTTGATCGTCGTCGGTTCTGGCGCCATTGGGATGGAGTTTAGTTACGTCTACAGCACTTATGGCGCAGAGGTGACGATCATTGAAATGCTTGACCAGATCCTGCCGCTTGAGGATGCCGACGTTGCTGCCGAAGTGGCGAAGGGTCTTCACGAAGCGCGGGGTCAAGATTATGACGAGCACTCGCACCGAAAAGGTTGAAATCACGGACGAAGATGTCAAGGTTACGGTCAAAAACATGAAGACCGACGCCGTCGAGACCCTGACCGCGGACAAGGTGCTGATGTCAATCGGCGTCCAGCCCAATACTGAGCAGGTCGGGTTGGAGGCGGCGGGCGTGAACGTGGACAAGCGCGGTTTTATCGAGGTCAACGACGTGATGCGCACCAGCGTCTCGAACATTTACGCGATCGGTGACTGTACGGGCAAGTTGGCGCTTGCCCATGTTGCAAGCGCGATGGCGCTGGTTGCGGCGGAAACGATTGCCGGCGTGGAGACGCTGCCCATCTCCGCCGACCGGTATGTGTTTATGCCGCGCGCAACCTATTGCGATCCGCAGGTGGCAAGTTTGGGGTATACGGAAGCGCAGGCCCGGGAGAAGGGGTTGGAGATCAAGGTTGGCAAGGCGCCCTTTATGCCCAATGGGGAAAGCGCAGGGTTTGAACGCAAAGGTGGGTTTCGTCAAGATTATTGCGGATGCGAAATATGGCGAAATCTTGGGTGCTCACCTGGTCGGTCCCGATGTCACTGAGTTGCTGCCGGAACTGACACTGGCGCAATTCATGGAAATTACACCCGCAGAGATCGCTCGCAGCGTGCATGCGCACCCTACGCTCAGCGAGGTGATTATGGAAGCCGCGCATGCAGTTGAAGGCCATTCCATTCATATGTAGGGGCTGATGAACGAATTGAGCGCCGCTGATGGGCACCCGGTTCCCCTTGATCTGCCGGTTCGGTTTGCCGAAACCGACGCAATGGGGATCGTGCACCACAGCAATTATCTGGTCTGGTTTGAAGCTGCGCGCATTGCGTGGCTTGATGCCGTAGGCGCCCCTTATGCGGAGGTGGCCGCCGGCGGCCACCATTTCGCAGTGACGTCCGCGTGCGTTGAATATCGCACGCCAGCCCGCTTCGGCGATGTCGTGCGGGTGACAGGTAGCGTGACCGAGGTACGAAGCCGCAAGGTGCGCTTCCAATACGTGATTCACAATGCCGCCACCGGCGCGCTGATTGCGACCGGGAGCACCGAACACATCTGTGTCGATTTGCAGGGGCGAATGGCAAAGATTCCGGAATGGGTGCACGCGCGCATGGAAGCGATTCTGAGCGCGCAGCAGGGAGCGTACGAGTCCGCATGCGTATACTGATTTCCGGTGGCGCAGGCTTCATTGGCGCCCATCTGGCAAACCGGCTCCTGGAACAGGGGCACTACGTGCGTGTGTTGGACAACTTGAGCAGTGGCGATCCATCCACGCTCAAACCGGGCATCAATTTCACGCGCGGCGATGTGCGGGATATCCCCAAACTCTGGTCGCTGCTGCAGGGTGTTGAGGTGGTCTATCATCTTGCTGCGTTGGTCAGCGTGCCTGCCTCTGTGCTGTACCCACGAGAATACAATGATGTGAATGTTGGCGGCACGGTTTCGCTGCTGGAGGCGTGCCGTGATGTTGGGGTCAAGCGTGTCGTGCTTGGCAGCAGTGCCACCGTATACGGTGATCAGCGCACCCAGCCGGTCACGGAAGACATGACGCCCAATCCCTCCGTGCCCTATGCGGTGAGTAAGCTTGCCGCGGAACGCTACCTTTTCACGATCGGCCGGATCGAAGGCTTTGAGACAGTTGCGCTGCGTATCTTTAATGCATACGGGCCGGGCCAGCCCTTGCCGCCGACGCATGCGCCCGTGATTCCGCAATTTATGCACCAGATCATCGGGCGCGGCTCGATTGTGGTGTTTGGCAATGGGAAACAGACGCGCGACTTTGTATACATCAAAGACGTCGTGGAAGCACTTGGGAACGCTGCGACGGCGCCTGACGTCGATCAGCAGGTGATCAACGTCGGTAGCGGTGAGGAGGTCTCGATCGACCAACTGATTGCCCAAATCGGTGAAACCGTGAATGCCAAAGCCGATGTCATTTACAATGCTGAGAATTCAGGGGGCATCGATCACCTTGTTGCGGATCTGACGAAAGCCGGCAAGTTGCTGAAATACAAGCCCCGGACGCGGCTCACCGAAGGGCTTCACAAACTTTATACGCAGGATTCGCGTTTCTCACAAACGTCCTCACATCATGTGACGATGGGCAAGTGACGGATTCGTCGAAGCCACCGTCCATGCCACAGAAAGCGAAGGTTCACGTGTTGGTTCGGAAATTTGTCTTCCTGGTGCTGATGCTGGCGGTCGGTCTGCTGGCAGGTTGCACCTATCTAGGTGAACCCGGGCTTTCGGTCTATTTGCGGTTGCACCGAGGGGAACTTGAACAGCAGGCGCGCACGGACGGCGAATCAATTCGTTTCACGGTTGAGCCTGGCGCGTCGGCGCGTGCGATCGCCGAGAACCTGGCCAATCGTGGCCTGATTCTGGATCCCACGCTGTTTGAAGCTTATGTACGTATCAATGGCCTTGACAACAAGCTGGAGGCCGGTGTCTTCACCCTCGCGCCGTCAATGACCCTGCTTGAGATAGTCGATTCGCTGCAGAATGCTGAAGTGCCTTCGGTCACAATCACCATTCCGGAAGGATGGCGCTTTGAGCAGACTGCGGACTATCTGGAGGAGACCGGGGTGCTTGCCGCCACCGGCGGTGGGGCTTCCTATCGGGACCTTGCACAGTCAGGCGCCGTGGCCGACCTGGACCCGGAAAAGTATGCATTTTTGAGATCCCGGCCGCAAGGCGCGACGTTGGAAGGGTACCTCTACCCGGAGACCTATCAACTCCCGCAGGAAGGCGCCACAGCCGCGGATGTCATCCTGCGCCAACTGGACACCTTTGCCGAGCGGGTTGCCCCGCTCTATCTGGAGGCGCGTGCTGCGGGCAAGACTCGATTGAGCCTGTACGAGGTGTTGACGGTCGCCAGCATCGTAGAACGCGAAGCGGTGATTGCGGCTGAGCGCCCTGCGATTGCCGGGGTCTATCTCAACCGCCTGCAAGAAGGCACCTTGCTTAACGCCGATCCAACGGTGCAATATGCGATGGGGTATCAGCAGGAAACAGGGCAGTGGTGGAAGACGCCGGTCCTGCTCGAGGAATATGGTGCGGTTGACAGTCCCTATAATACTTACCTCTATGCCGGTTTACCGCCAGGCCCGATTGCGGCGCCAAGCCTGGGCAGCATCAAGGCGGTGCTAGAGCCGGACACGCACAACTACCTGTATTTTGTGGCACTGCCGGATGGCAGCGGACGTCACGTATTTGCGACGACCTTTGAAGAACACCAGGTAAACGTGCAGCGATATTCCGGGCAATAGCGAATCCATCAATCTGGTTCGTAAAATAAACGAGGCGCCGCATCCATGCGGCGCCTCGTTTATTTGGTTGAAGGGCATTTAGTTCGCGTTGGCCTCGTCGATGATCTCTTGCAGCGCCTGGCTGAACTGATCCGGGGGCAGGGCGCCGGGAATAATCCGGCCCTGGTCACCGAAGAGCACGATGAAGGTGGGGGTGCCCTGCACGAACGGCGCTCCATCCTGCTGGTCGCTGCTCACGCGCTCGGCAATCTTCGGATCGGACAGGCATTGCTCAAAGGCGGCTGTGTCCAGATCCACCCCTGCTGCCAGTTCGACAAACACCGGGTTGGGGTCTTCGATCGACCACTTGGCCTGATCCGCAAAGATCGCCTCGTGCATTTCCCAGAATTTGTCCTGTTCGGCTGCACACTCGGCGGCAATCCCGGCGGCGGGCGCCTGGGGATGAATGTCGAGCGGGAAGTGTTTGAAGACCCAACGCACCTCGCCCGTGTCGACGAATTTCTCATCGAGTGTGGGTTGCGTTGCGGTGACATGCTGTTCGCAATAGGGGCACTGGAAGTCTGAGAACTCGATGACGGTGATCTTGGCGTCGATGTTGCCGCGGTGCTGGTCGCCGGCCATCGTGAACCCAGGCCGTGACTCGTCGGGTGCAAGCCCTTCTGCAGTTGCCCAGAAGGGCACCTGTGCTTCACCTTGTGCGCCCTGTTCTTCCTGGGCTGCAACGGGCGGCTCCTCGCCGGCGACTAAAGCGTCAACGAACGCTGAAAACTGTTCAAAGGGCTGGGCGCCCACGAGCAGGAACTGTTTGCCGTCAGCGGCGTTAAAGGCAAAGCTTGGCGTGCCGGAGATACCCAGGGACTGCCCTTCGACCAGTGCAGTATCGATCCACGCCTGCTTTTCCGTCGCCTTTTCCTGGAGGCACTGGTTGTAGGCGTCCAGATCGGCGCCGGCCTCTTCAACGATCCGCGCAAAGATTTCGGTCGGATCGATGGCGTTGCTCCATTCCGTCTGCGTCCGGAAGAGTTCGGCATGAACCTCCCAGTAGATCGGGGCGCCCTGTTCGGCTGCGCACAGCGAAGCAATGTGCGAGGCAGGGGCATTCGGATGGAGTTCCACGATCGGGAAGTCGCGGAAGATGACGCGCAGTTTACCTTCCTTGACATAGTTGGAATTGATGGCTGGTTCTGTCTGCACGAAATAACGGGCGCAGAATGGGCACTGGAAGTCGCTATATTCGATCATGGTGACCGGAGCGTTCGGATCCCCGCGGAAGGGAAAACCATCTTCGGTGAAGCCAACCGGCATGCCATCGAAAGTCTCACTCGGAATCGGTTTGGGTTCGGCGACAGTTGCTGCTGCTTCGGGTGTCGCTGGTTGTGCGCTTGAATCGGCGCTGAGCGCTTCCTGCACCGAATCGAGCACGCTCACCGGCCCTTGTTGTGAACAGGCAGCCAGCATCAGCACGACGATGACAAGGGCTGCGATGATGGCCAGCGGTCGCTGCCAACTTTGACGAAGTTCTCTCATTTCAGGTTCCTTGGGTGCGATTCACGCACGTCTTTTGAGATGTTTCTCAGGGAATCATCGAAAACGAATTGTCCAACTATAGCATACACAAGCGCCGGTGAGAAGTTAGAAGATTTTAAGGAGTAGGGCGCGGGAATACGGCCTGATGGCACGATAGCATGCCGGCGGCATGTACTCAGACCGATTGCAATGCCAAACAGGCGGTCGCGTAGAGGGCCGCCTGTTGCACTTGCCGAAGGAATCCGGTCTTGCCTAGACGCGCATCCGATGGGTATGGGTCGACTCGTGGGTCTGAATGATCTGGCGAATCGTTTCCACGCTGATGTGGTCGACGATGCGCTGCTCAATCAGATAGCGGCGTAGGCGCTGTAGCGACCAGCGCGAATAGTGTAGGCCCAGAGCCCGCGGATTCGTCTTGGCAATCTCGACGATGCGGTTGCGCTGATCGTCGCTGAACACCGGCGGGCGTCCAGGCGACTTACCGCTGCGCAATCCATCCAGCCCCAGTTGGTTAAACCGGTGGATCCATTTGCGTACGTTGATCGGATGTAGATGCACCTCTTCGCTGATTTCGGGAACGCGCTTCCCGGCAGCAGAGAGCATGATGATCTGTACGCGATGAATCGGCAGGTCTTCTTCCGGCGTGGACAGTTGCGCCTCAAGCGTCCTTCGTTCCTGTTGTTTGAGCTTACGCGTATATAGAGCCATGAGCTTCGTCCTTTCACGAGGATGCGTGCTGAACTGTTCGTGAGAGATGTGCGCTCACGACCTTGCTCCATCGACATTCATCGTACCTTGCGACGGGCGGCAGGAGATCGTATAAATAGCGTATTTTTTGTCTTACACTTGTACAAAGTTACGCGAATTACAGGTAAAAGCGCACCAATGGGGCGTTTTGGCGCGAAAGAGGGTGGGCGGCAAAAAGTGAGGTGCTGGACGGGGATGCGACGCTATATGGCTAGATTTGAAAATTGCGGCCGTTGTCGGGGACTACCTTGTGCCGGTAATTGGTTACGTAGGTAAGGAGTTTCTCATGCAGCCGCTTCCATCCTGAACTCTGCAGGATCTCTTGCAGCTTTTCTTTGCTTTCCACGGCGCCCAGGGTCAACATTTGCGGCCCTTCGCCGTACATGGTATACAAGACCTCGCTCGGCTCAATGCCGAGTTGCATCAAGCGAGGTGCAAACTCCCGGACGACAAATTCCGAGAAGTCCTGTTCTCGCCCCGCCTTGATGTCCCATTGCATCAGGAGCCGAACCATGGGCCAATGCGCCTTTCGTTTCAGGCCACTTTGACTCCTGTCCGGTCACATGCCATCGGTGGTAGCAGGTCCGAAATGTGGAGACAGCCTGACTGTTGTCCGCCGACACAATAACAGAACCGCCTAAGAAACGCAACTTTGCACCGCTTTTCCAGTTGTCTGTACGCTCTATTAATCGTTTTGCTCGGAGTGCTGCTTGCCTTCCGGTCTGGTTTCGCGGCGGCTCCGCGGCAGGACACGCTGCAAGTCTCCACTGCCGGCGTCTTTGCACTGCCCGTCCTCCTACCCGTCAGCACCGGCGCCACGAAACTGCACACCCACATCGTCGACCTGGCGATCACACCAGCGGGAGACGGCAACCTTCAACTGGATTTGCAGGCAACCTATGCCTTTCGCAACGAGGGCAGCGAAGACACAACGGTCGAATTCACCTACCCCGCGGCCGGCAACGCTTCAGTCGTGATCTATGTAGACGATACGCCGCTGCTTCTGACATCGGGCGACGATGGCGGTCTGGTGGGTACGGTGGTGGTTCCCGCCGAGAGCACGGCTGACGTGCTGCTGGTTGGTAGTTGGCGAATACCCGACCAGGGACTCATCAAGCTTCTGTATCCAACCGATCTTCTGAAACAATGGCCCGGCTCGGTAAGTCTCCGGTTTGATTTGCGCCCCGACCCCAGCATCCCGCCAGAGAGTTGGCTGCGGGTGGAGCCAGAAGGATGGGCGTATGCGCCGCCTGAGATTGCCGATAGCGCCGCGATCGAGTGGCTATATGACGGAAATCCGCCAGATGCACTGCTTTTTCAGGCGTTCAGTCCGGCGCAATGGTCGCAGGTCGTGCAGGCGGAGGCGGCGGTGCGTGGTGACGCACCGCCCGATGCCGCCATTGGTCTTGGCAAACTTTATCGGCAGCTTGCAGCGGACGCGGCCGCAGGCGGTGATGCAGCCGCGTCTGAGCGTTTCTATGCCCAGGCGCTGGCGGCTTTTGAGACAGGGATTCGCAAAGCGAGCGCAGTTGGCGCCTCGGCCACGCAGACGGCGCCATTGCATGCCGGTCTGGCCGAACTCTACCGGTCACGGGTGGTCGACGCCGCCGGCGCCACGAATGTGGCCTATGCGGAACTGATGGTGAAAGAGGCAGGGTTGGCATTGCAGGGCCTGATGGCTGACGATGGCGTCTTGCGACCGGAGCTTGAGCGCTGGCGGGCGGAGGGTTTGCGTTTGCTGCTGACCGATGCGCGGCGCCGCGGTGACGTCGACAATGCGCTTGCGATCATCGATCGGCTGGGGGCGGCGGATGTGGGCGCCAGCAACGCTGAATTCCTGGCGAGTGAACGAAGGGCACTGGTCATTCAGCAGGCACTGGAACTGATGGTACGCGGTGATCGCGCAGGCGCCGAGGCGTTGGCGGGCGAGGTGATCAACGACGCCACCTTACAGGCGCCGGCGGACCTCCAACCGCTCTTTTTGCGTTGGGCAATCGATGCTGCGGTGAACGGGGATGGCATCGACCTGCGCGTCCGCGCCTATTTGAATCCGCAGCGGGCCGAAGCCGGTCGTGACGCGTTTACGGTGATCATGGACAACTGGCGATCTGCGGGCAGGGTGGATCAATTCAATGTCGAGCTCTCTGCGGTCCAGGATGCAGGTGCGGCCAATCCGTTCCTCGAATTGGTTCTGCGGATCCCAAAGGGTGAGACTGGGGTGCCAATGGGTGAACTGTTGCCCACAAGCGCAGATTGGGCGCTCCTAAGGCAACTGCTGGTGCAGTTAGGACCCAGGTTGGAAAACTCGTCGCAGGGGCTTTATCAGCAGGTGCAAATGTCACAGCCCATCGATCTCCGCCCGGCCGGCGTGCAGTGGGAGACAGCCGCCCAACGGCTGGAACAGCAAGCAGACGCACTTGAAGCCGAAGCGCAGGCGACGGGCGCCGGTGTCGATGCAACGATGGCGTCGTCCCTGCAATTGCGCGTTCGCGCCGCGAATCTGCGGCAGACGAGTGAAAACTGGCGTACCCTTGGCCGCGATAGCGTGGTCCGGATTTCATTGTCGACTTCCGGCAGCGTTGGGAATGCCGCGCGCACGTGGCTGATCACGGTGAACAGCGCACCACAGATGCTGGATGTGATCGTCGAGGCGTTGAGTCCCGGACGGGTGGCGATCCTGTTTGGGAGTATTTTTTCTGGCGCTCGTGGTGCTCGCCAGTCTGTTATGGAGACTTCTGTGACTCAGTATTCGCTCAGTGAAAGCAAAAACGCTGCGCTGGAGGATGGCGCCGGTGGGGTGCGTTACCGGCCATTTCAGTACAGGGACAGCGTCTATTTTCAGGATGGCCAATGGTTGACTGCGCTCTTTGGCTTCATCCTCTACCTTTTGCTTGCGATCGCGCTGGACGCGGCCGGCCATGTGCAATCGTTGGCGATCGTCATCCCGGTGACGGCAGCCGCCTTCTTGTTGGGCGTCCTGATGTCCTTCAGCCGCTTTGACGGTTTCTTTGCCCTTTCCTACAGCATGTTTGTGGGATTGGCGTGCATTCTGTACTTGATGGCCGGCATCGCACCCGCGGAAGGCATTGCACCATTTCTAGATGGCGGTATTGGCGAACTGCAGGCGCGCGTCTACTACATTTTGCTGCGCCTGCTCGATTGGGTGGATGCCGCGCTTAGCGGCAGCCCCAGCGCCGACAACTACGTTTTCATCTTCGAGATCTGTTTCTTGATGTGGTGGCTTGCCTATCTGGGGGCATGGTCGATCTTCCGGCACGGGTATACGTGGCGCGCGGTGGTGCCTGCCGGCGTTGTCCTGCTGATCAACACCTACTATGCTCCGAAGTCGACCGTTGCGCTGTTGGGCGCCTTCATCATCGTTGCCCTGGTGCTGCTGATTCGCACGAACCTTGCGGATCAGCAGTTGCGCTGGCGCGCACAGCATGTCTACTTCAATCAAGACATCACCTGGGATTTTCTGCGCAACGGGGTCTTGTTCAGTGTGCTTGTGGTGCTGGCCGCATGGCTGTTGCCTGGACTTGGGCGCAACCCGCAGATGCGGGAATTTCTTGAGCCGGTCAATGACCGGTGGGAGAGCACTGCGCAGAGTGTGCAGCGTCTCTATCAGGGGCTGAACCAGCAGGAGCGGCAGGCGCCGGCGAACTTTGGCAATAGCCTCGCCCTTGGGGGCGAGCGCAATGTGGGTGATTCCCCGGTCTTTGAAGTCAGCGCCAACAAAGCGCGCTATTGGCGTGCGGTGACGTTTGACACCTATGACGGCCTCCAGTGGTTCAATACGGCGAATGAAGAGACCAGCTATGGGGCGGGTGAAATCATTCCGGTTGCCAGTTGGCGCGCCCGTGAGGCGATCAGCCAGACCGTCAGCATTCTGGCGCCGGTTGGCGATGTACTATTTGGTGCACCTGATGTAGCACAATCCGATATTCGCATGAAAGCCACCATCCGCACCCAGGCCGGTGCGTCGCCGATTGCCGCGGCAAATCCGCAAGAGGGATCCCCCGCGGTCGAGTTTGCCGTGGCGGGCGCACCGCGATCTCGACCATGGCGATCGCTACACCTTCATCAGCGCCGCCACAGAAGCGACTGTGCAGGATGTTGCTACAGCGGGTGAGGCCTATCCGCCCGAAATTGTGGACCGCTATATCCAGATTCCGCAGGGTTTTTCCCAACGGGTGACGGACCTGGCGAAGCAGTTGACGGTGGGCGCCACGACGCCCTATGCCAAAGCCAAGGCAATCGAGAGCTACCTACGTACGTTCCCGTACAACGATGCGATTGCGGCGCCACCCGAAGGGGTGGATCCGCTTGAGTACTTCCTTTTCGACATTCGAGAAGGCTATTGTGACTATTATGCGACGGCAATGGCCATGATGTTGCGTGTCGTGGGCGTGCCGGCGCGCGCGGTGAGCGGTTATGCCGAAGGCATCTACGACGAAGAGAACGGCGTCTATTTCGTCACGGAACGCGACGCACACACCTGGGTCGAAGTGTTCTTTCCCGAGTATGGTTGGATCGAATTCGAACCCACAGCGGGCGAGACGCCCCTGGAGCGCCCGGCGTCAGACAACGATGCCACCAACATTACCAGCCAGACTGAAGAGCAGACGCCGCAACCGGAGAGCCCGCTGGGCGCACCCACCCCACCTGCGGAGCGACCGCCAGAGGATCTCCCCCCGCAGTTCACCGGTGACGAATTACTCCAATCACCGGGCAATGACCTGTTTGGCCTGCCCTGGTGGGGCTGGATGTTGTTGATGCTCCTGGTGCTACCAGTCGGCGTCTGGTTCATCTGGCGGGCGCGCAGCGTTGGCCCAACCGCATTCACGCCGGATTTGCCAGCGATTCTCTACGAGCGCATCGCGCTCTGGACACATCGTCTGGGCATTGGCCCTGCAGTCGGACAGACGCCCTTTGAAACTGGATTGCGTATCTCCTATCTCGTATTGTCACGAGATAGGAGATACGCAATCCGTTTTACATGCTCGGCGTCAGCAGCACCACTTGCGTTTCTTCGGGCACGTTCGATTTGGTGAGTTTAAGCACTTCGATCGGCTCGGGAACTGCCACGCCCAGTTCCTTCAGAAATTTATCTACCGGTTCCAACTGCTCAGCAAGTTCGTCGCTCAAGCCGCTATGGCGATAGTACATTGGAATCACGATCCTGGGTTCGAGCATGCCCACAATTTCGACAGCGCGGGCAGGATCCAACGTCTGCCCGCCACCGACCGGCACGAGTAAGACATCCACCTCGCCGATGTTCAGGTCTTCGATCTCGGATTGAGACGGCACCTCACCGATGTCCCCGAGATGACCGACCGTCAGATCGTCGTACTCGAAGAAATAGGCGATGTTGCGCTCGGGTGCTTCGCCCTTGTGCCGCCGACGGAAGGTCGCCAAGGCAGAGATGAAGATATTCTTGACCTCGTATTCGCCGGGGCTGCGCAGGACTTTGGGGTCGCCGGTGATGCGGTCAAACGCGTTATGGCGTGCGTCTTCATGGCTCACGGTCACGATATCGGCACGTACTTTAGACAGGGCGGCGCCCAATGCTTTTTCGTAGGGATCGCAGACGACGATGACGCCACTCTCGCGGATGCGGACGCTAGCGAGTCCGTACCAGGTGATTTCCATCAAAGACACCTCAATTGTGCGGACTGCCTGAATTCATCATCGGCGTCCGTAGATTTGATCGGAACATTTGTTTCCATGCACTATACTCGAGTTTAGGTTTCTCATCAAATAGCGGTCACTTTTTGCAGAGCGACCGCATCAGTTAGAGGAGATCAAGGATGGATTGCACGCAGGCAGATGTGGAGCGAGTGATGGACGTGGTGCGCGTTGCGGCGGAGTTGGTGTTGAATATGCAGCGCGCCGGGCTGCGGCAAGTGCGGAGCAAGAGCAGTCAGAGCGATCTGGTGACGGAAGCCGATATTGCCAGCGAGAAATTGATCCGGAACACGCTTGCCGTCGCGTATCCTGGAGTGCCGGTTTGGGGGAAGAGACAAACCAGATCCCGGATACCGACTATTTCTGGCTTGTGGATCCGATCGATGGCACGAACAACTATGCGATGGGCATCGACTACTGTGCGGTGACGGTTGCACTCCAACGGGGCGTGACAACGCTGCTAGGGGTTACGCAGCAGATCCATACGGGCCGCGTCTACCATGCTCGGCTTGGCGCCGGCGCGTTTCGGCGCGAACCGGGCGGTGAAGAGGTGCGGCTGCAAGTCAATACCGCCGATCGGTTGGGTACTTCCCTGCTGGCGACGGGTTTTCCCTATCATCGCGCCGAACACAGTGACAATAACGCCGCAGAATTCGCCCACTTCATGCCCAGGGTCGTGGGTCTGCGTGTGCTGGGCGCCGCAGCGCTCGATATGGCCTATGTGGCGAGCGGCGCGCTAGCCGCCTTTTGGGAGGGTTGGCTGGGGCCATGGGATGCCGCCGCCGGGGCGCTGTTGGTGCGTGAGGCGGGTGGTCGGGTCACGACTTATACCGGAGAAGAGTGGACGATCCGGCGCGGGGACCTGGTGGCCAGTAACGGCCAGGCGGCGCTGCACCAGGCGATGTTGGAGGGGATCGGGGAGGCGCGGAAGCATGATATCGCCGGCTGAATTGGATCGGATCGTGGGTCTTTACCCGGTATTGGGCCAACTGTCACCTTCGCTGCGCGAGGCTGTTCGACTTGATCTGATCAGTGTCAATGCGCCTGTGGGGCACCTGTTGTTTGACCTCGATTCGGCGTGTTCGTTGTTTCTGTTGCCGGCGTCCGGCGCGGTGCGCGTCGTCAAACCGGCGGTCAGCGGGCGCGAGATATTGCTATATCGCGTGCTGCCCGGCGACAGTTGCGTGTTGACGGTCAGTTGCCTGCTTGGCCATGCCACCTATCCAGCGCGTGGCATCGTAGAACACGAAATCAGCGGTGTGGCCCTGTCGCAGGCACTGTTCAACCGGCTGGTTGGCGAGTCGAGTGCGTTTCGCACTTTCGTCTTCCGCTACTTCGCCGGCCGGGTTGCCGAACTCATGGAACTGGTTGAGGAGGTGGCGTTTGGCCCGATGGATCAACGGCTGGCCAATTATCTGGTTGAGCGGGGTCCCGTGGTCCGTGCGACCCATCAACTGATCGCCGATGAAATTGGCACGGTCCGCGAGGTGGTCAGTCGCCGGCTTAAGCAACTGGAAGCGGGTGGCCTGGTCCGGCTTGAACGGGGGCAGGTGGTGGTGGTCGATGCCGTGCGTTTGCAGCGCATGGCGGGTTCGCTGCGTGACTCCAGTCACTGACGTCCCTCCTCAGCCGGTGTAGACTGCTCTCAGATGCAGGGCAGTTGCCCTGGAGACCAACTCAAATAGAGCAGAGGAGAAGCGGGTCATGTTTAAGACAAATGAAAGCGGTCTGGATCGGGGCATTCGCATTGTGCTGGGCCTGGTGATGCTGGTCTTGGGCTGGGGTGGTTTTGTTGGCGGCTGGGCAGGCGTACTCCTGCAGTGGGTGGGGTTCATTCCCCTGATCACCGGCATCATTGGCTGGTGCCCGTTGTACTCACTTTTCCACATCAGCACGTGCCCGGTGAAGGCGCAAACCCGCTGATTTGATTACGGTAGCAGAGAAGACATCTAAACAAGCGACCGGAAAGCCTCAGGCTTCCCGGTCGCTTGTTTAGATTGGGGTAATTGCAATCAAGGATTGCGACAAATGAACGTTTCTTTTTCATGTGCAGGCTTGCTATACTGAACAAAACCTAAACAGCAACGGAGGAAGAAACGATGGGTGACATTAAGTTCGGCACCGACGGTTGGCGTGGGCGGATTGGCGACGATTATACGTTTGCAAACCTGCGGCGCGCCACGCAAGGGTATGCCAACTATCTCGCCGCCAACAACCTGCCGGGACCGGTGGTGGTTGGTCATGACCGGCGTTTTCAGGCGGAGCATTTTGCTGCCGCCGCCGCCGAAGTGCTGGCGGCCAACGGTTTCAAGGTGTTATTGACCCCGGGCGCCACCCCGACCCCCGTGATCAGTTACAGTGTCAAGGCGTATCAGGCAAGCGCTGCGCTCAATATCACGGCGAGCCACAACCCGCCTGAGGATTGCGGCTTCAAGGTGCGCGATGCGAACGGTGGGGCAATCGGCCCGGCCGGTCTCAAACAGATCGAGGAACTCATCCCGGACGCGGGCGACACCAGGGCTATCCTCACCATGTCGTTGGCCGACGCGCTCAAGTCAGGCGCCGTGCGGTACTTTGATCCAAAGCCGGCGTATCTTGAACACCTCAGCCACCTGATCGACGTCACGCCGATCAAGGAAGCCGGTCTCAAAATTGTCGTTGACAATATGTGGGGCAATGGCGCAGGCTGGTTGACCGAGATTCTGGGTGGGGGCAAGACCGAAATCTTCGAAGTGCACGCCGAGCGTAACCCGATCTTTCCGAACATGTTGCGGCCCGAACCGATCCCACCCAACGTTGATGCTGGCCTGGCAGTTGGCAAACGGCTGCATGCGGACTGTGTTTGTATTTTGGATGGGGACGCCGACCGGTGCGGCTTTGGTGACGAAGCCGGCAATTTCGTCGATCAACTGCGTGTCTTCGGGATGGTGGCGTACTACCTGCTGGAGGTGCGCGGTGAACGCGGCGCCATTGTCAAGACACTGAGCACCACGTCGATGCTGGACAAACTGGGCGAGATCTATGGCGTGCCGGTGATCAACACCGGGGTCGGGTTCAAATACATCGCACCGGCGATGATCGAAAATGATGCCATGGTTGGTGGCGAGGAGAGCGGCGGGTATGCGTTCCGCGGCCATGTGCCGGAACGTGACGGAATTCTCTCCAACCTGTTTCTGCTCGACTTCATGGTGCGCACCGGCAAGAAACCAACCGAACTGCTTAAACTGCTGTTTGATAAGGTCGGGGCGCATTTTTATGACCGCATCGATGTTCGCTTGACGGATATGGTGGTGCGCAATGAAGCGAAAGCCCGGCTGGATCAAATCAACGTCGAGGGCCTCACGTTGGGCGGGCATCAGGTCACCGGACTCAACACCATGGACGGGCTATAAATTCAGTATGGACGATGGTGGTTGGCTCCTGATCCGATTTTCAGGGACCGAACCGCTGCTGCGCGTTTATACCGAAACGACGGATCAGGCGGCGGTGCAGGCCATTCTTGCTGACGGCAAGCAACTAGCCGGCGTCTAGACTCCGCTTTGCAGGGTGCCTGGAGGGGTGCAGTCACTGCACCCCTCTTTGTTATCTCCGTGAACCACAAAGTTCGGCATTGCCGCCACTTTTTCGTTGCCTTCGCCAAAGCTGCTATACTGAAACATCTTGTGACCATTGCCGGCAGCGTGCAGACAGTGCAATCTGACCTACTTTTTCGGCACATTTGTATGTGATAAAATGAACAAGCGCGGCGCAAGGTTTGAAATAGTATTGTTTGGCTTTTGTATAATATATGTCGAATGTTGAAGGGCAATTTGTCCTTATAGACAGTCACTTCCATCTTGATATAAGCCAGTTTACCGAGGATCGTGACGCCGTGGTTGTCCGTGCCGGCGCCGCCGGTGTCCATCGGATTGTGATACCGGCGATTGAGGTGGGGACGCTCCCTCACTTGCTGGCGGTGGCGGAGCGCTATGCCGGGCTCTATGCGGCCGTGGGTGCATCCAAACAGCGCGATCAGTTTTCGGCGGCAACGGTGAACACGCTGCGAACCTATGCCGCACGGCAAGGTGGTGGCGATTGGGGAGATCGGTCTCGACTACTATTGGCACAAGGTCGAGCCTGAGCAGCAAAAACAGGCATTTTCGGCGCAATTGGCATTGGCGGCCGAACTGGGCCTGCCGGTGATTATTCATAGTCGTGAGGCGAACGAAGACGTTGCGGCAGTGCTGAGGACCTGGGTGGCGAGCGACGAGTTTCGCCGTTCGCCGTTGGCAGAACGACCTTTTGCCGGGGTGCTCCACGCGTTTAGCGGGGATGTGGCTCTGGCAGAGGAGGCTTATTCCTGGAATTTTGTATTAAGTCTGGGTGGACCCGTCACTTATAAAAACGCAGCGGCACTGCATGTGCTGGCGCCGCAACTTCGGCTCGATCGCTTGATGTTGGAAACCGATGCTCCCTATTTGACGCCACACCCACACCGCGGGCAACGGAACGAACCGGCTTATGTTGCGCTGGTCTGTGAACGGCTTGCCGAATTGTATCGTCTCCCCGCGGCGCAGATTGCCGCGGTGACGACAAATGTAGCGTTGCGTTTCTTTTCTTTGGAGGAATCGATCGGTGCTGACGTCCGAAATGGTTTCGAAACGGTTTATGGCTGAGCGGTTGCCACCGTCTCCTCCAGTCGTCGAAGTTGAAACAGCCCAGAACGGCGCAATCGATGTGAATCGTCTTCTGGACCCGGTGCGACCGGGCTTGCGACAGGTAGAAGAGAAGATGCGGGCAGTGGATTCGGCGCTTTTTGCACCGCTTGCCAATGCCTTCATCAATTTGATTGGTAGCGGCGGCAAGCGTTTGCGCCCCGCATTGGCATTATTGGCGGCGGAGTTCAACGGTTCCTTGCAGTCGTCGCCTGAGTATGCGCGGATCGTGGCCCTGGCGGCATCAGTCGAAATGTTGCACACTGCGACCCTGGTGCATGATGACGTCATCGACGGCGCGATGCTGCGGCGCGGGGCGCCAACGCTGAACGCGACCTGGAGCGGTGGTTCCACCGTGTTGGCCGGCAATTACATGTTTGGCACCGCGGCGCGTTTTTCGGCCGAAACTCGCAATATGCGGGTCATCAATACGTTCAGCGCCACGCTGCATACGATTGTCAACGGTGAACTGCGCCAATGGACGATCGTTTTGATTTTCACCAGCGGAAAGACAACTACTACCAGCGCATCTATGCCAAGACGGCGAGTCTATTTTGCGCCGCGACCGAAGGTGCGGCTGTGCTCTCCCACTTGCCTGAAGAGCGAATTCGGGATTTGCATGAGTTCGGTTACAACCTGGGGATGGCGTTTCAGATCGTCGACGATATCCTTGATTTTACGGGTGATGATAATTCACTGGGGAAGCCAGCCGGCAGTGATCTGCGGCAGGGCACGTTGACGTTACCCTTCTTCTACTATCTGCAAATGGTAAAAGACCCCGAAGCAGTCATTGCGCGGCTGGAGACGGCGCAATTACAGAGTGAACATACCAAATCAGTTGCCTGGAATGCGACGGTGAGTCAACTGGTGCAGGACTTGCGGATCAGTGGTGCGATCGAAGCGGCGGAAGCGGAAGCGCGCACATACTTGCGCCGCGCCGGCGACAACCTGGCTGTGCTGCCGGACGTTCCTGCGCGGCGCTCCATGTTGGGTCTCTGTGAGTTCGTGGTGCAGCGCACGCACTAGGAAACCGGCCGCGGTGCTACTTTGCCTTTTTCTTCGCTGCGCCGGCCTGTGACTTCGTCACGCTTGCGACCGCCTCCAGTTTTTTGGGGGTTGGGGGCGGCGCCACATCTTCCTCTACGAAATCGAATGGAGCGGTGACCGGGATGGCCTTGCCGTCCCTTTTTGGCGTTTCCTTGTGCTTTGTTTCGGCCGCTGCGGCAGGTGGAGGTTGCTTGTCTACGCCGGGCTTCGTCGCTGCAGCCGTGCTGCCGGCGTCGATCTTTGTCTTCGTGGCTGGCGGTGGGGTAGGGGTCGCTCCCTTTTTTGTGGATGGCGTTGCCGAAGCTACCGGCGCTTGAAGCCGGGGCGGCTTTGGGGGCGGCGGGCGGCGGCGCATCCGGGATGCGCAGTTTCTTCGGTGGAATGTCAGGAATCGTAAGCGCCGGCGCAGCGGGCGCCGCATTGAGCAGTTCAACCTGTTCGGCAGGAACTCGTGTCCGTGAGGATCCCTTTGGCGCCGGCGCCGGTTCGTCGGGTTCATTCGTGGATCCGGGCACGGCAATGCGCCAGACTGCGGCCAGACCTTCTTTGTCGGAGGTCTCGATGAGTGCTTTGCCGAGTACGGCGCGGCCCATCACCGGCGCTTCGGCCACGCTGCCGGGTTTGGCGGCGCCTTTGCTCATCACAAAGATCAGCGCGTCGCGCAGTGCATTGGCCGGCACGAGCAGACCTGCAGCGAGTTTGCCGGTCTTTTCGGAAAGCTTGTGGGCGACAATGCCCCCACCGTTGCGCCCCTGCGGGCTGAATTCGGAGAGAGCCGTCCGTTTGACAAAGCCGCCGGTGGTCGCCGTGAGCAGCTCCCCGTCCGGATCGACGACCGCGGCAAAGATAATGCGATCCTTGGCCCGGAGTTTGATGCCGCCGACGCCGCCTGCGGCCAACCCCATGCTGCGGACCTCTTCCTCACCGAAGCGGATCGACTGGCCGTCGGCGCTGACAAGAATGACCTCCTGCCCGCCGCGCGTTGTCACTGCAAAGAGCAACCGATCCCCTCTTTCCAAATTGATCACCGGGAATTCGGGGTTGGTGTTTGTCTGCAGGTCTTCTACGGTCACGCGTTTGACTGCGCCGCGCTCGGTGCACAGAAAGACGAAGTTGTCGCCCTCGCCGGCGCGTGCGCGGGGAAGCACCAGTGCGGATGTGATCTCGTCGCGCTTCTGAAAGCCTGTGAGTTCAGAGACACCCTTGCCGCTCCCATCGTCGGGGATCTCGTGGATGCCGATCCGGCTGCACCGGCCATCTCTGCAGAAGACGTAAAGCAGATCGCGCGTGTTCGCCGTCAGCAAAGCGGTCTGGCTGTCACGGCCGATCTGGCGTAACACACTTGGCGCCACTTTTACCACACCCTGGCGGCGCAGTTCGCCACCCTTGCCGAGCGTCACCCACACCGTCTGATCCGGCAGCAGGTCATGGGTCGTGAGCGCGCCCCGCGTGCGGTCCACGATCTGCGTGCGCCGGGCGTCGGCATACTGCTCTCTGATCGCCAGTAGTTCCGTTTTGATGACGCCCAGGATTTTGTCGGGATGGGCGAGCAGGTCTTCCAGGTAGGCAATGCGCTTTTGGAGGTCGTCATACTCCTCCTGGAGACGCTTGCGCTCCAACGCTGCCAACCGGCGCAACTGCATGTCGAGAATGGCCTGCGCTTGAATCTCGCTGAAATCAAATTTGGCCACCAGGTTTTTGCGCGCCGTGTCAACGGTTTGGCTGTGCCGGATGGTGTGGATCACTTCGTCCAGGATGTCGAGGGCGCGCAGCAGACCCTCGACGATGTGGGCGCGCTCTTTGGCGCGTTTGAGATCGAACTCAGAGCGGCGGCGGATGATTTCCTGGCGGTGCTGCACAAAAAGTTGCAGAAGTCGCTTCAGATTCAGCAGGCGTGGTTGTCCATCGACCAGCGCGAGCAACTGCATGCCAAAGGTCTGTTGTAGGGGCGTGTACTTGAAGAGGTTTGCCAGGATCTCCTTGGGTTCGACGTTGCGCGTCAACTCGATCACGATGCGCATGCCGGTGCGATCGGACTCGTCGCGCAGGTCTGTGATGCCCTCGATCTTGCCATCGCGCACCAGGTCGGCGATCCGTTCGATCAGCGCAGTCTTGTTGGTCTGGTACGGTAATTCGGTGATGATGATGCGGGTGCGGCCGCGGCTGATCTCTTCGAAGTGGGCTTTCGCCTGCACGATCAGCCGTGACTTGCCCATCGAATACCCCTGGGCAATGGCGTCGGCGTCTTCTTCCCCTTTTCCTTCTTCGCGATAGCGATAGACGATCCCGCCGGTGGGGAAGTCCGGTCCTTTGATGAAATGGGTCAGCGCGTCGATGGGAATCTCATCCACGTGGTCGAAGTGGTCGATCAGGTAGATGAGCGCATCAACGACTTCTCCCAGGTTGTGGGGAGGGATGTTGGTGGCCATGCCGACGGCAATGCCGGAGGAGCCGTTGATCAGCAGATTGGGCAGCGCGGCGGGCAGAACGTCCGGTTCGCGCAGTGAATTATCAAAATTTGGGTGCCAGCCGACCGTGTCCTTGTCCAGGTCATCGAGCAGCAGGTTGGTGATGCGCGCCAGGCGGGCTTCGGTGTAGCGCATGGCTGCGGCATTGTCGCCGTCGATGGAGCCGAAGTTACCCTGGCCATCGATGAGCGGGTAGCGCAGGCTGAAATCCTGCGCCATGCGCACCATGGCGTCATAGACGGCGGTGTCGCCATGCGGGTGATATTTACCGAGCACTTCGCCGACGATGCGGGCGCTTTTCTTGTGAGGCTTGTCGTGGGTGAGCGACAGGTCGTTCCACATGGCATAGAGAATGCGCCGGTGGACCGGTTTCAGCCCATCACGCACGTCGGGGAGGGCGCGCGACGATCACGCTCATCGCATAGTCGAGGTACGCGGTCTGCATTTCCTCGATCAAGTCGGCATTGCGCACGGCGCCGATGGCGCCGTTGCCGTTTGGTTCGATTTTATCGGTTCCGTTGTTATCCGCCATTACGCTGGTTCGACCTTCTTTTCCACTTCGGCGCGGCGCAATTCCATGAGTTGGTCGCGCAGGAGCGCTGCCCGCTCGAACTCAAGCGCTTTGGCCGCTTCTTTCATTTCTTTATCGACCTGCCGGATCAGTTTCTGCAGGTCTTCCATGGGCAGGTGGACCGGGTCAAGTCCCAGTTCCTGCCGGTCTGCTGCGTCCGTCCGATAGTCAGGGCGCGTCTCCGCAATGATCTTGACGCGGTCGGTCAGGTCGCGGATGCCCTTGACAATGCCCTTTGGTTCGATGCCGTGCTCAACATTGTATGCTTCCTGGATGGCGCGGCGGCGGTTCGTTTCGCCGATCGCATTGCGCATACTATCCGTCATGACATCGGCGTACAGAATCGCCTTGCCCTCCACATGCCGCGCCGCACGCCCGATCGTTTGGGATCAAGGCATTCTGGCTACGGAGGAAGCCTTCTTTATCCGCGTCGAGCACAGCGACCAGCGACACTTCCGGCAGGTCAAGCCCTTCGCGGAGCAGGTTGATGCCCACGACCACATCGTACACGCCCATCCGCAGATCGCGCAGAATCTCGACGCGCTCGATGGTGTGAATGTCGCTATGGAGGTAGTGGACCTTGATGTTCAGTTCCGCCAGATACTCCGTGAGATCTTCCGCCATCCGTTTGGTCAGGGTGGTGATAAGCACCCGCTGGCCGGCGTTGGTGCGCAGTTTGATCTCCTTGACCAGGTCATCGATCTGGCCCTTGGTGGGACGCACTTCGACGACGGGGTCGAGCAGCCCGGTTGGCCGGATCACCTGTTCTGCCACCCGCTCGGCATGTTCCATCTCATAGGGACCGGGCGTCGCGCTGACGTAGACGGCCTGGTTGACGTGCTCTTCGAACTCACTGAAGGTCAGCGGCCGGTTGTCGAGTGCGCTGGGCAGACGGAAGCCGTAATTGACGAGCACTTCCTTGCGGGCGCGATCGCCGTTGTACATGCCGCGGATCTGGGGCATGGTCATGTGGCTCTCGTCGACGATCAGCAGCCAGTCTGTTGGGAAGTAATCCAGCAACGTCCAGGGGGTGCTGCCCGGCGGCCGTCCTGCCAGGGGCCGGCTGTAGTTTTCGATCCCGTTGCAGAAGCCCACCTCGCGCAACATCTCGATGTCGTAGTTGGTGCGTTGTTTGATGCGTTGGGCTTCCAGTAACTTGCCCTGCGCTCTCGAAGGAGGCGACCTGTTCATCCAGTTCGGTCTGGATGTCCTTGAGCGCCTCTTCCAGCCGGTCCTGGGGGGTGACGAAGTGTTTGGCTGGGAAGATATTGATCTGTTGGTGATCGGTGATGATCTCACCGGTAAGGGGATCCACCTCGGTGATGCGTTCGATCTCTTCGCCAAAGAGGCTGAGCCGGTAGGCAGTTTCGCGGTCGGCGGGCTGAACCTCTAGTACGTCGCCGCGCACGCGAAAGCGACCGCGCTGGAGGACGTTGTCGTTGCGGTCGTAATAGATTTCCACCAGGTGGCGCAGCAGTTGGTTGCGGCGCACCAACTCGCCGACATTGAGGGTGAGGACGACGCGTCCATAATCCTGGGGGCTGCCCAGACCGTAGATCGAGGAGACGGAGGCGACGATCACAACGTCGCGCCGGGCAAAGAGCGAACTGGTCGCCGCCAACCGGAGCCGGTCGATCTCTTCGTTGATCTGCGACTCTTTTTCGACGTAGGTGTCGGTGCGCGGGATATAGGCTTCCGGTTGATAGTAGTCGTAATAGGAGACAAAGTACTCGACTGCGTTATTGGGTAGGAACTCCCGCATTTCGGCGTAAAGTTGGGCGGCCAGGGTCTTGTTGTGGGCGATGATCAAGGCCGGCTTCTGCACTTCCTCGACCACCTTGGCCATCGTGTAGGTCTTGCCGCTGCCGGTTACGCCCAATAGCACCTGGTGGCGCATCCCATCGCGGATACCTTCGGCCAACTGCGTGATTGCCTGGGGCTGATCGCCGGTCGGCTGGAACTCGCTGACAACCTGGATGGGCGGCATCGTTGCATTGTCCTTTGGAACAGGCAAAATGGGTAGAGATAGAACATAAGTTCGCCCATGCCAGTATACCGCGGAGGCGGGGTTTTGTCCAGTTATGGAGGCGGGATTGCAGACACAAGCTCGTGTGCACTTGTTCAAATGCGCTATAATACGAATGCGTCGCGGTTGGCGCATGAGGAGAAGCAGACACCTATGGCCATTGCCCCATTGCCGGTGCGCCATACGTCCGAGCCGGGCGCACCGTTGTAGCCACTACAGAACGGCGATCATCTGACCCGCACGGAGTTCGAGCGGCGCTATGCTGCGATG
>JADJPH010000016.1 GCA_016713335.1 Candidatus Fredericiella danica | reverse complement strand
GTCGGCGGCGCCCTGGTGACGTAGCCAATATGAATCACGGGTGGTTCCGTACCCTCGCGTGAGTAAAGGTACTTACCGGAATGATACTGTCCAGCTGCCGTGTAGAGTCCTACGGAAGCCCAGGTGCGGTTCTCAGACGCGGCACGCCGCACAATTTCCGTCACGTCGAACGTGACAGGAAGTCCAGGATTGCAGAAGAAATTCGGTATCTCACAGGTCGCTGGAACCTGATAGACGGCACGCGCCCGAGATTCTCGGTTGCAAGCAGGTCCCTGTCCGACCGTTGACTCGTTCCAGGCAGATTTCACCTCAAACAACTGGAAGACGGTCGCACCTGTGTCACCAGGCTCATAGCCGGCATTGCCGAACTGGCGCATCTCCAGCGTGGCGGATACGATCTGTGCGCCGGCTGGAAGTCCTGCCAGGGACCACTGCGCGTAATACTTCGAATAGCACGGCCAATCCGCCGCGTCCCACTGCGCTTGCACATTCACATAGGGCGACGTTCCCCAGTTACGCTGGCCCCAGGTTGGGAAATAATTCGGATAGTCCGGAGCGCCGCAGTCTGTTGCGCCGCCCAACATGCTGTCACCACTCAACGGCAGGTTCAGTTGCTGCATGCCGGCAATGGTGGCACCACGGTAGTCTGGTTCACCCCAGTAGAGTGAACCGGCGCCGGCCGGCGGCCATGTGGAGGCCGTTGGCGTCAGGGCGCCGTCAACGTCGGTCAGTTTGACACTCAGTGTCCAGGTCGCTCCTGCCAGAGGCATGCCGCCAAAAGTCGACCATGGAATCACGGTCGTTGCGTCCCAGCCTCGGCACGTAGTGCCACAGCGCATCGCAATGGTCCACCCGTTTGTGGCTGGATAGCGCGCCACCAACGCGACGCCCTTGACCGTGAACGTCAGCACATCTCCTGCTTGCACCGTTTCATCCATCATTTGCGCTCGGATGTGGAGGCCATCGAGCGAACCGACAAGCCGAATATCCGCATAGTTGCTGCCCGTACTGATTTTCCCCAGCCAGACAATCGCCCGGTTGCCGGCATCGAGTGCGGCATCCCCCGAATTGACAGGTAGTATCGGCACATTCACCCGATAGCTGGCTGCCTGTGGCGGAGCAACTGGGGTCTTGGTCGGCGTGTTCGTGGGCGGCGCTGGCGTCTTGGAGTCGGCGTCGCCGTCGACGGCACCGGGGTCTTGGTCGGCGTATTCGTGGGGGGCACGGCAGTTTTGGTCGGCGTGCTCGTCGGCGTGTTCGTTGGCGTCGCCGAAGGTGTAGTTGTTGCCGGCGTCGGCGTTACGCCGTTAGTCGGCGGCGATAGCACATCGTACCGGTTAACCATCAGGTCGGTGATCGAGATACCGAGTTCATCTAGTGCTCTGGATTCCATCGGCCAGGGCCAAAGTGAGGTTGCAGTCAGCACTCCGTCCACATAGCGATTCTGGAGGCGGGCGCCTTGCCCCTGGTAGGAAGTTCCTTCAATGTAGGTATTGGTGATCGTGAACGGGTCCAATTGGTCGTCGTTCACTTCGGCGCCGATGCCGCCATCGACGACCGGTGCGTCTAGTCCGTTGCCAAAGATGGTTGCATGGTCAATCACGCCATCTGTTACACCCACCCCAAACGGCTTGGCAGCGGAAAAGCCAAGCCCGGCGTTCCCCGTCGAAAAGAGATCTTCGAAGACATTGCCGCTGATTAAGCCCTGCCCATAGAAGCCAGCGCCCATGCGGAAGTCCGCCCAGGTGTGATAGTCAGTATAGCCTTCACAGGTGTAGACCCGGGCGCGTCGTGCCAAATTCGTGTTCGGTGCCGTCCCAGTTCATTCCGGTGGCAGCCACCATGGCCCCAAGTACACGATTTCCAACCGCCTGCACCGTATCGTCGTTTGCCTGAATCAACAGCCCGCGTCCGACCGAACGTCCATACGAGATCGTGTTTTCGACAAGATTGTTACTTGCATTGTAGATTACCAGATTGTTGCCGTTTGGCCATGTCACCCACAGAAATCGCGTCCATCCCACTGCGTCCAGGCCGCGACACAGCGCCGGAACGTATTGCGCTGGCCTTTGATAGATGAGCATCATGTTGCGGCCAGTGCCAGACGCAAAGGCAATCTTCAATCAGATTGTCGTTTGCCCAGACCAGAAATACATGGTCGTTCGTATCAGTGCTTGCGTTGTAGCCTGAGACGCGACGCAGGATGTTGTGGTCGCCACGCAGAAACCAGACCGAGTCACTGCTGTTGCGCGCAACGATGCCCTCAATGACAAAGTACTCACCGATGGGGCCGGGCCACGTATCGCCAATCTTGACCGTCATCCGGACGTGTTCGCCGTCGATGATGGCTTTGCCATCATGCTGCGCACGGATGGTGATCGGCTTGCCCGGCTCACCGTTGCGTGTGTCGGGGTTCAAAGACTGGTAATAGACACCGTCCATGACAATCAGCGTGTCGCCCGGATAGAGCGACTGCCAAGAACGATCAAATGTCTTCCATGGGGTCGTCACAGAGGTGCCCGCCGCAGTATCATTGCCGGTCGGGGAGACATAGTAGGTCGTCGCCTGCGCTACGGCGGCAAACACAGAAAGGCCGAAAAGCGCCAAAAGCGCGCTGATCAGCCCCTTCAGGATATGACGTTTCATCTTCTTGCTCCTTCCAGCAGTCGCCCAATCGCGATGGGCTTGTGACCACCCAGGCAATCCGGCATCTGTCGTGTAGAGCAAGCAGCGTCGCCATCTGCACGCTTCCAGGCGCGTTCAACAGAACCACCGCCGGGCGGCCCGTTAAGGAGTTGCGTTCTCCGCGACTGGGATATGCTGTCGTTTGGCGACTCGGCGTTCGGGCAGATTACCGAATCCGACTACCGACTGTTCGTCGGGTGGTCAGAGGGGTCGAGTGAATCGAAACCCTCCTGCTTTACGATACAACTTAAGGAGACTGGAAAGATCCAGAAAAGGTCCTTACTTTAGGGGTCAATTTGTCGTAGGCGGTCTGAGGATGTGGATCGGCGTTTTGGCGCGACAGGCCTGTTGAATGTGGAAAGAACAGGCTGGAGGCGGGCTAGGCAAGCACGAGTTTGTGACAAAAAAAGGCCTCGGCGTAACCTGAATCAGCGCGGCACTCAACACCGCGCAAGCGCATCAACCCCAAAAAGGTTTCAGGCGTAAACCAATCGCGGCTGCGCTGCGTGGCGAAGTGCGCCATCAATAGCTCCACCTTGCGTTGGTAGGCAAACATCGGCAGCGAAATGAACACGTTTGGCGCCGCCAGGTCGCCATCATATTTTGGGATTTCGTATTCAAGAATCAGGTGATTGCGAAAAGTGTTGTAGGTAAGATCGGAAATCAGCCGGTGATCCTGGTGCCGATCATCGCGGCGATGGGTGAAAATCAGGTCGGGCTGCGGCCGGCTCTTGAGCGCTTCAAAACGATCTTTCACCAGGGCGCCTTCGAACGGAAAGTAGCCATCCCGAAAGTCATACAGCTCGATTTCCTTGCGCCGGCCGCATCCAAAAAATGCATCGGCGCTGGCCCGGGCTTCAGCCTGGCGCAGTGGGTTCCCGCTGAAGACCACCCAGTCGACCATCAGGCCGGGGTAGCGTTCGGTCAAAGCCAGCACCGCACCACCACAGCCGATCTCGATGTCGTCGCTGTGCGCGCCCAGACACAACACGCGTGTGAGCGGCCGGCGATTCGTGCTCAGGTTGAGTTCAAGCATTGGCGCCTCTGGTCTGTGAAAAATCCATCACGCGCGCATTGATCGCATTGAGTGGGCGCAAATTCGCGGCAGGCGCTTTGTCCCACGGCGCCCAGGGCATGTACCCGCGCCCTACCATGTCATCAAACATCTTCTTCTCTTTGAAAGTATCCATGCACGCCCAAAAGCTGCTGTGGCGCCGCGCCATCAACTGGTTCGCGGCAATCAGCCGGCGGAACGGCTGCTCTACAAGTTCTTCTCCATCACGGATGTAGTCGAAGAGACTCTGGCGGAAGATGAAGTAGCCGCCATTGATCCAGATCTCGGCGTCTTGCGCCGTCCGGATATCCGTCACCGCCCCGTCTCCGGCAATGGAAATCACGTGGAAGGATTGCGGTGGCTGCACGGCCAGAAATGATCCGACCTTGTCACTCTCCTGAAACTCCTGGACATAGTCGGGCAAATTGAGGTCGGTCAAACCGTCGGCGTAGTTCGCCATGAACATCTCTTCGCCACGGAGATAGGGACTCGCAGCCATGAGGCGTTGGCCAATATTGGCGTTTAACCCCGTGTCGACAAACGTAATCGTCCAGTCTGAAATGTCATGATTCAGGAGATGCACCGTCCGGCCGCCATCCGACAGGATAAAGTCGTTCGATAGGCACTCGCTGTAGTTCAGAAAGTAATTCTTGATAATATCGCCGCGGTAACCAAGACACAGCACGAAGTCGGTGTGCCCGTAATGCGCATAGTATTTCATCAAGTGCCACATGATGGGACGGTAGCCAATGTCAACCATTGGCTTTGGAATTGTCTCCTGAAAACTCTTTCAAACGCGTGCCGCCCACCGCAGAAAAGAACGACCTTCATGATGAACTCCTCTATCGATTAGCAGCGCAAACGCATCACCGGCTTTACCGAGGCGCCACGCAAATAGTGCTCCACCCCATTCTCAAT
Organism: Candidatus Fredericiella danica; assembly: GCA_016713335.1. GTDB lineage: Bacteria > Chloroflexota > Anaerolineae > Caldilineales > Caldilineaceae > Fredericiella > Fredericiella danica. The sequence goes on along the minus strand of JADJPH010000016.1, from coordinate 115,901 downwards.
GGCTTGCCTGTAAACCGCAAGTGCGCCGCCAACCGCGTCCACGGTGTAGTCGATATCGGCGTCGCTGTGGGAAAAGCTCGTCACGAATGACGGCGTTAACAGCCCCCGCGCCGCAGTCTCCTGCATGAAGAGCGTGCGAAACGCTTGTGAACGTTCACCGGTCTGATCGCGCGTGGCAAATATGAGGTTGCACGGGCGCCCAAGCACCTGGAAATAGGGAGCAAGGTCAAGTCTTTCAATCACCTGCTCGATGCCACGACGCAATCGTTCCCCCTGGCGATGCAGATGGCCAACCACATCGTGCTGCTCGTACGTTCCGATGGTGGCGATTGCTGCGGCCAGGGCGTGGCTCTCGGCGCCGGCGGTCGTCGATAGCAGAAAGACGCGCTCATGCGGATGGTGGATGCCACCCCGCTCCATCAACTCCCGGCGCCCGACCAGGGCTGCCAGCGCAAAACCGTTCGCCATGGCTTTACCAAAGGTGCATAGATCCGGCACGATGCCATACACACGCTGAGCACCGCCGAGATCCCACCGAAATCCGGTAATGATCTCGTCCAAAATGAACACAGCGCCATGCTGATGGCACAACTCCTGGACGCGCTGTAAAAACTGATCCTTTGGCGGCTCCGTCGTCTCTGCTTCCATCATCACGCAGGCAATCCGGTCCGGATATGCCGCAAAAAGGGATGCCAGTGACGCCAGATCGTTGTAGTGAAACTTCACCGTCAGTGCACGGATGGATTCGGGGATTCCACCGGGCATGCCGGTGGCTCCGATGAACCAATCGTCGACGGAAAAGAAAGGGTGATCGCCGCAGATCGCCACCATGTCGCGGCCCGTATACGCCCGTGCGAGTTTCACGGCGGCGGTAGTCGCATCCGACCCATTCTTCGCAAACTTGATCATCCCATCGTAGCCAAGCACGTCCAGCACCCGCTCGGCACATTCGGCTTCCAGGAGCGAAGGACGGGTGAAGTTCGTGCCACCCTGCATGGCCCGATAGGCCGCCTCGACCACCGGCTGATAGCCATGACCGAGCGTCACCGACCGCAGCCCCATCGCATACTCGATGTATTCGTTGCCATCCACATCCCACACATGACAACCCGCGCCCCGCACGAGCAACGGCGGTGCGTTCTCAGGGTACTGATCGTCCCCCTTGGCGTAGGTGTGTGCACCACCGGGGATTAATTGATGGGCTCGTTGTTGCAGTTTGCGCGCCTGTTCAGATGGCATAGGATGTTCCATTCGGTCTCAGTCTTCCACCAATAGCTGATGCGCCTTCAAGTGACTGGCAGCTTCACAGATCACGCCAAAGTCGATCCCAGCGCGTTCAGCAATGTCCAGCAGGGCATGCTGCCCGTCGGAGAGATTCAGCACCCAGAGCATGGCCAGTTCGATTGCCTTGGTATCCTGGCGCCCACCAATGGTGCTGTAAAGCCCCCGCCTCCCCAACTGCGGTTCGCACTTTGGATTTGTGTTCACGTAAACCCGATTGTGCTCAAGAGTGTTGACCACCGCCAGGTAGGTTGCCAGCGAGTCGGCAAGATTTGCTGGATGTACAAAGTCCAGATTATCCGCCGAAGTATGGTACTCCGGGAATTGTCCATGCGGTGTGCGGCTCAGGCTGCCAACAGGGAGATTGAAGCCAGGCGAGCAATACTGGCGCTCGTCGTATCCATAGGGTGAAAAGTCCCGCACTGCATAGGGTTTCCCTGAGCCGCGCAAAACATGTTCCACTGCGCGATCGATCTCCGCATCACCCCGGCGGCTACGCTTGTAATGCATATGTCCAGCATCGCCGACACACGCTACCACCAGTCCATGCGCAATCCGCGCCGTAACCGGTTCATTCAACGCCAACCACGTTATCGCCCCGATCGTACCGGGCACAAAGAGAAACCGATAGGTGTAGCGGTTGTGGCGGGTGCTTAACACCCTTGCCAGGAATGTCGCCAAGACCATGCCCGACAAGTTGTCGTTACACAGCGAAGGATGGCAGCAGTGGCAAGAGACGAGCACTTCCTGCGCTGACTCGCCCGGTAGCACCAACTCTCCAAAGGTCAAGTGCCCAGGCCCGAGCGTGGAATCAATCACAACGTGGTATTCCGTATCCACCAGGCTGTCCAATGTTCGCTGCGTGATGCAGAAGCCCCAATTCTCCGCATAATACGAAGTGCGATAAGGGATCCAATCCGGATGGTCAGGGAGTGTAAACAAGTGCGGCCGCAACGCCTCCAACGACATCCACGCATCGATCGGAACGCTATAATTCAGGATGTGCAGACTATGTTGCTTTATGTCAACAATGGTCTCGCCGGCCGCGGTCGTGATGCTGGCATTGCGAATATTCCATTCTCGCGGCACGATCCAATCAAATACGGGCGTGCCGGTTGGCACTTCGTGAAGATGGAGCGGAATATGGCGCTGCAGCATCCGCAACGATGCACGCACGCCATCGCCCGTGATACTGCGGCAGATCGGGTATAGCTCGGTCATGAGCGCAACCATTTGCTCACCCAAGTCAGCCGGTTCAGGCAGATCGGGCAACCGTTGTGACGCGGCCATCGCTTCCTCTGCACCTTTCAACGCTGGATACGAAAAAAGAAGTGGGGCACAAGGCACGCCCCGCGTCTCCGCGTTATTCAGTGTAACAGAGATACGAGGCGCACCGGATTACAGAGTGCTGACAGAAATGCTCACTATACGCAGCAGAGATTTCGCACCGGGAGCGGCGCCTTTGGCGGCTTACCGCACTACCTGCGGAAGAAAGAGCGTGGGTACGACTTCATTCACCCGGCCCGGTTTTGTCTCAAGAAGTGGCTCCGTTGCGGGAATTAGCGGCGTGTCTGGCACAAAGGCTTCATCGCCTTCCTCGGCCGACAACGTTGCTACGGGGGCATAACAAACGCGAATTCTCCAACTTTGGAGTACACCCCAATCCACCGAGGGGTCTGCGTCCGTGATGGTCAGTTCCCACTTTCCCGCACTTCCAATCCCATTGAAGGCGGACAGTCGGCTGAACGGTCTCACGCTGCCATAGATGGTCGGAAGCGTGGCTGCACACCGGAGTTCGGAGGAAGTCCCCGCCGAATCATCAATGGTGGCGTTGATGTTGTCGCCACTGCAGCCAAAGGTCTTCGCCGGATAACCGGGACGATCCAGCAGTTTGACAGTCTTGCCGGAATTCTTGTGCGTGAGCTTCATGCTGAGGTCGCCGACCCAGGCGTGCGTCATATAGACGGTGGCATTTAGATCTGCGATCGTGTAGCTCTTTGGAACCGTCAGGGTCGATGTAATCGACGTTTTGCCCAATGGCAACGGCTTTGGGACCTCACTACTCCGATACAAGATGCATTTGAGGCTTGAGGGCAGCGGTGTCGGCGTTGCGGTCGGCACCTTCGTCGGGGTCGGCGTGGCAGTCGGCGGCAGCGTTCCCGCCGGATAGAGATACAGCACAGCGTCACCGGAGAACGGCGGGGTGAAAGACTGGTTGGCGCCGCCGTTGATCGCCGATCCACTGCTCTTGGCGCCGGTCGCGGGATTGAACCATTCGACATTGAATGAGCCGGAAACTCCGGTCAGGTTCACCGTGAACGCACCGCTGCGTGGTTGGTAGACCAGGTACTGGCCACCAGTCGCCACCTTGTTAGCAAGACAATAGCCCGTCGAACAGAGATCGCCGCGGGGCGTCATGTGTGCAAGGTCAATGCGCTCGGCATACTGGCGCGTATACCCCAAATTGGCCCGAAGACTCACATCATTGGGGTTGTTCATGTCATACCCGCCCCCGACAAGCTTGAAGCTATCATCATATTGATCCATGAAGATCGGATTCAAACCGCGTGTGAAGCTCTTCCATACCCAGTAACGATCGCCGCCAATACCCCACAGGTGATCCGTGTCATTGATGATGACCTTCTTGCCATCATTGGCTTGCGGTTCCCACTGGAATGCACCGCCGCCAGGCGAAATCCAGTCGGCGCGGCTGTTGAGCAACAAATTGAGGTCCCACTCATAGCGTCCGACATGCCCACTGGATGTTGTTTGGCCTTGGTTGCCTCATGCGCCTTGATGACGTCGATCATGTGATACTGCCACTGGATAGAGTTATCCGGGCTCTCATTACTGATTTCGAAGATCACGTTGTCGAGGTCACCGACGGTGTCGATCACCTTCTTCACAAAGGCCTCTTGATATTGTGTGACTTGTGGATTCGCAAGCGTATGGGTGTCACTGCCACTATCGTCCCCATTGACGTCGCCGTTGACCCCGTTGATGTTATTGGCCTGGTTGAATGGGTGTCCCTTCCACGGGTTGTTTAGAGAAGGATATTGTTCCTTCATGACGCTCCAACCATTGAAGAACATGATCGACACATACATTCCTCGATCACCGGCCATGATAACTCGCTCACGCATGCGATTGAAGTAGGCCTGGTTGAATTTGGTAGGTCAAATTTTGGTTTTCCATCCAATGCCGTCCCTGGACCGGTGCGTTGAAATGGCATTGGCGAAAAATAAGAATCACCAGACAATTCCAGCGACCATTTTGCCTGTTCCCAGTTCCATAGGCGGAAAAAGTTGTGCCCCCGGGCTTGTAGAAAGTCGAGATGCTTAACATAATCAAATGCAGGCGGGGGATCTGTGAGCAGCCCATCTTGGAAGTTCAGCCAGAAGTGGGAACCGGTCAAATAGACGATTTTGCCGGTGCCATCGGCAAAATAGCGAGGATTTGTGCTCGATACACGCAACGGACCATTTGCAAGTACCGACACGCCGTCAAGCCCGGCTAGCGGCTGCTCCGAACTCACAGAGTTGCCGATTTGAGCCTGGCTTGAAGAGGAGTCAACAAACGGCAGGCGATAATAGGCTTCTTTTGCGACAATCGACAGTCCATATCGGCTGGGCATCGGCACGAATCCCGTGCCGAGCAGCAGCAACACCGTCATGACAACCACAAGGCTCGCTGCCAATAAGGTTAGAACAAACGCATACCGCCCTTTGCGAGGCTTGTGGGCGCCAGCGCGTGAAAACAAACGAAATCCCATCATAGTCGGACTCTATTCTCTAAACGGCCAAGCAATCGCACTGGCCAACAACTCGCCAAACCTGCCACTAATTAATACATCTCACAGCGCACTGTCTGTCAGATCGCGTGCAATTCAATAGGTGCAGTCCCGGCGTCACGAAAATACCTGTGCGTACTGCTCCTCCAACTGTTGCGCATAGTTGTTCGCCATCGAGCTTACCCTGTCGCGGTAAGGCGCTAGCGCCCCGACCAACTCCGTAAACTGTTCAATAAGCGTCGCAACATTCAGATCTTCAATCGGCTGGCAGAATTTGGCAAGACCCATCTCGCGCATCAAGTCATCATTCTTTTCGTTGTAGGAAATCGAGATGGCCGGACGTTCAAGCAGTAAACTCAAGAGGATATTGTGAAAACGGGTGGCAACCACCACATCCGTCAGCGCTATCTGCTCCAACAGTTGCGCCACTGTCCATAGCGGAACAACCACAATCGCGTCATCTCGCCCGACGAGCGCTGACAAGTGCATGCGAAAATCTTGCATCGCCCGCTGGTCCACCCCCGTATCACCGAGCAGGAGCCGGACCTCGTAATCGTTTTCAACCAACCAGGCGCCAAATTCGGCCAGCTTCGCCATGTAGGTGTTGTAAATCAGTTCGCCAACTACAGGATCACCCCGGACACCGTAGTAGCTCATGACGCCGATCCCCACCACCGGGCGTGTTCCTAACGCAGACGCCCGCAACGGGAGTTCCCCGGTTGGCAAACCAAACGCCAGATCAGGGGCAATCACGTCCCGCTCATCCGTGAACCCGATGCTCGCCAGATAATCACGCGAGAACTGGTCTCGATAAGAGCGATAGGCCGCACCCCGCAATGACCAGCGTACGAAGATCCGGCTCAACCGGTGATCGAGTGGCCCCGCGCCAACACTCAGAAAGACGAGCTTGACCCTGCATACCCATGCCAAGATCGACCACTTGAACAGGTCGTAGGGCAGGTCCTGCGCACGGATCGCAAAATCGTCCAAAATGCCCGTTCCGGCCACAATCAACATGTCCAGTCGCCGGAGTGTCTGATAGGCGCGTATCAACAACTTCATTTCCTGGGGTATGCGCATCAGTAGCTTGACCGGCAACCGCAGCCAGCGATTGCGAATATCAGGCGAGCCTTCACCTGATTTCCACCGGATGGGGACCACCGGCAGCCGATAGGTCGCCGCAACCTCCTGCGGGTTTGAACAGATGCACACGAGGTCGTTCGCCCCCGTGAATTTCCGTACTCCGGCAAGCGCAGCTTCCAGCGTTGCCTCATTGCCCAGGTTGCCTGTGCCAAAGTTGCCAAAGAGACCCACGCGCCGGTGGGACCCTGCTCCACCTACGCCGCTCTTCAAGTTCGTGGCTGCAGCTTCCATCAGTCTGCCTTCCCAAGCGCGCCGGCCTTTGCGCCATGTGATGACCTGAAGTGACGATGAAACCAGGCGTCACCGCCACGCACAGCATCCTTCGCTAGCCCCCGTGTGTGGCGCACCGCCCACTCAGCAAGATGGCCATAACACAGCAACCGCTGTTTCGGCGCCAATTCGACCCGCCTGAGCGTCGCATAATAGCCATGCAAGGTCTGCCACCTGGGAAACGGGATCTGATCGGCCTTTGCGGTATCCAGGCGTGCCGACCAAAGCGCAAAATCGAGGTCACGCCAGCGTTGGTCGCGCCAATAGTAGAGTGTCTCCGGCACGTGGGCGAACTTACCATAAAGACTCAGCTCAGCCAGCATATTGCGATCGTTGCCATCATGGCTGGCATAGAGCGGCTTGATCTTGCGCAACGCAGCCGACCGCATCAGCCCGTAGTCGTCCACACACAGGTGAGGCACCATGATCAGATCGTGAAAACGCCAATGCGGCTCGGGATCCATTTCGTGGGGAAACTGGAGACGTGAATCATATTGGGCGACATTGCGGCCTTCGTCGTCCACAAGCATGATCTGACTCATACACAAGACCACCGTGGGATCGCGGTCGAGCACTTCAAGACAGCGCTCGATAAAGGTGGGTGCACGATAGTCATCATGCGAGGCAAAGCCAAAGTATTCACCTTTCGTAAGTTCAAACGCGCGATTGAAATTCGGGGTCAGCCCGAGGTTATGATCATTCCGATAATAACGGATGCGCGGATCGCGCGCGGCGAACGCAAGGCAGATCTCCTGCGTCCGATCGGTCGAGGCATTGTCACTGATGACAAGTTCAAAATCAGTGTAGGTTTGGCCAAGAATCGAGTTCAAGGCACTCTCAAGTTGCAGTTCGCCATTGTAGACCGGCAATCCGATACTCACACGCGGTTCAGCCACTTTTCAGGGATCCTTTTTGCAAAACCATTTCTACATCGCCAACCAACGACTTCGCCCACCATGCATCGACTCAAACGACCGGCGCGGCGGCCGGTGCAGGGTGGACCACCTGCTGATAGAGGTCGAAGAGGCGCAGGGCCACGCTATCCAACGAGAAGACGGAAATCGCCCGGCGCCGTGCACTTGCACCCATTTCTGTGCAACGCACCGGATCTGTCAGCAAGGCGCTGATCCCTGCGATCAATGCTGCCTGGTCATCGACAGGCGTCAACAGCCCGGTTGCGCCGTCAACCACCAGATCTGGCACTCCGCCCACCCGCGTGGCAACGACGGGCAGGCCACAGGCCATGCCCTCCAGCACCGACAGCGAGAAGCCCTCAGATGCCGACGGCAATACGAGGAGATCCGCCGCTTGCAGATATGCGGATACTTCTCGCGTCGAGCCAATGAAGTGGATGCCCGGCCCGGCCAGTTGTTTTAGCTTCTCTTCTTCCGGACCATCCCCAACGATCACGAGCTGAGCATCCTGGCGCACTTTGAGAATTTGAGGCCACACCCGCACCAGGGTCTCGACGCGTTTTTCGGTCGAAAGCCGGCCCGTGTAGATTGCAAGTGCACCCGCAGGTAACCCAAGCCTACTGCGCAACGCTTGCTTCCGTTCGCCTTCAAGCGGCTGAAAACGATTCAGGTCGACCCCGTTGGGGATCAGCACTCGCCGCGCTTCGGGGATGCCCGACTCCGCCATCTCCTCTAGGATCGCAGTGCTCACGCCAACAAACCGATCAACGTGAGTCCGCAAGTACGCAAGTCGCCTTTGTCCCCAGCGCGCCCGCTGCAGGCGCGCGATTTCGCCCAGATCCGGTCCTGCAGAGTGAACCGAGACCACCAGTCTTGCACCGGCCAGCGGCTTCGCCAGCACCGAAGCTGTCGTCGGCAATAAGAGTTCGTGCGTGGATCACATGGGGTCGCAGGCGTGCCAGCAATGCGACGGACTGCGTGACGAATGCGGAAGACGACGCAAGCCGCTGCCCCCGGATGCGGAGCGGGTGCACCGTCACCCCTGAGCCGGCGTAGGGTTCGGCCTGAGCCTCAGGCGCCAGCACATGCACCTCGGCGCCCGCCGCATGAAGCCGCGGCGCTAACGCCGACAATTGCGTGGCGATGCCGCCAATATGCGGATAGAAATAAGATGTGACGATCGCCAGACGTAGCATCTCAGGCATGCACCACTTCCACTCGATAAGGATGAGTTTCAAGGCGCCATAAGTTCGCGTCGCCACCAATCAACCGGCGCAAAATCAACCGCTCACACACGAAACGTATCAAAGTCCTGAATCGCACCATCACGATAAGTGCGGTCGCGTTCGGCGATCACCGAGACCGGCAAGGGCCAGATGACGTCGATCAGGGGATCATTCCACCGCAACCCGCGTGCAAAATCAGGCATATAGTACGCCGACATCTGATAGAAAACCTCCGTGTCATCGGCAAGCGTCTGAAAACCATGCGCAAAGCCCCTGGGCACATAAAGGCTCAGACGATTCTCCGCATCCAGTTCAACGCCAGTCTTCTGCAGAAACGTCGGCGACCCCGGCCGGATGTCCACAATCACGTCGTAAATCCGCCCACGCGTCACCCGGACGATTTTGACCTCGCTATGCGGCGGAAGCTGATAGTGCATCCCTCTCACCGTGCCCGCGCGCACATTGTACGATACATTCGTCTGCACGAACTCGTTTACGAGCCCCTGCTGCCCAAATTCGCGTTGGCACCAGGTGCGGGCGAAGAAGCCGCGGTCATCTACGAACCGTTCAGGTTCAATCACGAATGCACCCTCGAGTGGGGTTGGAATGAAATTCATGGCTGCGGCGCCACCGGGTAAACAATGACTTCAGGAATTGGCACCACAAACTGCCCTCCCCACTCGCCGATATCGCTGAGTTGCTTCATGATTTCTTCCTTGAAGTTCCAGGGCAGGATAAAGACATAGTCAGGGCGCGCCGCACGCAGTGCGTCAGGATGCAGGATTGGGATATGCGTGCCGGGTAGGTACATCCCTTGCTTGTACGGATTCCGATCAACGGTGAAGTCCAAAAAGTCCGTCCGGATTCCACAATAATTCAGCAGCGTATTGCCCTTGCCAGGTGCACCGTAGCCGACGATCTTCTTGCCTGCGCGCCGCGCGCCAATCAAGAATTCAAGCAGTTTGCGCTTGGTCTCTTTCACCTGCTCGGCAAACGCCAGGTAAGCGCTCATGTCCGTGAAGCCCGCCGCGATTTCTCGGTTGCGCATCTCCACTACACGCTCGCCGACCGGCTTGGAAGCGTCACCTGCATGACGGGCAAAGATCCGCAGCGAACCACCGTGAGTCGTTAGCTCCTCGACATCGAAGAGTGTCATCCCATGCGCCGCAAAGATCTTCTCAGCCGTCAGGAAGCTGAAGTATGAGAAGTGTTCATGATAGATGGTGTCGAACTGATTGCCTTCCATCAGCCGCATCAGATGTGGGAACTCAAGCGTGACGACGCCTTTGGGCGCAAGCAGCACCTGTAGCCCGGCGACAAAGTCGTTCAAGTCTGGCACCTGGGCCAGCACATTGTTGCCTGCAATCAGATCGGCGTGAATGCCTTCCTTGACCAGTTGCTGCGCACATGCCACGCCAAAGAACTCGACCCGCGTTGGCACACCCTTCTCGATGGCCACTTTCGCAACATTGGCAGCAGGCTCGATCCCAAGCGCGGGCACTTGCTGCTCAACAAAGTACTGGAGTAGATAGCCGTCGTTGCTGGCCACCTCCACCACCTGGCTGTCTTTGCCAAGGCCGAAGCGGTCGATCATCGCTGCGGTATAGGCGCGGGCAAGCCAACTATCTGCATAGGACGAAAAATAGGCGTACTCGACAAAGATCTCCTCTGGGCTGACATATTGCTCCAACTGAACTAAGAAGCATTCCTTGCAGACATAGACATGCAGTGGGTAGAACGGCTCCATCCGGTTAAGTTGGTCTGCGCGCAGATAACTCTCGCACAGCGGCGACATGCCAAGATCCACGAATGTAAAATCCAACGGAGCGCCACAAAAGCGGCAGCAAGCAGTTGCTTCAGACATCTTTCCTCTCCGGAATCTGGTCGTTGGTGCAAAAACTCAGGCGGTGACGACCTGGCGCCATCGTAGCGATGGGTCAAGTTTTCCTTCACTTATCAATAGTTTGATATGATCGACGCGCCGGAACTGCGCACCCTCGAAGGCATCCACCTGGACGCCTTCCTTCACATATGCCTCATACAGGCTCTGCGCACCGAGCCTGGCATTCCACACCGGCTTAAAGCCGGGCACAAGCCGTTCGATCTTGCTGAAGTCAACCCGATAGTTGCGTTTGTCAGGGCTGGCGTCGGCCGCATATTCAACAACGCAGTTTGGCACCGTCTCGCGCACGATTTCCGCAAGGTCACGAATCCGATAATTCTCACTGTTGCGGCCGATGTTGAACGCCTGATTGTGGACGACGTCGCGCGGAGCCTCCAGCAAGGCCATGAACGCCCGCGTGATGTCTTCGATGTGCACGATCGGCCGCCACGGGCTGCCATCACTCTTGATATAGACGCGTCCGGTCGCCACTGCCCACGCCACCAGATTGTTCAGGACGATATCGAACCGATGGCGGGGCGAAACACCATAGGCTGTGGCGTTGCGCAAATAGATCGGGCTGAAGTCATTATCGGCCAGTTTCGCCAGGTCAAGTTCGGTGAGCACCTTCGATTCGCCATAGGCAGTCACAGGATTGAATGCCGATTCCTCTGTCAGCATCTGGTCACCGGCTGCACCGTAAAGGCTGCACGACGATGCAAAGAGGTAACGCTTCACGCCGGCCGCCTTGGCCAGTTCTGCCAGCCGTACCGAACTGCGATAATTGATGGCGTAGGTCAAATCTGAATCGAGGTCGCCCAACGGATCGTTGGAGAGCGCCGCCAGGTGAATCACGGCGTCGAACCCTTCCAGGTCCTGCGCCTGGACATCGCGCACATCCTTGCGAAGCGACGGTGTGACCGGCATGGCGCCCGTAAACGTGCAATCAGCATAGTAGTCCGTGTCAAGCCCAACGACACTGTGCCCTGCGGCTACCAACATTGGCGTCATTACCGCGCCAATATACCCACGATCCCCAGTTACCAGCAGACGCATCATGCCCCCTTTGTGGCCAAACATTCAAACACCATCCTGCCCAACTTGGGTGCTGGACAGGCAAACGATCAACAACAGGGCGTGGCCCTGTCACCTTTAGCCTATCGTCGCGCCACTGGCGTCCCAGCGCGGCCGAATCCTCAAGGAACGTCTCGCTGTCGTACGGCGCCTTTACTGCGCGCCAGAAATCGCCGGAGAGGATGCCGGCGCCTCCTGCAAGCGCGCCCGCCACCCCGCGGCCGCCACGCCCCAATGCGTGCAAGACCCTGCTACGTTTTAAGTTCCACATGGCCGACGTAAAGTAGATGCGCGCCATACGCCCGTGCCATGCTGGGGTCTTCGCCGCCCCTAACATCTGCCGATAGGCACGCGTATCGTCCAGAATCAGCTCGCGCGCCTGCCGGCTATAGACAGGATGCAGGTCATAGTCCGTACTGCTGTTGACAACACCCATCCCGATCGCCGCCACCAACACGGGGGTGCCTGCAATCCCGCCGCGGAGCGTGCACTTTCGCAACAGGTCCACATCTTCCGCACCCGGAATATTGGGGTTGAAACAACCGGCTTCAAAGAAGGCGCTCGCCTTGATCACCGACGACTGCAGGGGAATCCATTCACCGGCCATTGCTTGCAAGAAGAAATCTCCGGTCGCCGTGTGTCTCAACTCAATGATGGGATTGCCCTCCCGGTCCACGAGTTGCGTCCACCCATAGAGCCAGTCTGCCTCAGGCGATTTCGCGGCCAGCGCGGCCAGATTTGTGAGCGCGCCGGGGAGCAACCAATCGTCGTCGTCAAGGAAGTGCAGATACCTGCCACGCGCCATTGCCGCAGCCGTATTGCGCGCGACACAACGTTCACGATGCTGCGTGGTCAATACCTGCACCGCATCGGCGTGCTGCCAGGGCGCATCTGGCAATGGCGCCCCTGAATCATTGACCACAATCAAGTCATGGTGATTCTGGTCAAAATCCTGGGTCAGGACACTCTGCACGGCGCGCACCAGGGAAGTGCGCCCAACAGTTGGGATGATGGTTGTGCAAAACAGTTCACTTGACATGGGCAGCGCGTCGTCTATCCAACTCTTTGGCGCTTTTCAACGGCCGATTCAATGATCGTCGCCAGTCGCCCAACGTAACAATCGATGTTCAACTCATTGTCGACCAGTTGGCGCGCATTCGCACCAAGCCGGTCGCGTTCGACGGGATTCTCCCAGAGCGCAAAGATGCGCCACGCAGCGCAAGGACATCGCTCGGCGGAGTATAAAGCCCCGTGACACCGTCCTCCAGGTAACCGTCAATGCCCGTAGTTTGCGTCACGACCATGGCCTTCGCCATCGCCATTGCCTCCAATAGCGCATTGGCGCCCGCAGCGTAGTCAGCATTGCACAGGGGCACAACCACCATCCGCGCTTCCGCATACAAATCGCGCAGTTGGCAGTACGAGATGTTTTGAAGCCAGGTAACATTCTCGGCCCGTGCGATTGCGCGCTTTCCGGTGGACCATGGACTAGATGCCACGATCACGAGCCGGATGCCGGCGCCACGCACCGCCCCGATCAGCGTCTCGTAATCCCGCTGTTCCTGACCAACCGCAAGAATGAAATCCCCATTTCTTCCCAGCTCCGGGCGGAAGAACCGGTGGTCAACCTTGTCCCTGACCCAATCGACCTGTTCGGGGCGCATTCCCAGGACATCCACTGCATAGTCAGCCTGTGCACGGCTGACCGTGATCATGTGATCAAATTCCTGATGCAGGTGCAACCGTTGAAACAGATGCCTCTTCCCGCCCGACGACAATTTGTGCGCAACCACGATATGGGGTGGTCGTTTTGCCTTGCCTTGCGTGAACATGGCGAGCGGAATTGCCACCTTTTCGGATAGGGAAATGTACGCAGAATATTGCCCACCACTCAATACGGCGTTCAATGCACTGACAACATCCAAGCGCATGGATTTCTGAATCCGCCGCACCGCATCCGACCAAATACCCTGCTCCGCCGAGATGCCAAGCAAGTCAGCGCCCAGCTGCCGGCGCAATTCCAGGTAGTCCAGACGCGGCGCGGCGCAGTCAGACTGCAGGACACGACTCTGTGCAACTTGGTGGCTGATTGGATTACTTACAAGAATAAGCGGTCTCGGGGGTGTCATATTACCTTCTCCAACCGGTCTCTCCGTCCTAGGCCTCTTTGCCCGGGTTGCTGGTGCGATGCGCGCCATGTTCGCCACCTACAGCTTAGGCAGCGTTAGCAGCAATTGACCATACCGGTTTGCCAGTGTCAGATGCTTCGCCCGTGCTTCGCCTGTTTCGAACAATGCCAATGGACTTAGCGCCAGCCGGACAAGTGTCGCTGCGGCAAGAATCAGCTTATATAGGATGGTTGTGACCGCGCCATAATACGTGCGAAAGTAAAGAATCTTGCTGGCATAGAGCTGTACGAACATGGGCGTTGCAGCCTGCTTTGAACTCTGTCCACCGTAATGAATGACCTGAGCCGACGGCACCCAAAAAAGCCGCCAGCCACCACGTTGCACACGGGTGCAAAGGTCCACCTCTTCCGAATACATGAAGTATCCCTCATCGAGCAGACCAACCGCATCCAACACCTTGCGCCGGAGCAGCAGGCACGCGCCCTGGATCACATCGACCTCGCGTGGCTGAGTCACAGGCCACCGTTCCATCCAGTAAACGCCAAACGGGACAAGCGCATCCAGGTGAAACATCCGCGCCAATTCACCTGACAGGGTCGGCGCCGGATAGCACGACTGTTGCAGCGAACCATCGTCATTCAGCAAACGCGCACCCGCCGCCCCAACGTCAGGATGGTCGTCCAAGAAATGCATCAGTGTAACCAACGCCTCGCCCAGTACATGCGTGTCAGGATTCAACAACAAGACATATTCGCCGCAACTGGCGCGGATCGCCTGGTTATTAGCGGTGGCAAAACCAACATTGCCCGGATTCTCTACTATTGTAACCCAGGAAAATGACCTCTGTACAGCCCCAACACTCCCATCCGTCGAGGCATTGTCCACGACAAAGGTCTCGACGCGGCCGGCATCAATCAACTCGCGGGTGCTGCTATAGACTGAATGCAAGCACTCAATCAGGAGATCTCGTGTATTCCAACTGACAATGATAATGGACAGCTTCATGACTTGTTTGGCGCCCTTGAATCAGAATTCGGTGAGGGGGGTGCCGCCAGCTTAAGGATGGTCGCCAATGCGACCAGACCGCCCAGAAAGACCCAACTCAACATGGTCGAACGAAAACCGTACATGGCAACATTATAGAAAAATGGAATCACCCAGTCGCCAAGAAAGCCGGCAACCAGTGTGGCGACGAACCCGCCCAGGGCCGCAAGAATGTATGCCCGCGCAAACGGATCAGAAACCTTGGATCGGTACAGCCGCCAGCCAACGCGGCCAACTTCAAAAAAGAACCAGACGAAAACGATCAATCCCAGAATGCCCGTCTGCGCCACCAAATCGACATACTGGCTGTGCGAGTTAAAGTTCACAAAGTAACCGCGAATCGGAAAGAGTGGCGTATAGTAGTAGTAATTCGCCGGTCCTAGCCCCAAAACCGGGTTTACCTTGATAATCTCCCAAATGATTGTCCATGCTTCCAGCCGCGCCGAGTAACTGTAGGTGTCGCTGGCCAGCGCACGCTGTGCCAGCGCCGCTGCCGGAATCAGGCTGGCAACGGCCATCACTGCGCCAAAACGCCAGTTGTAAAGCACCAGGGTGACGGCCAGCGCAATCACCACTGGCACCCAGCCTGACTTCCAATCATTCTGACGCACGTACACCACATAGACGGTAAGCAGGGCGATCATCAGGAGCACCGCGCGTACCGGCACCTTTAATTTGTTGTTAAAGAGCGCCATGCTGAAGGGCAACACCGCCAACCAGACCCAAAAAAAGGCTGCCCGTTGAACCATATGGAAAGAGCCTGTCGGTCAAGGTCCCGGCTCCGGGCACAACGTAACCAAGTAGATGCAGTGAGGCAAAGGCGATAAACCCATAGGTGATGATTTCAAGCCACCGGATTGTCTTGACCTGATTGCTCACGACCAGGAACACACCAAAGGAGAGCACGTAGAGCGCCACACCTGCGAGTTGGGCCCCGACGGGTGCATGCTGCGTCGGAAACCAGGGCAACAGCCCGACAAGAAACGCCAGAATCGCCACACCACTCAATGCCAGTCCCGCACGCGTCGTTGGCCAATCGACTACGGCGATCCGATGGCGCCGGATCACCATATCGGCAATCCAGATTCCCAGCAATGCCGCCATACCGACCACTGCGACATTGATGCCGCTGGGGCCGGTTTGGGCAATCGCAAACCCGCCAATGATCGTCAACAAGACGCCCAGCGGCGGCCAGCGCATGATCACCAGCAACCCCACGGCGCCGATGATGGCGCCCAGGTACAGAATCGAAGGCTGACGCCCCAATACGAACGCTCCCAAAAAGATTGCAGCGATCAGCATCAGGCGGAACAGCAGTTCCTGCCGTTCCGAGAACCACTTTGACTGGTGCCGCCAGTCAAACCGCGTCGCAACTGAAAGCCGATTCATTCGATCATCTTTCCGTAGATCTGGCGTTAGCCGCTGCAGTCGTCACAAGCTCACCAAACTCGCAGCTAATCCGATCCCAATTATAGCAACGCTCGACCAACATCCGAGCATTACGCGCCAACTGCGCACTGAGCGCTCGATCGTCAAATAGCCGGAGCACGGCGACCGCAAATTGCTGTGGCGTATCGGCAAGCAAGAGATGCTCCTCGTCGACCACCTCTAGCCCCTCCGCCGCCTTACGCGTCGCCACAACCGGCGTGCCCAGCGCCATTGCTTCCAATAGCTTCAAGCGCGTCCCGCTCCCCTGCCGAATGGGCGCCACACAGACGCTGGCGCTCGCCACCGGCATCCGGATATCTTCGACATAGCCGGTCAATGCCACCGAATCGTCCAAGGCCAGCGCATTCAGGTCGACACCTTTGTTCTTACCGGTGATCATGAGGCTGGCAGCAGCACACTTCGTCTTGATCAACGGATAGATCTCGGCCAGAAAATACTGCATCGCGTCGAAGTTGACACTATACGTAAGTGCACCGTTATACACCAACCTACCTTGCACCTTTGGGGCGAGTGCGGGCTGATTGTAGCCGCAATCCACGCCATTCGCCACCAGCACTACCCGGCAGTCAGAACCGTCAATCAACTGGCGCGCCAGCGTCATCTCCACCGGCGACGCCACCGCACACACATTGAACTGGCGGCTGATCTGCGCTTCATACCGCTCCGCCTTCTTCCAACTGATATAGGCCTGGGTGCGCTGCTTTGCGCCGCGGCTACTCTGATAGCGTTCAAGCATCTGATGGCTCAGCGAAGTATCCAGGTCAAGTACGTAGCGCGCCCCCTTGACGCCCAACGCGTACTGGGCGACGTGTAGTTGAATCGCAATGACAGCATCCCACCGGCTTGCGCTTGCCAGCTCTTCGATCTGCGCGCGCATCGGCAAACTCGGCCAATAGGAAGGTGGCGTCGGCACCCAATACCGCTTCCAGGCCGGCACCTGAACGGCGCGGAACGGATCGTCCGGCACCAGCACCAATTCCACGCTGCCCCCCCTAACGCCACCCGCTGCGACTCAGGTGCAGCAAGCGCAGGTTCGAATGCAACCAGGGTCACATCATGGCGCTGCGCAAGGTCCCGCAGTAGATACTGCGCCCGCAGCTTCGAGCCGTTGTCAGGTGGAAACGGGTTCCATGTGCTCAACGCAAGGATCTTCATGCTAGACGTCACCAATCGTCTGCGTTGCAGCCGGGTTGCCGGCCATCACCGTCTGAAGGGATGGCTGGCGTCCGCCACCTGGTGCGAACGACGCCAACATTGCCTCAAAATCATCCACCATGCGCACCAGCGTATACTCGGTGAGAACAACCCGTTGCCCATGGCTGGCCACGCGTTGCGCGCGTTGAGCGTCCGCCTCAATGCACAAAAGCTGCCGGGCAAGATCCGCGGCGTCTCCTGCGCGATAGGTCAACCCCGTCTCCCCTTCCACCAACAACTCGCCTGTCCCCCCAGTCAACGTCCCCACGACCAGCAAACCGGAAGCCATTGCCTCCATCACAGTCCGAGCAAAGGGTTCTTCCCATTCCGAAGAGAAGACCAAAACATCATATTGCGCCATCAGCGCCGGCATGTCATCCCGCTTCACAGGCCCCAACATGCGTACTGACTGTGACAGGCCACCATCTTCGACTTGTCGCTGTAGATCACCCATGTAATCTGGATCGCCACCACCCACGATATCCAACGTCATATCTTGATGGCCGGATGCGCGAAGCGTAACAAGCGCGCCCACAATTGTGTGCACACCCTTCATTGGCTCGATGCGCCCCGCATAGAGGAGGCGTAAGCCCTGTTCCCAGTGCTTACGCACTGCGCCGGCAGCCGCAAATGCGCTGCCGTCAATGCCGCCGTAGAGCACCTGGGCGCCTTGCAACGGCGCGCCACGCGCCACCAGGATTCGCCTGACCGCTGCACTCACACAATATGCGCGCGCAAAAGCCAGATCGGGGCGCCGGTTGACATCCAGTTGCGGCAGCAATAATCGGCCCAACGCGCTCTTGCCGGCTTGGAGCGGGCGGTGACGCGCCGGCTCCTGGAAGCGCTGCACATAGGCACTTTCGAGGGTGGGCCAATAGTCACAAAAATAGTAGGCGATTCGATCCCCGAAACACTGCTCAAGATGTTCCGGAACACTCAGGTTGAGATTCCACATACCCCACACCAACACGGCGTCAGGCTGAAAGCTATCCTTGATTTCGTCGATCGTCTGCAGATCCTGCGCCTCCAGCCGCGCACGATCGCGTAGAATCCGGACCACGGTGTTGCCAAGCCCACCTTCCACCTGCTGATGCAACCGGCGTCGAATTTCAAATGGACGGTCATCGACAATGGGACTTTGTGCAGGCGGTGTCGACGTGAGCACAACAAGTTCGTGCCCGCGGGCCACCAGCGCGGTCGCGACTTCGTCACACCACTGTTCATAGCCACCGCGGGCAAACGGCGGAAAAACATTCGAAACAAATAGAATCCGCATGTTCCTCACTGGCCTGCTATCATGGTACACGGCCTGCAGTGGCCACATCGGCGACGATGTCCGTCAGTAACGCCTCGATATCGTCCACCATCCGCTCCAGCGTAAATCGTTCGAGCACCAGTTGCTGCCCCGCCATCGCAAGCCGCCTACACAGTGCTGGATCATCCACCGCCCGTTTAATCTGGTGCGCCAGTCCCTCCGAGTCTCCGGCCACAAAGGTTAATGCGTTCTCACCGTCAGATACCATCTCAGCCTGCCCACCGACTGTAGTCCCGATCACGAGCAAACCGGAGGCCATCGCCTCCATGACACTGCGTGCCATCGGTTCAGCCCAGATCGACGTAAAGAGATAGATGTCGAAGCGGCTGAGCAGCGCCGGAATCTCGTCACGCGCTACCTGGCGCAAAAATGTAACCTCATCCTGGATGCCGAGCGTCTCCGCGTGGCGGTGAAGGTGCGCTTCATAATCTGGATGACCGCTCCCCAGCACCGTAAGCCGCACATTGCTCACCCCGTTCTGACGCAAAATCCCCATCGCCTCCAGTGCCGTGTGTGCGCCTTTGTCGTGAATCAGCCGCCCGAAGAACAGTAACTCCACTGGCCGATCACCGAGCGGAGCCCGGCAGGCAGAATGTTCGACAAATGGCTTCGGATCGGTGCCCCCAAGCAGTACGCCCGCACTCGCCGGCAACTGCCCGGCCGCAACCAGCGTAGTGCGCACGTACTCACTGCAGCAGACGACGTGTTCAAATGCCAGTTGCGGCGGATATCCGGCGCGCTGCAACTGGTGCATGGCCGCAGCGCGTAAGGGAAGCTTCACCCAGCGGCGCGCTTTGCCGCGTCGGCAGCACCCAGAAAGCAGTATGCGGATCGACGTCGCTCGGCCAATACGACGACACGAAGTATGCAACGCGCCCGGAAGCAGCTTTTCCGCGATCGCAGGCACTGTGAGCGATAGATTCCACATGCCCCACACAAGCACGACATCCGGCGCAAACCTTGCGATTGCCTGCGTCACAGCTTCACGATTCGCTGCTTCCTCCGCCTGCCAATGGAGAAAGAAGTCGACCGGCTTATAATAGTCAATATCCGTCATCAAATGCAGCGTGCGGGTGATGCCCTCCTCCTGCCCCAGCGGACCCTTGACGCCATGCGTGCTGGTCAGCACCTCGACCGCATGCCCGCGCGCTTTCATGCCCTCTGCCACTTCTTGGCACCAGAGTTCGTACCCACCCACAATATAGGGCGGGTAAAAATTGGTCAGGAACAACGCTCGCATTGTGTCTCCAAGCAGGCAAAAACCCAGGCGCCCGCATAAACTGCGCCTACGCTACCAGCTACAAACCATCATAGCACCAACTGAGTCTGGCGTCTCAACGGTGACCCTCTACGGGCGGGTCGTATTCGCCACGTGCTGCTCTGCGCCAGCCGCAAAGTAATCAGCGATCAGGGCGGTCAGGCGTTGGGCGCCTGTCGCATTGAGATGATTGAAGTCCGCAAACTCGGCGTCGCCAAAGGCAAGTTCGGCCGGCAATGATTCCATATCCAGTACCGGCACATCAAATTGCTCTGCGACCTGGTGGAGTGCTGCGAGATAGCGGTCATAATCTTCCGGTTTGTCGAAGTTTCGATAATAACCGTCGGCCAAAGGCATATTTACCAATACCACATCAATCCCCTGCTCCTGTAGCAGTTGAATCGTCTGCTTGAGCGATTGCAACTGTAGGCCACCCGCGTCGTAATTTAGCACGCCAGCGCGATTCTGCAGTTGGAGCGCTTCAGAGGCGCTGAAACTGGCCAGACTGCGATCAATCGGATCGAAACCACGATCATCAAAATACACATTGGATGCCGGTGCCAACTGACCACCACGCACGACAAATTGATGCAGCAGGTTGCGGTAGCGGAATAACACGGAATGATCAAGCGCAAATGCCAGCACCTGCCCCAGCCAACCTTCACGCGCCTCTGCCATTGCGAGGGGCGAAGCCTTGACGCGGTCGGTCACATCCTTTGCCCAGGGGCTGTTCGAATTCAAGTCTTGCGCAGACAACCCGATCACGACGTGCTGCGGCTGAACATAGCGCAGATAGATTTTCAGGAACGTGAGCAGACCGGCTGGCGGCAAGCCTTCGATCGAAGCATTAAATGACCCCGCGCCGGCTGAGAGGTTGCGTTCCGTGTCAAAGACGGTCGGATCCACACCCGCCTGCGTGGTCGAGTTACCGACAAACAGCACATCTAGATCATGGCTGGCCGCAAACTTCTTCAAATACTCAAGTTTGTACTCAATCATCTCAGCGTGCCAAAGGGTAGGCTCCGGCTTTGGCAACGCGGCCTGCACGGCGGGCATGCGCAAGACGAGTTCGGCAAGCAGCAACAACCCTGCAAAAAAGAGGATCCAGAGCGGAAGTAGGCGACGCATGTTTTTAGAACTGGAAGTAGATGAAGGGTGCACGTGTACCAAATCCTAGAATGATCAGGAAGAGCATCGACGCAACTGCAAGGTCGCGCGCGAGTTTTGGCCACCGCAGCATCGGAGTGTCCTCATTCGTGCGAAATTGCGGAATGTCAATCGCAAGGGCGAGCAACCACGGAATCAGAATTGCCGGCACAACCAGTGGCCAGGTTTCCATACCGGTGAACGAAAACAGCGTACGGATATACTGCAGCGAAGACCCAAGCCCAAACGAGCGGAAAAAAGATCCACGACAACATGACAAGTTGTAGCGTAATCGCCACACCGGCAATGCGGCGCCAATCCCACTTGAATTTGGTCGCTTCCGGATACTTTGGCACCTGGACCCCAAGTAAGTGATCAACAATCAGGAATGCACCCTGCAAGCCACCCCAAATCACGAAGTTCCAGGCGGCGCCATGCCACAGACCACCCAACAGCATCGTAATCATGAGGTTGACGTAGGTGCGAATACGACCTTTGCGGTTACCGCCCAAGGGAATATAGAGATAATCTCGAAGCCAGGTGGATAGTGAAATGTGCCAGCGACGCCAAAACTCGGTAATGCTCGCGGAAAAGTACGGCTGGTTGAAGTTGCGCATCATCTCGATGCCAAAGAGCCGGCTTGACCCACGCGCGATATCGGTGTAGCCGGCAAAGTCACAGTAGATCTGGAGGGCAAAAAGATAGACACCCATGATCAGTTCGGGCGACGAATGACCGCCTGGATTGGCGAAAATCTCGTCAACATGCGGGCCAATGGCATCGGCGATCACGACCTTTCTAAATAGGCCGATCAGGATCAACGTCACACCGGAAACGAACAGTTGTGTTGTAACCTTGCGGGGTTTCACGATTTGTGGGATGAAATCGTGGGCGCGGTTGATGGGTCCAGCCACCAGATGGGGAAAATAGGCAATAAACAGCGCATAGTCCAGAAATTTCTTGGTTGGTTTTAGCGTCCCACGATAGACATCGATCGTGTAGCTCATGCTCTCAAACGTGTAGAAGGAGATCCCAACCGGTAGGATGATATAGAGTAGCGGCCAGGTCGCCTGCAGCCCTAGCATCTCAAGCACTTTTTCAGCACTTTTAATAAAGAAGTTGAAGTACTTGAAAAAGCCTAAAACACCAAGGTTGACCGCCATGCTGAAGATCAGCAACGCCTTGCGCCGGCGTTGATCAGTCGATCGATCGATCATATGGCTGGTGAAGTAGTCGACCGAAGTCGAAAGTATCATCAGGCTTAGGAATCGCCAGTCCTACCAGCTATAGAAGATGTAGCTGGCAACCAGCAACATACAGTTCTACCACCTGTGCGAAAGCACATAGTAGAGCAGCAGCACTGCGGTTAAGAACAGATAGAACTCAATGCTGGTAAACAGCACGGGCAACGTTTCCTTGCTTGACTTGAGTTGCGGCAGTACGGCGCCACGAGCGCCGCCAACCTTGACCAACAACTGTATAGCACACGGAGGGAACTGTGTGCTTTCAAGTTGCTGACAAAGACGGCTGGCGACAGGTTGGCGTAGCAAAACTGTAGAAATCGACGGCACCCAGGTCGTCGATGGTCCGTACAGCCAAATCTAGAATATGATGCTAGTTTTTAATGCATTGGCGGCGCCGTATTGGGCGCCCGCAACAGTAACGATCTGGAGAAAATGTTCGATGAAATCAATTGCATCTCGCTCTACCTGGAGCAGCCGGTTGCTGTTGGCGACCGGCCTTGCACTGGTTGCACTGTCGCTCAGCGTCATCTCGGCCCAGGCCGCAACCTACTATGTTTCGCCAACCGGCAAGGACACGGCAAACGGCACGAGCACCTCAACCCCGTGGGCCACCTTTGACCGTGCCTGGCAAACCGTGGCGCCCGGCGATACCTTGATTCTAATGGATGGCACCTACTACGAGGCGCTCAATCCCGACACGCAACGGCTTGCCTGGCCAACCGATCACAATCCGCGCCCAACATGACGGCAAGGCCATCATTGATGGTGAATATGAGCGCATCCCGGTGAAGTTGGGTGACACCTGGCCGGGACCGATCGGCGAATATTTCGTGATTGAAGGGATCGTTGCGCGCAACAGTCCTGATTCGGTGATCTACGTGCGCGGCGATCACAACAAGTTTCGGCGCGTGTCAGCCTACAATGCCAACACCGACGAGAACTCACACGTCTACACCATCTGGGCCAAAGATACCCTCCTTGAAGACTGCGTTGCGGCAGGCACAGGGCGCGATCTGATCCTGATCTATCAAACCGAACAGAATGTCATCCGGCGCTGTTTCACAGCATGGACGCAGTGGGATGGCCGGAACTTCTGTGGGGTGACCTGGCCCAACGGCAATAATGTGGTCATTTACAACGCCAGCAACAACCTGATCGAAAATAGCATCGCGTTTGGTTCAGCGCCCGGCGCGGGGTTCCTGGTGCAGGCCAACGCCGACCAGGCCGTGGCCAATAACAACCGGGTCTTGGGCTCTATGGCCGTGTTGTCGGGCATGAACCGCGACGGGACGGTGCGGCAGTGGGGATCAACGCGGCCGAAGCCCACGACCTGCGACGGCATGACCGACTTCAACTGGCCCGGCAAGCGCGTCGGCTTTTTCACCTGGGGTCAGGGTACACTATTGAACAACACCTGGCGCGACATCTTTGCCTCCGACAATGCCGGACTGGGCTTTTCCGTCGATCGCCCCTTTGTGGGCGGCGCACGGAGCGGGACCCTCGACCGCGCCACGATTCGCTCAAACGGCATCGACGCACCGGACAGCGACGGGGGCGCCGGTTCCAACATCGATCAGGACAAAATCGACTTCCTCACCATTACCAACAGTAAGATCGAGAAGACGAAATACAACGGCGAAGGCGCCACAATCCAGAATCGTTATGTCAATGGCACATTGACCGACACGCCACTCTGGCCATGGCCAATGGAATCACGGATTCGCAATGAACTGGGCATCAATGTAACGCAAACCATGGCAGAAATCATGGCGGCGCCAATCGGTTTTCGCCTGGCCACCATGCCCAAGTTTCACCAGCTATACAATGGACAAACCGGAACCGTTCGGGTCGATGTTACCAGCACCGGCGGCTTCGCCGAACCGGTCACAGTACGTGCAACCACCTCGTCGCCTGACGTCGCCATTACGCCGGCCAACGTCACCGTCAACCCACCCGGCGCGGCCGAGTTCACGTTACGCAACGCCAGCGCCTCGAATGGCGCAGACTTCATCACGGTCGACTTCGAAGGCGTCTCCGGCAATGATACCCAATCGCTCTCGGTGACGGTATTGCGAAATGGCAGCGTCATCAATCTGCTTGCATTGTCACGTTAGGCGGGTGACTCTAATGAGACTTCGATACTTCGCTTCTGTCCTATTGAGTGGGCTGCTGTTGTTTGGCAGCACCGCAGTGGCAAACGCACAAGCGTCGCCACCTTTGATCCATTTGCCCCGCTTCACTGGAAGCGTCGACCTGGCGCAGGGGGCCATCTTCTGGCTGGGCAGCGTTGGCGTTGACGGTAATTATGCCGATGTACGTATCGGTCAAAACGACCAGCGTGTGAGCCTGAGTCTTCATGTCTTTGATCGCGACCTGCGTTATCAGCAGCCGGGCGCCGACGGCTGGCGCAATTGGGACGCTGTCACCGTCTATCTGGACACCGGGAATGGTCCGGGCGAGGCGATCACGACCAGTAGCTACCGGTTCGAAACCGTCTTGAGCGAAGCATGGCTCCCCCGTAAGGACTTTCAGCGCTCTTCCAGAGGACAGGCCGGGGCCTGGGTGACGGGCAACGTGCCCGTTACGACGACGGCCGGCATCCAGGGCAGCATGAATAACAACGTGGATGATCGCGGCTGGACAATGGTGATTCAGATCCCGTTTGCCAGCCTCGGCCTGCCGGCTTCGCCCGGCCCGGGACAAACCTGGCGTATGGCGCTAGAGTTGCACGACAAGGACGGCACTGCGACACTCCAGCCGGTGCGCCTCTGGCCATCGGCAGCCAATCTCAATCGCCCCAACACGTGGGGCATCATGGCGTTCGGCCCCGCTGAGACGGGCGCCGTACCGAATATGCCCTCGGGTCGCGCAACGCTCCGCCACGGGGTCGGCGGTGTGGTGGCGCCTGATGCGCATGTTGGCGGCAGCTCGGTCTGTGGCGACCAGACGCCTGACTACTTCAGGGATTGGGGGTCGGCCAACTATGCCGGCGTCGCCCAGATTAATATCCAGAACGAATGGGATATCTCTGACTGGCCCTGCTTTTCGAAGTATTATGTCACGTTCCCGCTGAACAAAGTTCCAACCGGCGTCCAGGTCGTCTCCGCAACCCTCACCGTGAACCTCTTTGGCAATGCCGGCTACCGGGCTGGTGACGCAAAACCTTCCTGGGTGCAAGCGGCAACCGTTGCCGGGGCCTGGGCGGAGAACTCGATCACGTGGAACAACGCCCCGCCCGTGGCAGAGACGATCTCGGGAACCTGGGTGAAACCGGTCGACTTCTACGCTGAGTTTCCTGGGGTCCCTTACACGTGGGATGTCACGAAAGCCGTAGCAACTGCAAAGGCCACCAATCAGCCGCTGCGATTGGCGCTCTACTCGACCGACGCTGCATACCATAGCGGCAAATACTTCTGGTCTGCCGATGCCGGTGAACCGGCGCGCCCGCGGCTTGATGTCGTCTGGGGCGAAGATCTTTCCAACCCAGGTTTCAAGTTGGATGGGGCCCCGAAGTTCCAACAGCTTACCAGCGGGCAGAGTAGCACGTTCACCGTGGATTTGGACTGGACAGGGGGCTTTGATGCGCCGGTCACATTAACGGCAACCAGCAGTGCTCCGGAGATTTCACTCCAACCCCAAACGATCACACTGACCGCTGAAGGGACAGCTCAATTCACGCTGCGAGACATCGGTAGTTCTAGCGCAGGCAGCATCGTGCCGATTACGATCACAGGGGAAGGTGGCGGAAAGTCGCAATTCATCACCATTGCCGTACTAAGAAACGGGAGCTTGATCTGGCTACCTGCCCTGGCGCGGTAGAGAATCACCGATTCATCAATGGCAGGTGCGGGCATGAACGCGCTATGATTCAACATCGCCTGCAATTCCGGTTCGGCGCCAAGGTGCTGCAGTGTGGTATGGAGTTGTTCGCCCATCTCATCGATATCCGCAGCACTGTTCTGAGCGCGCAGTCCTTTCGGCTGTTGACCGCAGGCCATTTCATACTGGGTGGAAACGTCGGCAAGCCGGCTGCCATCCAGGCGCGCCACCTGCTTGAGGGCAGCATAGGACTGCTCGGCGTCGCCGTTCTGCAGATACTCAATTACAGCGCGAAAGTAGGCCAACGCATAGGCCCGCTGTTGGGTGTTGCCTTCCCACTGGCTCGTTGCCGGCTCAGGGCCGATATGCTTGCCCAGCACAGCCAACCGATTGGCCAGCATCCTTCCAGGGTTGCTCGACATGCTGCCAAGCACGACGCGATAGCGGATCAGGACATCCGCAATGCCGGCGAACTCGTAACGCTGCGCCATGCACAGCCACAGATCCCAGTCCTCGCATGATTTCAATGCTATGTCATAGGGACCACAGGCGTCATAGCAGGTTTTCAACGCAAAGACTGATTCGGGCACGAAGAAATTGCCATCGACCAGCGTCGCATAGAGTTGACCCGCTGGAAGGACGCGATTCTCCACCTGTGGGAGCGGGCGGTTCTCCTGGTCCACATATCGATAGCCACAATAGGCTCCGGCAAGACCCGGCCTCGACTGGCTTGCTGCCAGCATCCGCTCCAGATACGTTGGCTCGACCAGGTCATCGGCATCCAGCAGCGCAATGTAGGCGCCCCTGGCCGCCGCAAGCCCAGTGTTACGCGCGGCGGAGAGTCCCTGGTTCACCTGCCAGATATAGCGAATCCGATCACCATATGCAGCGGCAACCGCTGGGCTGTCGTCGGTTGAGCCGTCGTCCACCACAATAATTTCATGGTGTGGATAGGTCTGCGCCAGGGCGCTGTCGACCGCATTACCCAGGAAACGGGCATGATTGTAGTTGGGAACAATAAAGCTCACCAGCGGTGAGCCGCTCTTCGTAGACTGGCTGCTTGCCATGATCTTCCCATCAGGAATTGACTTGCGGTAGTGTGCCAAACAACGCCAATAGTGTCGCTGCCGTGTGCTTCCAACTATGCATCGCCTCAGCATCCAACCGTGCGGCCTGCCCTATCTTGCGCCGGAGCACGGCATCACCGGCCAGCGTGATGATGGCCTGCGCTAAGGAATCAGCGTCGCAGGGTGGCACGATCCATCCGGTCTTGCCGTGGTCCAACACCGCGGGTTCGCCGCCTGCGCCCGAGGCAATGACTGCCAGCCCAGCGGCTTTGTAGTCGAGCAATTTGAGACCGGAGAATTCGGCCCGCCCACAGTAGGGGGAGAAACCGATCTCTGACTTCGCAAGCAAGGGCGCAAACGCACTGGCGCGCATAAAGCCGGCAAACTGCACCATGGATTCAAGGTCAAGCCGCGTGACCATGTCTGCAAGCTGCTGGCGTTCGGAACCATCACCGATCACCTGCAGACAGAGCCGCAATTCGGGGAGCAATCTTATGCACGCGCCCCAGCGCCTCCAACAGCACCGCTACGCCGTGCCACGGCTCCAGCGCGCCCACATAGGCCATTTGCACGGGTGCACCAGCCTGCGCCGGCCGAAAGGCGGCAAGTTCGTCGCGGGGCAAGAGATCAACCACTTGCTACCATTTTCCACGACGTGCACACGAGTGGGGTCCACTTCCCATTGTTCAATGAAGCGGCGTCGCCAACCCTCGCCGGTCGCAACGACAAGATCCGCGGCGCTGCATAGCGCGTCTCGCGCACCGAGATCCAACGCTGCGCGCCACGTGGCGCAATCCCAAGCATCTCAAACTCGTTGAGATGGTCGCCATTCACCTCCAACACGAAAGGCTTAGCAAGCTTACGTGCCGCCAGTGCACCGCTATACCCCATCCACCCCATGCGCTCATAGAGCAGGTCACAGTCGCACAGTTCCTCGGCGCAGGCGCTTACGTACCGCATGCTTTCAAAGACCGCGGCATAGGGTAGCCGGAGTTCAGACTGGAGCCGGCGCACCGCCCGCTCAAATGTGCGGATTGGGCCTTGATCCATACGCTTGATCGCGACGGGCCGAAAATTCACCAGATCGTCGGAAGCAAAGATCTTTTCGTCGAACTGCGCCAGCAGGCGGACTTCGTGACCCATTTCGCGCCAGGATTGGATGACATGGCCTACATGGGCCGCAGGACCAGACCACGGTTGGCGGCGGACATCCGCCGCCCCCGCCTGCATCAGATACCCGATCTTCATAAGCGAGTGCGAGCCACCGCAACTTCGTCGACGACGGCGCAAATATCGTTGATTGTCTTGCGAATATCAAAATGCTCACTTGCCCAGGCACGCATCTGCCGCCGTGCAGCCTGTTTCTCGGCTTCCGGCAGTGCACAGTACGCCAATACCTTCTGCTGGAATTCCGCCGGCGTCAGGAATAGATTCTCCGGCGGGACAAGTTCGTCCGCCCCATCCCAGCCATGTGACAATGCATAGGCCCCAGTTGCCATCGCCTCCATGGGCGCAACCTGCAGACCTTCCGAATAGCTGTTCGAGACAAAGAGATCGATCTGCTGGTACCAGGTCGAGGGATCCTTTAGATTGCCGTAGAAAATCACGTTGTCGCGGATCCCAAGCCTGTCGACAATATAATGCAGCGCTTCGTCGTAGTCGGGGTAGGCCACGTGGCGCCCACCGGCAATATGCAATCGGAGACCTGGCTCGTGTGGAAGCAGATCGGCAAAAAGGAGGATCAGATCATAGACACGCTTTCGTGGCGTCAGATGGCAAAGAATCCCAATGTCGCCCGCGAACGGCTTGTCACAGAACTGAAACCGCTCAAGTGACGTCGATGGGCTGGTCACAAAGGTCTTCTCGGCATGGTTGGGAAAGCGCGTGATAAATTCCCGCTGTTTTGCCTTGCTGACCAGGATCACGCGATCCACCACGTCCCAATTCACACGATCGACCCACTGGTACATCTCATATCGATGGAGGCGGGTGACGATCCCGCAGGTCTTGGGCAGATGACTCGCCGCCACCAATAATTCGCTGGCAAACTCAAAGAAGACAACGTCGTTGCTCCTAAGAAATGCCTGCATGTCCCGGCGGAACAACTCACGATTGATGCGGGAGTGCATCGGGCCGCGTTTTAGCGCGCCGCTCAAACCGCGCAGTCGTATAGCGCTGCTCAAACTCTGCATTGAGTTCACGAAAGAAATCCCAAGTCTCTTCAAGTCCGATCCCGAGACGCATGCAATCCCCTCGACCCCCTCTAGTGATGGCTGCCGGCGCCCTTGCCAGAGAAATCAAAGCACTTGATGGCAGCCACCACGCGCGCTTGTTCGTCTTCAGTGATTTCGTTGAAGAACGGCAACCGCAGCAGCCGGTCGCTGATATCTTCAGTCACCGGGCAGTCGCCCGCGGCGCCACCGAACTTCTGGCCCATGACCGACATGTTCAACGGCAGGTAGTGAAAGACACTCTGAATACCATTATCCCGCAGGTGCCCAATCAGCCGCTGGCGATCCTCAAGCGAGGGCAGCACGAGATAGAACATATGGTAAGACTGTTCACAGTGACCTGGCACCGGGGGCAGCCGGACACTGTGCTCCTCCGCCCAGTCGTTGAGGTGTGCCTGGTAATAATCCCAGACCCTGCGCCGAGCGGCAAGAATCTGATCATGCACCTCTAGTTGGGCATAGAGAAATGCTGCCAACAGATCGGAAGGAAGAAAACTGGAACCAATATCCACCCATGAATACTTGTCCACCTGCCCCCTGA
This sequence comes from Candidatus Fredericiella danica, assembly GCA_016713335.1. Taxonomy (GTDB): domain Bacteria; phylum Chloroflexota; class Anaerolineae; order Caldilineales; family Caldilineaceae; genus Fredericiella; species Fredericiella danica. The sequence continues at coordinate 85,884 of JADJPH010000016.1, read as the reverse complement.
AGAAACGGCTACGGTTCGTGCCCTTTTCACGGATGATTTCGGCGCGCTCCACATACTGCGGATCGTTGATGAGCAAGGCCCCACCTTCGCCACAGATGATGTTCTTGGTCTCGTGAAAACTCTGCGTTGCAAACTGGCCAAACGTGCCAAGATAGCGCCCTTTGTATTTGCCAAACAACCCGTGTGCATTGTCTTCCACCACCGCTAAGCCGTGCCGTTCCGCGATGGCGCAAATCACATCCATCTCGCAGCCGACACCCGCATAGTGCACCGGAGCAATCGCACGCGTGCGTGGCGTAATGAGCCGCTCAATCTGCGTCTCATCGATATTTAGCGTGTCCGGGCGAATATCGGCAAACACAGGTTTGGCCCCGCGCAACACAAACGCATTCGCCGTCGACACGAAGGTGAACGAGGGCACGATCACCTCGTCTCCCGGCTGGATATCCAACAAGAGCGCGGACATCTCCAACGCATGGGTGCAGGAAGTCGTCAAGAGCGCCTTGCGCACACCCAGTGTCTGTTCCAGGTAGGCGTGACACTTCTTCGTGAAGCCGGCGTCACCGGCAGAGTCACCCTCATGGATCGCGTTCGAGATGTAGAACAGTTCTTTACCGACAATGGTCGGCTTGTTAAACGGTATCGTATAGTCCATAAGTCAGTCCATAAATTGTTGATGCCAAAGTTCGATTGCCAGCAATACACCCAGCGCGCGCGAGTGGTCAGCCCCCGCCATATGCTCACTCACGAGATTTCGGACGTACTCAGGCTTGAAATAACCGCGCTCCAGAGCGTGCTTGTTGAGCAACGTGGATTCGACCCACGCTTTGCAGGCCGTACGCAGCCAGAGTGCATAGTCGGCATACTGGCGCGGTTGCGTCACCGGGATATTGTGCAGTCCGTGGTTGCGCATCATCCATCGCGCCTGCTGGTTAAGCTGCGAAAACGCCATCCGCATCGTGGGCACCAGCGGGAGGTTTGTACGCGTCCACGGGACCTTGGCCAGCGCAGGCAACATCTCGATAAACGCCATAATGCACAGCGCGCGCTCATAGCGAAGCCCTGGGGGTACTGACAACATGAACTCCACCAGCTCATTGTCACAGAACGGGGTGCGCACCAGCACCTGGCTACGCACAAGTTCCACCCCATTCAGGATAAAGCGACGCTGTCGTTGGCGAAAATCAAAGTGATCTTCCCAATTGCCGAGCACTGTCGTCTCATATTGAGCAAATTCCTGCACGAAATGCTCACGCACACCGTGCTGCAGAAATTGCCGCATCGGCTCGGTGAAGACCTGCGCATGGTCGGATTGCTTGATCAACGAATTGTATTGGGCAAAGGTCATGTCATCGATGGCCGGGCGCTCATACTCTCCCCAGAAGCTACGCTTGAGGTGACTGCCCATGAGGGGATCCCCCATGTAGCCCTTGTAGATGACACGGACCGACCTGGCCTGCGCGCGCAGATTGGCAAAGACGTGCATATGAATACAACTTTTCATCCCGTCCGTCAGCCGCACTCCTTCCGCAGCGATTTCCTGGACGAAATCCGGCTTCAATTCCATGAACTGATGTTGCGAATGGACGATCGATGCAACCTCGGCCGCGAATCTTGCATCATCACAGTCGGGAATGCCAAAGGTGAATGAGCGCAAGTCCGCCGTGGGTGCGGACATCCGCAGGAGACCCAGCACCAAACGCGAATCCAGACCACCACTCAACAGGATACCAGTGGGCAAATCTCCTTGAAACTGGCGCGTCACAGCCTGCTGCAGCAGGTGCGAAAGTTGGTCGCGATATTCAGCGTCCGTGTATAGCTTTTGCAGCCGCGGGTGGGCAATGTCCCAGTACGTCTTGACGGTCAAGCGCCCCTGCTTATAGACCATCCAGGCGGCGGCAGGTGCGACCCGAACGTTCTCGGCAAGTGTGTGCTCCCCTATCAAGTGCTCAAACGACAACATCTCGGCCATGGCGAGACGGTTCGGCCGGCGCGGCGCCGTTGGATCGGCCAGGATGGCCCGCACACCCGCGCCAAACAGCAGCCGTTGCCCCTGTTCAATATAGTAGAGCGGGTATAGGCCAAAACGATCATTGAAGATCGTCAGCCGCTGCTCGGCCGGTTCCCAAATCGCCACATGAAATGCACCATTCAACCGTTCAGCACAAGCTTCGCCAAATTCCTCAAAGAGATACAAGATCAACTCAGCGTCGTTGTTAACCCTGAAGTGGTGACCGCGGTCGATCAACTCCTGCTTAAGCTGCTCCGCTGCATAAAGCTCGCCTTCCATCAGGATACAGGCGGAATGACCGCGATTCCAGATGGGCTGCGCTGCCGGATTCGTGAGCCCAAGGCTGACACGCGCGAGCGCAGCGTGCGCGTCGCGATACTCATCGACGCAATACCAGCTCTCATTCTTGACCGCTTGAATCATGGACGAGAGCAAACCGTCATCGGGGCTGATTTCTCCAACCGATACATACCCGACTAAACCAGACATTTCTGCTCCTCACCGAATCCGCTGGATACCATTCTCATTTCAATCAATGTAAGCCCTGTGCCAAAGCTCGATTGCCAGTAATACACCAAGTTCGCGCGCGTAATCCGCACCATGCATGTGATCTTCAACGAGCCGCTGTTGATACTGCGGGTTTAGAATACCGCGCGCCAGCGCATTGGGGCTGAGCAACACCGACTCGACCCAGGGCTGCATTTCCACCCGCAGCCACTGTGCATAATTCTGATATGACTTTCTCTTTGGCGGCGCGACCCATTTTGCGCCAAGATTGCGCAGATACCAGCGCGACTGATGATCAATTCGAATCGTCACCGACCGCAGCGTTTCCTCAAGCGGCAGCCCCGTGCGATCCCAGGGAACTTTGGCGAGTTTTGGCGCGTAGCGCACAACGATGCGGCGCAACCACTGCCGCCCCTGCCGCATGCCAACGGGCACAGCCAGGCAGGCTTCTACCAGGTCACGATCACTAAAGGGCGTCCGGCAGATCAAAGCGCCACGCAATAGTTCGTTGCCCAACTGCGTAAACCGGCTTTCCGAGTGACGAAGTTCGAAGTTGCTGTGCCAGTTTGGGAAAAGTGGATCTTTTACCTCAAGCGCAAGCGCGCGAAACTCATCATCAAACTCTTGCCGCATCGAACCTAGGAATTCTTCCGTATACATCTCTGTCGCCGGTATGTCGCGAAATACGGTCTGCAGACTACGCCGTAACAGCGCAACTCCACTATCGTCATCAAAGCTTCCATAGTATTCAGCGGGCAAATCGGTTGTGCTGAGTACATCCAGTAGAAATCCCGTGTAGACAAGCTGAATTCGCTGCCGCTGCGCCGGCACGAGCGAATAGGCGTGCATGTGGACACAGCTCTTCATCCCGTCGGTGCGCCGGACGCATTCGTCCGCCACCTCTGAACGAAGTCCGGGCGCAGCAAGACAGAGGTGTGCGCGCTATGACTGATGGACGCCAACTCAGCGGCAAGATGGACATCATCGGCCCCAGGTGCACCGAAGGTGAACGTTTGCATTGGCGCGTCCCCTGCAAATTGTAGCCAAAGCGCCATCACCATCCGCGAGTCCAAGCCACCGCTCAAATTGATGCCCGCCGGTAGCGCCCCCGGCGCTTGCCGCTCAAACGCCGTTGCCAGGTGCGCATAGAGTCGCTCCAGCAACTCCGCCTCAGGTAAGAACTGCTGCAGCGGCGTATGCACAAGCCGGCAATACCTGCGACTTGCGGTGACTTCGCCCTTACAGCAGTGCATGACAGTAGCAGGGGCCAGCACCTTCACCGCCGCCAGGTAGGTGCGCGAATCGAGCATGTATTCGAACTGGAGCATCTGGGCAATGGCGACAGGATCCCGCGCGCGTGGCAGCGACGGCTCGGCCAACAAGGCGCGCACACCAGACGAAAATAAGACGCGGTCACCCACAAGTGCATAAAATAGCGAACGCGAACCGATAGGGTCATTGAAGAGAATCAATTCCTCGGAATGCGGCTGCCAGATCGCGCCGGCAAAACAGCCGTTCAGATGATCGACAAAATTGTCGCCACAATCCTCATAAAGATGCACAATCAATTCCGCGTCGACATCCGTGGCAAAACGATGACCAGCCTCAACCAGGCGCTGCCGCACCCGCGTCATGCCGTAAAGTTCGCCCAGCAAAAGGACGCACACCGTCTTCGCCTCATTCCAGGCTGGTTGGGCTAGCTTGCTCTCGAAATCCAGTGTAACCCGTCCCAATCCGATGCCTTGTGCACAATAAAGTTCACGAGACTGCGCACCGTCACCCTGCAAAGCTGACAGCATACGACCTAAAAGGGTCTCACCTTCTGCTGGGGATATGCTCCCGGCAAAACCCGCGAATCCAGACATAGGAAAAGCCTAAACTTCCTGGACAACCTCAAACGCAAAGTTCTGAAATACGTCGCTCATGTCGTCGCGCCGCTTCAACACCGCCCGTGGGTTGCCACCTGCATCATGTTCGATGATGGCGGTCGCAGGCATGATGAACGGAGGTTTCAAGACCACCGTGTAGGCGCCTACATTGCTAAACACCACAAAGTCACCCGGCGCAGGACTCATTGGGAAGTCCCGGTAAAGACAATCATGCTCCATACACGTATACCCCACCAGGTCAACCGGGCCTGGCAGCGCCACGCCACGCGCAGAGGGACTCATCACCAGCGTTGCTGGTAGGTTCTTTGTGTTCAGCGTCGGTTTGATGTCATAAATGCTGCCACCCACCAGTGCGGTCTGGTGGCCACGTACGCGCTTGGTTTCAATCACGCGCGCCGCAAAATGCATCGTGTCCGCAACCAACGCAATGCCAGGCTCCAACAGCATTTCCGGACCACCCTGTGGAAATGCAGCGGCAAACTGCGGCGCCATCCTGGCGGCATAGTCGGCAAAGGTCGGGACAGCGTGGCCAAATTGCTGCTGCAACGCCGGCGTCATGCGGCTGAAGTAACCGCCACCTAAATCAATAAATCGCAGCCCATGGTGACTGAGCCGGCCCTGTGCCAGGCCGATCATACGCTCGGCCATGATGGCATACGGTTCAGCGCGTTTCTGCGGCACCAAAAAGTGGCAGTGCAAACCCGCCAGTTCGACATTGGCAAGCCGCTCGAGCCTTTGCAGCGCCGGTTCAAACGTCTCGCCGTCGATGTCAAAACCAAAGCGCGAAACCTGGTCGACCCCGATATCGAAGTTGCAGCGGACTCCAACCTGTAACGGGTTACCCACCCAGTTGCGCGCCAAAGCTTCAACAGCATCTATCTCGTAAGGCGCATCGAGATTGACGATGCTGCCGTTCGTGAGCGCCCACGTGATGTCCTCAGGCGCGTTTGTAGGGACCGTTGAAGATGATTCGTTCCGGCTGCACCCCAATCCGGAGCGCAAGATCATATTCCATCCGCGAGACCACTTCGGCGAAGCCACCACGCGCGTCCACGATCTGGCACAACCGCGGGATATAGTTGGTCTTGTAGGAGTAGGCGAGATTCGTATGCGGGTAGCTGTGGCGAAACGCCCCCAAGAATTCGTCGTAATTCTCCGAAAAACGGGCGGTATCGACCAGATAAAACCCGTCACCGTGATCTCGCGAAAGTGCATCCAGCGTGTTCCAACTAAATACCATTACATTATCCTTACATATTACGCCACAACAAGATCGAGCGCGCACCGAATTCGGTCTACCAGGGCAACATAACTTGCACCCTCCGGTAGATCAAACAACACGTATCCCAAACTCGCCGCCGTGAGTAAACGCATTCACGTCATCGCCGGGGCGGCAGTTGATGACACACTGAAACACTTCGGATACCGCTCGGTGCACATCCTCTGAGGTTGCCACCCGCACAACCTGGCCTGCACTTGCGCTGCCCCATACCAAAGATCCACTCCCGTGGATCACTTCGAGGCGCGCAGGAAAGTGCACCGGCGCTCCAAGCGCATAGTGGATCGTCGCCTTGACCAGGTCGAACTCGGTGCTGCGCGCGACCAGCATCGGTATCCCATTGCCGCCAAGCCGCGGGCTCATTTCAAGCACCGTCACATAATCCGGCGCCACCCGTACATCGAAATCGATTGGCCCGTCGGTGTACCCCAATGCGGCGCACGTCGCCATCACCTCGGCGAAGATTCGGTCTTGATCAAGGCGCGACAGATGCGTGGGCAGGCTATGACCCGTCGGTACATACCCTTGCTTATACTTCTGCGTGATGACAGCGTAAAGTTGACCCTGCACCAAGAAGCCATCCCCGCTGACGTCTTCACCTTCGACGTATTCCTCGGCGCAGACAAGACCCGATCGCGAATACTGTTGAGCATAGGCAAACGCTGCAGCACACGCATCCATGTCAAAGGTAGCGACGCTGGTCACCCCCCGTGACCCGGAGGTGTCGACAGGCTTAAACATCACCGGCCAACGGAGTGCCTCGATTTGAGGTGCAATGACCGCAAATTCGGTCCCGGCGGTGAATCCCGGTGATTTCAACGATGGGCGTTCCGCTTGGAAGCGCCGAAAGCGCGCCTTGTTTGACATCGTCTCCGCGACCGCCGGCGGGCATCCCGGCAACCCCAGGGCCGCAGCAACTGCCCCCACCGTCGCAGTCGCCACATCAGACGCAAAGGTCACGATCCCGTCAACCCGAAGTTCCCTGGCGGCAGCCAACACGCCGGCCACGTCGACCGTGCTACAATTCACAGAGGCTTGCGACAGTTTGTGCCCAATATTATCGGGCAGGTAGTCCACCGTAATGACGTGGCACCCCATCGCAACCGCCCGCTGAATGATCGGCAACTGTCCCGGACCTGCCCCCAAGACCATAAGACGCTTCTGCATGACTCCATCCTGTCGTTTGTGCGCCGGCACGGTGCACACCTAAAGCGCTCGCTCTAGTTCACGATCCGATTGCTCGGCAACTCCCGGCGCGGCCACGTCACGTCGTTGCCCGATCAGCGAGCGCACGAAAATCGACACCACACCGCGATTGAATAGATATTCCGGCTGATTCGTAACCGCCCGCAAGACCGCAGAGGGCACCTGTTCCAACGAGCCTTTTTGATAGGAAACAAACGCCCGGTCAACCGCAACGGCTGCACGGAAACGGCGCATCGCGCGCTTACCGCCAAGGCGTTGAAGATAGGGCGCAAGCCGATCAATCACCTGATCGGTGGCAGCAGCGCCCATCTCTTTTTCGTACAAGAGCAGTTGATAGCTGAGCATGCCATAGTAGCTGTCATCCGCTTCTGCCTCTGCAGCCACCGCCGCCACAAAAAAGCGGTCTGCCCCCTCGGGTAGATCCCACATCACGGCCCTGGTGCCTTTGATCAAGTGCCCGCGTGCAACCGCCCAGGGTAGTTCTGCACCGAGCCCGCCGTACTCGTCCGGCAAGTGGTTGACAACCTGTGCCAACTCAATGGCATGATCCTGCTGATACTCGACGATTGACTCATTCACCAGCCAGCGCAGAAAGGGTCCATGCGATTCTGCGCTAATCTCCGGGCGCAGCGCATGCGCCCGCCTGAAATAGTCCTGCCCTAGTTCAAGTTCACCCTGTACCAGCGCCTCATAACCCCAGACACAATAGGTGTTCGCAAACGCCTGATCACGCTGGGCACGCACCTCGTCAGTGCAACGCGGATCGGCAAAAACAATCTCTTGGCAGCGCAATTCGGAATTGCAGCGCAGGGCGATGTCACTGAGCTGCCGCCCGGCGTGATGGCTGCGATAGTTGAGGGCGCGATCCACGAAGCCGAACTTGCAGCCCGCCATAAACAGCCGCCCACAGAAGACCATTTCACCGCCGTTGACGATCACTTCTTCGCCCTGCGTAACAAAACTGTCATCCCAGATCTCTGGCGCAACCGCCCATGTACGCCGCATCACCATGTCACTGGGCGCAATGGGAAATCCCAACACGAGATCGGCGAGGCTGATTCGCTCCGGCGGTCTAAAGATCTCCCGGACCGTGGCACTTGAATAGTTAAGTTCAAAGCGCGAATTGTATGTAACGCCCAATGTTGGGTCCTCATCCAGCAGGGCTACATGGGCCGCTAGTTTGTCCGGATGAATCTGATCATCCTGGTCCAGGAAGACCACGATATCACCAGTCGACAGGTCAAGCCCTGTCCGCCGCGCCACATCAGCCCCACCGTTCACTTGCTGTCGGATATAACGGACGCGCGGATCGAGCGCAGCATAGGTGCGCACCACCTCACCCGTATTGTCGGGTGAACAATCGTCCACCACCAGCAACTCAAAATTGCCGTAGTTCTGGCGCAAGACACTCTCAATCGCATCACCAATGACCTTGGCGCCCTTATAAGCAGGGATGATGATGCTGACCCTGGTGCTAGATTCACTTACGTCCACAATGCCACCTGTCTACCTGCTGCTTGATTCCTCGCCTCCAGGCGTCTCAGCCCTGGGTCCCGTCGCCGCCAACAGGGCGTAACACCCGCACACGATCGGGCTAGACAATATCCGCAAACCGGAATTCCACACGTTTGAAGAACGAATAACCAAAGACAAATGCAATCACCGAGACAATCGCCGCCAGCCCCAACGCCATGTAATCCGGAGGCGTCGCCTCCAGGATGACGCTACGGTATGCTTCGATAATCCCAGCCATTGGATTCAGGAAATACAGGGTGCGGAGACTGTCCGGCACGGACGTGATCGGATAAATAATCGGTGATGCATAGAACCAGAGTTGCAGCCCCAACGACAGCAGCGAAGTGACGTCACGGAAGAAGACATTCGCAGCAGAGAGGGCCAGCCCAAGCCCGACAATCAGCAAGAACTGAATCAACAGGATAATCGGCAGCCAGATAATGGCAGTAAGCGTCAGCGGCACCTGATAGATAAACATTAAGATGGACAGGACGACCACCGAGATCAGAAAGTCCATGAAGCGCGCCAGCATGGCCCGCCAGCACCAACACTTCACGCGGAAAATAAATCTTGTTTACCAGACTCATGTTGTTGACCAGCGCACTTGCCATGTCTGTCAAGGACGCAGACAACAAGGTCCACGGAATCACGGCCACATACGAAAAGACAGGATACGGAATCCCCCGGTATCCACCGGCACGAACCGCGTGAAGATAATGCTGAAAATCAGCACCTGTGCCACCGGTTGCACAATCGCCCACAACCAGCCCAAAATTGACTGTTGATAACGCGCGCGGAGATTCCGGCTCGTCCATGCCCATAGCAGTTCACGCGCCTGATATAAATCCCGCGTATATGTCATCGCACTCATAGCGCAACTTTCTCCTGATTTAACTGCTCGCTCACAGTGTCGGCTGGCGCAGGGAGTGCAGCTTCCGGCTGGGTCACATGGCTCCACCGAGCAATCGGTTCGTAAACGCCGCCGCTGTCCTCGTAACTAAAACCACGTCCCTGTACACTGAACCATTCAGAGAACCGGGAGTAAATCTCCATGGAATCGCTCTCGTTGAGGATGCTTCCTTCTACATAGTACGAGCCGGTCACCAACTGCAGCGGTTCCAGTGCCACCGTCACGACACCGCTCCCACGCGCAAATGAAAACTGCACATCGTCGAGCTTCGTGCGAAGCTGGCACGCCGTCACACCATCCGAACGAGTGACATGCACCGAGAGGCTCAGCGGTCCCATGTCGCGAAACGCAGTGTAGTGAATCTTGATCTGGGCCGGCTGCCGGTTCTGGTACACCTGCGCACGCTCACCGTCCATCCCGACCATCTCCACCTTCGTCACCTCGATGTCAGTGCCCACAAACTGCTTCTGTTGCTTGCCTTCAAATTTGTCGGCACGTTGGACATGCAGGTCACGCTCATACATTTCTATGACATCGTTGGTGGAGCCGAAATGCCTGATCTGACCGTGATCGATATAGACGGCCATGTTGCACACAGCCTGCACCAAATAGAAGTTGTGCGAAACGAAGATGATGGTCGTTCCGCCTTTGATAAGCTGATGGATCCGGTTCAGGCACTTCTGTTGGAAGGATACATCACCGACAGCAAGGACCTCATCCACAAGTAGCACCTCTTGCTCGATACACGAGGCAACCGCAAAACCGAGGCGCACCACCATGCCTGACGAATAGCGCTTCACAGGTGTGTCGATAAACCCTTCGAGTTCGGAGAAAGCCACGATCTCGTCGAACCGCTCCTGGACCTGGCGCCGGCTCAATCCCAGGATGGTGCCATTTAGATATATGTTCTCCCGACCGGTGAGGTCAGGGTGAAACCCGGCGCCAAGCTCAATCAGGGCCGAAAGTTGCCCGGTCGACCAGAGCGATCCCGAAGTTGGCTTGGTGATCTTTGCCAGCAACTTTAGAATCGTCGTCTTGCCGGCGCCGTTAGGCCCAACCAGTGCAAGCGATTGCCCTTGCTCCAGGTCGAAACTTACATCCCGCAATGCCCAGAAATCCCGCTTGGTGGACGCCGGCGGCGGACCACCTTTTACCTTCTGACGGATCCAGTTCGACGCCATGGTCGGGAGACTGGTGCGCGTCAGACCAAGGTTGTAAAGCTTGGAAACGTTTTCGAAATGTACTGTCGCAGTCATCGAACAATTCCCCTCGAGATACTAACTTCGACGCCGCCAGACATAGGCGACGAGCAAAAATCCAGCCGTGATCACCACCGCAGGCGCCACCCCCACCACGAGCGGCGCACCGGGATTGCCAGGATTTTCTAATGGTTGAGATGGATTGAGTTCGCCAGGCGCAGCAACTGCCGGTGTTGCAGGCAACACCAATATGTCGCTTGCTGCGGTCGGCTGCGATCGTGTGCGCGGCGGCGTTGGCGTGGGCGTTGGCACCGGCAACAGCACCACCGTGCTTTCCGGTGCGTCAACCTCCGCAACGGAGTAGAAGACACCGTTCACAGGGCGCCCTGGGTCCGTCCGCCAGGTGGTCAAGATGACGTTTCCCTGACTCACGACAGCATTCGCATCGTAAGGATCGAAGTCATCCCGCGGATTGCCCGACACGACCGGTTCCAGCGGCCCCCCATGAGCCACCCCGCCACGTAGCATGCCACATATCACGCACGTACTTTTTGTTGTCACCACCGCTCGGAATACGTTGCCCGAAAAACACGTGCAGCGTGCCACTGCCATCCCTGACAAAAGAGATCGAACCATTACGCCCAATGTGATTTGGAAATGGCCGAATCGGCTCACTCCAAGTCTTGCCACCATCTGATGAACGCTGGAACCACTGCACTGGCGCCGCCGATTCCCCCAGACCATTGTTGTACATGACAAACACTTCGCCATCATATTCCGTCACCGCAGGGATGGCGACACCCAGCTGGACAGATGGCGCCAATGACACAGCTTCACTCCACTCGCCCTCCGGCGTCAACTGGTCAAGTCTTGCGTAATAGCCCGACACGTTTTTACCGGTCTTGTCGGTGACATTCCAGACCATGTGGACGGCGCCCGAGTCTCCGTAACTGAGTTGAAAGTCAAATGCCTTCTCGGTCGACGTGAAGGTGGAAAAGACGCGCTCTGGCGCTGTCCAACTAACCCCTTCGTCAAACGAATATACGGCGTACAAGGTGTTGCCTTCACCAAGGTTGCCGCTGTACACCATCACCATGTTACCTTTGCCATCACCAACGAGTCCGGCAACATCGGGGGTAATCGGCGACGGGCCGATCGCGACTGGCTCACTCCACGCATGTGCATTACCGGCCAGGGCAGCAGGCGCAAAGGTATAGTAAAGATTGGCTTCTTGTTCGTCGCCACCATAGAAGATCAGATGGAAGAACCCTGAATCGTCCAGGTGAACCGCCTTGACCCGCGCCTGCGCCTTGAGCGGGCTGATGACAATATCGTTCAAATCGCTCCACCCATCAGCCAGCGTCCACTGGCGATAGACGATGACCCGCTCAACATAATCCTCTTCGTCGTCCCCATCGCCCACAAACTGCGATGCAAAGGCGTGCACCGTACGGTTGTCGTCGGCAATCATGATTGGCGGCAGGGTGCGCGCAAGAAAGCCCGGGATCGGTCGCGCCGGATCCCAGTTCAGTGCGCCCAATGCGACTTGTACGGTTGCAAGCGCCACGACTGCCGCGAGCACCACCATTAAACTAGCTGAAGCAAGCCGGATGCGCACTTGCATTCCCATCGACAGAACCACTGCCCTCCGTGTCATACCGCCAAACTACTTTGGGGCGCCTGTGTAGGCAATCACCAGGATGCCGGCCACGATGGCGCCAATGCCCACCCACCGCATCGGCGGAATGGATTCACCCAGGAAAAACCGTGAGACAAGGGCAATCAAAATGAAATTCAACGCCAAAAACGGGTATGCATAGCTCAGGTCCATGCGCCGCAATACCGCGATCCAGGACAAGGCGCCGATGCCATATAAGAGTAACCCCAAGAGAACGAGTGGCGACGTGATGATAACCATCACCAACCCCATCAGTCCCTGATCAGCGCTGCCACCGCGGTCCCCCGTGAGACCAAGTTTCAGACAGGTCTGACCTGCAACCCCGGATGCCACCGATATCAGGATCAACCACCAGGCCTGGGACAATTGTTCGCTCATAACTCCTACTTTTCGGACGCTTCAAGCGCAGCCTGCACATTGGCGGCTGCAGCCGGATCATTGATATAAGAATACCACCATTGCCGTGCTTGCAGCTGCTGTTGGCGATTGTCCACCGTGCCCCACAACGTTGCCGCCGCATCGAGCCTCCCCGTCACCGCATAGACCTCGCCGAGCAACTGACGAATGCCATTCTGTTCCTGCTCCAACGAATAGCCATGCTCAAGATGGCTTTGCGCAAGTTGCCAGTCCCCGCGTGACACCGCGATCTGGCCAAGTCTACGCAGCGCCGTGACATTGTCCGGGTTGGCCGCCAAAGCACGATTGTAAAAGCCCTCGGCCTGTGATAGATCGATCTTCTCGTCACGCCGTAGTTCGTCCTGAATCTGCCAGAGTGGCCACCGGAACTGGCCGAGTTCGGCGCGCGCCTGGGAAACCGCACCCAGGTTTGCGAACCATTGCGCCCGCGACCCAGGCAGCACTGCAATCACCAGTAGAATTGCAATCGGCACCAATCCAACGGCCAATTCACGTGCTCGCACCTTCCGTGTCCACGGTTCGCGCACCGTCCGCTGCACCACTGCGTGCTCACCCAAGACCCACGCGAAACCAAAAGGCAGGAACAGGAGGGCGGCCAGTTGCCCGGCGTACACATCTGATTAAAACAATCCGGCAATTGCCAATGAAAACAGCGAAATGCCGATGCAAACTGCATACCGTTGGTAGCGAGGGTTTCCCTGCCGAAGCGTGATCACGACTGACCACAAACTCGCAACCAACATCCCGAGAAAACCCACAAGCCCAGCAACACCCTGCTCAAGGAAGATTTCCAGATACAGGTTATGGACATGAAAAACGTACGGCACGTGCAACAGATAGACGTAACTCGATAACACCATCGCCGCATTTCCGAGCCCACTCCCGGTATAGACATAGTCCTGAATACCGGGCAGCGCACTGCGCCAAAGAATTAAGCGATTCTGATAGAAGGGCGGCAGGTTGCTCACCACACGCGCATACGCCGATTCAGGCGCCAATAGCAGCAATAGATAGGCGACCAGTGCTAGAATGAACAGCCCCACAAGGATGGCCTCAATCAAGTAGAGCACATTTCGATACCGCTCCACCGTGAAGTGCCAGTACAGCACCATACCCAGCAAAACACCCCCCACAAAGCCGATCCAGGCCGAATTTTCGCCGCTCATGAACAGGGCAACGAGCCCCAGGAGCGCACACGCGATCAGCGCCGCAAACAAGGCCCACGCCCGCCGCGCCCAGGCCCAAATCAAGCCGATGCCCGCCAGCGGCAGCAACTCCACCAGACTCCCAGCAGCCGAACCGGTGTCGCCCCCAATGCGCAGGATAATATCCGTAAAACCGATCATCCCGGCGCCAAAACCACAAGCAACGGCGACGGTGGCCAACGCAGTCTCCCAGCGATCCCTTGCAAAGACCGCAAACGCCAGCGGCAAGAGCAGTCCGACCATCATCAGGGTCAGTTTTGACCGCGCAACCAGTTGATCATGGGCAATCAAGAAGGCCAGCAGGGCCGACAGCACAAAAATCGCGGTCGAAGAAATCGCTAGCGCCAGGGCGGCATGATCGGTGGCGACGCCGCGCTGACCCAGTTTTGCGCGCGGCGCTGGCCGCACATAAGATTCTGTTGAATTCATTCCCGGCTCGTTTATGGCCATTCCACCGGCGCACAGTCTCATCCGCTTCGATCACGGTCTTGCAGTACAACACGTCCACGCTCTGGCATTGGCCGGTCACACAATGCCGGGCACTGGCAACCTGATCGTACCCGATCAGCCGCATCTTCGCCAGTGCCCGGCATCGTTACCAATGCATATTTGATTGTGTGCACTACCGGCGTCAACCGGCCACAGACCACCTGTCCGCCCCTACACCCCTTAAGTGCGTGAGAACTGCAGCATCTGCCAACCAACGTTCATCGCACTCTTCGCACCTTCCCAGGTGTTCAGGCCTTTGGCAAACGTCCACATCGGTCCGGGGCGAATCGACCACTCGCGGGTTGCACGCTTCTGCCAGTATTCCAGCCGCTCGGCAGTCAGGTTCTCATAGTCGAGCACGGTCGATTGATCCATGTCGACCTCTTCCCATTTTGTCCCAGGGCGGAACCAGTTGTTTTCCACGACGTCGTAGAAGAACGGTGTGCCAGGATAGGGAGCTGCGATATGGAAGAGCGCAATATCGAGCGGCAGTTGCTTCGCATACTCAATGGTTTCCTGGATCGTCTCTTCAGTCTCGCCTGGGAGACCGATGATGAAATAGCCCCAGTTCTTGATGCCGGCATTGTGCGCCCACTGCAGCGCCTTAAACGCCTGCTCCTTCTTGTAGCCCTTGCGCTCCGCTTCAAGATCATTTCATTGGAACTCTCAATGCCCCAAGAAATAAACCAGCAGCCGGCCTTTCCCATCATGGTCAGCAGTTCTTCATCCACGTAGTCAACACGGCTGTTGCAGGTCCATTTGATCTTGATATTCTTCGCAATCAGCAAGCGACATAGGTCCATCACCTGTTCGCGATTGACCGTGAACAGATCCGCATACATGTGCACGTTGTAGATGCCGAGTTTATTCAAATACTCGATTTCTTCAACGATATTCTCTGCGGAACGGACCCGCACGCTGTTCTGATATGACACGTGTTTGATGCAATACTTGCAGCCGGCAGGGCAACCACGACTCGTCACAATAAAGGTGAATGGGCCTTTGATCATCGGCATGCGCTGCTTATCAAGCGGCAGCAATTCGTGGCGTGGGATCGGCAGATCATCCAGATGCGGAATAAAGGGCCGATCAGGGTTGATCACGATATCGTCACCCTGGCGCCACGCCAACCCCAAAATACTGGCATAGGGTTCCCCGTCAGCCACGGGGAATTGATCGGCGACTTCCTGAGTGCCGACTCTCCGCACCTGCGCCTTGCTCGTCTCTGCCAGCATTTTCGCCACCTTCGGGTTGCTTGGCGTCTTGCCTTCAAGCCGATCAATCAGTTCGCGCAGCGTCATTTCAGGTTCGCCGCGCAGCACAAAGTCCAGCGCCGGGAACGGACGCATCGTCTCGAGCGTCATCGGCGTCACGTGGGTGCCCATCGCCATTGTCTTTGCGCCGACCGACTTGGCCAGGAAGCAGCCATACATGTCGTTGCGCAGCGTGGGTGCGGTTACCTGCGTCAGGTAGTACTTTGGGCGCTTCTCCTCCAGTATCTTCGAGAACTCATCCCAACCCATGCGCGCCGCCACACAATCGATCACTTCCACTGTATAGTCAGGCATCAGAATTGCCGCCATCTGCACCAAACTGACCTGCGGCCAGATCATATTCTCGCGACTGCGGCGGCCGGCGCGGTGCTGGCTGCGGATCCAGATGGCGCCATCTGGCGTCGGCGGATTCACCAGCAGGACGTCCACTGTGCCTACCGGGCGCGTCGATGAAGTCAAAGTCTGAACACTTGCGCCGGCATCAGGAAAACTTGACGGGCGCACCGGCGGGATTCTGCGCGTGCCGAGGTTATCCTTGATCGACGGAAACAGCTCGATGTTCGGGATCTTCTCAGTATCAGTTACTTGTTCACGATTTTCTGCCATCTGGATTAATTTCTCCTTGAGCCACACGTTGCGCTGCTGTGCGATCCCCTGCAAGGGCACAAACAGCTTACTTGAACCGGCGCACCATTCCTACGGTGCGCACCGGTCCGCCTCATCTACATTCCGGCGCGCCGTTAGGGCACACGCACTTGCAACGAATCCGCCTTGAAATCATGGCCGGCAGACAAACGAGGCTCGGCCATCGTCTCCTTGCCGCGAAGATCGTCAGCCGCGAGTTCATCGCGAATCCGCAATGAATCAAATACCTGCATTTGCACCCAGGCGATCATGAGCTGGATTCCAATCAGGGCAAAACTGGCACTCGCCAGATAATAAACCCAGAGTTGCGAGACGGTGCCTCCGCTCAGGGCAAACAAGAATGAAGCGACAGCCACGATCACGCCCAAAACCAACGAGGCCAGGCCAAACCAGCCGAAATGCTGCTCGAGCCCGGGAAAGATGGGGCGTCCAAAGAACCCCTGACGCACCGGCGTCTTGTGGAACAGGGCGACAAAATAGTTAAAGCTGACCCCAAGCGTCAGGACACTGACACCGGCCACAGCCAACACAAGCGCCGCAAATAGCGCCCATGCCCCGATCGAACTGATGGACGTCACCCCCTGCAGCCGCGCAATGACAACGACCACGGCGACAATCGCTGCAATTACCAGGGATGCCAGGCCGATGATTCCCAGCAAGCGCGCCGGATTATAGGAAAGCGCGGTCCACACAATCGACTGGCCAAAGCGATAGCCGTCGCGGACTACACTCAACTTCGAACGGCCGACGCGCTCACTGTAGGGAATGGCCACTTCCACCATCTTCACCTGCTCATGCAGCGCCCTTGTGCTCATCACGGGGGTCAGGTTAAGTCCATCTGGCAGTGGATACAGCTTCGCCAAAACATCGCGCTTAAAAATACGCATGCCGCTGGCGGAGTCCGTGATGTTGGAAGCACTGATAATGTTGACCAGGCGCGCAAAGATCAGATTGCCAAGACGCCGCACTTTTGGCATCTCGCTCTTTTCCCCTGCCATCCGCGAACCGATCACGATGTCAGCGCCTTGCTGCACGCCGGCGGCATAGAGCTTGGGAAAGTACTCCGGCGGATAAGTGCCGTCAGCATCGAGAAAACCAATCCACTCGCCCTGTGCAGCCGCAAAACCGGTCTTCAGCGCCGCGCCATAGCCGCCGTTGTTCTTGTGTTGCACGAGTTTCACATCAGGCTGCGCCAATACAAGTTCAGCAGTCCGATCCTTGGAACCATCGTCGACAACGATCAGTTCCATCTCATCAACACCCGCATCCTTGAGCGCCGGGCGAACAGCCAGCACGCGCGTCATAATATCCAGTATGCCGTCTTCCTCATTGTACGCCGGGATCACAATGCTTAGCATCGTCATGCAAACCTTCCTTCATCCTACTTTTGTTCTACGGGCTGGATTTCAACCCCACGCACTGCCAACATCGACGCAAGCGATCAGTAGTGCACCACCGCACCTCGCTTCGAGGTCTTATCCGGCTGGCGATCCTGACCAATTGACTTGAGCACGCGCGCCGGAACGCCACCAACGACTGTGTGTGGCGCCACATCCCTGCGTAACGACCGCGCCGGCAGCCACGACTGCCCCTCGATCCGTACGCCATCTGTTATGATGGCACCTGCTCCAATCAAACGTCATCTTCAACAACGATTCCGTCGGCGGTGATACCTTGCTCGACCATCGGCCGTGCCGGATCATCATAGATATGGTTGACTGCCAACAATTGCACCTGGGGCGCAGTGTAGACCCGGTCACCAATCGCGATCCCGCCCTGACCGCGCAGAACGTTGTATTCGCCAATCAAGCTATTGCTCCCGATGCGTATGAACGCGTGGGGAAGCTTACGAAAATTGTAAACATGCAAAACCGAACCATGCATCACAAAGCTGTTGTCGCCGATATCAATCCCATCCGGGCATGCATGCAAATAGACACCCTGATCCAGGTAAACATTGCGCCCAAGGATGAACACGGTCGGCAAAACGGATCCGCACACCAGCTTCAATGGCTGCAATACCGTCCATCCGTAAAATCAATCGATAAGCAATTGCACGGACCCCAATGCCAATGACCGTTGGGATCCAACTGAAAAGAGCGAAGAGCAGTTGTTCCAACCAATAGCGTCCGACGGAACTGGCCTGCCGGTCAATATAAAGCCGTAAGCCGCCACCCTTCGATTCAGGAACGTCCATGCGACCCACGACTTCTTCACTCCTTACACAATCATCTTTCAAACCGGCCATTCCCGGCGCACCTAGTGTAGCAGAGCCTTCTGTAGGCTGCGATTACAATTCGCTGACAAATGGCGTCGCCAATAGTATGCACCCACATATGACGTACGCACCTGCGTCAAATAACTGGTTAAAGGTAGGTTAAAAAGCCACTTTACATTTAGCTTAAAGCAGAGTATACTGCGGGCAGGCCAAAGGGCGGTGACGTCGTCGGCGTCCCAATCCATGCCCTTGCGATGCCTCACGCGGCACGCAAATCGTCCGTCGCTCCCTTCTTCGCGCTTGATCATGTTGTCGTTATATTTGCGGAATTGTCAAAATGTTGCCTATTCTGCTCGCTGCCGTAGTTTTATTTCTGATGTCTGCCATCGCCACCGTGACGGTGATCGCGGCTTGTGCTGGTTCAAGCGAGGACCGCTTACCTGCCGACTTGCAGGAAGTGCCGATCCGGCATTCGCTCTTGACCAGCCGCAAAGCCGACAACCGGAACGATGGGGTGCTTACGCCTAACGCGTAGGGTAGGCAGATCACAAGAAAACAGAAGTGGCTCATCCCCTGAAAGACGAGCCACTCACACGACATGTCCGAAAATTCATCCCTGAGCTGCAGCACCTGCTTCAACGCATCCAACGCATTCTTTTGCGGCTTCGAGGCGCGCGTCTTG
This sequence comes from Candidatus Fredericiella danica, assembly GCA_016713335.1. Lineage (GTDB taxonomy): Bacteria > Chloroflexota > Anaerolineae > Caldilineales > Caldilineaceae > Fredericiella > Fredericiella danica. Next base: position 66,760 of record JADJPH010000016.1, on the reverse strand, counting down.
CCCGACCGTAGCACAAGCAGCACCCCGTCAACTCGCGTGGCAAGCACCGCGGCATCGGAGATCACGGTGACCGGGGGACTATCGATGACCACGATGTCTGCCTTCGTCCGGAGCACGCCGATGAGTTCCTCCATCCGCCGCGACCCCAAAAGTTCGGCGGGATTGGGCGGGAGCGGACCGGAAGGCAGCACCCGCAAGGTGGGGACACTTGTCGGCTTCAGCATTTTCTCGACCAGATCCAGATTACCCAACAGCGCCGTGGTGACGCCCACATTGTTGACCAGTTGGAAATAGCGATGCTGGGTCGGCTGGTGCAAATCCGCGTCAATGAGGATCACTTGCTGCCCCAATTGGGCCAAGGCAAGCGATAGATTGGCAGCGGTCAATGACTTGCCTTCCCCCACACTGGGACTCGTAATCTGCATGACACCGAGGTGGCGATCGATCGAAGCAAATTGGAGATTGGTCCGGAGGACGCGATACGCCTCCGCCGAAGATGAATAGCGATTACTGACCATCACCAGTTTGGTCGGCGGTTCACCATCCGGAATGGTTGGCACCGAAGTGAGCGCCGTCAGCCCCAGTTTTTCAACCTGCTCTACTTTGGCCAGAGTGTCATCCATGAACTCAAGCACATAGGCGCCAGCCGTGGCGAATGCCGCGCCAATCACTGCTGCAAGCAGGACGGTCAACATTGCGCGCGAATTCACCGGCGTGGCCGGCAGTGACGCGGGTTCAAGGACATGAATTGTGTTTAATGCACTCGAACCCGAACTGGTGAGCAGGGCAGCATAGTTTGCCTGGAGCACGCGCAATTTGTCATCCAGGGCACGGCTCTGATCTTGGATCGCCCGAATCTCACGTGCACTCAGCGCTTTTGCCAACTCATCATCTATCCGCGTCCGCTCATCTTGGGTATCGGTGATGCTCTGTTCCAGACTCGAAAGCTGCTGCTTTACGAAATTCTGGCGCTCCACTTCTTCTCCTCCCGATGGACTCAACCGCACCAGTTGGTTGACCAACTCCACCGCGACGCTTTGCGCCCGGGAGGGATCAACATCCGTGACCACCATCTCGATGACCTGTGAATCTGGCAGGGCGTAGACCGAATATTCCGGCAACCATTCCAAACCCAGTGCTTCCTTGGCCGCTTCACGCACCGCACTCCGGCCCGCCAGGTCGGCGTAGATGCGGGCCAGCACCTGCGTGAGATAAAATTGGTTGTTGCTTGGATTGGGATCCTGAATTGGGCTGCCAACCATCACCGTGGTCCGAGACTGATACAGCACCGGCTGCGTCCGCAGGTACAAGTAGCTGGACGCAGCAGAGATCAATGCGGCGCCCAAGATGAGCCACCACCATCGCCGGATCGGAGCCAGATATTCGAGGATTTCTTTCTTTGTCATAGCACCCTTAAATCATCGCCCAGGCTAATTTGTCCACACTGGTTCCCAGTTTTCATATTCATCGGCCGTCAGATTACGCTGATTGCCACCATCCGCATCCATGATCCACAATTGGCGTCTACCCGTGTCGCGATTCGAATAAAAAACAATCTGTGCGCCATCCGGCGACCAGGTGGGATGCTTATCCCACTCAAAACTGTTCGTCGTCAACCGCTGCACGATCTTTCCGTCCACTGACACCCGGTAGATCTCGTCGTTCCCCGGATCTGTACTTACAAACGCAATCCATTCGCCGGTCGGTGACCACGTCGGGTCATAGCTGTCACGACTGAACGCGGTGAGTTGCGTATCCGTATTGTACTGCAGCGACCGGACGTAGATCTGTAGGATGCCATTGTTATCGGGCTTCACAACTGCGATCTTCGTCCCATCGGGCGACAACGCCAGTTGCTGCGTTGCCAATGGGTAGACCCAGTCCCGCGTGATCTTGCCGACACTGCTCGTTGCCGGATCCAGCACAAAGACTTCTTCAGAACCGGTGCGATTCGTCCTAAAGAAGATCTTGTTGGTGAATTCCGGCGGCAACACGGCTGGCGCCACCTCGGTGCTTCCAGGCAGCGGCGTCGGTGTTGGCGTGAAATCAGCCTCAGCAATAAAGATCGGCAAGGTTGGTGTGGCGGTCGCCTGCGGCACCGGCGTTGGGGTGATCACATACCACTCCCAGGGTGTCGGCGTGGCGGTGCCCTGTAATGCCGCCTGTGCAGTCGCCTCGCGCGCCAGCACTGCGGCAGTCGCCAGGTTCTGTGGCGTCAAGGTTGCCTCAACATATTGCGCAATGACCGCATTGTAAGGCAACGGGGTCGTCGTCGGGCCGCCGCTCGCGGCGACCGCAGTCGCTTCTTCGTTGCGCGCCACCGCGGTGAGCATGTTCTCCGGTGGCGGTGAAGGCAAAATACGCACCGGGGTCACATAACCGGTTGGCACCGGCGTAAATGTGCCGGTCGTCAAGGCAACTGCCGTGGCATAGTCCGCATTTGCCGTGGCGGTGGCTGGACTGGCCGGCGTCGGTGTATCAACGACCACAGCCGGCAATTGCTGAATGGCAGCAGCGGCCTGGACGGTAGCGAGATTCTGCGGAAAAGGTGTCGGCGTTACGAAATAGGGCACCGGCGTATTGGTGCCGGCAATGGCAGCGCCTGCAGTCGCCGTAGCCTGCTGCGCCACCACGGTGAGCGCATTTTCTGGCGCCGGTGTGAACGTTGCCACAATGAAGTCACGAGTCGGGAGCGGGAGGCGTTTCAGTCGGCGCCGGACCCAATGAAAGCGCCAAAACAGGACCATCACCGGCACTTGTCGGGCCAATCCCGCTGTCCCAGCCAAACAAACTCTGACCACCTGGGTTTGTCGCCCCAACGATCCGCGCAACAATGGTATCGGCGCCGTTCAACCGTTGCTGCTCAATCCATTGTAGGGTATTCGCATCAAACACCCACCGATTCACGCCACCCACGCTCACCTCTGCCGACGTCAACTGGGGCAGCAAGGTCACCGACGCAGGCGCGCTATAGATCATCATGAAGTTGGCCCCGCCCAGCGTGCTCAGTTCACTCTGGCCAAGCAGTTGCACGAGCCAGGTGCCACCCGCATTTGGATCAAATTGATCAGCGCGCAAACCTGTCAACCGCAGTTCACCCCCGAGAATCGGCGTTCCCCGGGGGATACGTTTGAGGTCGAAACGCGCGGCTGCCAGGTAGTTCTGCCCGTCAAGCGCCCCAGCATACAGATACGAATCATTCAGATTAATCTGCCCGTCCGGTCCATCTGTCCACCACCCAACGTCGCCCGTGCCGGGCCGGAATTCCGTCTCTTGGGCGCCCGCAATCGGCGTCGGGGTGACAAATCCATAAAGCGACACGGCTGTTGCTTCAGATGTCGCCGTGGCGGGCTCATTCACCGCCGCGGTGACCGTGCTTGTTGTCGCCGTGGCCGGCGGCGCAATAGTCGCTACCACGTTTTCCGCCGCGGGCGTACTTACCAGGGTTCCAGGCGCGGACTCCGTGTTGGTTGCCGCCGGCTGCGGGCTCAGCACCAACGCCGGAGCCGGCGGCGCCTCGTTTCGACCGCCGAAAAAATTGCAGCGCAAGCCAACCACCACCCAAGACCAACAATAGTCCCAATGCCCCGGCAGCCACATAGGCGCCAGAACGGCTATTTTCGGCGTTTGGCCGGCCACCCCGCCCATTCCCCTTCGCCTTTGCACTCAATGCCTGTGGTTTAGCCCGCTGATACAGTGGGCATCCCACGTGTGTTTCGGTCAGGCAAAAACCGGATTGATGCTGGACGGTTGGGGCTTGAATGTCACTGGGATTTGCAAAACAACGATGCAGCGGCGATGGATCAAGCAGCATCACCGTGCGATCTTCTTCTAAACCAAGATATGGACAGCCCTTGGGACCGAGCTCTTCAAAATCACTTGTCATCAGCAACAATCACTCATTCACGGGCACCCATGATGTACCTGGTCGCTGCCGCCAGATCGTCAAAGATGATGCGGCGGCCATCAACGCCTAACGCAGCGTCAAGCTGCGCACCCTGACGCCCGGTCCTTACCAGCACGCAGGGACAACCGGCCGCTTGCGCTGCCTGAAAGTCGGTCATGGTGTCACCGATAAACAAGCAGCGCCGCAGGTCGAGACCAAAGGCAGCAGCAGCTTGCAGCAAAAGACCGGGCTGCGGCTTGCGGCAGTCACATCCCGCATCCGGCGGGTGCGGGCAAATGAAGATCCCATCGATGCGCCCGCCGGCCTCACCGATCACATCAAGCATCTGAGTATGCAGCGTCTGCACCTCAGCTTCTGTGATTATACCACGCCCGATGACGGATTGATTGGTGATCAGGATGATGGGCGCTCCATACCCGGCCAGTTCAGCAAGGGCATGGAGCGCCCCCGGCAGCCAGACAAACTCTGACCAATTTTTCACGTAATCGGCACGCTCCTCATTGAGTGTGCCATCACGATCAAGAAAGAGTGCTTGCCACACGGGCTGTGACATCACTAGTTCGACGCAAATGCAAGCACCTGGGCGCGCTGCCGTAGCGCCGAGGTCATCATATGTTCTACCATCAGATGGATATCCTCGATTTGTTCGATACAGTGATTCTGCACGACAATCGGGTGATCGACCATCTTGGCAAGCTTACCGCCGTTGTAACCACTCATGCCGACCGTGATCGCACCATAGTCTTTGGCGAGTGCGATCGCTTTCAAAACATTCGGGGAGTTGCCGCTCGCAGAAATAGCAACGACAATGTCACCACGCTGGACAAGACTCGATAGTTGCTCAGCAAAGACGTTCTCATAGCCACAGTCATTCGACAGCGCAGAGAACAACGCCACATTGTCATTGAGCGAAAGTACGCGCAAGCGCGGCATCCCAGGCACAATGGTGTTCTTGCCCAGATCACACGCCATATGGGTGGCTGTCGACGCACTGCCCCCGTTCCCAAACACAAACACCTGACGGCCCTCGCGGCGCGCCTGATCAAGCAACTCCACCACGTGATCGATCACCTGAAAAGGCAAAAGATCCAGCGCCTGCTTGAGTCCAGCAACATAGTCTTGATAGGGATAAGGTCCGGTCTGCATCGTTCTCCTACGACTTTCTAAACACAACATCACAAAAGACAACATGGCCACATAAGAGTGACCCCCTAGCGCCGGTAGTTGAAGATCACCTTCGTACCGTCACGCTCCAGGTGGAACGAAAGCTCGGGCAGATGGTCCAGCGCATCACGGACCGCTTCCTGCTTGTCGCGTGGACAGTACAGCATCAGGAAACCACCACCGCCGGCCCCCGTGATCTTGCCGCCGAGCGCACCTGCATCGATCGCAGTGGAATAGAGCTGGTCAATCGTTGATGAACTGATCTTGCTGGCCAACTGCTTTTTTAGCACCCAACCTTCGTGCATCAACCGCCCAAAGTCATCCAGCAACCCTTCATGCAAATAAACGCGACCGCGTAGCGCCAATTCCTTCAACTCACGCAGCACATGCATTCTGTCGCCCACATTCTGGCGCTGCTCAGTGAGAACGCTCTCCGCTTTGCGCGGCACATTCGTGTAAAACAGCATCAAGTTCTGGTTCAGACGCCGCGCAATACGGGTATCGATCACCATGGGCTCCACCTCGACGACTTCATCCTTGCAGAACCGGATGAAGCGCTGGCCGCCATAGGCCGCAATGTACTGATCCTGTTTGCCATTCGGCTTACCCAGGATGTCGATCTCGATTTCGCAGGCCTCGCGCGCCAGGGTTGCGTAATCCTTGGGCGTGCCGAGGTAGGTATACATCGCATTGAGCAACCCAACTGTCAGCGTACTTGAGGAACCAAGCCCCGAACCTTCGGATGGGATGTCGGCCATCGTCGAAATCTCGATGCGCTTGGTGATGCCGGTCCGGCGCAGGCACTCACGCACCAATGTATGTTCTAACTCATCGATCTCGTCAACAAGTTCCGTCTTGGTATAGCCGACGCGAATCTTATCATCATAACGCTCTTTGATAATCACAAAGATGTACTTGTCAATGGTCGAACTAAGCACCCAACCCGGTTCCTGGTCGTAAAATTCACGAAAGTCCGTGCCCCCACCAAAAAAGCTGATCCGGAGTGGCGTCTGTGTAATAATCATGGTCTGTTCCTTAGGCGCGCACCAATGTCATAAAAAACGAGCGCAGCAAGGGAAAGTCGCATTGAGGTCAGTTACGAGGAGACCCGGGCGCTATCCACCTGCCTTTGCAAGAACCAACCTGGGGAAGGTCCGCAAGGCAGCATCCCCGGGCTACACCGGCAAACGCTGACCGTTTGCCAGGGTTTGCGCCCGCTCAAAGCCGGCGGGCGTTCCAATGTCGATCACATACTCTTCGTCCGTGATTGCTTTTCCAAACACAGCACCGCCCTGCTCAAGCATCAGCGGTATCAAATCACGGCCAAAATCAAACACCGTCGCAGCCGGTGTGATGGCCATCACCGCCGGGTCACACACGAGAATGCCGGCGTTTGCCAGATCCGTAAAGACCTGATCAGCCGGTGGCTTCTCAACAAAACGGGTCACACGTCCGGTCGAATCCACCTCGACCAGGCCACATTCCGTTGGATTCGGCACACGATACAACGACATCGTCAAGGCCATCGGCGCAACACGCTGCTGCTTGTGATCAGCGTGAAACTGCGCCAGTTCCACCAGACCGATGTTCGTGAAGACATCACCATAGACAACAAAGTAAGTCGTATCTAGAAATGACTCCAGGATCTTGGCTGCACCCGCCGTCCCCATCAGTTCGGGTTCGTACGAATAGACCAGACGGACCCCGAACCGGCTACCATCCCCAAAGTAATCCGTGATGACATCTGCCGCATGATGCAAGTTAATCGCAATTTCTTCGACGCCCGCATCCCGTAAACGGCGCACATGATGCGCAAGCAGCGGTTCATCACCCACAGGCAACATCGGCTTCGGACGGTCAGCCGTCAAAGACTTCAGCCTTGTTCCCTTCCCCGCCGCCAGGATTAGCGCTTTCATTGCACCTAAGCTTCCCTACCTGCTCACCCTTAGAATGCGCCGCGACCCTTAATCACTGCCGGCAAAGTCTGAAAGAACAGAATCTGAATGTCCATCCAAATGCTATAGTTGCGCACATAGAACATGTCAAGGCGAACCCGCTCTTCATAAGACAGGTTGGAACGTCCCGATACCTGCCACAACCCCGTTAAGCCCGGCTTCACCGTTAACAAATTGCTCTTCATCCGGCCGTACTTTTCTGCCTCCGCCGGGCTAATCATGCGGGGACCAACCAGGCTCATGTCCCCTAACAGCACGTTGATCAGTTGGGGCAACTCATCCAGGCTCATCCGGCGCAGGAACTTACCCATCCGGGTGCTACGCGGATCATCCTTCAATTTGTGGTCACGCTTCAGCATGGCGACCAGCTCCGGCTGTTGGGCCAGTAGTTCATCACCATTGACATACATGGTGCGGAACTTGAAAGCGTCAAACTGGCGACCGTTCACGCCCATCACGCGGCGGCGATAGAAGATCGGACCGGGAGAATCAAACTTGGTCATCAGCGCAAGCACGATGAAGATCGGCGCCAGCAATGGCATCGCCAGCAGAATCAGGCTATAATCCAGCGCACCCTTCATCAGTGACTCGGCACGTGTCAGGCGCAACCGGTTCAGACTCATCAGAGGCACAGAGTTGCGCGTCGTGACGCGCATCCCCGTCGTGAAGACCTCGTACAGACCGGAAGAAATCCGCATGTCGATCCCCGGCATGGCCGTAAGGTACTCGGACACGCCCACTAATTGTTCACTCGTCAGCGCTGAGGGCACCACGATCACTTCCTTGGCGCCACTCTGAGCCACCAGGTCCGCAATATCGCCCACCTGCTCCAACTGCCCAATCATCGGATAACCGTGAGTCGCAGAAACAACATCTTCGCCGGCGCCTGAATTGATAAAGCCAATGATCTCCATCCCCGAACTGACTTTGTCCTTGAACTGCTCAGCCAGTGCGGCGGCTTCAGCATTCGTCCCCACAATCACTGTCGGCGTGACAAAATGCCCATTCTTGCGCGACTTATAGGCCAACCGGCGCATCAGCAGCCGATAGAGTGAAACCATCGTCACCGACAGCACCCAGGCCATGATCAGCCAGGCACGGGCAACCAAAAAACCTGGGTTCACAAAACTGATCAGAACAACCGTCATCATGCCGATCGTGCTGGCATTAAAGACCCGTACATACTCCGACGTGCCGCCCAGCAAGTTGTGGTAGTCATACAACCCGAACACGGCAAAAATGATCAGCCAAACAAAAATCAACTCCGTTGTCAGCGTCAGATAGACATCGGCTGCGGGCGTCACTTCCGGCGAGACCGCAATGCCGACCTGGAAACGCAGCCAGTATGCCAATGTGAACGCTAGAAATAGAACCAGTGCGTCCCCAACGACCAAAAACAGCCGGTACAAGCGCCGATCCGTCGTGAGATCTTCGGCGGCCTGCTGCGCTGTCCGCTCCGATATCTCAACAAGCTCGTCATTGCCGAGCATCGCCCCTGTTACTGTCATCCACCGTTCGTTCGCCATAACGTCCGCATCTCTCTTCAAGCTGCTCATGTCCAGCTACCGTTTCAGATAATGGTCACTATCACTAAAATAGTGACCCGGATGGCAGTATAGCATGCAATGAAGACGGCATTGCTTACAGGATGCTGACAAGGCCGACAGCAAATTCCGCCACCTGAAATGCCCTCAAAACCAGCATGAAAGCATCAGAAAACAGGCCAACACGCACCACCTGGCGGTCATAATCAGATGGCAATTGGGTGCGCAAAGGTGCGGGGCTAGGGCTTGATCGGCGCCAGTGCGGTCGCAAAGGTTCCGTTGCCAATCACAACCCAGACCACACGGGCAGATCCCTGACCACTTACGCCTGCAAGCACTTCCTGGGCCGCAGCATTCACCTGGTGCGTCTCGCGCGACACCCCTTGCTGCATGGTTGAAGCAGCAAAAACATAGCCGGAGGCGCCTGAATTGTCCGGTTCAAGCGCAACGTTGCCTAAGCTGGGATAGGTGGTGTGAATTAAAGCCAGGGCGCTGTCGGCGTTTGCCGGCGCCGAACCGGGGACGGCGAGCGAAAACGCACCTAGCGATGCATTTGTTATGTCAATATCCAGATCGCCACTCACGCTACCCTCGCCAACGGCAACCTCAGCAGCGCCGCGCAACGAGCCGACGGTGATCGTACCCGCGCTGACCTGACCGGCAACCTCGACCGTCGCCGCAACATCCGCAGCCGTTGAGGGCGGCAGGGTTAGCTTGGACGCGGAGTCGGGCGCGCGATGGGCGCAGCCGCTTCACCACGAAAGCTCGCAAACACCCGTTCAGGACTACACCAACCACTGAACAGGCAGGCGAACAATACCAGTCCCCCCAGAACATGCCGTTGTCGCATCTTTGTCCTCTCCTATCTCGCAGGCGCGAGGCACTTCGTATCCGTGTTTCGTTCCCCAAGCCCATTGCCCGCATTATGCCGTCAATGAAGACAGTGGACGACAGGCAATCGACGCAGCAATTTCAGGACAAAATACGGAAACAAGGCAGCAGGCTCAGTCCTGGATGGAACTGCGCCTGCTGCAGAGAACAAATTGACCGTCTATCGAATCACTTTCCAATGATTGGCAAGAAGACCGGCGCGCTGCCCCACGGCGTCCACAGCGCCCCATAGGGCTGCAAAACGCCGCCTGAGGTGGCAACCACGATTTCCATGGCCGCATCGCCATCCAGATTGCCTACGGCGGGACCGCCCTTGGCCGGGCTGACGAGCGCCTGCGGCCAACCTGCCACCAGGCTACCATCCGAGCGCCATGCATAGACATTCGTATCGTCTGAACTCACGACGATCTCGCTGACTCCGTCCCCATCTACATCGGCGAATACAGGCGCCGCCTCAACGGCCGCGCCCGTCGCCACGGGCCAGTTAGCCACGCGTGAACCGTCATGATGCCAGGCGTACACCTTGTGATCGTCACTGCCAATCACGATCTCAAGCGAACCATCGTTGTCGATGTCCGCGACGAGTGGCGACGAGCGCACAATCCACCCGGTCGGACGCTTCCACAACTGGTGTCCATCCTTGTCTAACACGTACACAAAGCGGTCGCCAGAGCCAATCACGGTTTCCAGACCCGGTGTCGCAGAGTCAATGTCCGCAATCGCCGGCGTGCCGAGAATGGCATCCCCAGTTGCAAACACCCAGGCACGAGCGCCATTGGCATGGTAGGCATACAACTGCTTGTCATACGAGCCGACCACAATTTCGACCATTCCATCACCGTCAAGGTCCGCAACGGTGGGCGAACTATCCACCTGATGGCTACCATAGAGGTCGGCAACATCACCAAGCGTCACCGGCCATCCGGTCAGCAGCGCGCCTGCGGCGGTGTACGCATAAAGCTTGCCATCTGACAAAGCGACGATCACTTCAGGTGCGCCATCGCCGGTAATGTTAGCCACCGCCGGCTTCGACAACACACGGAATACAGCTTTCGTGCCGCTGCCTGCTTTGATGGGCCAGCCGGCAACGGGCGTACCGTTGGCATGAAACGCATAGAGATTGCCCTTCATGTCGCCAACCAGGATCTCCTGAACTCCATCGCCGTCCAAATCAGCGGCGGTTGCACCGGCCTTGACTTCGCCCATCAGCGTCTGCGGCCAACCCTGGCGTGCCTTGCCATCGGCGCCCACAACCTCCAGACGCCACTGAATCAGATTGCCCACGATGACCTCTGGGGAACCATCATTTTCGAGATCCGTCACGAGTGGCGTGGCGTAGTACCGGGAACTTACGCCATCTCCCCAGGTGACGCCCATGGCATCCATGGCGCCTGCAGTCGCATGCCACGCATACTGCAGATTCGTGTTCGGGTTCGTCGGGCTCCACCAGTCGGTAGACTGAGAACCATCCGTGATCGAGTAGTTGACATAGTCTGCATAGACCCGCCAGATGCCCAGAAACTCCTGTGGCCAGTACCACTCACTGTTGAACACATTCGCCAGGGGCAGATCGAAGCCCAGCATCGGATTGCCCGGATCAAAGGCGTTATTCACGACCTGCGTGTTGTCCAGATGTCCCGGTTGGACCAGATGCACTTGCTGCAAGGTCGGGTAGACGTACAGGTAAGGATCCCAGGGCAGCGGGGGCAACACATCGAGGGGATTGGCGCCCGGCTGCCCCAACACCACCTGAAGCGTAGCTTGATAGCCCTTCACCGCGCCCGGTTGCTGCTGCATCGTGTTACTGAACGGGTATTTGTTCAGGTCATAGGGCACGTTGGTCGGCAGCGGCAGTGCCACCTTGGTACGCTTGAAGATCTCTATCGTCGGCTCGTCACCGGTGACGCCTGCGGTCCGCGACACGAGCGAGCCGGCTCCGTTGTTGATTTTCAGCGTATAGCGGCCATTACCAAACACCGGCAACTTGTGTAGGAATTGGTGATCAAAGGCGCCACCATGAGCCATGGCCTCGTAACCAAGGCGCAGCACGGCGAGTTCGCCTGCGGGCGTAGCGCCCTTCGCGACGTCAATCTTGACGATGAAATCGTTGTAATCCCAATCACTCCAGCCTGTGTTCTTCAGATCTTCGTAGGCGACATAGGTGCTCTCCTGCGTCCACGTCAGCGGACCGAAGACCCAGGCGTCGGCGCTGTCGTCAGGATCGACGTCGGCGGGAATGCGCACGCTGTTATCTGCCGGGATCGGCTGGCCGCGGCTGTCGGTCCCAACCACAGTGGCGGTATTGGTATAGAGCACCCCGGGGTCCGCTTGATTGACCCGAGCCTTGAAACTCAAGGTGTGCACGCCGCCGCCCACCAGGTTCGGTAATTGCCAGGCGCTACCTGCCGGATCTGCGTAGGCCACACCGTTCAGCAGCGTGGTGCCGGGTTCGACATTCATGACCGCCGGCAGGGCGTCGGCCAGTCTTAGGTTCTCGGCGCGCCCGTTGCCGGCGTTGCGAACCGTGATCGTGTACTCCAGCAGGTCGCCAACTTTGACCTCTACCTGCGCCGCTTCCTTCTCAATTAGCAAAGCAGGCGCAACGATCGTGTTCACGACCTCATTCGACTCCTTGACACCACCACCGTATTTCACCCACGCCCGATTGGCAACCGTGGCGCCGGGCATGACCGTGCTATCCACCGGGAGTTGCACTGTCACCACGACCGTCCGTTGTTCGTTGGGGGCAATCGTCCCAAGGTCGGCAATGACCTGGTTCGGGTTGACGACGGCAGCCGTCCAATCCACCACATCGAGGGCGCTGTCAATCGTATCGGTGACGACAACGTTGTACATCGTGGCATTGATCGGTTGCGCCGGGACTGTGATGGTGTACACCAGGGTCGAACCGTAGGTCAGCTCATCGGCAAGCACCATCTTGCGAATCGAACCTTCCGGCGTGCGCACGACGGCCGTCGCCGTCGGCCCGGTGTAGACGCGCAAGTCAGGTAGGCCATCGCCATTGGTGTCCGGCGTCGTCGCCGGTTTGGAATAGTAGTACGGGATATTTGCCGTATTCGTCAGCACCATGTCCGAGGCAATGTCGGCGGCCACCTGGGCGCGGTACACGATCTTCACGGTCGCACCAACATACATACGGTCGATCGCGTAAGCAAGCGTTGCGCCGGGCACTGACGCCGGTGTCACATGAATTCGGCTCGGTTCGCTTAGGTCCGGGAAGCCCGGCGGATAGGCGATCTCGACTGTGTCGACACCGAGCAGTGATAAGCCTGCCGGCAATTTGTCGGTGAAGCCAAAGGTGTGGGCGATATCGTTACCGATATTCTTGATGACCAACGTGTACGAAATCACGTCGCCTGCCCCCACCAGACTCTGGGAGACGGCTTTGACCAACGACACGTTTGGTTGGCGGATCGTCACAGGATAGATGGCGGCAGCACTGCGCCGATCGATCTTGTTCGTCTCGAAGCCGTCCCATGAATAGCCAGTGTTGTACTAGCCTGTAATCTTGTCATACCAGCAAACGCGCACTGTATTGGTCGTCGGCGTTGTGGTCCAATTGTTCGGATAATAGACCACACTCGGGGCATTGCCTTTAACTCCCGTCACCAGCGTGTCAAATTGCACCGTGAAGGTCTTATCGGTCCCGGATGCTGAATTGTCAATACTGTCAAAGAACCAGCGCAGGTCAGCGATGCCGTCATCTTTGGGATTCGCGGCGTGATGCGCATTGTCCAAAGTTGCACCTTTGATAACAGTGCTATTGGGCTTGTAGTCAAAACCAGGCGGCAGATCATTCTCTTCCACCACGGGCCAGAAGCCCTTGACGCCGCTCGGCACCGTCACGGTCATGACCCAGCGCACCGTATCCCCAATCGTGGCGCCGGTCGACAATGCCTTTTTCACGATGGTGAAGCCCTTGATATAGACGATCGCATCATCCGTCTGATCATCGGCAAGTGTTGCACTCCAGTTCACCTGATGACCCTGATTGTCACTCCGGCTGTTATAGCTGACGCTTGCCAGATTTTTCAGCGAGGCGCCCGCCGGCAGGCCCGCGGGAATCGTCGCGGTGTACTTAAAGGTCTCGACTTGACCGGGCGCAAGGGACGCAATGGGCGACCACTGCAGCTCACCACCCTGGCCCGCGGCAGGGTTGCCGGCGACCGCTCCATAGGTCGCGGCGATTGGCGTGGCAGAACCACCGGCGTTGGCAACCGTCAACGACACCGGCAACGTGTCCTGCACCAACAGGTTGTATGCAGTCGCACCGCCCAGATTGGTGACCTTGATCGTGTAGTTGACCACGCTCCCAGCCTTGAGGTTGCTCGACGGAGCGGCGATCTTGTCGAGGAAAAGGCGCGGGGCCACATAGTTCGTATTGGCCATCGCCCGCAGGCTATACGCGTCCGCGTAGCTATTCTGACCACTCAGTTTTCCGAAATTCGCCACAATCCAGCCAGGCTGAATCGTCGGCATAGGACCGACCTTCGCCTGGATGGTTGCTTGCCATGTGGCCCCACGTGCGGCATTGCAGAGTCGCCATTCCAGGTATTGAAGCCCGTTCAGCGTGCCCGTGGAGGGGGTTTGCGGCGTGGCAGTGCATCCCGGACCGTCCGCAAAATTTCCGTTCACCACATGCTGGGCAGAACCATCGACATAGGTCATCCCGCGCGGCAAGAAATCCCGGATCACGATAGCTTTGGCATCGACGTCAGCCGCGCTAGCATAGTTCAGCTTGAAGGTAAGCGTATCGCCCACAAACGCGTTCGCCGACCGCCCCCATGCGGAAGTGATCGGGTCGCGAACCACTTTGTCAAAAGTGGGCATGCGCATCCGGACTGAAGCGCGCGAGACGTTCGGCGTCAGTGTGCCCAGGCGCACCGTATCCACTGCATCCTGCCATTCACCGGCATTGGATACCTGGTTCGTCAATACATCCCCAGAGACCACTGGCTGCCCCGCCAAGGTTCCACTCTCATAGACATCATCGACACGGGCGCGGAAGGTGATGCCCCCCGCTTTCCCTGGCGTCGTATCGCCGGGCGGCAAATCCCAGGTGATGGTGGTCTGGCCCGCAGCAGGCGTGTTGGCTTCAATGCTTCGCGGCGCAATGCTGGCGCTGCCATCGACATATGTTGTCCCATCCGGGAGCACATCGACCAGCACACCATTCGTGACCGTGTAATACTCGGATACATAGTAGTTGAGGGCATAGGTCGCCTCGGTGCCAATGCTAACGACTGCGGGCGTTGCACCTTGTGCAGCGCCATGAATTCCGCAGTGACGGTCGCCGGTGCGTCGTCGGCAGGCGTTGACTCGGAGCCGTCCGCCGTAGGCGCCAGATTGTAGACGCCCGTGGCTTCGTAGCCAGCAGGAAGTGCAGCATCCTGCACGATGATATCACCAGACATTGGCCCGGCAAACGGACTATCCTTGGCCATGGTGTCGGTCACCGTGCGATACCGGTACGGGATTGCCGCATCAAAAGTGATGGCAATCGGCGCCGCATACTGCGCCGGGGTCAAGTTGCCCAGGCTCCAGCTTAGTTGCAGCGAACCATCCTGATTCAATTTCAGGGCTGGTGTCGTACCGACACTGTTCGGGTTGCTGCTGAAGACAGGGTTGCCAAGGTAGGCGACGCCGGGCGGCAAGGTCACGCGGGCAGTCACCCCCTGCGTTGTCCCCACATTGTTGTTGCGCACCGTTGCCCGGTACTGAAAGGCCCAATCGGCGTTCGGGCCACGGCCCGGCGCGGCAGCGTATTCGCCGGCGCCGGTCGCCTGCTCGTCAGCCGTCGATTGCAGTGCACTCAGTTCGATATCGATCGCCTGCGGTCGCGAGGTGAGGCTGTTGCTAATCTGCACCCATGAGCCGCTGTTGTCCGGCGCCTGATTGACACGTGCGACCACCGTGTTGCTGATCTGATCGGCCACGGTCAGGGTCGACGTGAGCGCAGCTAACACCGTGAAGCCAAATTCTTCATTTACTTCCAAATCGACCACGTTGTCCCAAAGTAACACCGTGCCGCCGGTCGCTTGCGGCGTAATCGCCGTCGGCGTCGGGTCTGCCGACACATAGGTCAACCCTGCCGGCAGCGTATTGCTAATGGTCAGATTGTACCCTTTATCATTGACCGGCGTGGCGCCCTGGTTTCGAACCGTCACCGAATAGCGAATCTGCCCAGCCAGCAGTGGTTCTTCACTGACGCGCTGGTTGAGCGTCAATACAGGGCCACCGACAACTGTCCCGGTGACATCTTGCGCCATGACACTTGCCACCGGCAGAAGCGCTACGACCATAACCGATAGCGCAAGGATCCACATGTGGTGAATTGTTCGTCGACCTGGTTGCATTTGATTGCTCCCTTTTTTTTGCTGAGTGCAAACCTATCACTCTTTAGCTTACTAACGGATATTCTGATTTTCCTCTACGCTTTAGCGTGAACTTCCTAGGTCAAACGTCCATAAACGCGAATTAATTCGACATTAAGATCGGCGGTGTCCAGGAAAGATCGCACCGAAATTTTTACAGGGGCTTTGAGGTTGCTTCCCTCTCGCCTCAGAATGCTATACTTGCAGCACAGCAGCGCATGCGTTAATCTCCGGCGCCGATGATGAAACCGTTCACAACTGCCCAGTTTGGGCCAGCCAATCGTTCAAAGGACCTTGTCATGCAATCTCTCCTGAACAAACTGGATCTCAAATCCCTGAACCCAGGTGTCTGCACCGGACCGGGTGGCTGGATCGAAAGTGAGGCGGAACCCATCGCCTCACGAAACCCCACGACAGGCGAAGTCATTGCCAGCGTTGCACCTGCGCGCCGTGAGGACTACGACACGGTCATCGCAGCGGCGCGGACGGCATTTGCAGCCTGGCGCGCGGTGCCGGCGCCGAAGCGCGGTGAGGTGGTGCGCGATCTGGGCAATCTGCTGCGTGAATACAAGGAGCCACTCGGTGAACTGGTCACCCTTGAAATGGGCAAGATCCGGGCCGAAGGCATCGGCGAAGTCCAGGAAATGATCGACATCTGCGACTTTGCCGTCGGGCTTTCACGCCAGTTATATGGCTTGACAATGCATTCCGAGCGGCCAGGCCATCGCATGTATGAGCAATGGCATCCGTTGGGACCGGTCGGCATCATCACGGCCTTCAACTTTCCGGTCGCCGTTTGGTCCTGGAATGCAGCCATCGCCGCCGTATGCGGGGACACGCTGATCTGGAAACCGAGCGAACTGGCGCCCCTGACGGCAGTCGCCGTACAACACCTCGCCAATCGCGTGATGGCCGATCATAAATTGACGGGAATCTTCAACCTCACCGTTGGCGCCGGTGACGTTGGCCGCTGGATGACGGAAGACGTACGCGTCCCCCTCATTTCCTTCACGGGATCGATCCCGACCGGTCGCAAAGTGGCGCAGGCAGTCGCTGCGCGCCTCGGCCGGACCGTGCTCGAACTGGGTGGAAACAACGCCATTATCGTCAGCGACAAGGCGGATCTCGATCTGGCCGTACGGGCGATTCTCTTTGGCGCAGTAGGCACCGCCGGTCAACGCTGCACATCGACCCGGCGGATCATTGCGCATGAATCCGTCGTAGATGCATTGACGAGCCGGCTCGTCAATGCCTATCGCCAGGTGCCAATCGGTGACCCGCTGAATCCAGCCACCTTGATGGGCCCGCTGGTGACCCCGCGCGCGGTGGAAGCAATGCAGCAAGCGGTGCAGCGCGCGGTCGCTGATGGCGGCGCTGTGTTGACAGGTGGCCAAGTGCGGCCGGACCTGGGGCCGCAATTCGTTGACCCCACAATTATTCGGATGCCCCAGCAGACCGCAATTGTTGAAGAGGAGACCTTCGCACCCATCCTCTATGTCATGACCTACGGAGCGTTGGACGATGCCATCGCCCTGCACAATGGCGTCACACAGGGTCTCTCATCCGCGATTTTCACGGATAGTGTTCGCGAATCAGAACAGTTCCTGGCCGTGATTGGTTCGGATTGCGGCATTGCCAACGTGAACATTGGCACCTCCGGCGCCGAAATCGGGGGCGCCTTCGGCGGCGAGAAGGACACGGGCGGCGGACGTGAATCAGGCTCCGATGCCTGGAAAGCCTACATGCGCCGCCAGACAAACACGATCAACTGGTCGCGCTCGCTCCCACTTGCGCAGGGGATCGAGTTCGGCGGCTAAACTGCCGTTACTGCTTACTGCACGCACATGGGGTCACCGCACGCGAAAGGGGTTTAGGATGCAGACAGTCGATGCCGCAACCATTCAATGGCTGCTTGACCAGGCCATGCTTGAGCAAGGAAAGCCCATTGCCGCGCGCTATTCGGGACAGGGGTTTATGTGGCAGCATCCCTATGCAGATCCGCAGCCACGCGCAGCGGCGGATTTGGCTTCGGTCTGGTTTGCCGCATACCCACCCTCGATCGTGACGCGGCCCGGGGAGTCCGTCCTGCAAACGCTGGGCAACCCAAGCCTATGGGAAGCATTTGCCGAGATCGGCATCCGCGGCGTGCATACCGGGCCGATGAAGCGTGCCGGTGGGCTGTCAGGGACGACGTACACACCGACGATCGACGGCTATTTTGACCGGATCAGTCTGGAGATCGATCCAACGTTTGGAACCACTGCAGAGTTTGTGACCATGAGCGAAAATGCGACCAGGCATGGCGCGGTCGTCATCGACGATATCATTCCTGGCCACACCGGCAAAGGCGCGGACTTTCGTCTTGCCGAACTGGGTTATGGCGACTACCCCGGGATCTATCACATGGTCTCCATTCCGCCGGACGACTGGGCGCTCTGCCCGATGTACCTGCCGGGCCGCGATTCCGTCAATCTCGTGGCTGAGGTGGTGGATACGTTGCAGGCGAAGGGTTATCTTGTCGGCCAGTTGTCGCGCACCATCTTCTACGCCCCAGGCATCAAAGAAACCGACTGGAGCGTTACGCCAGTCATCAAGGGTGCGGATGGCGTTGAGCGACGCTGGGTCTATCTTCACTACTTCAAGGAAGGGCAACCCACCCTTAACTGGCTCGACCCCACCTTTGCCGGCCCGCGCATGGTCATGGGCGATGCGCTGCACTCGCTGGGCGTGCTGGGTGCACGCATGTTGCGACTCGACGCCAATGGATTCCTCGGTATTGAAAAACGAGAGGAAGGCCGCGCCTGGTCAGAAGGTCATCCGCTGTCCATCACCGCCAACCAGGTCATCGCCGGCATGGTGCGCAAAGCCGGCGGCTTCACCTTCCAAGAACTGAACCTCACGGTTGACGATATCGCGGCCATGTCAAAGGGCGGCCCGGACCTGGCCTACGATTTCATCACGCGGCCGGCCTATCATCACGCCATCGTCACCGGTGATACGGAGTTTCTGCGCTTGATGTTGGTCACGATGCACACATACGGCATCGACCCGGCTGCACTCGTGCATGCCCTACAGAATCATGACGAGATGACGCTTGAACTGGTCCATTTCTGGACCTTGCATAAGGACGATCGTTTCGAATTCGCCGGGCGTGACTGGTCCGGCGCCGCCTTACGCGAGCAGATCCGCGCCACGATGTATACGCGCACCTCCGGCCCTGATGCACCGTACAATCTACGCTTTACGACGAACGGTGTGGCCAGCACGACCGCCAGCATTGTTGCCGCCGCGCTCGGCATCCGCGACATCCAGCACCTCTCACAAGATGAAAAGGCTCAAATCCAACGCGGCCACCTGCTCTTGGCCATGTACAACGCATTTCAGCCGGGCATCTTTGCGATTTCAGGCTGGGATCTCGTTGGCGCATTGACCGTTCCCCACGACAAAGTTGCCCATCTCATGGAAGACGGCGACACGCGGTGGATTCATCGCGGAGCCTATGACTTGATGAATGTAAACCCCGCCGCCGAAACCT
Source organism: Candidatus Fredericiella danica (assembly GCA_016713335.1). Classification (GTDB taxonomy): domain Bacteria; phylum Chloroflexota; class Anaerolineae; order Caldilineales; family Caldilineaceae; genus Fredericiella; species Fredericiella danica. The sequence continues at coordinate 47,369 of JADJPH010000016.1, read as the reverse complement.
CGCTTGCCGGGCTCCCGTTGGCGCCTACGCTCTATGGGTCGATCCCTGCGCAACTGGCGAATCCCACTTCATTCCTGCGCCAACTGGCAGCGAATGTTGGACGTACGTCAGAAATATCGCCTCTACGCGGCGCGCCAGATTCGCATTCCCCAGGTCAAGAACCCAGGGCTACTCCTGATGGTGCACGCACTACCTGATCACGCCGGCACACAGATCACCGCCCTCAACTTCAGTACGGCGCCTCTGACAGAGAAAATACAACTTGAAGGCATCAAACTCGGACCGGCCGTCGACATGTTCACCGGCAACCCAATCCCCATGGACACCAAATCCGGCGCGCTCCACCTACAACTCACCGGCCACGAGGGCCAATCCATCCTGATTCCGTCATAGCGCTCGTAACCCAAACGTCTGCCTGTCTCTTTGTCTCTTTGTCTCTTTGTCTCTTTGTCTCTTTGTCTCTTTGTCTCTCGGTCTCTCATGTCCACCACCGACCTTCTCACCAACCTCCGCCCACAAGTCTCCGGCGACCTGCGCAGCGATCTCTATACGCGCACGCTCTACAGCACCGATGCCAGCCTCTATCAGGTCATGCCGACCGCAGTCCTGATTCCAAAGCATGTCGACGACATTCAGGCGGCGGTCACCATCGCTGCCCAATTCAAGGCGCCGCTCTTGCCACGGGCGGGTGGAAGCAGCCTGGCCGGCCAGGCGGTCAACACCGCACTGGTCATCGACACATCACGCTACCTCGACCAACTGCTGGAGTTAAACGTCGAGGAGCGCTGGGTGCGGGTGCAGCCGGGCATCGTGCTCGACACACTCAATGAGGCATTGCGTGCCCACGGGTTCCAGTTTGGCCCGGATCCGGCCAGTTCAAATCGCGCCTGCCTTGGCGGGATCGTCTCGAATAACTCAACCGGGAGCCACTCCATCCTCTACGGAATGACCGCCGATCATGTGATCGGGCTGGAAGTCATTTTGAGCGACGGGCGTCGAGTCCAGGTTGGGCCGTTGACGCCGGAACAACTGGCGTGGCGGACACAGGCGCCCGGTCGGGAAGGCGAAGTGTACCGCACGCTGACAGGAATGATTGGGTTGCCCATTGATCTCGCGACGATTCGGCAGGGTACGCCCAGACATTGGCGGCGCTGCGGCGGCTACAACCTGGCTCGCTTCGTGCACGATGGCACGATCGACCACTTCCTCCCCCAGGACACGCGCTTTAACCTCGCCAATTTGCTATGCGGCGCCGAAGGCACCCTCGGCGTGATCACGGAACTCAAACTGCGCGTTGTGCCGCGGCCAAAGCGCACCGCCCTCGTCGTCATTGAGTTTCCAACCCTGCTCTCTTCACTCGAAGCGGTGCCGGCCATCTTGGAAGCTGCACCGTCGGCCGTTGAGTTAATCGATGACCTGAGTCTCAGCATGGCGCGGCAGCACCCCGCGTACAACCGGTTGCTGCGCACCTTTGCCTCGGGCGAGCCATTTTGCCTCTTAGCCATCGAATTTTACGGTGACAATGAAGCAGAACTCCGGGCAAAGTGCGAGAAGCTCATGGCCGATCTCCCGCGCCACGGACTTCGGACTGGTCCGATGTCTGCACTGATCGATCCCGCACGCCAGACCGCGGTGTGGAACCTGCGAAAAGCGGGGCTCGGGCTACTGATGAGCGTACGCAGCGAATGGAAACCCATCCCATTCATTGAAGACACCGCAGTGCCACCCGAACACCTGGCTACCTATATCCCAAAGATCGAGGCATTCTGCGCCGGCCTCGGCACGCGCATGACCTACTACGCACATGCCAGTGCCGGTTGTCTGCATATCCGCCCCCTCCTCAACATCAAACTTGCGCCGGAAGTCGAGAAGATGAAAGAGATCGGCACCTTTGTTGCGGAACTCCTTGGCGACTACGGCGGCGCCCTTTCCAGCGAACATGGCGATGGGCGCGCAAGATCGTGGCTAAACGAGCGATTCTACGGCCCCGAGTTGTATGCACTGTTCAAGAGGGTCAAATGGGCCTTTGATCCGGACAATCTCTTCAACCCTGGCAACATCGTGGACGCACCACCGGTCGACCAGGATCTGCGCTACCCACCCGGCTATCATACGGACCCCATTGCGACAAGGCTGCACTTTGCCGAGGGCATTGCCCATGAAATCGAGATGTGCAACGGCGCTGCCGTCTGCCGGAAATTGAATTCCGGCGCCATGTGCCCCAGTTTCATGGCCACGCGCGAGGAAGAGCACGCCACCCGTGGCCGCGCCAACCTGCTGCGGGCAGCGCTCTCCGGCACGATTCCGGCGGCAGAACTGACCAGCTCACGTATGTATGCGGCCTTGGAACTGTGCGTAGCCTGCAAGGCTTGCAAGAATGAGTGCCCGTCAGCAGTAGACATGGCCAAACTGAAGACGGAGTTCCTTGCCCAGTACTATGACAAACACGAAAGGCCGCTGCGCGACACGCTCTTCATACACTTCGACGCGCTGAGCCGTCTTGGCAGTGGCTGGCGTGCCCCCATTGCCAATTGGTTGATGTCACGTACCGTGGTGCACGATGTTCTGGAGAGGACCCTGGGAATCAAAGCGGAGCGTTCGCTCCCTCGCTTTGCACGGCGCCCGTTTTCACTCGGCACACAACGGGCCACCGCACTCAACACGGATGAGCCTACATTGGCGCCCGCTAGCCCACCGGCGACGCCGTCCCAAAAGCGCATCGCATGGCAGCCCACCGTAGTGCTCTTCGCAGATACCTATAATACGTACTCCTCGCCACACGTGATAGAGGCAGCCTGCGCCGTACTCACCGCCGCTGGCTATCGGGTCGTCGCGCCCAAAGTGACCGATGCCGGTAGACCGGCGCTGTCAAAGGGGCTGGTTGACCTGGCACGCAGCCGTGCGCAAGCAGTGGTCGACGCACTTGAACCCCACGTGCGCATGGGACGCGCGGTCGTCTTCCTCGAACCCAGTGACTGGTCTGCCATCGTTGACGATTATGGCTCGCTGCTACCGGACGACAGCAGAGTAAGTGAGGTTGCGCGCTACAGTTACACTTTTGAGCAATTCATGGTGAGGGCCATTGCCCGCGGGGAGTGGGTTGCTCAGTTTCGTGCCGAACCGGGAGCACTGCTGCTCCATACGCACTGCCACCAGAAGGCACTCGGCGCCGCCGCAGACAGCCAAAAAGCCCTTGAATTAGCAGGCTATCGCGTGAGCACCATCGATACCGCCTGCTGCGGTATGGCCGGCGCGTTTGGCTATGAGCAGGAACACTACGCCGTCTCCCTCCAGATGGCTGAACTGCGGCTCTTGCCCGCTGTGCGCGCAATGCAGGCGCAGGCCCTGATCGTGGCGCCGGGGGTCAGTTGTCGCCAGCAAATCGCCCATGGCGCACAACGGGCGGCGCTTCATCCGGCTGAGGCAGTGCACATGGCACTTCTGTAAAGCAGCAACTTTACTTCTCCAGATAGGGCACGTACGTTTGCGGCGATAGTGCCTGCGGTCCGGGCCAGCCGGCGAGCCGTGCCGCCATCCACCAGAAAGCCGCACCCTTCAGCTTGCACTGGAGCGGGTGTGTATGGGCGCACCAGTCATCCCCGGATCCGGTAAACCCGGCGCAATCCGCCGGGTGGTCGGTGCACCACTGGTCACACCAGGGGCAACTGTCGCTGGCATCCGCATAATAGGTGCCCGCCGGGTCGTATTGCTCAAAATCCGCAAAGTCAAACAACACCTTGCCCTGCGCCGTCGCATAGTCGCGCACCCGCTGATTGTTGCGCGCCAGCGTCGCCCCGCCCCCGTCGGTGTGCCCGGTCATCAAGATGAACTGCATCGCCGGATACGCCGCATCCAGTTGATTCAGCGTCGCCAGGTAGCTGTCCACCGTCTCGTCCGAGTTGTCCGACTGCTGCCCGCACCAACTCCACGTCGAAAAGTCAAAGTACCCGGTGTCCGCCACACCCTGTGTGTGACTCACGCCGTCGTCCGACGCCCAGTACATCTCCGGCGTGATGTAGTTGTCGCCGTCATAGTTGTTGCCGTCGTAGATCAGAGGCTGCTCGCCCCGTTGGTGGCACGACGTCATAGCGGATCCCGACGTCATAGCGCGCATCCTGCGTCGCCCACCATTCCAACCCGGTGAGAATCTGGGAACCATGCGACGTGTGCGCCACCTGGAACGCCAGTTCCTTCGCCTGGTCGATCCACTCGTCGGGGATTTGCGTTATGTCAATATTGGTGTGGTTGATAATGAGCGCGGCACTGGTCTGGTCGGCCTGCACAGCCTTCACGCCAGCCCCGTTCGCACACCCGAGAGAATCAGCACCGCCAGGCACAACCCGGTCAGTTAGCGAGCGTTCATCCTGCACCTCCATCATACCGCAGGTTCAATCTACCTCTCACCAGTATGGTCTGATCGGAGGTGAAGTTCAAGGGGCAAATGTTGCGTATCGCGTATCTTGTATCCACACTGCGCACTGGTCTCTCCAAGTACAAGATCGCCACGTAACACGAAATACGAGATACGTTACACTGTCACCGGCAACACGAAAAAGTAAACCGCAATAAAGTGCAGGAAACAGCCTGCGAGGACAAAGAGGTGCCAGATCGCATGATTGAACGGGATGCGGCGCATCCGGTAGAAGATCGTACCAAGTGAGTAAACGACCCCACCTGCCACCAGGAGCACGATGCCGATCGGCTGCAGGTTTTCCAGAATCTCATACGCCGCAAATACACCCAGCCACCCCATACCCAGGTAAGTGATGAGGGAAAGATTATGGAAGCGGTTCGTAAAGAAGATCTTGAACACGATCCCAACTATCGCAATCAACCACACGACAAACAGAATGATGGCCGCAACCCGATCCCCGATGGTCAGCAACATGAAGGGCGTGTAGGTGCCCGCAATCAGCAAGTAGATTGCGCAGTGATCGATCGTTTGAAACACCCGCTTCGTGCCCTGATGCGGGATTGCGTGATAAAGTGTAGACGCTAGAAACAGGAAAATAATGCTGAGACCATAGATGCTGGTGGTTGTGATCCGCAGACCATCAGCAAGGCGAAACGACTGCACCAACATCAGGATCAACGCCACGATCCCAAAAACAACCCCGGCGCCATGCGAGACACTGTTGGCGATCTCCTCGGCGAGGGAATAGTGCTTGATGCTAAGCTTGGATGTAGTCACTGGTCAACCGGTTTCTTTATTGATTCTGAACGCTCATGTCGCATTCAACATATAGCCCTATTATACCTCAAGATCGCACAACGGCGCTGGTGGCTTCCCTTGCGCTTTTCTGACGTTCGCGCCTACCCGAGTCGCCGGGTAGGCGCCTCGATCAATCCTCCAATGCCAGCGAATAAGATTGAAAGACCTTGCGATCGGTGTCGCGCACAAAGAGCACCATCTGCCGGTTGTCGATCGCACGGCGATACTGGAGCGCCAGATTCATCTGCGACGGGCCGTCAAGCAGACCGCGAAAATCATCGTAGGGGTAAGCATGGATCTCGCCACTGCGCATCAACCAGCATCACCGGGAAGTGCTCAGCGTGTTCATTGTAAAGCGCGGAAATGGACGGCCACTGCTCCTGAACCAACTCTAAATACGGATCGTTCATCGTGTTCTCCTACTTCGCTCCATGAAAAAATGCGCCCGCACTCTAGCACAAGCCGGCGCGGTCACAAAACAAGTGGAGCGTTCACCCACGGGTGGACGCGAACCCGGCGCACTGGGCCAGTGCGCCGGGTTTAGATTCTTGTAAACAAATAGGGATGCTTAGGGTAGCGCGGTCACGACGATTGCAGCAGACTGTGGGGCGAGCTCCAAACTGTCAATTGGGCTGTAGGTCAGATGCCCGGTCGGCGCCCCACTGGCAGGCACCTCACCGCCGCCCACCGGCTGCACCAACCAATGAGCCCCGACCCAAGTGCCACAGGGAGGGCTGGCCCACTATTGGCCGGGTTCACAGCCACAAACCCACCCTCGAAGCTGCGCACATAGACGCCATTGCTCGTGCGCAGGTTGTCGATATCATCGCCCGCCGATTCTTGCGCCGCCAGCAACTTCACCTCATATTCCGGCCACCACTCCGGCTCCAGGCCGATATCCAGGTTGAGGTAGGTGTGGCGCCCCCGAATCAGGAGGTAACTCGCCGTTGCAAACAGGCGTTCATTGACGTCACTGCCATAACTCTGCGCAATCAAGATCTTGTTGCGCGACACCAGTTCCAGTACGCGGTTCATCTGCAGACGCCAATCCTCTTCCGCAAAGTAGTCGCCAAAACCCCAAAGGGCGAACCCCTCGATCATGACCCCGTCCGCAGCGCTGTAGTCGGTGGGATCCCGGGTGGTGATCCACGAACCGGCATTGGGCAAAATCACATACTTGCCGATCGGTTGCGTCTGAATCCAGGCCAGCCAATCTTCAATTCGAGTCGCCCAGCCAGCTTCAAAGGTGGCATCGATGGCGGGCAGCGCCGGGTCATATCGATCGGCGCCAAGGTAATTGGGGACGCTGATACTATCCAAAAATAACCCGTCATCATCGTTTGCCTGCAACTGGCGCAGCACCTCGGCCTGCCAATAGGTGCGATACGCGGCGTCATTCAACTCCATCAGGTACCAGCCCCAATCGCAATTCAGCACACGGACGGTGCCTGCAACGGGCCAGTGAAAGAACCAACGCTCCTTCACCGTGGACGCACTGGGCCACTCCTGCACCCATTGATTGCCTTCTATGATATGGAGATAATCCCCACTAGGATTACATGCGCCGGCAATGGAACGGTAACCAAGTCCGGCGCCCAGGCGGTAATGTAGAATCAGAAAGTCCGAGTTGTAGCTGCGCAACTTGTCCGCATCCCGCCGCAGCATCTTCTGCGTGCCCGCGTAATGGGTCGCCGCAAAGCGCCACTGGGCATCACTGAGTTGGCTTGCCAGTTGATCGTTGAAGACATGAATTCCGCTGGACGTATCTGGCCATTGCCGGGCATCATCAGAACCCCTCTCGCTGTAGCAGCGGCAGGTAGAGATCAGAAGCGGGTGGTGGCGGACCGCCCTCCGGCTCAAGGATCAATCGGTGTCCTTCAGGCTCGGTCAACGCAAATCCAGGCACGGTGACAAGACCTGCGGCATCCGCAGTCACGCGTCCGCTCGCCGCCAGTGTGTTATCGCGCACGAGCCGATTTTCCCATTTGTAGGTGGCTAACGGCGTCACCACAAAGTACTGTAACCGGCGTGGCGTTATGTCAACCGTCATCTTTGGCCCACTGCCGCAGTCACGCACATAGAAATCGGGATCCTTGCTGCACAGGCTGATCGCCCAGCGGCTTTGGGTGTCAACCGGCGCACCGTCCCATGCATCCCACGACGAAGACCAGCGGATGGTTTGGTTGTAGCCACCCACCCCAACCGGCGGCAGGGGCGCATCGGCGCTGCTATTGCTCAAGCCGGGGACGCTCTCGTCGTGCACCACCTGGAATCCCGCAAAGGGTGTCAAGGAATCGTCAGACGCAAGATTGTACGGCAGCCCGGCAAAGGCCAGCCAGGTATGATCCACCGCAACCGTCACCCCACCCCACATGCGTTTGCCCGCATTGAACGCAGGATAGGTGGGTTGGCCCTGGGTATCCCAGGCAATAACATCGTCAAGCGTGCCATGCCCAATTCCCAGCGGTACAGTCTCATCGGCGCTTCGCGTCTCGGCATTCGCCTGGTGGTTCTGCCAGTCGAACACGCCTTCGTCCGCATACGCTTGCAAGGGCACGGCCCAGCCATTGGGCGCGTCAATCGAGACGGGCAGGTTGTCATCGACGCTGCCCCACTTGGGCGTGACATCGCCAAGCCACAGGCTCGAAGTCGCATAGTTAGTCATCGGCTCACTCGCATACGCGGCGGCAAAGACCGCCGGGTAACGCAGTGCGAGGGCAAGCGCGCCGCTGCCGCCCATTGAACCACCAAACACGAAGACGCGATTGGCATCGGCCGGCGGCCCAGGCGGATCGCGCAAGAGGTCGTACACCATGCGCAACAGCCGTTGCTCGGTGTAATTGGCAATCGTGTCACCCGCGCCCGGGGCGTCCCCGGTCCGGTAGTCCTGATTTTCTGCGAAGCCAAACCACCAGGTCTCATTTGTGTCAATTGGGTAGATGCGATAGGCGCACCACCCGTAGTCATCCGGTATCTCCGTAAATGGCGGGTAAACGTTGCCACTCCAACCATGCAAGTTCATCACAACGGGGATTGCCTCCGGGTAGCCCCCCCCGCAGTCAGCCGCCGTCGGCTGAAAGACCGTGTAATCATAGGCATATTGGATGGCATCGGCGATCCCGGGATCGCTCTCATCCAGACCGTAGAACAGGTTCCAAGGGTTCGGCGCGTGGAATGTCGGATTCCAGGTGCGCAGGTCCATGTATTGAATATAGACCTGGCCCGTCACCGGCGCCCCGACGCCGCTCACCGCCACCGGAAGTGGATCCGCGACACGCTCGACGATCGGGCCAATGCTATTCTCCGCCGTAAAGTCAACACGATTCTCGATGCCGCCATCCACAGTTGTCACTGCGTAGTATCCGGAACCGCTCTGCCCGCCTGCGAAATCGTCCGCCGCAAGCGTCCATACGAGCAGCCCAGTGCCGTCCGGCAGTTCACCGCTTGCGGTGTCAATCACGAGACGCTCCAGGTATCGATTCGCCCAGACCCCGCCGCCTTCGACATTGTAGCGATTCGAATAGAACCGGGCTGACCCCGTGGGGGCCTCGTAAAGTAATGTTGCCTCCGCAAGATTCAGCGCCGTGATCGGTGCATCATGCCGGTAAACGCGATAGCTGGCGTTGGGCAGTTCTCCGCGCTCCTGCCAGGTGATGAAGGTCTGACCGCTCCGGGTGGGGGCCGAGACCCCAGTAGGTTGCGGCGCAACCGTCTCCTGTGGTCCGGGCCAGCCGGCGAGCCGTGCCGCCATCCACCAGAAAGCCGCACCCTTCAGTTTGCACTGGAGTGGATGTGTGTGGGCGCACCAGTCATCCCCCGGGTCGGGTAAACCGGCGCAATCGGCCGGGTGGTCGGTGCACCACTGGTCACACCAGGGACAACTGTCGCTGGCATCCGCATAATAGATGCCGGCCGGGTCGTATTGCTCAAAATCCGCAAAGTCAAACAACACCTTGCCCTGCGCAGTCGCATAGTCACGCACGCGTTGATTGTTGCGCGCCAGCGTCGCCCCGCCCCCATCAGTGTGCCCGGTCATCAAGATGAACTGCATCGCCGGATACGCCGCATCCAGTTGATTCAGCGTCGCCAGGTAGCTGTCCACCGTTTCGTCCGAGTTGTCCGACTGCTGCCCGCACCAACTCCAGGTCGAAAAGTCAAAGTAGCCGGTATCCGCCACACCCTGTGTGTGGCTCACGCCATCGTCCGACGCCCAGTACATCTCTGGCGTGATGTAGTTGTCGCCATCGTAGTTGTTGCCGTCGTAGATCAAGAGGCTGCTCGCCCCAGTTGGTGGCACGACGTCATAGCGGATCCCGACGTCATAGCGCGCATCCTGCGTCGCCCACCATTCCAACCCGGTGAGAATCTGGGAACCATGCGACGTGTGCGCTACCTGGAACGCCAGCTCCTTCGCCTGGTCGATCCACTCGTCGGGGATTTGCGTTATGTCAATATTGGTGTGGTTCACAATCAGCGCGGCGCTGGTCTGATCGGCCTGCACAGCGTGCACGCCAACCCCGTTTGCACACCCCCAGAGGACCAGCAGCGCCAGGCACAACCCGGCCAGCCAGCGAGCATTCATCCTGCACCTCCATCGCTTACTGAAGATCGCAATCTACCTCTGATCAGTATGGCGCGATGAGAGGCCGGGTTCAAGGGGCAAAAGTAGCGTGTTGCGTATCGCGTATCCCGTATCTCGTGGTGTGCACATGCGCTTCCGCTTCGAGCTCAGTACGGGATACGAGATACGGAATACGAGACGAGACACGTTAAGGCGGCGTGAATTCCAAACACGAGGAATATCCGGCATCCACGACAAGTGAAGCGCCCGTGATGCCGGCAGCATCCGCGCTGCACAAGAAGACCGCCGCACGCCCCATGTCGTCCGGATAGAGCATGTCGCCTAGCGGCACCCGCCTGAGCCGCTGCGCAAGCAGCGCATCCGGGTCATCCGTGGCCGCGCATGATAGCGCAGCATGGGGTGTCGGTGATGCCCGGACAGAGCGCGTTGACCCGGATGTGTTCGGGACCGTAGTCCACGGCAAGCGATTTGGTCAGCATCAGCGCTGCACCTTTGCTCGCAACATACGCGGGCGTATGCTGCTGCCCAAAGAAGCTGGACACCGAGGCTACATTCAGGATCGCACCGCCGCCGGCACGGCGAAGATGGGGCAGGGCATATTTCGGCGTCAAAAAGATCGACCGGACATTGACTGCCATCACCCGATCCCAATCGGCGACGGAAGCTTCCTCCACCGTCTGGACCGCCACAACGCCGGCATTGTTCACCACAATGTCCAGTCTGCCAAAGTGCACCACCGCAAACTCGATCAGGTTGGCCACGGCTGAGTCATCGGCCACATCAGTCTGGCAAAAGGCAACGCGTCCATCGGTCGCTACCAGTTCGGCAACGACCCGCTCTCCCTCTGTGCCATTCACGTCGCTGATCACGACCGCCGCCCCAGCACTGAGCAGCGCACGTGCGATGCCTAGCCCGATCCCCTGGGCCGCGCCGGTGACCACGGCCACTTTTCCATCCAGTTGGTTCATGGCGCCTTCGGCGCCTTTCCAACGGCCTGCACTGCCGAAATCACGCCCAGTTCCGCCTGGCTCATGGGATGGTTGAGTGCGGCGGCGCGCAGCGTCTCGAGGCGCGCCGATCCCCCGGCCTGTTCGTTGCTCCATTCGCGAGCAAAGTCACCGTTGTGGATGCCGGCCAGGGTCGCCCGTGCCCGCGCCCGCATTTCGTCGCTAATTAGCGCCGGACCGCGCGAGAGTGTGCCGTACTGGCTTGTCGTCGAATGGTGCGACATCTGTTTGAAAAAGCCGTTGCGCGTCATGTTGGCAAAAATCTGGGCGGCTTCGCCGGACGCATAGAGTTCCATCACCATCAATTCCGGCGAGAAGCCGTGTTCGACGCCCAATTCAAAACAGGTCACGAACCATGCCGTCAGCCCCGCCCAGACAACCTGCTCGGCAAAGAGGTCAAGTTCGGCCTCTTCACAGAACGAGGATTCAAAGACGCCACCCCGCGTCAGCCCAATGCCTTTGCACAATGCCAGCGCTATTTCACGCGCATGGCCCGAGACATCCTGGTGGACGGCAAATTGCGCCAGCGCGCCGGACCCGCGACAAAGAGGTTGCGGACATCGACGCCGATCATGCGCGGCGCCACCATGATGACGTCCACATCCTTAGGTAATGGGATAAGGTCAAAACAGACATTGTAGCCACTAGCCCAGACGAGTGTCTTGCCAGGTTTGACCCCAGGCGCAATCTCCTCCGCCCAAATCAGCGGCTGCGATTCGTCGGTCGTCAGGATCAGCAGGATGTCCCCCGCCTCTGCCGCCTGACGGATCGTGAGCGGCACAAAACCGTCCAGGATAGCACGTTCTCGGTACAGGTCGTCGCGATTGCCGACAATCACCTGGATGCCGCTGTCGCGCAAGTTAAGCGCCTGCGCCTGCCCCTGATTGCCATAGCCCAACACCGCCACTGTTTTGCCGCGCAGCGGCTCAAGCGAGGCGTCGGCGTCTTTCAATAATTGCATGGTGAATCCTCCATCACTTCGTCTAACCCAAAATTGACAGCGCACACCCCAATTCCGTGATGGCACGCGCACGCCATTGGATGCGGCACCACCGCGCACGGTTTGCAAAACAATAATGCGACGCAGGGGCGATGTCAAACATCCGGAGGATCGGGCCATCGATCTCAGCGTGAGCTAGTGCAGAAATGAGAGACTCGTTCAGCAACGAGGGAGCAACTGAACGAGTCTCTCATTTCTAGTCCTTGATGCTTGTAGGTGGCTTCGAATCAAGGGGGTCGATAAGTACGCCGTCGATATTGCCCCGGAAACTCGTCTCCGGCTGCGTTGCGTCAAAGCCGATCTCAAGATACGCATCCCCAATCCAGAACGGGACGGGGGCAGGTGTTGGATCGACCTCACAGGTATCAACCGTCACGGAAACCATATGGGCATAAAGCGGATAGCGCGACACACCAACTGCGGCGGCGGTATAGTCGATCCACAACCAATGAGGCGAGGATGTCATCTGCCAGATTCGGTTCCTCGTCGCACGACGTTGGCACAAATGATGCGCGCAGATCGGATCGCTCCAGCAATTGAATCGTTGGGTTCACACCGTTGTCCGGTGAAGGAGCGTATCGGACGACCGGCATGACTGCGCCGACCTCTTCACCCGTAGGCTTGCAACAATCCTCCGGCCAGGGCACGGCAGCCACCATGGTCAGATTGGTGTAAGTCTGTGGGTTGGTCTGCGTGAACGCGTCCAACTCACTACTGATCTTGCGGAACACATCAGGTGCGAAACGCATCTCAGCAAGACGTCGCACAGCCTGATCATTTGCCCAGGCAGCAATGTTCATATGGCATGTCACACCGCCGGCGCCGGCAAACACCGCGGCCCCGCCGGCAACCTGTGGTACGTCATCTGATGTTGTCTTGATACGCTGGCAGGTATCGATGACGACACCACCGTCATCGATCGGGACAAACTCCGAACTCGCTTCGTCAAGCCAGTACAGCCGGAAACAGCCAAGCGGGTTGTCCGCCGCAGACAATTGGTCGAAGTTGACGCCGAATGTCCAGGCGATCGGCAACCCTCCATTACCAGGAATCTCGTCCGCATTTGCGGCATCGAATGACGCAATGTCATTACACACCGCCGCCCGCTCAAGCAGCGCCGGTTCATCCACCTCCTCAGAGCACGTTCGGGTCACCAAATCACCCTCGGAAAATTTAACAACACAGGTGCCAGGCGCCTCCGGCGCCACAGGTGGCGTTGCCCCCGCAGCTCCTTCAGACGCCGCAGGCGCTGCGGGTGAGGCGGGCGCGACGGCTGTACATCCAACGAGCAACAACAAACCGAACAAGACCGTCAGACCGACAACTGCATCGCCGATCCGGAAACGCTGTGATGCCATATGAATCTCCTTTTCGACACATGATGGACGCTTGGTTTCGCGTTTTCCCTGTGATACGCTTAGTACAAACACCTAGAATTTATCTTAGCCAGTCCCCCAAGAATCACCTCAGAACACGTTGCCGCCAATGCCAAAAAAGCCAAGAATCGATCCGAATCCGGCCGACGCCGAACTAGATGCTTTCGATCGCCAGCTTGAACGCGCCCTTGAGCATTTCACCGATCCAGAGTGGCTGGGCGCCAATTCACCGCTTGCTGCGCCCTATTTCCTGGGCCAAAGCATGCCGCTTTCAGCCAGCGCCAACGCCCATGAGCGCGGCACCGCCTTTCAGAAGATGGTCCAGAATCTGCTCGGCAGCCTGGACGTCGAGTTGGCGCAGATCTTAACCGTTGCATACATGGTGCGCAATCCAAACCTTGATAATGTTGGTCTGGCGCTGTCGTTGAGCATGTCGGAACGTACCTATTATCGCGCCCGGCAGAAAGCAATCAAGACCCTTGCGCATGCCCTGCATCGCGCAGTGCTCCCACCCCTCCGCACAGAAACCCTCACCAGACGAACCATGATTGGGCGCCTCAGCCCTCAGGAGCAAGCCCTTGCAACCCTTATCAGAGGCGAATCGGTCTACATTACCGGTCCCAGCGGGGTGGGCAAAACCACCCTGGGCGTCAACATCGCCGGCGAATGGCCACCGGCCGTCAATGCTAGACCGGCACAAAAGAGATATGAACGCGTCTTCTGGTATACGGTGCGCAGTGACTTTAATGACCAGGTCGCCAGCATCATCTTCGCGCTAGGTTACTTTCTACGCGGGCTGGGCGCCGGCAACCTGTGGCGGCAAGTCGTTGCTGACCGCGGCGCCGCCGACGTCGAGCGCGCACTTGGGCTACTCCGCCACGACGTTGCCACGCTGGCTGATGCGCACCCACTCTTCTGTATTGACGAAGTAGATGCGTTGGGCGACGATATGCCGGAACACATCCAGTTCGCTCACTTCCTTGAAGAACTCCGCACAATCGCACCATTGCTCTTGATCGGCTACCGCGCCCTGCTCCCGGCCGACTTGACGATACAACTTGACGGCCTTGGCGACGAATCGATAGGAGCAATTTTTCAGGCGAACGGTGTTGCGCCGCCAACCGCTGATCAATGCAAACGGATTCACAAGTCCACGCGGGGGATCCCCGTCCTCATCCATTTACTTTCAGCGTTGGCCGGGTGCGGCGATGACATTGACACCGCGCTGCTGGCCTTGCCACAGGCGCCCACATCGGAGGCGCTCTTCAAACGCATCTGGCGCCGCCTCACCCAGCCGGAACGCGATGTGATCTATCAACTTGCCGTTTTCCGCAACCCGACACCCGCAGACGCCTGGGCTAACCATCGCGAAATCGTTGCTACGCTACAAGACCGCGGTCTCATTGAAAGCGACGATCAGGGTGGTATGCGCCTATTCCAGCACACCCGTGGCGCCGCCTATAAGCTGATCCCGCCGGACCTCCTACCCCACCTCCATCTCCAGGCCGCCGAGTTGCGCGCAACACGCGGCGAGTATATCTATGCGATGCATCACTTTATCCTGGCCCGCCGTCCTGAGCAGGCGATTTGGCAGTGGTATGCCCACCGTCACAATGAAATTGAGCATGGTCGTGGTGCGGTGGCGTTGACTTTGCTCCAGCGCATCTCCACTGCCGATCTTAAGAACGCATCTGACTGCACGGCCCTCCAGATTTCACGTAGCGAATTGCTGATGCTCGCAGGTCGACCGGAAGAAGCAGACACAGAGTTGCAAACCCTTATACCTACGCCACAAAGTCCGACGGCAGCTCACGTGTTGTACAGCAGAGGCGAAGTTGCCGAAATGCAGGGTCAGGTCGAACAGGCGCTTAATCACTATCGTAATTCCTTGGATACGCTATCAGGACTCCCACAACAGCGCGAAGTCGTGGTGCATGGCAGATTAAGTTTTCTCCAACTCTACCGGCTCCACGATCTGCCGGAGGCCCGCCGCCAGGCGCTGCTGGCACGCGCCAAGGCCGATGCATTTCTAGGCGACATCGCCGCAATCAATGGCGATTATCAGGCGGCGCTTTCCTATCTGGAATCCGCCCTGCAAAGCGTCGAGGAGAACGACAGCGACCTGGGCGCCCTCTCGCGAATCAACTCATATCTCGGCGCCCTCCACGCACGCCTTGGCAACTATGAGCAGGCGCTCCACTTTAGCACGGCAGCTATTGCGTGCGATCACAGGCGTGGCGACGTGGTCAGCCCGCTGTATGACATGCTGAACCGAGCCGCCGTGTTCACCTTCAGCGGGCGTTATGAAGAGGCTCATCGTGAAGCAGCCGCGGCGCTCGCGGAGGCCGAGAGACTGCGCAACCCTTACCTGATTGCCGGACTGGCCGCCAGCGTCGCTGAAGCCCACCTTGGTATGGAGCAATGGGCGGAGGCGGAACACTACGCGCACTATTCGCTCAGCCAGGAAGAGGAATTCTTCCGCGCACCAGCCTGCATTGTGCTGGGGCATGTGCGCCAACACCAGAAACGGGACGTGGAATCCCTGGCGTTGATGCAGGCTGCAATCGACAATGCCAGAGCAATCGACGACCGCAGCACCGAAGCGGGTGCTTGGCGAGCACTTGGTAAGGTGCAACTACAAATGAACCAAACCACCGAGGCAACGAAATCGCTGGACAAGGCGCTGACTATCTATCGATCGCTAAGCCTGCCCCATGAAATTGCCGCCACCCAATCGCTGCTCACACAATGCGCTAGTTGACCCGCCGCGGTCTACACAACCCACAGACAGCCTCTAGCACGCTGCCGAGCCGCTGGATGCTGCCCGATTGGCGCTCCCGGTATCCCCCCTCCAGCGTCCACCGACCATCCAACACTGCGGTGCGCCATGCATCAAAGCGCAGCAGCCGGCCCCGCGCGTCTGAAAACAAGTCTGGGCGCTCATCCATTGACTGTGTCAACGCGATAAAGATGTCCTCATCCAAGAATAGATCCAGCAACTGACGGGTGAAATGCGCCCGCCATTGCGCTAGTTGCTCCACCCCGACCTCAAGCCCAAGCGGCGTTGCTCGCTGGTTTACACAATAGTGGCCAAAACGGTCCTGACTCCCTTCTGCGGTCATGGTTGCATCCTCCGGAAGAGCACCACCTTTGTGCATTCCTGCCCTCTACTCAAGTGAGGAAAGGCTGCCTGAAGGCTCTTCATTTGTATCCCAATCATAGTTGAGATCCGGTCGTGAGGTCTGCCAACTCCGCTCGAATTTCTGCCAACTTATCGGCGCAGGCGCAAAAGTTGACGCCTGCTTGAGGTAGTTTTACGATGATTAAGTACATTCAGCGTGCCATGCCCGGTGCATGGCCCCAACGCTTCTACTACACTCAGTTCATGTTGGCCCCGAGACCGCGGCCCGACCCGCCCGTGCAATCCCAAACCGGGTCAAGGAGTCATTCGTGGAACACGTTTCTCGTGCCCTCTGCCAGGACATCATCTTCTTCGCGCGGCGTACGGCTGAGATGGGCCTGGTGCCAAACACGCAGGGCAATGTCAGCGCACGCGATCCCCAAACTGGCTTGATTGCCATCACACCGCACGATATGCACTATGGCGAACTTTCGGCGGACGATTTGGTGATTGTCGATGAATCTGGCAAGAAAATCGCAGGCCGCTTTGATCCGTCGTATGAAACACCGGTACACTGTACGGCATATCGCGAGCGCCCGGATCTCTTCGCCATGATCCACACCGAACCACCCTATGTAGGCTGCCTGGGCGCCGTCGGCATCCCTATCGATACCGTTGTCGCCAGTCTGCTGGTGAATCTGGGCGGACCAATTCCAATCATGCCCTACATGCCTAGCGGCAGCGACGCATTTGGGTATGAAATGGTGCGGGTAATGAACGGTGGGTACGGGGTGGTGTGGGCGAATCACGGGCTCATGACCGCCGGTCGCACAGTCGACGAAGCGTTCCGGCGCACCGTCATCGTTGAGCATGCGGCGCAGATCTATCACCTGGCACTGCTCCACGGCAAGCCGACCATCGTCACGCACGAGATGTTCCACGGCGGCGTGGCATGACGCTATAACGGCTTTGAATTGCCGGCTTCATCGCTCCTTCACACCAGATCGGCTTGCGGCGCCTGGTCCGATGGACCAGGCGCCGCAAGCCGGATCTTACCTACAATTGCGTGCTGTCGCTGCCCCGAAAGTTGCAACGGCCGGCCTAAAGCCTGACGACTTCACCTGTGTCCGCTGATCTGCGTGCGGCCAGCGCCAGATCGAGCGACCGTGCGCCCGCTAAGGCCGGGTCCAGCGCCACCAACTGGTGTAAAACGCGCCGTACATAGTCCCGAAATAGGATCGTCTCCGACAGGTTGTCACACTCGTTGCAGCGCTCCCAATCGATCCACACGTACTCAATCCCCAGCCACCCGGCATAGCCGGTCGCAGCCATTTGCGTCAAAACGCGATCATAGTCGATCGTGTTCTCCTTAAATGGCGCCTGCAGCCGGCCTTTACACGCACCACGGACGTGAAAGTGGCTGGCATGGGCCAGCAGCGGCTCAATCGCCACATCCGCCAGACCAAGACGGGTGAAATGCGTGTAGTCCAGTGTCAGGGTAAGTCCGGGCACCGCACCGATCAACGCAAGCGCAGCCTCCGGACTGGAGGTGATCGACCCCACATGTGGCTCCACCCCCAAAACCAGCCCATAGGTTCGCACCTGCTCCACGCGCCATTGCAGTTCCTCCACCGCGATCCCAGGAGTCCGCCTCGCGCTCCTCCGCGAAAGCAACACCCGGCAAAGTCGTCACATGCCGGGCGCCGGCATGCCCTGCATAGTCAAGCAAACGCAGAAAGCTGTCGCGGGCGTGCATCCGGCGCGTGGCATCCGGCTGATTGATCGCATAGGGCGTAAAGTCCGGGTCCAGTTGTAGAAAGATATCCGCCACCACCAACCCATAGGCTTCCAGTTGGTGACGCAAATGGCGACCATTCCCCGCCGGGTCGCCGAAGGCTTGTGACGGCCACAGGTGCGAACGTCCCTCAAACAGACCGATATCGACTCCCTCAAATTCAAGCATACCGATCAACTGTAGCACTTGCGCATGCGCAAGCAGCGGAAAGGTAAAATCGGCGCAAGCCAGACGTGGTTGCATACTCGCGGCTCCGGCAATCACAATGCGTTAAAATGACCAGGATACCCACATTGTACACGACGTAGTGATTATAAAGTACGCATAGGAGAAACATTTCATAAGAGAGCACTTCCGCAGGTGGACTTGCGCTGCTAGCCGAGACCTTTGTCTCCGGAGCTTGTCTCGACCACGAAAAAACCGGGCCTGATCGAGGCCCGGTTTTTTCGTGGCAGCGAAGCGGCTACTGCCCGCCCTCAGTAATCGTAATCTCAGCCGGCTTCCAGTCTTTACCGGTGATGTCACCCTCGATGCCTGTCAGCGCCGCCTTGGCATAGTCGGTGACATAGGCCCCAGCAGTGGGTGGCGTCTTGATGACGCCAAACTGCTGCGCGATCTGCGCCGTCTGCTCAAACAGCGCCGAATCCATCTGCCCAATGCCGGCCGTCGAGGGCCAGATCAACTGGTTGACCTCGTTCATCATCCACGTCTGGTGCCCACGCGGCAGCGCCGGTCCCTGCTCTAGCACATAGTCGACACATTTGTCAGGATTGTCACGGCAGAACATCCACCCCTTAAACGAAGCACGCAGGAAGCGGGTCGCCAGTTCTTGATGCTGCGGATCCTGCAACCACTCCTCCGTCACAAACACGCCGTCCTGCAACATCGCCGTACCTTCCGTGTTGAAGTCAATGACGTTCAACTCATCCAACTGGTGGAGTTCGCCCGTAGCAGGGTTCTTGACCTCAAGCACCTGGGCCAGTTCGTTGTAGGTCATCGCCGCCGCGGCATCCACCTGGCGCTCCAGCAGCAGATTCATATCAAAGGGCTGCTGAATCAATTCCAGATCCTTGTCCTTGTCGAGACCGGCTTTTGCCAGCGTTGCCAGCAATTCGAACTCGTTGCCGCCAAACCAAACCGCGACCTTTTGCCTTTCAAGTCGCCTGGACCGGTGATATTGCTGTCCTTCCAGGAGATCTCGCGCATGGCGCTGCGCTCAAAAACCTGCGCAATATTGACGAGGTTTGTACCCTGCTCGCGGGCAGACAGAAGACTTGGGATAAAATTGATGCCAAAGTCCGCCTGGCCACCTGCCACCACCTGTTCTGGCACGATGTCGGGGCCACCCGGATTGATGGTGATCTCAAGGCATTCGTCCGCGTAGTAGCCTTCCCCTTGCGCTGCGTAGTATCCTGCAAATTGCGCTTGCGGCACCCATTTCAACTGTAGGGTGACCGGGTCCCTGGTCGCACACTCGGTCGTCGCATCGGCAGCAGGTGCCGCCGCCGGTTCTGCGGCTGGTGCAGCAGGCGCCGCGCAGGCGCTCAGCAGCAACACAGCCACCACTAGGAGCGTGGATATACCCCAGAGTCGCTTGTACATGTTTGGCTCTCTCCCCTTTTTCCTGACAGGAAACTACGTTGGTGTTCTCAAGCTAGAAGCCACGATGAACGCTGGTGCACCAGGGGTGGTAGACGCACACCACCCTGCGCTGCACGGGCATACATTTTCCGCGCAGCGCAGGGTGGTGTCAAACGACAAAATTTTGTCAGAGGGGGCAAAAAGCTTACACGCGGCTGTAATTCTCCTCGGCCAGCATCGGCTTCAAAAACTGCCCCGTATAACTCTTGGCCACGCTGGCGATATGCTCTGGCCCACCCTCGGCGACGACATACCCGCCCTTGGTGCCGCCTTCGGGTCCCATGTCGATCAGCCAGTCGCAATTCTTGATCACATCCAGGTTGTGCTCGATCACCAGCACCGTGTTGCCCATGTTCACCAGTTCATGCAACACTTCGAGCAACTTGCGCACATCTTCAAAGTGAAGCCCGGTTGTTGGCTCATCCAGGATGTAAAGCGTATTGCCCGTCGCCCGCCGGCTCAGTTCCTTGCTCAACTTGATGCGCTGCGCCTCGCCACCCGAGAGCGTGGTCGCCGGCTGGCCAAGCCGCACATACCCCAAACCAACTGCGTTCAGCGTCTCCAGCTTGTTGCGCAGGCGCGGGATATGCTGGAAAAACTCCAATGCCTCTTCAACCGTCATGTCCAGGACATCGGAAATCGATTTGCCGCGGAAGTGAATCTCCAGCGTCTCGCGGTTGTAGCGATGGCCCTTGCACTCTTCGCACGGTACATAGACGTCGGGGAGGAACTGCATTTCGATCCGGATGATACCATCACCCTGGCACGCTTCACAGCGTCCGCCCTTGACGTTGAACGAGAAGCGGCCACTCTTGTAGCCGCGCGCCTTGGCTTCCTGCAGCGTCGCAAAGAGGTCGCGCAGGTCCGTAAATAGACCCACATAGGTCGCAGGATTGGATCGTGGGGTACGGCCAATCGGACTCTGGTCGATATCGATCACCTTATCCAGATGCTCCAGCCCCTCGATCGAGTCGTGTTGGCCAGGACGATCTTTGGCACGGTACATCAACTGCGCCAACCGCTTGTAGAGCACTTCCACAACAAGTGTCGACTTGCCGCTCCCCGAAACACCCGTCACCGCAACAAATTTGCCAAGCGGGATCCGGACATTGACGCTTTTCAGGTTGTTTTCACGCGCCCCCTGTATGACGACGTACTTGCCGTTGCCTTCGCGCCGTTCGCGTGGAACGGCGATGCGCACTTCACCCCGTAAATAGCGTGCAGTCAGGCTGTCCGGGCAGTGAATGAACTCGTCCCGCGGGGCGGAGCACACGACGTGCCCGCCGTGCTCGCCTGCGCCCGGTCCCATATCGACGACCCAATCCGCCGTCCGGATCGTGTCCTCGTCGTGTTCCACCACCAGCACCGTGTTGCCAAGATCTCGCATGCCTTTCAGCGTACCGAGCAGACGATCATTGTCCCGCTGATGCAGCCCGATACTCGGCTCATCCAGAATGTAGAGCACCCCCATCAACTGCGAGCCAATCTGCGTCGCCAGCCGGATCCGCTGCGACTCGCCGCCCGAGAGGGTAACTGCCGTGCGATCCAGGGTCAGATAATCCAATCCGACATTCGCCATGAATCCAAGCCGGGCGGCGATTTCCTTCAGCACCTGATGTGAAATCGTGCGCTGGCGCTGTGTGAGCGGCGACGCCTGCAATGGCAATGCATTGGCGCCATTGCCACCCGGAATCACCACCGCACCCGCATCTTCGCCCTGCAACATCTGCACAAATTCGAGACTCTCCTCCACCGTCATGCGGGTGACTTCCCAGATGTTCTTGCCAACAACCTTCACCGCAAGCGCCTCAGGCTTCAGCCGTTTACCACCACAGATGGGGCAGGGGCGCACACTCATATACTCTTCAAGTTTGGTCCGAATGTACTCGCTGGTCGTCTCCTGATACCGTCGCTGCAGGCTGTTCATGACCCCGGTGAAACCGGTCTCATAGTAACGGGATTGGCCTTCACTGTTCGTATAATCGACGCGGACTTTTTCGCCCTTCTTGGGCGTCCCCCAGAGAATGACGTCCCGCTGCTTCAAGCTCAGTTCCTTCACCGGCACGCGGAACGGAATCGCAAATTGCTTGCACACAGCTTGCAGAATCTGGCGATAGTAGCCGTCTGTGTCATCTTCATTCGCTCGGCGCCACGGAATCACCGCGCCCTCTTCCAGTGTCAGATCCTCATCAAACATGAGCTCCGGATCAAATTCCTGTAACGATCCCAATCCGGTGCAAGTGGGGCAAGCGCCGTGCGGGCTGTTGAATGAGAAGGTGCGTGGTTCAATCTCAGGGAGACTGGTGCCGCACTTCACGCACGCAAAATGCTCGCTAAACGTACGGTCTTTCGGATTATCGCGATCGCTCACGTCTGAGACGACCATCACCCCACTGCCCAGCCGCAATGCCGTTTCGACGGAGTCTGCCAGGCGTGAGAGGTCTGTACCAGTCTGTTCGCCGCGCTCGTCAACGCCGGGACGGCGCACGACGATGCGATCGACGACCGCCTCGATCGTGTGCATCTTGTAGCGATCCAGTTCCGGGACCTCAGCGATCTCGTACAACTCACTGTTGACCCGGACGCGGACGAACCCCTGCTTCTGGAGGTTCTCAAAGACGTTTTTGTGATTGCCCTTGCGATCCTTGATGATCGGCGCCAACAGCAGCAGCCGGCTGCCTTCAGTCATCTCCATGATGCCGTCTACAACCTGAGTGGGCGTCTGCTGGGTGATCGGCTCACCGCAGGTGGGGCAGTGGGGCTGGCCGATGCGGGCATAGAGAAGACGCAGGTAGTCGTAGATCTCGGTGACAGTCCCGACGGTCGACCGTGGATTGCGCCCCGAACCCTTCTGATCAATGGATATCGCGGGCGAAAGCCCCTCGATCTGATCAACGTTCGGTTTTTCCATGAGGCCAAGGAATTGGCGCGCATAGGCGGACAATGACTCGACATAGCGCCGCTGACCTTCGGCATAAATGGTGTCAAAGGCCAGGCTACTCTTCCCGCTGCCACTCAACCCGGTGATCACCACCAACTTGTCACGCGGTATTTCCAGATCGATGTTCTTCAGATTGTGTTCGCGCGCGCCGCGCACAACCAACTTATCCAGTGCCATAGACACTCCCTTTCGCGACTGCCCCGGAGCGATACGCCAGCCTGAAGCGCGCAACAACCTTGCGTGCCGATTCCCTTACCTGCCCGATTGCAGCACTCCAACTACAACAACCTGAATCGAACAAAAGTTCGTATATTGTACCGCGACGGCGCCTACGGCACAAAAAACATGGGAAGTCTTGTGACTTCCCATGTGCGATAGGATTTGATTACAGCCAGTCTTTAGACAGATCGCGTTCAGTCGCCGAGGGGAAACCCGAACTCAATCCGCTGGGCGTACCCAGACAGCAGGTTAATACAATGTTAGTTCAAACGCAGGCACACAACATCATGACGCCAGCAAGCCCGTCCAACAGGTCAGAACATGAAGACCCACAGCGCCAGCATCACAGCGCTCAGCAGCAAAAACATCGGTGCAATGAGCAACACCAAATAGCAGATCCCCATGACTCTACAGATGCGACAGCAGAGTCGTTCGTGTGCGCCCGGCGTGACTGCCTCGATTGCCTGGATTGACATGGCTTACCCCTCTTTCCTTCGCGTAACTCTTCACCTGCGTGAACGCACCAGGGGTGGCTTACTCAACCGCTTCCACCTGTGCGGTGTGGCAGGATGGATATAGGCGCCAATTATCTGTCGCCCTCTCCCATAGTGTAGCGAAGTTTGGGCTAACCGTCTTTGCGCAAGCGCAAATAGCCACAAATTGGGCACGAGGGCATCGGCTCCGGCACGTTGGCAAAGTCACGCAGCCCCTCCAGGCTGCGCACGACGATGCGCCCACGCTCAGTCTCGACCAATCCAACTTGCTCCCAGGCGCTTAGCGTCCGGCTGACACTGAAGAGCGTTGTCCCGGTTAGCTCGGCCAGATCTTCACGTGTAAAGGGAATCGTCAACAGCACGCCGGATTCAACGCGTTCACCTGCCGTCTCTGCCAGCCGCAACAGGGCGCGCGCAAGCCGCTGATCCACACGCTCTGTCAGGAGTTCCTGATAGCGATGCTGCATCTCCTGATTGCGAATCACCATGACGCGGAGCGCGTTGAAGCCAATTTGAGCATAGAGGCGCATATACTGCCCAAAAGTCTCACCAGTCCAGAAGATCGCCATACATGGCTCAACGGCCTGTACGGAAAGTGGGTAATCCGTGTCAGGCAACACAGCAATGATGCCGAACTCCTGGGCGGGTCCTATGTACCGAATCAGCGCCTGCCGGCCGTCCAACGCCAGTTGCACCAATTTGGCACGCCCCTCAATCACAACAGCGAACCAGCGTGCGGGGTCGCCCTGGTGGATCAGCGCCTCGTTGATCCCAAAACTTCGCATACTGCCATCAGCAAGCAACTGGCGCAGTACAACGTCGCTGAGTCCGGCCAACATCGCATTCTGCTGCAAGACCTCAAGCAATCTCGGATCGGCAACCATCCTGAACTCCTGCCCAGCCACTCGGCTCCACTGCACAGCATGACCGCTGCCCAATAAAAGGCAGAGGGACGACTGGCGTAACCCAGTCGTCCCTAACAGTATAGAGGGCATGCTGTTCAATTTCAAAGGAGCGTAGGGCAGGAGGGGAGACTATTGTAGCTGTAGCTCCTCACTCCCGAGCAACTCGAACTCCACACCTTCGATCGTGTTGATGGTCTCATGCACCGGACAATGCTCCGCCACCCGCCGCAACGCTTCCTTGCGACGCCCACATGCACCGTGTGGCATTTTCACCGTGATCTTGACGTTTGTCAGCCGCGTGGGGTCTTCCACTTTGTCAAAGCTCACGTCGACACTCATATCGCGGGTATCGATCCCGGCATTGTTGCAGTAGTGGGCAACAAACGCACCCACACAGGAACCCAACGAGGCAACGAATAGTTCTGGCGGGGTCGGCGCCCGGTCGCTGCCTCCCATATTTGCTGGAACGTCGATCAGGATACTGTGATTGCCCAACTTGCTCTCAAAGAGCATATCACCCTTATAAAACGTCGTAATCTTTCCCATGATGTCCTCAAGCTACTCTTTACTGAATTCGATTGTTTAAAAGATAGATGCACCCACTATCAACTATAGCAGCAAGCGGGCGAGGCGTCGTTGCGCAGGCGCAAATAGTCCCGAATCAGGGAAGACGGGGGCGCCGGACCATGGAAATGACTCAGCGCCCGTTTGAGTGAGCCGGCTTTACCGGTTGATGGTAAAATCTACAGAAGGGATGCGCTGATGCTACGCCGGACGGCAGCAGTGCAAAAACACGAACGGACGTGACAAATCGGCGCCAAAAATGACCACTTCAAGTAGCCCGCCAGGGGGAATCGCGATGCCAGCCAGCTCACTCGCAACCAAGCTCCAGATCAAACCGGACATGACGGTGCTCCCAATCAACCCACCCTTTGACTATGCCAGCCTGGTGGAACCGCTGCCGGCGGGCGCCAGGATCATCGATGCCGGCGCCGCACCGGCTGATATGGTGCAGTTGTTTGCCGTGGACCGCGCCATGCTGACCGCCGAACTACCGGCGGCGGTGACTGCGCTGAAGCCGGACGGGATGTTGTGGATCTCATACCCAAAGCCGGGGATGGGCATCCAGACTGACCTCAACCGCGACATTGCGTGGCAGTTGATGGTGACACAAGGTTGGGAAGGCGTGCGCCAGGTTGCAATGAACGATATCTGGTCCGCAATGCGCTTCAAACCGGCGAAATCGGACAACGCGGAAGATCCTGTGGATGCACACTTCTCCGGGCAGCGCGAGACGCTCCGGCCCATCTTCGACCGCATCGTTGACTACGTGTGGACACTTGGATCTGACGTCGAAATGAATGCCAGAGAAACCTATATTGCATTCTCGCGAAAGCAGCAGTTCGCCGTGGTCAAAACCAGGGTGCGGCCGCTCCAACTCGAACTTGGCCTCCGCCTGCCCGGCGAACCCGACACGGATCGCCTCGTTGCTGCCGGCAAGAGCCTGGGAGCTGAATCGGTGACGCATAAGGTTGTCTTGACTGCCGTCGATCAGGTGGACGATCAGGTCGAACACTGGCTAGCCGCTGCCTATCATGCGGCCCGAGGCCCGGCAGAATCCTGACAGGAACAGCAACCTGTCTGTGGGTGTAGAATGGATTCATCGTATCCCCTGGTGAGCGCGATGTTCGCGTCGGTCGAAGGGGAAAAGGACTGGATCCCAGATGATCCCACCTGCCGTACAAGACGATGCTCATGTCGCTCTCGAAGATCGCGAACGCCGGCGCAGTCTTCTGAACCTCCTGCTGCTTTCGATGCTGGTCGTCGGGGGGCTTGCGTGGATCGTGCTCTTCTTTGCCACACCGAGTCCCGAGCTGACGGTTGACGACATCCGTGTGATGATTCACGGCGTTTTGGTGATCATTATTGCGGTTGCAGCCACCTATGTGATCGCACGCTGGATCTCGATTGAATTGGCTGGTGGGCTGCTGGTCTGCCTATTGGTTGTAGCAGGCGCAATCAGTGATTCGCCCGAACAAGTCACAAACGGGCGTGCCGTTGTCTTTTTTGCGCTGCCAGTGTTGATCGCGGGATTGATCTTGCCGCCATGGGCAAGCTTCGTCGCTGCTGGGCTCTGCAGTGTCGCCATCTATTGGATTGGTGTGACGGCAGGCCAGCGCGTGCCGGCGATCCCATCCATGATCGTGCTCTTTTTTATTGCGCTGGTGGCGTGGCTCTTCGCACACAGCATGAACCGCAGCAACGCGAAATTACACCTTGCGGTACAGGAACTCCGCCAACGCGAAGCTGACTTCCGCGTGCTCTTTGCCGATAACCCACTCCCCATGTGTGTGGCGCGCACCTCAGATGCTCAGTTGATCGAAGTCAACGAAGCGGCAGTACGGCACTACGGCTACTCTCGCGACGAATTCTTGGGCCTGAAAGTGCCAGATGTCTTGGTTGAAATCGCAGCCCCGGTGCCAAGTTCCAACCAACTTCCCCGGCGTGGCCTTACTATGGAGAACAGCGTCATCGCACAAAATCAGATGATGTGATTGACGTAGAGATCAGTGCACACCGCATTTCGGTCTTTGGTGATGACGCTATCCTTGTCGTCGCGCAAGATGTCACCGACCGCAAGCTGGCGGAGGCGCAGCGCGACCTGATGGCGCGTGTCGTCAATGGCAGCACGGTCTCAACAGTGATCATGGATCCAAAGGGTGTCATCTTTTTGTGAATCGCACATTTCAAGAGCTGACCGGCATGCCATCTGCGGAAGTGGTGGGCAGAAGTTGGATGACCCTCCGCCGCGAGAATTTAGATCCGGAAGTGCAGCGTGCCATTGACCTTGCTCTGCAACAGGGGGAGGTTTGGCACACGGACTTCGATGCGGTTCGCAAAGATGGCGCCCATGCCCGCATGTCATTGTCAGTTTGGGGATTACGTGATGCATCGGGCGTTGTGACGAACCTGCTTTCAATGTCAGAAGATATCACGGCGCGCTATCGTGCCGAACAAGCACTGCACCAACTCACCCTCGAACTGGAACAACGCATTGCGAAGCGTACAGCCGAGCTTGAGCGCGCTAACCGCGCCCTGGAACGCAGTTCACGCATGAAGGACGAGTTCCTGGCAACGATGAGCCATGAACTACGCACGCCGCTCACCGGCATTCTCGGTGGCGCAGATGCACTACTTGAAGACGTATATGGACCATTGAATCTGCGCCAGGTGCGGACGATCCAATTGATTCACCGCTCCGGGAATCATCTACTTGATGTGATTAACAGCATCCTGGATCTCAGCAAGCTTGAAGCGGGTGGTATGGAAATTAACATTCAGCGGGTCAATGTCACAGATCTTTGCATTTCGAGCATGCAATTGGTTTCCGAACAGGCAGCCGCATTGAATCACACACTGTCATATACGTGTTCACCTGAGCATCTGATGATCGAAGCCGATCCAAAACGCCTCAAACAGATTCTTGTTAACCTGCTGAACAACGCGGTAAAGTTCACACCGAAAGACGGACGGATCCAACTTGCCGTACACGCCGACGCCGCCTGTGAACAGGTCATCTTTGAGGTGACTGACAATGGCGTGGGGATCGCTGAAGACGATCAGCGACGCCTATTCCAGCCCTTCGTACAACTCGATAGCGGGCTAAATCGGACTTACTCCGGCACCGGGCTCGGTTTGGCGTTGGTGCGTCGGTTGGCGGAAATGCATGGCGGAGGAGTCGGCATCGACAGCTCACAAGGGGAAGGTAGTTGCTTCCGGGTGACACTACCTTGGCGGGCGGATGACTACAAGCCAATCGGAGGCCCAGATACGGTCAGTCATCCAGATTCAACCGGTAGCCTTTCACTATCTGGTATTCTGAGCCATCCGCCCCAAATTCTCTTGGCTGAGGACGGCCTGGCAACCATCCATTCAGGTGGGAATGCCTGACAGCAGCAGGGTGCGACGTGCTCACGGTGACGAACGGTGCGGAAGTGATGCGCAGCATCAGCCAGGCGACCGGATCTCGTTCTCATGGACGTTCAAATGCCATATATCGATGGCATCGAAGCGATCAAACAGATCCGTGCCAGCACCGATCCAGAAATCGCCGCCACTCCGATTGTCGCGCTGAATTCGTTGGCGATGAGTGGGGATCGGGAACGCTTTATGGCCGCAGGCGCTAATGCCTACTTAAGCAAGCCATTTACCGTCCGTTCGCTATTGTCGATAGTTAGAGAATTGCTGCTCGGTGCTAAACCCGCTCAATAATCGTCGCAATGCCCATCCCACCGCCCACGCACAGGGTGATGAGCGCGGTGGCAGCATCGCGGCGCTCGAGTTCATCAAGGGCTGTGCCAAGCAACGCAGCACCGGTGGCGCCCAATGGGTGGCCCAAAGCAATGGCGCCCCCATTGACATTGATGCGCTCGGTATCGTCGATGCCCATGTCGCGCATGAAACGCAGCACCACCGCCGCAAACGCTTCATTCACCTCAAACAGGTCAATATCTTTGACGGTCATCCCCGCCAACCGCAACGCCTTTTGCGAAGCGGGGCCTGGGCCGGTCAACATAATCGTGGGTTCAGTGCCGGTCAACGCCGCAGCCACAATCCTGGCGCGCGGTTTGAGACCCAGTTGGGCGCCGGCTGCCGCTGAGCCAACCAGCACAAGCGCCGCACCGTCGACAATACCGGAAGAGTTGCCCGCAGTGTGAATGTGCTCGATCTTGGCGACTTGCGGATACTTTTGGAGCGCAATGGCGTCATACTTCGCCGCACCAATCGCCGCAAAGGCTGGTTTCAGCGTCGCCAACCCCTCTACCGTGGTCTGTGGCCGGATATGCTCATCGTGCGCCAGGACGAGTTCGCCACCTGGCCCAGGTACTGGGATCAAGGAACGGAAGAACCCCTGCTCGGCTGCATGAGCTGCCCGCCGCTGAGACTCAGCCGCAAAGAGATCGACCTCTGTGCGCGTAAACCCTTCTACCGTCGCGATCAAATCTGCGCCAATCCCTGTGGGACAAAACCAATCGCCGCGGTGACGCGTTCATCCTCGAAAAGCGCTCCCCCGTCGGTGCCCATGGCCACCCGCGACATTGATTCAACGCCACCCGCCACGACCAACTGCTCCCAACCGGAACGCACCTTCATCGCCGCCAGATTGACAGCTTCCAGCCCCGAAGCGCAAAAGCGATTTACTTGTAGCCCCGGCACGCCTTGATCCCAGCCGGCAAACAGGACTGCTGCGCGCGCAATGTCGCCGCCCTGTTCACCGATTGGCGTCACACAGCCGAGCACCACGTCATCGACTTGGGGCGGTATCGAGCCGATTTCTGTCACGCAACGCCTGCAACAGCGTCACAACCAGATCGATCGAAGGGACGACGTGCAGGGCGCCATCCGCCTTCCCGCGTCCACGTGGCGTTCGCACTGCATCAAAGATATACACTTCGTTCGCCATGAAAGACTCCCCACTGAACTAGAGGTATTTCGACATTCCATGCGTCAGCACATCGACGTCTGCTGTCTCCGGTTGATCGATCCCGCCTGCAAACGTCATCACCAGGACGCTGCCCGCACCCGCAACGCCCAGCATCTGGGACGAGCGTTCGTAAATTGCCGTGACATCGCCATCGAGGGCGATCAGCCGTTCGATGCCATGATGTTCCCCGGTTAACGTTTCAGCATCTGGCGCCTCGGCAAGCGACGGCAGCACAATGGTGGCCGGCAAGCAACCGGCTGACGTGGAGGCCGCCGCCTGACCCGCCAACCGGATCGCCTCAGGTGCGAAGTACAAGGCGTGGGCGCGCTCACTCCAACTGCCCAGCACGCCGGCCAACGCCTGCTGCGCGGCAGGTTCCAACGCCGCAGCGTCCACGGCTATCACGATGGTGGCATTGTCAACCCGCGCCGGTGCAGCCGCCAACGAAATCATCACCATCTCGACACCTGGCATCGGAGGCAGACCTACGGATGCAGGCGCCGAATCCGCGCATAATACGAGCACTTGCCTATCGTGCACCGTCTGGCTGAGATTCGACTGGAGTGCAGGATTCGTTGCGCAGAGGTAGATTGACATGGGCGCTCGCTTGACAGGGCTGGTATACTTCGTTTTGGTATAGACGACTTTCTAGATATTGGACAATGATTGATGCCCACCCACTATGATGGGCCTGAGTGCCAGACGCTCGCCCTAGATACGCTCATAAAACTGACGCGCGCGACGAATTCATTGACCGCCCGCATCGCGCGCCATAATACATTCCACGATCTCACCGAAACCCAGTTTGGGACCTTGGAAGCACTCTATCACCTGGGTCCCATGTCGCAAACGGAAATCTGCGGAAAACTGCTAAAGAGTGGCGGCAATACGACATTGGTAGTCGACAACTTGGAAAAGCACGGCCTTGTCGCCCGCCATCGGGATGAACATGACCGGCGTGTCATCATGGTTGACCTGACGGACGACGGCAGGGAGCTGATCTCGTCGATCTTTCCCACCCATGCGGCGGTCGTTGCAGACGAGATGTCCGTTCTCACCCCGGAAGAGCAACTGCAACTGGGCGCACTCTGCAAGAAACTCGGAAAAGGCCAGGTTTGTCCCACTGCTGCCACGACTACCAATACGCACGCATCAGTTCGTGGCTCCACTCCGGCTGACTAACCTCCCCACGCGGTAGGAATTCCGCCATCACTGGTTTGAGATCAAGCACCGGCGTACCATCGATCGCATCGAGTCCTGCCACCTTTAGCACACGTCCATCTCGTCCGACGATCCGTGCGGTCGACACACCCAACCGGTTCGGTCGATTCTTGCCCCGCTGCGCAAAGATCCCCGTAAGCGGCCAATCGCTGTTGCCGCGCGGATGGCGCGCCCCCATCGTTATGTCAAGCTCATCCACACGATCAAAGAAGAACACTACCTCGACGTGCGAGAAGGTTTCGAGGCCTGTGAGCGCAGCCTCGCCAATGCCATCGGCAAGGATGATTTCGGAGACGACGCCATCCCAATCATCGTCAATGGGATCTTTTCGATGGTTGTGTACAACACCAATGGGCTTCATGGTGATTGAGGCGCCAGTTTCCAGACGCTGCCCCTGCTCCGCATGCGTCACACCCTGCATAAAAGCCGCCAGTTTTGCGACATCCAGGACGCCGGCGGTGCGCACGCCGGAACAGAGATCCACCCCAAACGGCCGGACCGTTTCGATTGCAGAAGCCACATTTTCAACCCGGAGCCCACCGGCAAGAAACACAGGCCGATCGATTTTCTTCACGATCTCACGGCTGATTTCCCAGTTGTGCGTGCGCCCGGTGCCGCCGAGTTCCTTCACGGCCAGGTCCGGATTCCCCGAATCGAGCAACAAGGCGTCAACATGGGGCGCAATGCCTGCGGCCTCTGCGATCGCCGCCTCCCCGCGCACATGGATGACCTGCACCAGATTGATCCCGGGCAGGTGCGCGCAGTTCACCGTAGGCGTCGCTGTCAAGACGATCGACCAACTGGATCGTATTCGTGCCACAGCGCCGCTGCTGGCCAATAATATGGCCAGGATCCTGGCTGGCGGTCAAGTAGAAATGTGGCAATGGGGGTGGGATGGTAGCGGCAATCTTGGCGATGACGGCTTCATCGATCACGCCTGGGCCGCTCGGCATCGCGGACACCAGGCCAATCGCATGGGCGCCTGCGCGGATCGCCATCCACGCCTCTTCGACACTGGCAATACAGCAGACCTTTACCCGGATCATGGCCGCGTCGTCTCTCAGCACTCAATGACGTTGACGGCCAGACCACCCCGCGCCGTCTCTTTATATTTTGTCTTCATGTCGGCGCCGGTATCGCGCATCGTCTTAATGACCTTGTCGAGCGACACATAGTGCTTGCCGTCCCCGCGCAGGGCAATGCGAGCGGCGTTGATGGCTTTGACCGCGCCCATCGCATTCCGCTCAATGCACGGAATCTGCACAAGCCCCCCGACGGGGTCACAGGTCAAGCCAAGGTTATGCTCCATCCCAATTTCTGCCGCATTCTCGACCTGATCAGGATTCCCACCGCGAACTTCAGCCAGCCCAGCCGCCGCCATTGAACACGCCACACCCACTTCGCCCTGGCACCCAACATCGGCGCCTGAGATGGAAGCGTTCTTCTTGTAGAGGGTGCCCATCGCCCCTGCGGTCAGCAGAAAACGCACAACGCCGTCATCATTTGCCGCGGGGACGAAACGCGAATAGTAGTGCAGCACCGCCGGAATGCTCCCTGCCGCGCCGTTCGTCGGTGCGGTGACAACACGACCGCCCGCTGCATTCTCTTCATTCACCGCAATGGCATAGAGATTGACCCAATCCATCACGTTCAGGGGATCTTGAAGATTCGCCTCAGGATGCTCTACCAGTTTTTGATAGAGTTCCGCGGCACGGCGCCGCACCTTCATGCCACCTGGCAACGTACCGTTGTCCCGGCAACCGCGGCGCACACATTCCTGCATCACGTGCCAGATTTCAAGCAGTCCAGCGCGTACGTCCGCCTCGCTGCGCCAGGCCTTCTCATTCTCCATCATTACCTGGCTGATCGACAGATGGTGGCGCTTGCAGACATGGAGGAGTTCGTCACCCGTGTGGAAGGGATAGGGCAGCACCGTATCGTCTGCCTTGATCCGGTCGTGACCACTGGCGGTGTCGTCGACGACAAAACCGCCGCCAACAGAATAATAGATGCGGTTGTCTAGCTCCGCACCATCCGCGGCCCTGGCCATGAAGCGCATCCCATTGGGGTGATAAGGCAGTGCGCTCCGCTTGAAGAGCAGGTCTGACTTCTCAACAAAGGGAATCGGATGGACTTGGAGCAGGATAATGCGCTGCGTCTGCCGGATAGCCGCGAGTCGCGCCTCGATCTGATCGATTTCGACGCGGTCCGGAGTCTCTCCCTCCAGCCCCAACAACACGGCCTTGTCGCTGCCGTGCCCTTTCCCCGTCGCCCCGAGCGATCCATACAGTTCGATCTGCACGCTTGCCACCGCCGGCAGCAGACCACGTTCATGCAGGCCCGCGGCAAACTGACGTGCAGCCTTCATGGGACCCACCGTGTGTGAACTGGACGGCCCGATGCCGATCTTGAACAGGTCAAAGACGCTGATTGCCATCGTAAGATCTCGAGTCGAAATGTTGGATTGTGGATGATTGCGCTGAGACTATGCGCTGGCCCACAATTCCATGAGCCGAACCAGGACAAGCATGGATTTCTGCATGTCCTGCACGCTGATCCACTCTAATGGGCTATGAATGTTCTGCATGCCGGTGAAGAAGTTTGGCGTCGGCACGCCCATTTCTGTCAACTGGGAGCCGTCCGTGCCCCCGCGCACCGGCGGGCTGATCGGCTCGATCCCAAGTTCGCGCATGGCGTCGACCGCAAGGGTCACAGGACGCATATCGTTTTCAAGCCAGTAGCGCATGTTGCGATACTGGGGCGTGATCACACATTCGATCCGGCTGCGTGGCGCCGTCAGTTGCACGGTCTCACAGACGGACTGCAGCAGTCTGCCATGTTCCTCCAACCCCTCCCGCTCAAAGTCGCGCAGGATGAAGTGCATCGTACACTCAGCGGCCGTGCCCTCCATCTTGTACAGATGCAGGAACCCCTCCCGGCCTTCGGTGGTTTCCGGTGTCCGTGCGTTGTGGGGCAATGTATCGGTAATCGTCGCCGCCAGGTAGAGTGCATTGACCAATACACCCTTTGCATGACCGGGATGCGACGATACCCCCGTGACCGTGACGGTCGCCTTGTCTGCAGAAAACGTCTCATAAACAATCTCGCCTACGTCGCCGCCGTCCAATGTATAGGCGAAGTCAGCCTTTAGCAGATCGAGGTCGATATGGCGGATACCGGTGCCTATCTCCTCATCCGGCGTGAAGCAGACGCGGATTTCACCGTGGCGAATTTCCGGATGGGTCAACAACTGGTGCGCCAGCGTCATGATGATGTCAACGCCCGCCTTGTCGTCCGCGCCGAGCAGCGTGCCACCACTGGCAGTGATGATATCGTCGCCGATTTTCTGGGCAAGGTAGGGGCTCAGTTCCGGCATCAATACGAGCAAAGCATCATCGGGAAACACGATGGGTTCGCCCTGATAGGCGCGATGAACACGTGGCTTGACCTGTACACCGCCGATGCCGGCAACCGTGTCGACATGCGCCAGCAACGCCACCACCGGGGTCTTCGTCGCCACGGTTGCCGGGATGGTCGCAAACAAAAACCCCGTTTCCGTCAACGTGACCGCGCTCGCACCCATCCCCTCCAGTTCAGCCTTGAGCAGGCGCTGTAACTCAAATTGTGATGCGGTGCTGGGCGTGGTTGCCGAGCTCTCGTCACTCATGGTGTCGATTGCAGCGTAACGGACAAGGCGGTCTTCTAATTCGGCATTCAGTGCGCCGGACAATGTGAAGTTCACCGGAGATCTCCTTCGGTCAAGTGATTCATTAAACTGGAGGCATTGTAACACACCCGCACCAAGACCCCCTGCCTGGATGGGTGCATTTTCAACGGGAGGGTAAACCAGAAATGCAAGTCAATGAAAGTCAACGCCGCCAGGGAAAACGATGGCTGGCTTGCCAGATCGTCTGGCGGTGGAAAGGCCATTCATTGGGGAACCAGGGACACAATGCATCTTTGGCGCAGGGGCGCACGCCTTAACTTGCTCCCTGATCGGCTGCCACGATCAGGCGCGCCGTGAGGTCGTCGGTCGCCAGCACGTTAAGGTATCTGCCGCGCAGGGCGCCCAGGATCGATTGCACTTTGGAAGCGCCCGCGCGACGGCGAGAACCTGGGGAATGCGCCGCAGATCTTCGAGTTCCACGCCAATCACACGCTGATTGATCTCGATGCCGTCCGTGTTGCCATTGCTGTCAAAAAAGCGCCCAACCATTTCGCCGACCGCCCCGGCGCCACGCGCAATGGCCAGATCCGTCCGCGTCAGCAGCCCAGCGCGCAAGAAACTGGAGCTGGTCTCCTCAACCGCCCCTATCCCCGTAATGGCCAGTTGCACGGAACGCGCGCGTAAGATGCTTTCGTGCACCGCCGGCTCACTCAGAAAGATGTCGCGGACCGCCGCTGTTCGACAATGACGGGTGCATGCAGGTCATGATGCCGCCCACCAAGTTTAATCGCCACCATCCGTGCCAGGTCCGGACTGTCAACGACTAATGCGCCAACGCCCCCCAATAACTGCACCACATCCACCCGGTTGCCAGGATTGTTG
Organism: Candidatus Fredericiella danica; assembly: GCA_016713335.1. Lineage (GTDB taxonomy): Bacteria > Chloroflexota > Anaerolineae > Caldilineales > Caldilineaceae > Fredericiella > Fredericiella danica. Next base: position 11,821 of record JADJPH010000016.1, on the reverse strand, counting down.
GGCAGTGCGCTGACGGTCGCATGGACGCCCGTCCCCCAGGCCACACCGATCGAACGGCCCGGTGGCAACTCGGCCAGCGCGCGCTGCAAGAACGTGGCCGCAAGGTGGCCCAATGCGGCCAGCAGCGTCGTATCATCGGAATCGGGCGAAGTCTCAAGTACGTAGGCATCGCGCAACCCATAACGCCCAATCAGTTCCTGCTCCAATGCGAAATCGCGCGGAATCGGTGCGTGCACTCGCACCTCGATGATGCCCCGATCCCAGGCTTCTTTCAGCAGGCGCGAAATCTTCGATGAGGAAACACCCAGCCGCTCGGCAATTTCTCCCTGGCTTAGGTGAAGCTTGTAGTACAGGCTGGCAACCATGGCCAGCAGATCCTCGCGCTCACCCATGCGCGCCTCCGGCGTTTGCATATTCAACAGGAATTTTGATAAGTCCGAACCATTGTTCCACAGGAGGCGCCTCGAGACGTGCGGGCGAAGAAGTTGCACGATCTTGCAGCAAACGCACAAAACTGCGACCCCTGCATAAATCTGCAACCTAGCCTATCACGGGTGAATGGGCGTGTCAATGGGATATTTTGGGAACTTTTAGGAATTTTGAGCACTTGACAAGGTGTGTAAGCCGTGCTACTATCTGCAAAGATATGCAGTAACTGCAAATTTTTGCGCAATCCCCACATCAGCAAATATTCGTACGGCTGTTGATCAGCCTGCCTAAGGATGGACACCGCATGGCGCCGCAAGTTGACGGGTTTGTCTTTGATCTAGACGGCACAGTGTACCTGGGCGAGGCCGCCCTGCCAGGCAGCGTCGACGCGATTACGGAGCTGCGTCGTCGTGGGAAGCAGGTGCTCTTCGTCAGCAACAAACCGCTGTCCCCACGGGAGACTTATGCCACCAAGCTCACCCGGCTGGGCATCCCGACGCCACCCGACGCAGTCATCACCTCCGGGTATGTTTTAGGGCACCATCTGGCGCAGACCGAACCCCACCTGCGCTATTATTTGATCGGCGAAGAAAATCTGCGCAAGGAGTTGCGCAGCCACGTACTCACCATCATTGACGAATTGAACGAGCAAGACCCGATGGAGGTCATCGACCCTGCTGGTATCGATGCGGTCATCGTTGCCTTTGATCGAACCCTCGACTACCGCAAGCTCAATACGGCCTACCAGGCGCTGCGCCTTGGGGCGCGCTTCTATGCCACCAATGCGGACAAAACCTGCCCCATGCCGGGCGGCGCGATTCCGGATGCAGGTGGCACACTTGCCGCGCTGCAACACATGACGGGGCGTGAACTGGAACTGCTGGCAGGCAAACCTTCCACCTTGATCATGCAGGTTGCACAAGAGCGCCTTGGTCTCCCCGCAGGCCGCTGCATGATGGTTGGTGATCGGCTGGAGACGGACATCCTCATGGGGCAACAGGCCGGCATGCTCACTGCGGTGACGCTGACCGGCGTTGCCAAACGCGAGGATGTCGCCCGCATGCCGGCGCCACCTACCTTCGTGATCAATAACCTGGGTGATATACCGTCGTTGATCGTTTAGCGGGTCCAGCCAACGGGATCGGAAAGGAGGAGCCAGGAAATCTACCCATTGTGCTGTTCAACCTCTCTATGTGCAGTTTCGTCGTGTTTTCTAGTGCTGTCGAGGTCGTGTGCAATACCCATTGTGATTGTCAAGGAGGACTTGAGACACCATGCGAGTACGAAACTTGTTTGTGGCTCTATCGCTGTTGACCGTTTTTGCCATGCTACTTGGCGCCTGTGCCGGCGCGGCGCCGGCTGCCCCAGCGGCCCCGGCCGCTGAAGAACCTGCTGCCGGTGGCGATGCCGCCCCCGCAGCGTTTGACTGGGGCATGTGCAAGGGCACAGAGCTGAAGCTGCTGCTCAATCAGCACCCCTATCAGCAAGCGCTGGTCGGTGAATTGCCGGTATTCGAAGAACTGACGGGTATGAAGGTCACCTATGACGTCGTCCCGGAACAGAACTACTTCGACAAGGTGACAATCGACCTACAGGCTGGCGAGTCGAGCACCTATGATGCCTTCATGACCGGCGCCTACATGATTTGGCAGTATGCGCCCGCCGGTTGGATGGAACCGCTGGAGCCCTACATCAACGATCCGGCCAAGACCAATCCCGACTATGACTTTGAGGACATTCTGCCTGACCTCCGCAATTCCGAAATGTGGAATCTGCAGCCGGGTTCGGCCAATCTTGGCCAGGGTTCGCAGTACGCGCTGCCATGGGGCTGGGAAGCCAACGCCTACATGTACCGCAAGGACCTCATGGACGCCGCCGGGCTGAAGCCGCCGACAACGCTCGATGAACTGGTCGACGTCTCCAAGAAGCTCAAGGAAGCCAATCCAGGCATGGCCGGCATTGACGTGCGTGGCAGCCTGAACTGGGCCACCATCCATCCTGGCTTCATGACCATGTACTCCAGCTATGGCTGTGTCGATTATGATGAAAAGATGCACCCGCAGATGAACTCCGCCTGTGCAGTCGAAGTCACCAAGAAGTGGATCGACATGGTCAAGAGCGCCGGTCCGGAAGCATGGACCACCTATACGTGGTACCAGGCTGGTTCTGACTTCGGCGCCGGCAAGGGTGCATCGCTCTTTGACGCCGACATTCTGGGTTACTTCCAGAATCAGGAAGGCACCGCTGCCCCAGAAGTACTGGGCAACGTCGCCTGGGCGCCAGGCCCACTCGGCCCCGATGGCCAACTCAAGACCAACATCTGGATCTGGTCGCTGGCCATGAACGCCGGCTCCAAGAACAAGGATTGCACCTGGCTGTTCCTGCAGTGGGCAACCGGCAAGGACTTCCTGACCACCGGCGCCACCAAATACAGCATGGTCAACCCGGTTCGCCAGTCCATTTGGGAAAACCCGGACTTCCAGGCCAAGATGGCCGAACAGACCGACTATCTGGAAACGTTCAACACGATCTCCAGCAACGACATGAAGATTCAGTTCACCCCGCAGCCGCTCTTCTTTGAGACGACGACGGAGTGGGCGCAGGCGTTGCAGGATATCTATGCAGGGGCAGATGCACAGGAACGCCTCGACAAGCTCGTCGAGAGCCTGACCGTGCAGCTCAAGGATGCCGGCATCTACCAGGAATAGCCGCATCTGATACGTACGTAGACCAGTGGGTGATAGGATGAGCGTGACTCATCCTATCACCCCTCCTTGTGCAGTCGATGCTGTCCTTGCGGAAGTGACCAACAATGACAGAAGAAAATATTCGCCCACCACTCTCGGTGCGTATCCGCCCGTGGCTGATTGCCCTGCCGGCGCTGCTCGTGCTGATCGGCATTCTCTATCCATTTGTGACCGCGATCTACTATACGTTTACGGGCTACCAACTCAATCGCCCAGGCAGCGCCAACAACTTTGTAGGTTTGCAGAACTACTGGCGGATGATCACACATGTCGATTTTCTGTACAGCACCTACATTACGTTTGCCTATGCGCTGCTTACGACAGGCGTCGAGTTGTCATTGGGGCTTTTGATCGCCATGTTGTTGAATCGCGAGTCACGCGTGGCCAAGATCCTCACACCCATGCTCATTTTCCCGATGGTGATCGCACCTGTAATCGGCACACTAGTCTGGAAAGTGATGATGCAGCCCAGCGTCGGCATTCTGAACCCGATGCTGAACGCGATCGGGTTACCCTCTTTGGAATGGGCGGCCGCGCCCCAAACGGCGCTTTTCTCAGTCGTGTTGGTGGACGTCTGGATGTTCACGCCCTTTGCTGCGTTGATTCTGACGGCCGGGCTGCGTTCATTCCCCAATGCCCCGTTTGAAGCCGCACGCGTCGACGGCGCTTCGTTCTGGTTCACCTTCCGCAACCTGACGCTGCCGATGCTCATGCCCTTTCTGACGATTGTCGTCGTTTTCCGCCTGATGGACTCGCTGAAGATGTTCGACATCATCTTTGCCATGACGGAAGGTGGGCCGGGCAACACCTTGATGACATATGAGTTAACCGCCTATCGCACCGCCATTCAGTTCCAGAGGTTGGCGCAGGGGCTTACGTACGCGGTTCTGCTCTATATCATCATCTATATTTCGAGCCAGTACCTCATCAAGTTCTGGGGCCGCGCCCAACGTCGCGCCGCTGGCTTCTAATCTTTGCGAGACGGAGTCCATCATGGAAAACAAATCCGGTTCTCATCGGCTTGCAGCAGTCCTCTCCGACGCGGTGCTGATCGCATATTTCATCTTTGCGCTCTTTCCGATCGTCTGGATGCTGCTGATTTCACTCAAGCCCGGTGAGGAACTCTTTACAACACGCTTCGTATTCCACCCAACGTTGGATAACTACCAGGCCATCCTCTTTGGCGACCCACGCGCGGCGGCCGGCGTCGTTGCTAAGCAGGAATTTCCACGCTACTTTCTCAATAGCCTGATTCTCGCCACCGGGTCGGTGGTCGTTTCGCTCCTCTTCGGTGTCCCGGCCGCGTATGCGCTTGCACGTTACAAGTTCAAGGGCAAAGAAGATCTCGCCTTTACCTTCCTCTCTTTCCGCTTCGCCCCGGAACTGGTCGTCATCATTCCGCTTGCGGTGCTATACCGGCAGTTGGGCCTCTACGACACCTACTGGGGCATGATCTGGGTGCTGCAATTAGTGACGTTGCCGCTGTTGATTTGGGTGCTTCGGAGCTACTTCGAAGACATCTCACCCGACATTGAACAAGCGGCCATGATCGATGGCTATCCGTGGTGGCGCATCTTCTGGAACATTCTACTGCCTTTGGTGCGTCCCGGTCTTGCGGCGGCAGCACTGCTTGCGTTCATCTTTGCTTGGAATAGCTTTATCTTCCCCCTGGTGCTTGGCGCATCCAACACCACGACCGTGACGGTCGCGGCCCTTGGCTACCTATCATCGGCGCAATCATTCTTCAATCGCATGGCAGCGGCGGCTGTGATCTCCTCGATTCCACAGATCGTCCTTGCCTTGAGCATTCAACGCTATCTCATCCGTGGTTTGAGCTTCGGAGCTGTAAAGGGTTAATCACCAATGGCGAAGCTAAAGCTTGAAGGCCTCACAAAAAACTTCGGCGATCTCTGCGCCGTCAACAACATGACGCTCGAAGTCGCCGACGGCGAGTTTGTGGTCATGCTCGGCCCATCCGGCGCCGGCAAGACCACAACGCTGAAAATGATCGCCGGGGTCGAAAACCCAACAAGCGGTAAGGTCTATATTGGTGACCGACTCGTCAATACGGTCGAACCACACAAACGCAATGTGGCAATGGCGTTTGAAAGTTATGCGCTCTATCCGCACAAGACCGTGCGCGAAAATCTGGCCTATCCACTGAAATCTCCCGCCAACCGCTTGCCAGACGCCGAGATCGAGCGCCGCGTCACCAGCGTCGCCGAAACTCTGAACATTCAGATGTTGCTCAATCGGCTTCCTCAGCACCTGTCCAACGGTCAGAAACAGCGTGTGGCGCTTGGCCGCGCCATGGTGCGTGAACCGGAAGTCCTACTGCTTGACGAGCCGATTTCACACTTGGATGCCAAATTGCGCCACCGAATGCGCCAGGAGTTTAAAGCACTCGAAGCCGACATTCGGTACACGACAATTTACGTGACGCACGACTACCTTGAAGCACTCTCACTGGGCGATCGGCTGGTCGTGCTGAATCAAGGTGTGATCCAGCAGATCGGTTTGCCGCATGAAGTTTTTGAAAACCCGGTGAATATCTTTGTCTCCAAGATCCTTGGCCACCCGCAGATCAACCTCGTCGATTGTACCGCGCAAAACACGAACGGCGTCGCTCAACTCATCAGTGCGGACGGCACCGTACGCGTGGACCTGACCGACAGCATGCGGCAAGCGATCGAGAAACAGAACGCGCAGCACTACACGATGGGAATTCGCCCAATGCACATGCATGTCGTTGAGGCCGGTGCACAGGATGCGGTGCAACCGAATACGTGCAGCGGCGTTGTGTATGTTTTTGAGCGGCTTGGCAATAAGGGCGTGCTGACGGCAACCGTCGGCCAACAGCATTTTGACTTGCTGACGCCCATCGAGATGGATTTTGCAATCGACGATGCGGTCCGGATCGCCATCGAAGCCGACAAAGTGATGGTCTTCAACAGCGATACGCAGCAGAACATCCTGTTTGCAGCATAAGGGTTCCGACAAATGGCAGAACTGCGCCTAGAGCACATCTATAAGACTTACAAGGGCGGGGTTGAAGCCGTCAAGGACCTCAACCTGACGGTGAAGAACGGCGAATTCCTGGCTCTGCTAGGACCCTCCGGTTGCGGCAAGACCTCCACGCTCCGCATGATCGTCGGCCTGGAATCCATCACACGCGGCGAGATGTATATCGGGGATCGCCTTGTCAACAAACTCGAACCCAACGCCCGCAATGTGGCGCTGGCATTTGAAACCTATGCGCTCTACCCACCCTTGCGCGTGTGGGAAAATATCGCCTTCTGCTTGCGCGCAAAGTCGATCCCCCCGGAGGAAATCCACCGGCGCGTGATGGAAGTTGCGACGATGCTGGATATCGCAAACATCCTTGAACGCAAACCTTCTGAACTGGGTGGTGGTGAAAAGCAGCGCGTTTCCCTGGCACGGGCACTGGTGCGCGATCCTGACGTCTTCCTCATGGACGAGCCACTCTCCCACCTCGATGCCGCACAGCGCGCCAACATGCGCGTCGAGTTCAAGCGCCTCCATGCACAGACCGGTCGCACGACGATCCTGGTGACGCATGACCAATTGGAAGCGGTCGCCATGGCCGAACGGATCGCCGTCATGAACTTCGGTGTGCTCCAGCAGGTAGGCTCTTTCGAAGAGGTCTATAATCACCCCACCAATGAATTCGTCGCAGGTTTTATCGGTGAGCCGCCGATGAATTTCCTGCCAGGCAAACCCGTTTCCGAAAACGGGGCCACCGTGCTGGACGCCAAAGATGGGAGTTTCAGGATCCGGCTGCCCGATGCTGCCGGCGCCAAGGTGCAGACATCCAAAGCAGAATTGGTGGATCTGGGCATCCGGCCGGTTCACCTCGAAGTGACACGCGGCGAACCTGAGTTAGGAAAACTCGAAATCGCCGCCACCGTTGTCACCTATGAAGACCTGGGTGAAGAAGGCCAGTTGGCGGCCAAGGTCAGCGAGACAAACGTCTTGGTGGTCACTCCCCTCATTTAGGTCTCCAGACGAGGGACAAGGTTACGCTGCGGTTGCGCCCAGACCGGCTTCACCTCTTTGACGCGGAATCGCAGCAAGCACTCTAGCAACGTGATCGGGTAAGCGAGCAGGTCCCCGGCTCGCTTCCTTAAGCTCGAGACGGACCGGCGCGCCCCTTTGAGCGATCGGATCCTCTGGAATACGAACAGCGATGAGTGCACGCTTCCTGCTCGGCATCGATGCCGGCACCACCATCATCAAGAGCACACTCTTCGATCTCGAGGGGCGTGAACTGGCCGGCGCCGCCCAGAACTCCAGCCTGCTTGCGCCTCGTCCCGGTTGGGCGGAAGCCGACATGGATGTCGTGTGGCAAGCAGTGATCACCACGGTCCAGCAGACGGTTGCCAACGCAAACATCCAACCGGACGAATTGCTGGCCATCGGCATCACGGGCCAGGGCGACGGCACCTGGCTGGTTAACAAAGACCATCGGCCCGTCCGTAATGCCATCCTGTGGTCAGACGGGAGGACCGCGCCATTCGTGGTGGCGTGCCAGCGCGCAGGCATCAGTTCTCAGCTCTTTCAGATCACCGGCACCGCCCTCAATGCCTGCAACCAGGGCGCCCAATTGCACTGGCTCCAGGAAAACGAGCCTGCCACCCCCGCACAGACTGCCGCAGTCCTGCGCGCCAAGGACTGGGTCTTCCTCTGCATGACCGGTGTCATCAGCACCGACGAGACAGACGCCTCGCACACTTATTTTGCGGCCGCCAACCGCGCCTATGACGAGCGTGTCTTCCAGTTGCTGGGCATCGAAGGGTGGCGTCACGCCGTCCCACCCGCGCCGCCATCCGCTAAACAGATCGGTGAGTTACTGCCGTCCGTTGCGCGACTGCTGGGGCTGAAACCTGGCACCCCAGTCCTGGCAGGGCCCTTTGACGTCGCAGCCTCTGCGCTTGGCGCCGGCGCGGTAACGCCGGGTGATGCCTGCTCTGTGTTAGGCACCGCCAGCGTGCACCAGATTGTGGTCGACATGCCGGTCATGGAGCCGGCGGACATTGGCTACAACATGTGCCACGCACCGGCTGACTGCTACATGCGGCTCCTACCCGCCATGACCTGCACACCAAACCTACAATGGTTCGTCGATCAGGCCTTTGCGCCTGAACTGGCAGCGGCCAGGACCGGCGGAACAAACATTTGGGATCACCTGGAAGCGATCGCAGGACGGATGCCGCTTGGCGCCAATGGAGTCATGTACCACCCATACCTCGACCCGGCCGGCGAACGTGCGCCCATCTTTGCACCCCATGCACGGGCGCAGTTCACCGGGCTAAGCGCGCACCATACCCGTGAGGACATGCTGCGCGCCGTGTATGAAGGCGTGGCGCTCTCCGTGCTCGACTGCTACCGCTGGATGTCCGTGCCGGTGACATTGCTGCGCCTGGCCGGGGGCGGCGCCCGCAGCCCGCTGTGGGGGCAAATGCTGGCCGATGCGCTGGGTTGCCCGGTTGAAGTGGCTGAGGGCACCGAGTATGGCGCGCGGGGGGCCGTGATCAACGCGGGTGTGGCCATCGGCGTCTATGCGAGCTATGCCACCGCCGTCGCCCAGACCGTGCGACCGGTGGGCAAACGCGAAATTGTGGGGTTTGACACCACCTGGCCGGAACGCAATATGCGGAAGCGATGAGATCAAGGATGATTACGCGGGCGAAATCGATGCTGTTACCGAGTTGGTCAGAGACGCTCATGCCTTCGTCACCCACCTCGGTCCGGTGACCAGGTCGATCATACAAGCCGGCCCGGAACTGGCCATTATCGGCTGCTGCCGCGGCGGCCCGGTAAACGTGAACGTGGCTGCCGCTACGGCGCACAATATTCCGGTCGTCAATGCGCCGGGACGCAATTCCCAGGCGGTGGTTGAGTTTACAGTCGGGTTGATTCTGGCAGAGTGCCGCGGCATTGCCCGCGCCCATGCAGCGCTGGCTGCGGGCGTCTGGCGCGGCGATCTTTACCGGTATGACCGCACGGGGCGCGAACTCAGTGGCCAGGTGATTGGCCTCATCGGCCTGGGCGCAGTGGCGCAACAATTGGTACCCTATCTCCGACCCTTCGGCTTGCACATCGTCGCCTATGATCCCTTTGTATCACCCGCCCGCTTCGCCGAACTGGGGGTCGAGCAAGTCGACCTACCTACCCTGCTCGCGCGTTCCGATTTTGTGAGCATTCACGCACGCCTGACGCCGCAGACCACCAATATGATCGGCCGCGCCGAACTGGCCCAAATGAAACCGGGCGCCTATTTGATCAACACCGCGCGCGGTGGCCTGGTCGACTATGCTGCGCTTTACGATGCATTGGCCTCGGGTCATCTCGGCGGTGCAGGAATTGACTGCTATCCCGAAGAGCCGCCGCCGCCCGATTGGCCATTACTCAAATTACCAAACGTCACGCTGACGCCGCACATTGCCGGCGCCTCACAAGGTTCTGCGCAGCGCGGGGCGGATGATGTGGCGGCGGATGTGGCAAACTTTGTGGCGGGGCGACCGCTTGAACGTTGCGTCAACCCTGTACGCCCATAAACACACCGCGCAACGGGGCCACCGGCACCAACGGCGCCCCAATGAACGCATGAAGTACCGCACCTTGGTGCACTTGCATACGGATTGCATACGGAGGAAAGGACACAACCATGTCAGCTTCGCACCCGATCGTAACCATTGACGACCAGGCGGTCACGCACCTCGTGGAATACTGCCATGCCCAACAACTCAACCGGTTGATCATGGTTGCCGATCAGAACACGTACGCAGCCCAGGGTCAAGCGGTCGAAGCCGCCCTCCGTGAGGCAAAGTTTGACCTGAAGAAGGCTATCTTCACCGGCCGTGAGGTCGTCGCCGATGCTGCCCATGTACTTGACGTCCTGGTCGAAGCCGGACGGGAGGACCGCACCTACATCGCCGTCGGCTCCGGCACCCTCACTGATATCACCCGTTTCTCCAGCCATCGCACGAAGTCAAGTTTCATCTCCGTCCCAACTGCACCTTCTGTCGATGGCTTTGCATCAATCGGCGCCCCGCTGATCATCCATGGGGTCAAGATCACGGTCCTCTGCCAGGCGCCGATTGCGATCTTTGCCGACATCAATACGCTGGCGCACGCGCCGCGCGCAATGATCGCAGCAGGCTTCGCCGACATGCTGGGCAAATACACCTCCATCGCGGACTGGCGCATCGGCAGGCTCTTGGAACGAACCACATGAAGAGTCAATCTCCGTCCGGACCCTGGCTGCAGTCGACCAATGTGCAGACAATGCCGCGGCGATTGGCAAAGGTTCTCCGGCTGCAGTGCGCACCCTGATGGACGCGCTGATCGAATCCGGTTTCTGCATGTTGGACTTCGGCACCTCGCGCCCTGCTTCCGGCGCCGAACATCATTTGTCACATTACTGGGAAATGAAGTTGCTCACCGAAGGCCGGCCAGCCATCCTGCACGGCGCAAAGGTCGGCGTCGCCACAGTGCTGGTCGCCGGGATCTATGAGCAGATCCGCAACCTGACCCGCGAGCAGGTGGCCGATCTACTGGAAGCCGCAAGCCCGCCAGACGCACAGCAGGTTGCCTTAGATTCGCACGGCGTACGGTGCGGAGGCCGATGAGAGGTCATTCCGGACAGGCGAGTTTCCTCAACCTCTCACCTGCGGACTATGATGCGCTCAACACGAAAGATCCTCGACAACTGGGATGAGATCAGGCCATTGCCGCCCAGGTGCCGCGCCCGAAACTATTGCCAGCCTCTTGCGCACCGTGGGTGGCCCAACCACGGTTAACGATCTCAACCTAACGGAAGAGGAAAAGGCGACTTAGCGCTCGCCAGCAGCCACTATTACGTGACCGCTTCACGTCGCGAAAACTGGTGAAATACCTGGGAATTGACTGACCTGGTTGAGATTTTGCATCAGCCAGACATGCGCTTCAGGAAACCTTAGGAAGGCGCGAGACGCCGATCTCCGGGGCCTGGTCCGGCGACACGGAGATCGACCATGTCGCTCCCCACGATCGCCTCGACCCAGGTATGTGTTCCCAAATAGGTCACCGACTTTACCTTCGGCTCACACAATTCGTATCCATGACGGACACGAGATCCACATGCTCTGGCCGCACGGTGACCAGCACATCACCGTCAGCGACGCACATGGCCTCTGGTGCAAAGATCGCGCCTTCCGCCGTGTCAACGCGTGCTCCATGCTTCCGCCCGGCAAGGAAGTTCTCATTGCGAAAAAAGCGAGCCACCGTCTGTGTTCGCGGTCGTGCGTAGAGCGACCTGGGCGTGTCAAATTGGAGCAAATTCCCTTCCATCATCAATGCGACGCGGTCGGCAAGCATAACGGCTTCCTCCTGATCATGCGTGACAAAGATGGCCGTGATGCCCAATTCCTGCTGGAGTGATCGGATCAGCCGGCGCATCTCCAGCCGGAGATTAGCATCCAGATTGGAGAGTGGTTCATCCAACAACAATACCCGCGGTTCCACCACCAATGCACGCGCTAACGCTACCCGCTGTTGCTGGCCACCTGACAACTCATGAGATCGCCGGTTCCCAAGACCACTCAGCCGGACCCGCTCCATCATGGCATCTACACGCCGCCGGC
>JADJPH010000015.1 GCA_016713335.1 Candidatus Fredericiella danica | reverse complement strand
CTATACGCGGTGGGGTTGCGTTCGCGCCTGCGGCAGAACAACCACGCGCCGCCGATACGGTGGGTATCAACGTGAATCGCTATCGCTACATCAACACGATGCTCGGTGGGATGCTGGCAGCGCTCGGTGGCGCCTTCCTAGTATTAGAGGCGGTCGGTCAATTCCAGGAAGGGATGACCGCCGGCCGCGGCTTCATTTCGCTGGCGGCGATGATCTTTGGCACTGGATGCCGTTGCGGTCAGCCGGTGCGGCATTGCTCTTCGGTTACACTCAGGCGCTGCAAAACGAACTGCTCCTGCGGGCGTCACCACCATCCTGCGCCAATTTGTCTCCATGATCCTGGCGTCACTCATCATTGCTGTCCTCCGGCTTCGTCGGCCGTGTGCGCCCGCCGTTGAAGGCAAAGTGTACCAGACGGAAGGAGGCACCGAATGAGCGCCCAGACACCCTGTCCTCGAAGTTCGCAACGTCACCAAGGTCTTCCCAGGCGTTGTTGCCAATCAAGATGTGAGCCTGACCTCAGGCGCGTAGGTGAGATCTTGGCGCTGCTCGGCGAAAATGGTAGCGGGCAAGTCCACGCCGATGAACATTGTCTATGGTCTGTACCATCCGACCCGAGGCGAAATCCTGGTCAATGGCAAGCCGGTGACGTTCCGTTCGCCCAAGGACCCTGCGTTGCATTGGTGCACCAGCACTTCAACTCGTCCCAGTGATGAGGGTTGTTGATAACATCATGTTAGGCGATGAAATCCGACCAAAGCGGTCGCTGGACCGTAAACCAGGTGGCCTCCTGGATTGACGGTTCTGTCTCAAAAGTACAATCTCACGGTCGATCCGTACTGATCGGCTGAAGACTTGCCGGTTGGCATGCGCCAGCGCGTTGAGATCATCATGCGCTCTATCGCAACGCCGATATCCTGATCCTGGACGAAACTAATGCAGTACTTACACCCCAAGAGATCGAAGGCCGAAGTCAGCGGGGTTGCTGAAAAGTCAGGTAAGGCAATCATCTTTATCACGCACAGCTGAAAGAAGTGTTGCGTGGCGGATCGAATCGCCGTAGCGCTGCGTATATGGCAAGGTGGTGGCCGCGCCGATCCCAAGACCGCAACCCAGGAAAGCTTCATGCAGGCTCTGATGATGGTAGGGCGCGGGCGATCCTGACCGTGGATTAAAGACAGCAACAGCCCAAAGAGGTTGTGCTGAACTCGACAAACTTACTGCGAAGAACGATTCGGGCGATCCGGCGTTGGTGGGTGCATCCTCGTTGCAGGTCCACCGCAAGTGGCGAGATCGTTTATGCGCCGGTGCAGGCAACGGCCAGACCGAACTGGTTGAGGTGGTCACGGGTCTGCGCCACTCGGTGGTGGGCACGTGCGGATCAGCGACCAGGATATGACAAACGCCAGCCCGCGGCGGTCACTGCCGTAGGCCAGAGCAGCCATGTACCCGAAGACCGCCATGCGTACGGCATGGTGGATACGTACTCGATTGCCGACAACCTGGTGCTGAACACCTATTACCTGTCGCCTTTCTCCAGACGCGCGACGATCAATGAGAAGGCGATTCGTGAACACAGCGAGGAATTGGTCCAGCAGTTTGACGTGCGCACCCCCAGCGTCACGACGGCAGCAGGTAGCCTCTCCGGTGGCAACCAGCAAAAGATGGTGGTAGCTCGCGAATTCAGCCGTCCAATCAAACTGCTGATCGCCGCACAACCGACGCGCGGCATCGACGTCGGTTCGATCGAGTTCATCCACAATCAGATTGTGGCAAAACGCGACGAAGACGTTGCTGTGCTGGTGGTCAGCTCTGAACTAGACGAGATCATGGCCTTGTCCGACCGCATAGCGGTCATGTACAAAGGTGAGATCATCGACGTCGTCCCGCGAGCAGCAACGCGCGAAGGGTTGGGCTTGCTGATGGCGGGAGTGAAGAATTAGCGAGAACCCGATTCTGGACCAACCGCAGGCATCGAATACAACACGCTGGCTGATGGTCCAATCAATCAGTTGGCCAACCAAGAGGTGCACTGCCAGGTCGACGCCAATGGCGATCCTTCAGAAATCACGTGGCCCGGGGCCGGCGGCATCTACGCGCGGTCGATCCGATTGCAGATCAGCGACTGGCAAGATGGCCGCTTCCGCGCCCCTGGTGGTCGGTGCTTTCCAGGTCACCAGGAGACCATCGCCGGCACCGAGGGCATGATCGTCACCAAGCGGATCATTACGCCTGGAAGAGCGGGATGATCGTGCCCTGTTATGGCTGCTGGAGTGCCAGGCGGAAGGGGATCGGCTCCTGCGCTTGGAGATCGAGATTGATTGGGGTGAGCCGCTCAGCCAACGCAGTGGATGGTCTGCTGGTGGCGCAACGCAATCCGAGAGCCGGCACGTGGCATCTATCAGCAGAGAAACGCTGAAAGCACGGATCTTTGGCAATCCACAGGGCCACCCGGACGAGATTGTGTTGGATGATCCGGGCTCCGCGCCGTCTGGTTTATCACGTACTGGTGAACGGCATTGTGGAAGTCCCTCTGCTGCTCACCTTCAGCGATGTGGGCGAACAGGTGGCGTGGAACGGCTTCCTCTCCTTGCGCGACGTAGAGCAGATTTTCGATGCCAGCAGCGAAGCGTGGAGCAGGTTACTCCGGCTGGGCCGGCTGGGGACGCCCGACGCCGCGTTCAACCGGGCGACGAATGCCGGCAAACTTGCGGCGATTCGCAGCGTGCAGCGGCTGAGGACGGGCTGGACCCCGTCCTCGTTGGCATTTGCGGATCTCCCAAAACTTGTCGCGGCGTGGGGCGCCATCGACCTGGCCGTTGCCCGCAACTTGCTGGCGCATGCCGGTCGCGTCGCGGAGAAAACGGGTGGCGCATTGCCAGCGAGTTTCCCGGTCTTTCCTGGGCAGGCGCCGCACCCGGCGGATGCAGGCGTCAGAATGCATGCTGGCGGTGCATATCTCGAAGCGCTCTATGGTCATCTGCACCACCAGGGCGATCTTGACTGGCTTGCAGACCAGGCACCGTCCATCCGGCTATGCGCCGATGCACTCGTGCGCCTGCGGTGGGAGGCGCCGGAACTCCTGGCGAACCCAGGCATCCAACAAGAGGTCATGGCGGGGCTTGCCCATGCTGCCGTCCTGGCAGAGGCGCTAGGCGACGCAGTGAACGCCGAACGGTGGATGAGCGAGGTGCGTGCAGCCGGAGCTGGCGCTGCGGTGTGGTTGGAGGCGACCAATTCGTGGTCAGATTGGCGCAGGCGCTTTGGATGGTCACCTCAAGCGGGCACAGTGCATGGCGCCGGCACGGAATTCCACGGCGCTGAACTTGCGGCGTCCGCGGTGTGGGGTGGCTGTGGCCTCTCAGTTCGCGCCGGTGAGGTGTGGATCGAGCCAACCTGGCCGGCGCAGTGGTCCTGGTGGGCCTTGTTCAGCCTGCCGTTGGTGGGCGGTAGGCACATCAGTATCCTGTGGGACGGGAACACGCTGCATGCAACTTTTCCGGTGCGGAGCAGCCTGCCCGTTGAGGTGCAAAAACGGATCCAGATCCATCACACGGACGAATTTGATTTTGACCCTTTGATTGAGTTGACGAGCGATTCTGATTCGGTGGATACTTCAACGAAACGCCGGTTCAGACCGGCGTTTCCGGCAACCGTCTGATCTTTGCGAAAGCTCCCCATCCATGCGAAGAACCGCGATCGTCTACGATCCGTTCAATTTACGACATACGCTTGAAGGCCATCCTGAGAACTTCCGTCGGCTGAAAGGGACGGTGGAACTACTTGAAGATGATGGCATCCTTGAGCGCCTGATTTCTGTTGCCAGTACCCCCGCCTCGCTGGATGCCATTGCACGCGTCCACACACACTCCTACCTAGAGCGGCTTGAGATCATCACAGGTCGTGGGGGGGGCCATCTCGACGCCGATACTTACGTCAATAGCGACAGTTTTGAGGCGGCCCTGCGTGCGGCCGGGGGGTTGATCAACCTCGTTGACGCCGTGCTCTGGAAACAGGCAGCGAACGGCTTTGCACTGGTGCGGCCGCCGGGCCATCATGCCCTCGTTCAGAATGGCATGGGCTTTTGCATCTTTGCCAATGTCGCGATTGCCGCGCGGCACGCCCAGCGCAGGCATGGGGTGCAACGCGTGATGATCGTCGACTTTGACGTGCACCATGGAAATGGCACGCAGGACATTTTCTACAACGACCCCAGTGTCCTGTTCATCAGCACCCATCAATTCCCCTACTATCCCGGCACTGGGGCGGCGACTGAGATGGGGGTGGAGGGCGGTCATGGAACCACAGTCAATATTCCCTTCCCGCCACACGTCGGGGATCAAGGTTATCTCGAAGCATTTCAAAAGGTGCTGGCCCCGGTTGCACGGCGCTTCAAGCCGGAAATGATCCTACTTTCCGCCGGCTTTGATGCCCACTGGATGGATCCACTCGCAAGCATGGGGCTCAGCATCACCGGATACATGGCGCTGGTCAACGAATTGATGACGCTGGCCGACGAACTGTGCGGTGGCAGGTTGATCTGTGTGCTGGAAGGCGGTTATAACCTGCAGGTGCTCTCACATTCGGTGGTAAGCACTTTTCGCATGTTGCGCGGGGATGCGCTTCCACCCAGTGATCCATTTGGCCCTGCCCCTAGCACAGAACGCGACGTCGCTGCTTTGATTAGCCGTCTCCGCCTGCTTCATGGCATCCGCGACACCAGCCAGCACACGTTGCCTTCGCGCTGGATGGATCTGGGAGATGAGTTTGGAATCTAGCAACGTTGCCATCGACTTGTCCGCGATCGGCCGTGCGATCGATGAGCGGCTGGCGACGGATCGCGTGGAAGAGGCCGCAGCCCTGGCGCGCACGGTCTTGATCCGGTTGCCGCGACATCTGGCAACCTATCAGCGGCTTGTACGGGCAACCTGGCAACTCAAACGCTGGCAAGAGGGCGAAGATTGGTCGCGCCGGTTGTTGCAGGCGGATCCAGGCAACGCTGTCGCCTGGCGTTCACTGGCCTTTGCCGTCGAATACAAGGGCATGCGCAACGCGGCGCGGGCAATGTGGAAACGTGCGTTTGAAAGTGACCCCTATGGGCCGGATATCCGCAGCGGGCTTAGCCGGACGAGCCTGGATCGCCCCGATCCGCTCGGCTTGAATACGGCCTGTCTGGCGAGTCTTTACTTGCGGTGTGGGCGGTGGGCGCATGCCAGTGTCGCCTATAAGAGCCTTGTGCAAGCCGAAGATCGCCGCATCGACTTTCAGGTGAACTGGATGGCTGCACTCTGGCAGCAGAATGCGCGCCAGGATGCTTACCGGCTGGCGCGCCACCTGACGCGTCGTCAGCCGCATCTGATCTTGGCGTGGGCTGCGCTGGCTGCGCTGGGCGACGTCGATGATCGCGCGCTGGCGCGTAATCCGTTGGCCTCGATGGACCCAGACGGTGAGTTTGTGCGCAACTGGCTGGGAGTCCCGTATGGAACCGGCAAAGTGACGATTGCAGTCAGCGAAGCCGAAAGCCGCGCTGTTGGCGCATTGACCAAATCGGCCCTGTTGATTGGCGATAGACTTTCGGTTCGGTTATGATGATCCGCCGGTCACATGGCTTGACAGTGACGCCAGCCGGGAGGCAACGAACTCTTGGCTGGTGTGATGTTGAAATCATTATCTGAAGAAATAGGAGTCAAAAAGATGGAACGCACCTTTATCATGGTGAAGCCCGACGGCGTACAGCGCGGGCTTGTGGGGGAAATCATCGGGCGTTTCGAACGCCGTGGTCTCAAGATCGTGGGGCTGAAGATGATGCAGGTGAGCGACGAGTTTGCGCGCAAGCATTACGCCGTCCACGAGGGCAAGCCGTTCTTTGCGGGTTTGGTCAAGTACATCACCAGCGCGCCTGTGGTGGCGATGGTGGTCGAGGGGACGAATGCGGTGCAGGCAGTGCGCCAGACCGTTGGCGCCACCCGGCCGCACGAGGCTGCGCCCGGCACCATCCGGGCCGACTTTGCGATTGAGATTGGCCGCAACCTGGTGCATGCCAGCGACGCGCCCGAGACCGCGGTCAACGAGATTGCGCTCTGGTTCGGTGATGACCTCACCCCCTGGCAGCGTGCCAACGACCCGTGGATCTTTGAATAGCCGCACGTTGGTTCGATCACCCTATCACCAAAACCCAGAGGCATCCCCGGTGCGGGATGCCTCTGGGTTTCTTTGTGTTCTAAGTGCTCTTCTTGGTTTAGATCGTTTGCGGCTCAAGGGGAGTGCAATTGACCGCAAAGTCATGAATATGTTACGAGTCAAGGTGCAACACAATCTATCAAATCAATCAGGAGTCTCAATTCCCGCCACATACAGGACGTCGTGACGCGCGACTTGAAATCCCTGTTTCTCCGCCACGCGCAGGCTGGGCAGATTGTCCGGCGACGTGGACCAGCACGGCTGACGCCCACGTGTACGGATGTCGCGGCACAGGGCCTGGACGCAGGCGGGGCTCAAGCCCCTGCCGCGAAAATCGGGCGCGGTTACGACGCCGATGTCCTCGTAGCTTGAACCAACGAAGAAACTGCTGGCAACCGCAGCAAGTTCGCCGTTGACAAAGGCGCCCCCTAGCCAAAGCCGCTCTGCGCCAGCCCATCTGGGCCACCCCAGGTCTTGCTGATCCACCCAAGGTTGGGATCCAGGTTCGCAAGCGCAGCGGCATCTCGTGCGACCAGGCGCCGCACCGGGTAATCGACATTGGCGATCGCAGCCGCTGGGGTCGACAAAACCAGGATGACGCGCGGCCAGACCTTCAAATCAGGAAACGCCGCGCAGCAACGGCGTAAACGCCTCCGGGTGCAGCCACAAAGCCCCTGATCAGTGGTTGGAGTTCGGCCGGGGAAAAGCATGCGCATCGCCGAGGAGCTCATAGTTGCCCGCCGTCTCCACCAACAGAGCGCGCGGCGCCGGCCACCGGTCAACCCAGCACGCACCGATCCCGGTCGAAAGCACATGGGGGCCCACCATCGGTCCGGGTTGTTCAGGCAGAAACGAGTTGCGTAAGGAGATCATCTGGGTCTGGGTCGATTTGTAGCATCTGCGTCATATCCGGGTTTGTCATGGCATTTCGCAAGGGACACCCGCATGCCACATCCGCGTTTCCTTCCACCGTCCAGGAAGAGCGTAGGGACATCGGCACTGCCGTGTCCGGGATGCGTTGACGCGTCCCTGCGGGCGGGTCGTCCTCTGTCTTTCCTTCGCGTCTTTGCGTCTTCGCGGGAGGCTTTGGCCCTTGGCCTGATGCATCAATCCCCGCCGTTTCCACCATGCATGATACAATCCGCAGCGATGATCCCTCAAGTGAATTCAGACACCCATATCATCGCCCGTCCCATTCTCAAATGGGCGGGTACCAAGGCAACTACTGGGGCATTGCGTCCGTTGTCTATTTTGACCCACCATACTAACCGCTGACCACAACGGCCAGTTTCACGTCGTACGCCAATGATTGAGTGAGTATGTCAACCTCCGCCGCGCGTTGCGGCAGCCTCGCGCCCGCAATTTTTCCGGCAATTGATGCACTGATTGTGGCGAAGATCACCACAAAAGCCCGTATTGCGCTACAGCAGTTTGAATATACTGAATGTAGCATGAAATAGACCGATACAGTGCAGCGGCGGTGGAGATCGTTGAAACCCCCGACATAAAGGGTTCGTAGAGTGGGTACCATGATGACGCAATTAATCCACGAAGTGCTAAACCAGCGAGGCGCCACGTTCCGAGCGTATTTCTCGGCGCTCAATGACCAGGACTTCCAGGCGATTCTAAACGGCCCCAGCAAGACACTGCTGGATGTGTTGCAGTTGCGCTACGGCTTCGGGCCAGGCGACGCAAAAGCCGCATGGAATGATTTCGTGATGCGCCATGTCGATGGGCGCGCCGGCGCCATCCAACATGGTCACCGCTCCTATCCGTTGCCGGGTGCTTGCCGCCGCCGGTATCACTAAGCACAACAAGCTGACGTGCCTCACACCGCCGTATTGATTGCAACCCCGAGAGTCAATACGGCTCCTCTCCGTCCTGAGCACACAGAAATCGACGAAAATTGGCTATTGACTCGCCATTTTTACTGTGCTACACTTTCGTCGAAGCGCTTCGATGAATCATTTCGACGAAACGCTTCGACGACTCTGCACCTAAGTTCCGTACCTGAATTTGAACCCATGCCGACGATGAGTGATGTGGCGCCGCGCCAACGTATCATTGAGCACGGTCTCCTATGCGATCAACGGCACCCGCCCGATCTCGGAGGAGACGCGCGCCCGCATCTTTGCGGCGATGGACGAACTCGGCTACCGGCCCAACGAGATCGCACGCAGCCTGGCCAGCAAACGCACCCGCATCCTCGCCCTACTCTTCCCGCCCGGCGAACGCGGGCTTGGTATCACGGAGTTTGAGTTTGTCACCGGCGCCACGGAAGCCGCCCATGCCCGCGGCTACCACCTCGTCCTCTGGTCCGCTGCCCTCAACAGCCCGAAGGAACTCAATCATCTCATCCGACAAGGTCTCGTCGACGGGCTGATCGTGATGGAAATCCATCTGAATGACCGGCGCATTCAGTTTCTGCGCGACAACGCCTTCCCCTTCAGCATGATCGGCCGCTGCGCCGACTCGACCGGGATTGCCTTCACGGACATCGATTTTGAGGCAACGATGCGCACAGCGGTGCACCATCTTGCCGAGCTCGGTCATCGCCACATCGCCTTCATCAACCATGCGCAGGCGGATTTTGACGCGGGCTACGGTCCCGCTGTCCGTGCGCACGTCGCCTTTGAACAGGTGATACAGTCCGCAGGATTGCATGGAGTAGTGCGGTTTTGCCATGCAACCCCCAAAGATGGCTATGACGCCTACCAGGCGCTGCGCGTCCAGGACCCGGCGTTGACGGCGATTATTTCGATGAATGAACGGGTCTTTCCAGGTCTATTGCAGGCCATTGCCGATGCAGGGTTGCGCGTGCCGCACGATGTTTCCCTTGTGTCCGCGATCTCGTCGCCCAGGGTGACCGAGCTGATGGCGCCGCCGCTGACGACGCTCGCTCCCCCTTCGCTTGAGCTCGGCAGGCTGGGTGTTGAGTTGTTGATCCAGCAACTGGAAAGCGATCCGGCAGAGATCTCGCAGGTGCTCATTCCATGCGCACTTGTGGTTAGCGGCAGCACGGGCGCCTGTCGTAACGCCCAACTCACCCATGCATAGCCATTCCGGCCACCGTTTCACCCCGAACGTTCGCCGGTTTGTTATGGTTCGTGTAACGTCACAAACGTTGGTGTCTTGATTCTAGGAGGAGAAGATGTTGGTTAAGAACATGCGATGGTGGGTTTCGTTGCTGGCAGTGATCGCAGTGCTGGCCCTGGCCGGCTGTACGGCAGCGGCGCCAGCCGCCCCGGCTGCCCCCGCCGCTGAGGGTGATGCTGCGGCGGCGCCAGCCGAGGGAGAGCGTTTTCCGCATCTGGCACTACGAAACTGCGGACAGCGCCATGGGGATTGCCTGGGATGATGCGCTGAAGGATTTCCAGGCGGCACACCCGGACGTCAAAGTAGAGTTCGAGCGCAAGACCTTCGAGCAGATGGTTCAGACTGGCAAGATGATTCTGAACTCGAATGACGTACCCGACGTGATGGAGATCAATAAGGGCAACGCCACCATTGGGCTGTATGCGAAAGAGGGCCTGTTGACCAATCTGGACGAAGTTGCGGCGGAGCGCGGCTGGGACGCGATGTTGAGCCCCAGCATCCAGACGACGGCCCGCTACAACGACCAGGGCATCATGGGCGAAGGTTCGCTCTTCGGTATTCCGAATTATGGCGAATATGTCATGGTCTATTACAACAAAGATATGTTCGACCAGTACGGGCTGCAGGTGCCGACGACACTTGAGGAATTCAATGCGGTCGCCGACAAGTTCGTCGCCGAGGGTGTTGCACCCCTGGCGCTTGGCGCTGCGAGCGGTTGGCCGCCCAGCCACAACTGGCAGGAGCTGATGCTCTACAAGGCGGATCGGGATCTGATCAACAACTTCCAGTTCCTGACCGGCGACGTGGACTTCCAAAATGAGGCGTTCACCTTCGGCGCCGAGCAGTTTGCGGAGCAGGCGAAGAAGGGCTACTTCGGCGACAATGCCAACGGCATCATCTACGACGATGCCAATGCCGCTTTTGTCCAGGGCAAGGTGCCGATGAATCTGACCGGCAGTTGGGCGTTCGGTGGCTTCGCCACCAAGATCAAGGATTTCGACTGGGGAATCTTCCCTCATGCCCGGCAAGTCGCTCGTAACCGGTTCCGGCGGCAACAACTGGATTGTTCCGGCCAATGCCAAGAACAAGGATCTGGCGTACGATTTCATTGACCTGACGCTGGCGGACAAATCGCAGACCGTCATGGCCAATGCCGGCGGCATTCCGATTCGGGCCGATCTCGAAAAGATCACCGACCCGAAGGTCAAGGAACTCAACGAGAAGTTCGCCCAGATCGTTGCCGACGACGGCCTGTCCTACTATCCTGACTGGCCCGTGCCTGGCTACATGGATACGTTGACGCAGGGTCTGCAAGAAATGATCGCGGGGACGATGACACCTGCGGCATTCAACGACCTGATCGCCGGTCCATACAACGAATTCAAGGCGACATTGTCACAGTAAGCGGATGGTTCGGTGAGCGGGTGAGGTCTTCCTCACCTGCTCACCGAGCAGTGGGCCTACGCTGCGGCCGTTGGCCACTATTGAACAGCCGAGGGAATTATGGCGCGGAAGAGTCAAACTCGCGATCGCGGCTACGGCATCTTTCTGGTGCCGGGCGTGCTGCTGTTCGTACTTCTCGTTTTTGCCCCGTTTGTTGCGAACATTGCGCTGAGCTTCACGCGCTGGAGTGGCGTTGGGGTGCCTGTCTGGATCGGTCTGGCGAACTACCAAAAAGCGCTTGGTGATGCCGTCTTTTGGGCATCGCTGCGCAACAACCTGGCGCTGATCGTCGCCATCACGGTGATTCCCACCCTCATCGGACTCTTCCTGGCCGCGTTTCTCTTTGACTACGTCGCCGTCAAGATCGGCAAGCGTACGGCCAATGTATTCCGCGCCGGCTACTACCTGCCTCAGATCATCCCGGTCGTGATCGCATCCGTGGTCTGGCGCTGGATGTACCAGCCCGATTGGGGTGTGATCAACTACGTTTTGCGGTCGATCGGGTTGGGCGCATTGGCGCAGAACTGGTTGGGCGACGCCTCGACTGCGATGGCGTCGGTGATGGTGGTGATGATCTGGTTTCAAATCGGCTACCCGCTTGTCATCTTCATGGCCGGCCTACAGCGCATCGATCCGGAACTGTATGAAGCCGCGGCCCTCGAGGGGGCTTCCTGGTTCCAACGCTTCAGCCGCATCACGGTCCATCTGCTGCTGCCGGAAATCTATGTGGTAGTGCTCACCACCACGATTTACGCGCTCAAGGTCTTTGGCCCGATCTACGTCATGACCCTGGGCGGTCCAGGCACGTCGACGATTGTCGCCGCCTATTTTTCTTTCAAGAATTTTTTTGATCGCTCCCAGGTCGGGTACGGTGCGACGATTGCCACCGTACTCACGGTGCTGGTCCTGATCATCACCATCTTCTATGTTCGTATTCAGTCCAGGCAGCAGGCATGGGAGAACCAGTAGCATGAACAGAAGCACTCAAAACCGGATCTCGAACACACTGGTTGTGATCGCGCTGGTCGTCTTGCTGGTCTTGATGGTAGGGCCGCTGTTGTTGGTCCTGCTCAATTCGTTCAAGACCGAAGCCGAGTATATGCAGAATGGCCCCCATGGCCCTGCCTACCACCTTCACGCTAGAAAACCTGATCAACACCTGGCAAAAGGTGGACTACACCAATAAATTGCTGAACAGCTTCTACATCAGCCTGGCATCGGCGCTGTTGGCGCTGGCGTTGTCGCTCTTCAACGCCTTTGCGCTGGGCATTGGCCGGCTGCCGGGGAAGACATTCTTTCTGATCTTCTTCACGATTGCGATCACGCTGCCCAACGAAGCGCTCATCTACCCGCTCTATTACATGTTTAAAGAGATCGGGCTATATGACACGCGACTCTCCGTCATCTTGATTTTGGCCACATTGAACAGCGCATTTGGCACCTATTTGCTCGCCTCTGTCTTCACGGCCTTTCCACGTGAATTGACCGATGCTGCGCTGATCGACGGCGCCAACAAACTGCAACTGTTGTGGCGCGTGGTCGTGCCGATCAGCATGCCGGCGTTGTCGGTGCTCTTCGTGTTCTTCTTTATCTGGACCTGGAACGAGTTCTTCCTGCCGTTGATCTTCTTGGTCTCGAACTCGAACCAAACCGTGCCACTGGCCATGGCAATGGCACGCGGAGAGCGCGGGGTGGTGATCACCACGCAGAGTGCGGCTGCGCTGTTGGGCGTTGTGCCCTGTATTCTCTTCTTCTTTCTCTTTCAGAGAACGCTCACCCGCAGCATCACTGCCGGCGCCATCAAGTAAATCCATTTGATTCTCCGCCAGCCAGCGACCTTGGTACGCGCCCATTAATTGCAGTGTGGCGGACACACGGGATGGTTTCCATGAAATTCACCAACGGGTATTGGGCTTGTGCGCGAGGGGATGCACCCTGTGCATCCGGCGGAGGTGCGGGATATCGCAACGCAGGATTCACTGACGCTCCTACGCACCGGCCAAACGTATCACGCATCGGGGCGACACGCTGAGCCAACCCCTTTCAGATCGAATTGACTGCTCCGCTCCCCGACGTGATCAGGGTGCGGGTCACAAACTGGGCGGGCGAAATCGACCTTGGGCCACATTTCCCGCTCTATGCCGGCGACAATAGGACTGTCAAGGTGACCGATGGGGAGGAATACGCGTCACTGACCAGCGGCGCCCTCACCGCACGCGTGGCAAAGCAGGGTCCCTGGGGCTTGGAGTTTCGAGCCGGCGATCAACCGGTTACCACGAGCGGTTTCCGCGCCATCGGGCGCGTCGACAGCGATGCCGGCGAGCGATATATGCACGAACAACTCTCCCTTGGGGTTGGCGAATGCGTCTACGGGTTGGGCGAACGCTTCTCCGCCTTTGTGAAGAACGGCCAGGTCGTCGATATCTGGAATCTCGACGGCGGCACGGCCAGCGAACAGGCCTATAAGAATGTGCCGTTTTACCTCACAAAACCGGGGATACGGTGTCTTTGTCAACGATCCTGGCAAAGTCGCCTTTGAAGTCGCGCCAGAAAAAGTCGAGCGGGTTCAGTTCAGCGTGCCCGGCGATGCTGCTCGATTACTTTGTCATCTATGGGCCGGAGCCAAAGGCAGTCTTGAAAAGTATGCCCTCTGACCGGCAAGCCCGCCTTGCCGCCGGCCTGGTCGTTTGACTGTGGCTATCGACCTCTTTCACCACCCAGTACAACGAAGAGACTGTCACGAGTTTCATTCAAGGTATGGCGGACCGTCACATTCCCCTGCATGTCTTTCATTTCGACTGCTTCTGGATGCGGGAATTTCACTGGTGTGATCTCACCTGGGACAGCGCCGCCTTCCCAGACCCAGAGGGGATGCTTAAGCGGCTCAAAGCGCGCGGCCTGCACATTTGTCTGTGGATCAATCCCTATATTGCCCAGCGGTCGGCGCTCTTTGCCGAAGGCAAGGCACATGGTTATCTGCTGAAACGTACGGACGGGAGTGTGCGCCAGACTGACGACTGGCAGGCCGGTATGGGGCTGGTGGATTTCACCAACCCCGCTGCATGCGCCTGGTACGCCGGCAAACTACGCCTCCTGCTTGACCAGGGCGTCGACACCTTCAAGACGGACTTCGGCGAGCGCATCCCCACGGATGTGGTCTATGACGACGGCGCCGACCCGGTGAAGATGCACAACTACTATACGTATCTGTATAACAAGACGGTCTTTGACCTGCTGCGCGAGGTGCGCGGCGACGGTGAGGCGGTTGTCTTTGCCCGCTCCGGCGACCGCCGGAACTCAACAGTTCCCGGTCCATTGGGGGAGATTGCGAATCGACCTTTGTTGCGATGGCGGAAAGTCTGCGCGGCGGGCTATCGCTCGGCCTCTTGGCTTTGGTTTCTGGAGCCATGATATTGGCGGCTTTGAAGGGTTGCCGCGCGCCGATCTGTACAAACGGTGGGTTGCATTCGGCCTCCTCTCCTCCCACAGCCGCCTGCACGGCAGTGGTTCCTATCGTGTGCCGTGGCTCTTTGACGACGAGGCGGTCGACGTGCTGCGCGAATTCACCCATCTCAAAAGCAGCCTGATGCCCTATTTGTATGGGCAGGCGATCGTGGCAGCTGAGAAGGGCATTCCAGTTATGCGGGCGATGATGCTCGAATTCCCCGATGACCCAGCCTGTGATTACCTGGATCGCCAGTACATGTTGGGGATGCCTTGCTCGTGGCGCCGGTGATGTCGGACGATGGGCAGGTGGCGTATTACGTGCCTGCGGGCGAGTGGACGCATCTGCTGTCGGGGGAAGCGCATTGTGGGGCCAGGGGTGGCAGCGTGAAACGTATGATTTGCACAGCCTGCCGTTGCTGGTGCGGCCCGATAGCATCCTACCGTTGGGCCAGAATGCGGAACGGCCCGACTATGACTATGCGGATGGTGTCACGCCGGCAAGTATGCGTTGGCGCCAGATTCCACCCATCGCGCCGTCGTGCCAACCGTGAATGGTGGCGTTGCGGTGCGTTTTGAGATTGAGCATGGGCAGGGACGGATCACCGTGGTGCGCGAGGGCGCGGCCAGGCCCTGGCAGATACTGCTCGTTGGGATGGATGCCGTTGCGGGGGTCGATCACGGTGTTGCAGCGCTGAAGGTGGGAAGCGTGTTAATCAAAGTGAACAGCGGGGTGGATAAGTTGGAGATCACGCTGTAGAACCTCACCACCCCTCACGGGATGGTGCGCTGACAGAGGCGCACGTGACAAACAGAGCCGCGAACGAGCGAGCGGTTGGTGCGTGATTGACGCGATGGGGATCACCACCCATCACGGGATGGTGCTCTGACGGAGTGCTCTGACATGCAGTGCTCCGACAGAGGTGCACGTGGCAAACAGAGCCGCGAACGTGAGCGAGCGGTTGGTGTGTGATTGACGCAGCGGCGGGACGGGAGACTCACCATCTATGGTGCGGGGGTACCGTTGTTCGGTAGCAACGGCGCCGGCCATGACGGAGAAGATTTGGGCTTGCGCGCGGAAGAGCGGCGTGAAGTCGTCGAGGTCAGTGGTGGTGACGATGGTCTGTTCGACGCCGGCGAGGGCGCTCAGGAGCAGGCCGCGGCGCTGTTCGTCGAGTTCGCTCATGACATCGTCCAGGAGCAGGAGAGGGGCGTCGCCGGTCGCCTGCGTCATGGCTTGCAGTTCGGCGAGTTTGAGCGCCAGGCTGCGCCTCCGCTGCTGGGCTGCGGCCCCTAAAGAGACGCAGATCCCGCCGTTGGCCAACAGCCGCAGGTCATCCTGATGTGGCCCGTACAGCGTGTTGCCAGCGACGATTTCCATTGCCGGCGCGGCCAATTTGCGCATGTACGAGTCCGCCACCCCGGTTGCAGTCAGCGGCTGGGAAGTGGCGGGCGGTTGCAGGCCGTCACGCACCAACTCAAATTCGGCGTCTGGGAGCCGCCCTGGATTGAAGCTGGGCAGGTAGAGCAGCGAAAGCACTTGCGGCCGCTGCTTATCCCGGGTGTCGCACCACAGCATGGCGCTCCAACTCCAGGATAAAATTATGGCGCTGGCAATCACGACGGCGCTATGCTGTACCATGCGCTCATCCCAGAAGAAGCCAACTGCGCTGCCACTGCGGTGGAGCAGCATTGACCTCCTGTTCGCAACGTCTTGAGCAGGCTGTTGCGCTGGGTGACCACCGCTGAAAAGACGACAGCGCCCGGCAGTAGGCAGGGTCAGATCCGGCACAGGGCAATGTCCAGATAGCGGCGGCGCTCGCCCGGTCTGCCATCGATGAGGCGGATGTCTTCGGGCAGGAAGAGTACCGCCCGCAGTTGGCCCACCAGATCCATTGCCCGCCGCGCCACCCCATTGATTTTGATCTGCTGACGAAGTTGACGCTACTCCGCACGCGGCGTCAGGATGATCCGTCGATCTCCAGTTGCCGTCCTGCAATTTGGGGCCGCACCGGCGACGCGGCAATAGATTGGCTCCGCCTCTGCCCGCCAGTCGACGATCATCCACGCTCGGCCTGGGCGTGACTGAGCGGCTTGTCGCAAGAAAAGATGGCTTCCAGCAAATTTGTCCTGCCCTGTGCATTCTGGCCCTGGAGCAACATAAGGGCCGAGCGAAGTCGAGTTCGAGCCGGCGATAGTTGCGAAAAATGGGTCAACGACAGATGGGCAAGGCGCATTGGGGAAGAATACTAGCAGCAGGTGGAAGGACGAAAATCTGGCGGTGGCGGATGCCGAACCTGGCTATTTTTTTGCGTCAACTCGGCGATCAAGACGGCGATCCCGGTGTCCTGATCGGCGCCTGTCTTCATCGCCATGTCAGCGACAAGCAACTGCTCCATGATCCCTTCCAGTTCGGCAAAGGAATAGCGCCCTACCAGTTGCAGCGCCTTCTTGACCGGATACTCCTTTCCTTCAGTTGCCTGGCGATGGCCTCCGAGTCATGCTGCCTTCGGCCTGTGCAGCACCTTGACCCGAATCAGGAGGCGGTATTGGGCACGATGGCGCCAAGCAGGCCGATTTGGGCTTTCTTCATTGCGCCGCAGGTCATGCAGGCGCATGGCACTTTGGGGTTGCGCTGCGCCAACCCATCGGTGAGGTTCCAGAACATCTCTTCGTTCACGTCGCTGACCATCGCGCGCACGTCGGCGGCGGTGATGGTGCGCCTGAGCGCATAGAGCGACAACTTGACCAACTCGTTGTCGAGCAGGCGCAGATTCGGTCCAATAAAGTCAGCGAGCACCATGACGGCGTCGGGTGCAATGGCGATCTTGTGCTGCTTTGCCCGCTCCCGGATCCACTCGGGTAGTTCTTTTTGGGCAGGCGCCTTCGCCTCTTCCAGCGTCAAACCGCCTTGCTTGGACCCTGCGCCTCCAGTCCGGGCACTTCGTGTTCGGTTTCGCCGCCGGCGGGGGAGGGTGAAGCCTTCCAGAGGGCTAGCGCCGTCGGTCCACCGCCGGATCTGCAAACGCCAAGATGGCCGTGTCGGAAAACGTCGGGCCAGTGGTCAAACAGATAGGCAGCGTCGACATAGGCGTCGGCGCCTGGCGACTTGTCGCAGCCATGCGCTTGTCGAGCGCATCGAGATACCCTGACGATCACCTGCCGTTTCTCGGTTAGGAAAGGCATCATCGATGCCCTCGGCGAGATCCTAGCGCTGGACGTCTGGGCCAGCGCTAACCTTGTTGTGTTGAGACCCGCCAGTTCCGGGGGTCGCCGAGGCTGGCCTTGAGCGCGGTCAATCGTTCAGCGGTGAGGTATTCGTCGGCGTTGAGAAAGAGATGGATCAACAATCAAAATCGACGCGATAGGCCGATACTGGCCAACGTGATCGGCGGATGCCCTTGACCCAGCGGTCACTGACGGAAGCCATGTCGTATACTGCTGGAGCCGGAGCCCCAGGGGTTGGGACACGACCAGCGCCGAGCACGAAGAGTAGTCCACCGGGTGAAGCGCCAAGGGATCGCTGGCGCCCTGCGCTGCCCAAGAGCACGGCCAGCGTGGCCAGCACGCCGGTGACCGCCAGATTTGTGCCGCAGTTGGTATGAATGGCCAGACCGCTTTCCCCGGCCTGGAGCCGGAGCAGCGCGTCCGACACGCCGCGGCGGACTGCATCCTCGGTCGATTGCCAAAGAGGGTGAAACTGCTGTTGGGTCGCCAGCTGGCCATACGCCGGCCTGGAAAGCGCCCGGCCAGGATGTGGAGTGTAGCATGCCTGAGGGCATGATGCTGGGGGGTGCGCGCGAATGGCGTCTGCACGTTGACGATCATGGGTGATTCCCTTCAAAGCCCGCAAAGACGAATTAGCGATAGTCGCCGTCGCCGCGGATGGTGTTGCGTTCGAGGCGCGAGAAGAGCTTTCGGAGGTTGGCCGCGGCGACCTCCTCGAGCGTCAGATCCACCTGGTGGCGATCTGCGCCATGTACCAGAGCACGTCGCCCAGTTCGTAATTTGAGCGCTTCACGGTCGGTCTTCGCTGATGACGCCGGCTTTGTCACGGAAGATTTTCTTGACCTTTACTGGCCAGTTCACCGGCCTCGTTGACGAGGCCAAGCGTGGATAAACGATTGCGGTCGGTGACCACAAGATTCCAGGTCCTAGGCCGGATTGAAGTTGGATATTCATTAAAATCTGACATAGTATTATTCATCAAACTCGATCGTCTGTTCGGCGACGCCTTGCGCCAGGCGCCGCTTGAACTGCCCACCGCCCAGGAGGTGGTGACACGGATCGTCATCTTGCGCGCTTATGGGCAGCGCCTGCCGCTTGACCTGGATTGGCTGTTGCGTATTCTTGGCCGGCTGGCTTAGCATGCCTTGCAGCAATTTGAAGCCGGCGGTGAGGGCAAGGCTGGCCGCGCCCACGAGCACAGGCACGGCGGCTTTCGTGATGACCGCCGGCAGTTGGCTGGAAAGGGGCACGGGGAGTGTGGCCTGGGTGTCATAGCCGCATTGGGCGCAGTGGCGCGCATCGAGTGCGTTCCCGTGGCCACATTGCGGGCAGATGCGTGTGACATTGGACATGGCGTACTCCTGTGAATAATCTCCCCAAATCGATTGCAGCTGCGC
>JADJPH010000014.1 GCA_016713335.1 Candidatus Fredericiella danica | reverse complement strand
GATACATGGCCGACCGGGTCGGGTTTTGAGTATTTCTATGGGTTTATTGGGGGTGAAGACAACCAGTGGTATCCGTCGCTCTATGAAGGGACGACGCCGGTTGAGCCACCCAAGACGCCCGAGGAAGGGTATCACCTGACCGAAGATCTTGCCGACCATGCGATTACCTGGATGCAGACCCAAAAGTCCATTGCCCCTGACAAGCCCTTCTTTATTTATTTTGCGCCAGGCGCCACGCACGCCCCGCACCATGTACCCCCGGAATGGATCGAGAAATACAAGGGCAAGTTTGCGCATGGCTGGGATCGGCAGCGCGAGATTACCTTTGCGAAACAAAAGGAACTGGGCGTCATCCCACAAGATTGCGAATTGACCCCGCGCCATGCCGAGATTCCTGCGTGGGATGCGATGCCGGCCGAACTCAAACCCGTGCTTGAACGGCAAATGGAGACCTATGCGGCGTTCATGGAACACACCGACTATCATGTCGGGCGTGTCATTGAGACCGTTGAGCAACTCGGCATCATGGATAACACGCTCATCTACGTGATCATCGGCGACAACGGCGCCTCGGCGGAAGGTCAGATCAACGGCACCTTCAATGAGTTCATCTCGCTGAACGGCATGGGCACGATGATCGAGACGCCCGAGTTCCTGTTGGCGCACCTTGAGCAGTGGGGCAGCCCCGAAGCCTACAACCACTATGCCGTTGGTTGGGCGTGGGCAATGGATACGCCGTATCAGTGGACCAAACAGGTGGCGTCGCATTGGGGTGGCACACGCAACGGCACGATCGTCCACTGGCCGAAGGGGATTCAGGAGCAAGGTGGCATCCGTTCGCAGTTCACCCATGTGATCGATGTGGCGCCGACGGTACTCGAAGCCGCCAACATCCCGGAGCCGATCCAGGTGCACGGCGTAACCCAGAGCCCGTATGAAGGCACGAGCATGCTCTATGCCTTTAATGCGCCGGCTGAACCCGAACGGCACGACGTACAGTACTTTGAGATGTTCTGCAATCGCGGCATCTATTACAAGGGTTGGAGTGCCGTGACCCGGCATAGCACACCATGGGAGACTGCCATTCATGGACTTCCGGCATTTGACGACGATGTCTGGGAGCTCTATGACGGCTCCAAAGACTGGAGTCAGGCGCACGACCTGGCCCAGGAAAACCCCGAGATGCTGCGCAAGTTGCAGCGTCAGTTCCTGATCGAGGCCACTAAGTACAACGTGATCCCGCTGGATGACCGCAGAGTCGAGCGTTTTGTTCCGGCGCTTTCTGGGCGCCCGGTCATCGCAAAGGGAAACAAGCAGATCTTCTTCCCTGGCATGAAGCGTATTTCGGAAGCGACCGTGTTGGACATTAAGAACAAATCATTCCAGGTGACCGCACAGGTGGTGATCCCGCAGGGTGACGTCCGGGGTACACTGGTGGCGCAGGGTGGTGGCTATGGCGGATGGGGCCTCTTGATTGAAAAGGGTGCTGCCCGCTTTGTCTACAATATGTTTGGGGTTCAGGTGTTTGTGGTCGATGCCAGCAAGATGCTCACACCCGGTGAACACCAAGTGCGCGCTGAGTTCGCCTATGCGGGTGGCGGGATGGCCAAAGGGGGTGACATCACCTTCTTTTACGATGGTGAACCGGCTGGCGGCGGTAAGATCCCAATGACGCAACCGGTTGTCTTCTCGGCGACGGAAGGGCTGGACATCGGCCGCGAGATGGGCACCCCGGTGACGCCGAAGGTGAAGAGTGAAGATACGAAGTTCAACGGCCAGATCAAGTGGGTTGAACTGAGCATTGGTGACGACGATCACAGCCACCTGATCAAGCCCGAAGACTATATGAGCATGTTGATGGCCAAGCAGTAATCCCGAACTCTGGGGGATTGCATAGTGGAAAACAGGGGGCCGGTCGCGCGACCGGCCCCCTGCCGTCTGTGGGGCCCGGCTTGTCGTTCAAGCGCTCCATGACGCGCCTGGGTCGCCAGGTAAGAGCTCAGTTTCCATACTTTGTGCTGGACGTATCTGAATGAAGGATTCCGGCCCAAGCAGTTCCTTAGCATCGGAGCGGAAACATGTCCAGGCGGATGCGAAATTGTGTGCGGTGCTGCGATAGCGCCCAACCTTTGCTGCACGAAATCGTTCACGTCGATGCAGGTGGTGGCCAGGTTTGCTTCACTGGTCTCAGTGGCATCTTGAGCGATGACATATTGCGCATCTTCGCCGCCCGGCATAGGTCGTCGGCTCGCCTGGCGAGAAGACGAGGCACGTCGTGTTTCCGGGCTACGACGTGCGCATTCGGGGTTTGCCATCTGCAAGCCCTGTGTCGCCTAAAAGTGCGGGCCAGCGTTGTCTTGAGGCGGTGTTCCCGGCGCTATCTTCGACAAACGTCGACCGTCCCCGAGACCAGATAGAGGCTGACTGCCGGTTCGCCCTGTTCGATAATATAGAAGCGGGGATACCATTGGATATCCATATGGTCGCTGGCGTAGCCAAGCATGCTTGACTCGTACGCAAACAGTTGGAGTGCGTCGATGAAATCTTCGCTGATCCGGAACTCCTTGTCGAGGTGTGGAGCCAACCCACGAGCAAGTGCAAAAGCAGGCGCCGATTTTGTGGGAAAATAACTGTGATAGAGCCGCGTATTGAATGGGGAGTGCCGGCCTGAAGCTGTTCGGGGAATTGCGTTGCGTCGCCAGCAAGGCGGCATGCAGTCGTCGTTACCTTTGAGATGGTGATGTGATCGGGATGACCGTAGGCGCCTGTTTCGTCAAAGGTAAACACGACGTGTGGGCGAAACTCGCGGATCAGGGCAACCGCAGTCGCCACCAATTCTTGCTGCGGGATGTCCTTGAGTTTGCCGTCGCCCCAATCAAGACAGCGGACATGTTGTACGCCAAGCGTGTGACAGGCTTGTTCCAGTTCGCTTGCCCGTCGCTCGCCCAGGGTGCGGCGGGTCGCGACGGATGCGTCCCGGATCTGTCCTGCTTCCCCACGCGTGAAGGAGACTACCATTGCTTCGGCGCCGGCGGCGATGTATTTTGCCAGCGTTCCTCCAATGCAGAAGGTTTCATCGTCGGGATGGGCGAAGATGCCCAACAGCCGAGCGGCTCGTGTGGCCTGGTGCCTTTGAAACGTGGTTGCGGGCGCAATGTAAACCGCCCCATGATTGTACGACGAACGAGCGATGTATAATTCCTGCCAACGGCACGCACTTACCTCTGTGCCCGGCACACTACCAAGGACAGGCCGAACATCGACCAGGTTGTTGCACTGCGGCAGCGCGCTCGGTCCCTTGTGACAACGGCTGCGATCCGCGGCAAATTGGTCCCGCTGAGGTTGGCGGGAGGATGGTGGACAGGGTCTGACCGTGCAATGCAGGCCTGACCTGTTGGATCAGCTACAGCCGCAGGCTGGGACCGGGGAAATCCGCCTGTTCGCCGACAGCGGCGCCCCACGCCGGCGCGGAGGACCCTGGGCAGTGCCCGCCCTCCACGAGCGCACCACGCAGACCCGATCAGCTGCCCCCCACCGCCGCCCGCTACTCTGCTGGCCCCCCCGGCGCAAGACGTTCGCGAGACTCCGCATCCCCCCGGCTCCGCCCTGCATCGGAATGGGTGCCACACTTGGAGTCTGTGGGATATGCGTGGGGAGCGCAATCTGCTCTACGATCCCAATGATCGGTATCAACTCAGCCAGGTGGGTTACCCCTGCGGAGCACTTGCCGCCTTCGGACCGCCGCCCCGCCGCCCCGCGCGTATACCGCGGGACCTGACAATCGCAGGCGGCGGTGGTGTCGCTGGGGTGAAGCCAACAGCGTAACCGAACTAAGGCGCTGATGCCGTGCTCCTCCTGCCCTGGCCTGTGCCCGTCGCGCTCCCGGACCCCTCCGTGCGCGGCCTCCCCCCCACACCGCCCTGCCTGGAGGCGATGACGTGCTGATGAAGGCGTTGGGACCGGAACTTGCCCGTGCCTACCTGACGGTAAAGCGTTCAGAGTTTACAGCGTTTGCGAGTCAAGATGTCGCGTTTGAGATCAAGCATCACATCTATACATTCTAATTGGCAGCCGCGAGCCGATAAGCAAAAGCGAGGCCGGCGGCGCCCTGATCTGACCGATATTCCGATTGTAGACCATCACGCTCATCCGCTGTTGCGGCGCGCGGCAACGCAAGATCCAGCGCGGTTTGCGCGTTGGTTTACCGAGTCGGCGGATCCGCAGATTCACACGGCGCATGTTCCCAATCTACTGGTCTATCGTACGGCCTTGCGCTGGTTGGCGGAGTGGTTATCCTGTGCGCCGACCGTAGAAGCGATACTTGCCGCGCGCGCAGTCATCCCTGAGGACGAATACGCGCGGGCGCTCCTGCGCGACGCCAATATCGCAGTGCTGCTCTGCGATTACGGATATGGGGGTAATGAGGCGCTCGACCATGCCGGGATGTCTGGGATCCTGTCCATACCGATCTATCGCATATTACGACTGGAACGGGTAGCGGAGGAATTGCTACTTGTGCACGACACCTTTGCGGAGTTTGTTGACGCGTATGACCAGGTGCTTGCGGATGCCCGCCGCCAGGGCGTCGTGGCGTTCAAAAGCATCATCGCGTATCGGACCGGTCTTGCCATCGACAGCCCAAATCCTACGGCTGCCGAGGCCGGTTTTGGCATAGTCCGGGCGACAGTGCGTGAAACCGGGCGCATCCGATTGGCAAACAAGTACCTGTGTGACTTCATTGTCCACCGCGGCCTGGCGGTGCAGCTCCAGGCGCTGCCATTCCAGTTCCACACGGGGTTTGGTGATGCCGATGCCGACCTGCGTACGGCGAATCCCTCTCCCGCTCAATTTCGAACGCTATCCTGCGGCGCCGCTGGTTCTGCTGCATGCGGCTGGCCATATTATCGAGAAACGGCGCATCTGGCGGCGATCTATGCAAATGTGTGGTTGGATCTATCCCTTGCGATTCCTTTTGCCACAGTTGGGATACCGACTATGATTCGCGATGTGTTAGGGATGGCGCCCTTCAGCAAGGTGATGTTTGCGACCGATGCCTTCACGATGCCTGAAATTTACTGGGTGGCGGCGAAGTGGGGGCGATGGGGGGTACAGCGGGTGCTCGAGGAACTGATCGACGACGGTCTTATCGGTGAAGACGAGGCTATACAGGTTGCGCGCAGCGTATTTCATGAATCTGCGACGAGGCTATACGGCGTTTAAAGTAAAGCGTGTTTCGAAACGCATTCGAAACGAAATTGATGGGTATTGGTTCTTTACGCGATGCGGTTTTTAACCTATAGTATAGCCAGGTAGCTTGCCAATCTGCTTAGGTGTATCATTCCAGTACCAGCTACCATCCCAGTGTGCGGAAGTGTCCTTATAATTTCAGCTTGTTTTTTTAAGGAGCAAAAATGATGCGTCCCAAGTACTTCAGCCTATTTCTGGTATTGATCATGATTTTGGCCACGTTTGGCACGGCATTTGCGCAGGAACCACCCTTCTGCGGCGATCTTGCCGAGGAGGATTGTGCACTGCTCCAATCGTCGCAGGCGGCCATGTTGGGTGTCTCGGAATACCAATCCGCCAACACCATGGTCGTTTCGGTTGCCGGACTGCCGGGGCTGCCCGCCGAGGTAACCGAGGTCGGTCTGGCGCTCAACGCCGCCTGGTCTGCCGATGAAACAGGCCTTGGCGCCATTGCGGAACTTGCCAGCATGCCGCAGAGTGATGTTGCCCTGGCAACTGTCGAGCAGCCTGAACTGCTGATTGACATGGCCGCCGGGATCGATGCCGCCATGACCGCAAGCATGGAGATGACTCCTGAACTTGCGCAAATGCTGACTGCTCAGGCTGGCGGCGTGCCGGTGCCGGATGCGCTCACCCTTGACATGGTGTTGCTCGACGGTGTCTTCTACATCGACCTGAGCCCGCTGGCGTCCTATGGGGCATACGACGGTTGGGTTGGCATGCCACTGGTCGACTACCTGGTTGCCGTGAAGGACAGCGGCTACTTCGAAGAGCGTGCAGCGCAGATGGATCCGGCGACCCTTGCCCAGACCGATCCGACTACGGCGCTGACGCTGGCGATTCAGAACGCCCTGATGGATCCCAAGCTCTATGAGAGTGCCTTGACAGTCGAACGTGCTGATGACGTCGACATGGATGGCGCGACTGCGGCTGTGTTTGTGACCACCTTCGACGCGGCCACATGGCTCACAAGCCCGGAGTTTGCAGCCCTGATGAAGTCCATCGTGGACTCGGGCGCCGTGAGTGGCGCCGATGCCGCTCAGCTTGACCAGGCGATGCAGATGCTGCCGATGTTTGCCCCGATGCTGTTCCAGGGTCTGTCGGTCCAGGAAGCCAAGGCCATTGGTGTGGACAGCGCCTACCTCTATGGCACCAGCTTCAACCTGATGTGGGACATGGCGAGTCTGATCCAGATGGCTGCGATGAGCGGCCAATTGCCGGAAGGGCTGGATCCGAATGCCGCGACCGCGATCCAGATCCGCACCGAAGGGATGAATTCCGACTTTGGCAATGCGCAGGAGATCACTGCGCCGGCCGATGCGGCCATGTTCACGGTTGAGCAGATGCTGGGCCAGGCTCAGTAAGCACTTCGCCTTTCTAAGCACCGTCGGGCGCTGCGGCAATTGCCGCAGCGCCCGTTTTGTGTCCACGAATGACGGTGGTTGACACTCTTACTAAAATGAATATTATTCAAACTAAATATTCAAACTTTGAGTAATCTTTATTTGAATAGGAGACGCAGACCATGAAGTTTCCCAAGGTGATTCTGCTGTGGTTGTCCCTCGTGCTCCTGACCGCCTGCACCCAGGTCCAACCGGCGGTGGCGCCAGCCGGTCGCGGGGCAAACCAGGAACTGGTTGTGTTTGCCGCGGCGTCCTTGACGGAGGCATTTGACGAACTAGGCACGCAGTATCGTGCGGCGCATCCGGATGGGAAGATAACCTTCAACTATGCCGGGTCACAGCAACTCGCACAACAGTTGACGGGCGGCGCACCGGCTGACGTCTTCGCCTCGGCAAATCAGAAGCAGATGCAGGTGGCAGTCGATGGGGGGCGTATTGCACCTGATACGGCCAGGCCTTTCGCCCACAACCGGCTCGTGGTGATACTACCTGCCGATAACCCAGCCGGGATCAGTACGCTGGTAGACCTGGCAAAGCCAGGGGTCAAGTTGGTGCTGGCTGATGCTGCTGTCCCGGTTGGTCAATACAGTCTGGATTTCCTGACGAAGACCGCGGCGCTACCTGAATACACCGCGACCTTCAGCCAAACGGTGTTGGCAAACGTCGTCTCCTACGAAGATAATGTTCGCGCCGTGTTGACAAAGGTACAGTTAGGGGAGGCGGACGCTGGTATCGTATATACTTCAGATATCACCGGCGCGGCGCGTGACAATGTGGTGCGTCTGGAGATCCCGGATGTACTGAATGTAGTCGCCACCTATCCGATTGCGGCGGTCAGCGATAGCACGAAGCCGGAACTGGCAGCAGAGTTTGTGGACCTGGTGCTGTCGCCGGCAGGCCAGCAGGTCTTGGAAACCTATGGATTCATCCCTATCAGTTCGCAATAAACGAAGTTCAGCGGCGCGCACAGAGGACGGGGAACGGCGCGCAACAAGGCGCCCCCCGGCCCGCCGGCATGGCTGGCGGCTGACCGCGGCGGCTACCCCGCTTCTCGTGTTGTTGACCCTGCCCCTGCTGGCGCTTGGGCTGCGGATGGACTTCTCCACATTATGGAGAAATCTCTCCAGCCCGGTCGTGATGCAGGCGCTCACGCTGAGTCTGACGACGGGCTCAATCGCCACTTTTTCAGTCGTCGTGCTCGGTACGCCGCTTGCCTACCTGCTGGCGCGGCGCTCATTTCGCGGGCGCGTGGTGGTCGATACGCTGGTTGATCTGCCCATGGTGTTGCCACCGGCGGTGGCTGGGGTGGGTTTGCTGCTGGTCTTTGGGCGGCGCGGGTTGTTGGGACCAGCCCTCGACGTCATGGGCATCCAGATCGTCTTCACGCCGATTGCCGTGATTCTCGCCCAGATCTTTGTCTCCGCACCGTTTTTTGTCACTGCAGCGGCGGCAGGCTTTGCCGAAGTTGACCAGGAACTGGAGCATGCGGCTGCGCTTGATGGCGCTACACCCTGGGGGGTTTTTCGGAATGTGACCGCCGCCCTGGCGTGGCCCGCTTTGGTTGGCGGGGCGGTGATGACCTGGGCCCGTGCGTTGGGTGAGTTTGGCGCCACGATCATCTTCGCCGGCAATTTCCCAGGACGGACCCAGACGATGCCGCTCGCCATCTATCTGGGCTTTGAACGGGACTTGGAGATCGCCGTCACGTTGGCCTTCATCCTGGTCGTCGTGTCGTTTCTGGTGCTCGTCGTCGTCAAGTGGCTGTTGCGCCAACGTTTTGTTGTGCAATGAGGGCGGTCAGCG
Source organism: Candidatus Fredericiella danica (assembly GCA_016713335.1). GTDB lineage: Bacteria > Chloroflexota > Anaerolineae > Caldilineales > Caldilineaceae > Fredericiella > Fredericiella danica. The sequence continues at coordinate 130,659 of JADJPH010000014.1, read as the reverse complement.
TGAAGAGTCCCTAACGCACCACGCAAGGCCAACGCCTCCAACCGCAAATTGCGCTGGATTTCCGTGATCTGTGCGAGATGTGCGCTCAACCCAAGCCACGCAACGGCATCGGATAAGGTCAAGAAGACGCCCATTCTGATCGGCACCGCAGCGCCTGCAATCGCGTCAACGATGTTGCCAAAGGTAATGTCGTACTCATCGCGCACGATGATCGCGGTCGGTTCTAATTCATTTCCCTGCGCGAGCACGCGTTGGTTCAATTCGATCATGCGCTGAAAGTCCGCTACCTCGAAGTTGATTGACGAAACCAGCGAGGTGTCGACGATGATTTTCATGCCCGGCCGGCGCCGCGGATCTTCCCATGGCCGCTGTTCTGCTTCGAACAGGTCGAAACCGCCAAGTTCCCCGACAAACACGATATCAAGCAATGAAAGCGAAGGCTCAATTGCAAAAGCCATGTCAAACCGAGGTATCATACGTAGCTGTCTCCATACTAGTGAATGCTGATGCAAATTATAGATCGAGTTTACGTTTTTCTGTCTCTTGCTCTCCTACCAAAAAAAGGCTTAACCTAAAGCCTGGCCCGGCAAGGAAGCAGGCGATTCGGAGCGGATAATGCTAGAAATTCACGAAACTGCAGCGTGGCGTGCGAGTCATCCTGGCGGCGCCATCGGGCTGCTTGAACTATCGGGAATCAACAATGCCCAGGTCTCCTATGCTTTGGAGGCGCGGAAACGCGAGATTGAAGCGGACCTGCGGCGGCACTACAATGGTTACTCGCGTGAGAATTTTCTTGCCCTGCCGGTTTTGGCAGCCTACAAGCAGTATTATAAGCAGTTCAAGAAGACCTATCACGTACAACTCCAGGTGGAATCAATCGTGCTAAAAGGCAAGCGTCTGCCCACGGTCTCACCCCTGGTGGATGCGAACTTCATGGCCGAGGTGACGACCTTTGTGCTGGCGGCAGGGCACGACGTGGCGAGGTTAGGCCCTCTGGTGTTGTGGATGTTTCGAGCGTGGACGACCAGATCTCCAAATGGGAGGCGATCCAAGCAAATCGGCGCAGGCGACATGATCATGCGCGATCGTGGTGGGGTGAGCTGTTCGATTATCTACGGGCAGGACAATCGTTCGCCGATCGCCACCGGCACAAACCATGTGGTCTATGTCAGTTATGCGCCGGCAGGGGTCCCGCTTGCGGCAGTGGAGCGACATCTGCGCACGGTGCACGAGAACGTCCGGCTGTTTGCACCCGGCGCAGCGGTTGAGCAACGCCGGGTGCTTTTGGCATCCGGTGACGCCTACGCTGTACGGTAAGTTCAAACGTACAGCGCAGTGGACTATACCCAGATGCGCGGAATCGCACCTTGAACGGTGCGTTGTTCAAACGGGGCGTCGTCCGGCCCTATAAACGCCTGCAGCTCCGCCAGATATTTGAAGACCGGTTGGCCGTCTTCAGCGATTTCACTCCACACGCGTGCGGCTGTCTCCGTGCGAATACGCCAGTTGAGTGCTGGTCGTTGCATTGTCGTTGTCATCTTCATGAAGCCGACTTGAGAGAGGGGATCGTCGTCGATGATCTGGAAATTCTCTTCGGCGGCCAGATCGACTTCTAACCCTGCCAACGGTCCCCCGTACCGCGCGCCGCCACTGTCAAAATGCTTCTTGACAAGCGTTCCTGTTTTGCCGTTGATCGTAATCGGCTCCATGACCCGGCTCTCTTCGCCCTCACGCAAGATCTCCACCGGTACATAGTCTGAACTGTCCACCCACACGATTTCGGTCTGGGATGGGAGACGCCTGGCCAATTCGGCATCTTCGGCGCGGGGTTGGCGCGCAGGCAAATGCAGGGCGCTCGGCTGTGCGCCTCCAGCCTGACCGGTGTGGATGGTGATGGCAGGCAGCGTGCGACTCTGCCAGAGGGTGGGAAAATTGGACGCAGCAACCGATAACCGGATCCGCCAACCGCGCTTGAACGTGTGCCCGAGCACATCCAACGGGAAAGTTACCGTGAACGGTGTGTCCGGCGCGATCATCTGGGGATTCGCCATCGCTTCGTCCTGCTGGCAAAGGTTGCGGAACGTGTAGCTCACCGGATGAACGGCGCCGGTGGTCGCGCTGACCTCGCTGACCCGGACAATGAGCGCCGCCATTGGTTGATCGCAACTGAGGTTGAGCGTGACGCTCGGAAATCCGAAGCAGTCCAGATCGGCGGTGAGCGGTGCGGTGGTGAAGGTCATCGCATGCGCATCCGCCGCTTGTTGATCACCTAACAGATCTGAGTTGCCGCATTTGCCATAGGAACAGGTTTCAAAGTGCCCTGCATTTGCGATGATCCGTCGGGTGCCCGCAACGCTGTCCGCTTCAGCCGGCATGGCTTCGCTCAGCACCGCGTTGGGGTGGAGATAGAGTATTTCATCGACGACACGGCTGCTCCATGCGCCATCTTCCGCCACCCAACGTCCGCCGTCGTCGTAGCATGGAGACGGATCGGGTTCTTTGGACTCACCCAGCCACACCGTCAACTGAGGAAGTTCAGTCGCCGGGTCTGGCGTTGCGCCTTTCAGCCAGCGATCCCACCAGTGTTCCATCATGTAGGGCAGCCAGTTGATGCGCGGTCCGGGATTACCGTAGTCGGGCGAGTTGTGGCCCCACGGGCCGAGCAGCCCCACCACGGGTCTGTCTGCCGCGGCGAGTGCTTCCACCACGCGCAATACCGGATTCTTGTAGCCGTCCTCCCAACCAGACAAGATGAGCACGGGGACTTTGAACTGGTTGTTCTGCTCACGCGTGCTTGATTTCGTCCAGTATGCGTCACGCGTCTGGTGGTGCGCCCAATGGTCGAACCAAAACTCGGCATTTTGGAGGCGTGTGCGCCACATCTCTTGCCAGCGATCGCCAACGACGAGTGGATCAGGCGGCGCCGACAGCCAACCCCACATCGAAGCGGCCCAGCCGGCGTTGTCCTGCATCATGGCACCGCCCTTGTAGTGCACGTCGTCGTTGAAGCGGTCGTCCGTGCCACACATGGCCAGTACCGCCTTAAGCGCCGGTGGGCAAGCGGGATGGGCGGCCACCATCAGCGAGTTGATCGCACTCCACGAGGTGCCAAGCATACCCACATTGCCGTCGCAGTTGGGATGATGTGCGATCTGGTCGATCACCTGGATGCAGTGGTTGATCTCATCATCGGTATATTCGTCCAGCAAAACTCCTTCTGAGTCCCCGGATCCTGCAGATCAACGCGAAAAGTCAGATAACCGCAATAGGCAAAGTAGGGATACCAGGAACTGTCGCCGGACATGGTGCCATCGCGGCGGCGATAGGGATTGAATTCCACCACGGCAGGCAGGTGTTTGCCCTGCGCCACTGCATCTGCGTCATACCAGAAGTGCCCCACCAACCGGAGTGGCGCCTTGCCTGGCGCCGTCACCGTGAACTCGATGTTTTTGGGGTCTGGCACCCGGGTGCGTGTCAGAATGCGGTTAAGATCGATCGCGCCGGGCGGAGCCGTGATTGGGCGAATCCCGCAACCGGCCAGTGCCAGCATGAGCGAGGAGGCGCCGGTCAGTTTCAGAAATGTGCGCCGCGACATCCACTGCGGATCGAAAATGGCTGAAGGGTCCATGTTGCAACCTCCTTGTTTCGATCATGGACTGATCTGGTGAGGAAAGTCGACTTCAGAACACCTGAACCTTATTATCGACCGGATGGAGCGCGTGATACATCGGGCTTTTGTTGTGGAAAAGTCCAAATGAAGATGCTGACCGTGATTTCGACGATCTTTCTGCCGCTCACTTTTATTGTCGGCATTTATGGGATGAACTTTGACTTCATGCCGGAACTGCGGTGGGAATGGGGTTATCCCGCGGTGATGCTGGGTATGTTGGGGCTTGCGCTTGGGGCGTTGGTAATGATGCGGATCAAGAAGTGGCTGTGACGGGTTGGATGGCATGCTCCTGAAGCGCGCCCAGAATCCGATTGGGCCAGTTGCTTGTGACCGAGACGGCGCCCAGGTTGACCAACTGCAGGGCGCGTGCGGGTTCGTCAACGGTCCATGTCCAGATTGGCAACTTGTGGCTGGTGGCACTGCGGATAAACTTGTCGGCGGCCACCTGGTGCGCAATATTCAGCCCGGTTGCGCGGGCACTGCGCGCCTGCAGGGCTGAAAGCAGCAGCGCAAGCCTGCTACTGCATAGCCGCAGCAGGGTCCGGAGCCACCCATCCACGTTGATGAGGACATGGAGTTGCGGTTCCAGCCGCCGAACTGTAAACACATGTGACCATGAGCAGCCGCTCAGCACGGCATCCTCAATCATGTGATGTTGCCGCAGCCGGCCCACGACCGGTTCGATGGCGGCGGCGACCTTGATGTCAAGATTCACCGGCATCCGGTTCTGGACGAGCGTGAGCGCTTCGTCCAGCGTCAGGATCTGTTCCCGCGAAACGCTTCGCCCCGCCACGCCCACATCAACTTCCTTTAGTTGCTGGACTGACAACTCATGAACACGGAAAGGGCAATTGGCAATCGGGAAGAGCTACTGGCCGTGGAAGATGACGGGCACCCCATCGCGGCTCAGGCGGACATCCAGCTCGACCATATCGACACCCAGGTCGATCGCGCCGAGAATCGCGCTGCGCGTGTTTTCGGGGAATGCACCGGAAAATCCACGATGGGCAACTACCTGTGGTTTGCGAGTTATCTTGTACACGCTGTTTTCACTCCAGATCACAGTTGCGCTTTTTGATCTGAAGGTACGGCGTAATTGTTAAGCGGATTTGGTCATTTCATGAACGGAGTAACAACCTATTGTGATCGTTGAGAACGACACCACAATCTATATTTTTTCTATGATTCCTTCGCAATATCTTCATGAATCGTCGCTAAGATGGTGACATATCACGCAAGAGCAAATGAGCTCTTGACAAAAGCAAGCAACGATTCAAGGAGGATTCTCATGTTTAAGTCTACAATCGCCGCCGGGGCACTGGCACTGGTCACACTCTTCTCTAGCGCCATGCCTGCATTCGCAGCCGAGGCGAGTCTCACCACCGACAGCAGCGCCACGCAATTGCGCACGATCACCACGCCGATCGTGGTGAGTGACGCCGAGGGCGATGCCCTGCAATTCATGCGCGAAGAGGAAAAGCTGGCTCACGATGTCTATGTGACGCTGGCGGAGCAGTGGGGGTTGCGTGTCTTCACCAATATCTCGGCATCCGAACAGCAGCACAGCGATGCCGTCGCCACCCTGCTTGGCCGCGCCGGTCTCAGCGACCCAGTTACTGGCAATGCTGTGGGTGAATTCACCGACCCGGTTCTGCAGAAGCTGTACAATGACCTGATCGTCCAGGGCAGCAAATCCGTTGCCGATGCCTTGAAGGTTGGCGCCGCAATCGAAGAGATTGACATCGCGGATCTACAGGAGCGGATGGCCGGGACCACGAACGCCGATATCTTGCGGGTGTACGGCAACCTGCTGAAAGGTTCGGAAAACCACCTGCGCTCCTTCGCCTCTACGCTGGAGAATCAGACCGGGGAGAAATACGTTCCCCAGTACATGGACCAGACCGCCTACGACGCCATCCTGGCAGCCGCAGGGAGTGGACAAAACAGTGCTGGGGGCAGAGGTGGCAATAGTCGCAGACCGTAAATTGTGACGACGCTGGTATCTTCAGCCTGGCGGATGTCGTAAAGGAATCCAGGCAAAGCTGCAGCAACAAGGAGTAATCCAAGCGGGGCAGACGGAAAACCGTCTGCCCTGCTTGCTTTTGAGTAAATCCTGCGATCTGCCGGGCGGCAGACCGCAATTGTGAAGACACTATGAAGACATTGTGTGGACATTGTGAATTTTGTATCAAACGCAAACGCCAGAACCACACGCTAAGTAGAACCCTCATCACCCATTGAATGGCTAACCGGCACAATCGCTTCATTTTTGTTGCCACTATCGATGAATTGACAGGAGGTTTTCAAATGTCCAAGCATCATTCCAGTGTATTCGTCTTCACCATTGTTTTCATGGTTTGCCTGCTTGCCGGGGCGCTCGACCTATCCGTCAGTGCACAGGCAGCAACGCAGACCAATCCGGCGGTAGGGCTGCAAGACCCGTCGCAGCCGTCGATGACGCCGCCTGGCAACCATCCAACCGGCACACCAGGACACCCGCCCACTGCGACACCAACCGGCCAGCCCACGCCCGGTCCGGTGGTGCTTGACCGTCTGGAACCCAATCAAGGGCTCGCCTCCGTGCCGAATCAGGTGCGTATCTTTGGCGCCAACCTCCGGCAAGGCTTACGTCTGACGATCGCCGGTATGGAGCTGCGCAACATCACCGAAGGCTGCACGGATGGCTCCGAGCTTTCCGCCGTGATTCCAGCCGGGATCCCGCCGGGACTTCACGACGTCGTGGCCAGCATGTCAAATCAACCGGTCTATACCTTGACGGCAGGCTACACCGCCATCGGCGCCGACGGATTGGATCTCGCCGTCAACGACTATGATCTGTGGTTTTTCCCACAGGGTGTACGGGTAGAACGCGAGACGCAGGTCGGTGTCAATGTACATCGCTCAGGCGGCAGTGAAGTCGTGACACCCACCGTCCAATTCTATCTGAATGATCCGGTGACGGGCACACTGCTTGGCGAGACCACCACCCCGCCGCTTGAGGCTGGGACGAATGTGGTCGGCAAAGCCGTCATTACATGGACGCCGCCGATCACCGGTACCTTTATCGTCTATGCTGTGGTCGATCCGGCGAATGTAATCGCTGAAGCCAGTGAGACGAACAACGCTGCCCGTGCAAGTGTAGAGGTGCGGCTGCCCAAATACCAGTTCAGCGACATCACGGAGCCGTTACTCCATCGCTTCACCGTGCAGCACCAACACCAGGTGACCACCATGCCCACGGTCACGCTGGCGTTGACGGCAACTGACAATGAAGGGGGCAGCGGTCTAGCCTCCATGTTCATGATGGAGCACATGTACAACAACGCCACGCGCCAATGGGAAATGCGCCAGCAGACCGGCTGGATCCCCTACACCAACACGCATGCTTTTGCATTGAGCCCGGATGACGGCGCCCACTATCTGCAGGCATGGGTCGGCGATGCGGCTGGCAATGTGACGCGTACCGCGAGCCGCACCATGATCAACTTCGCCCAGGCAAACACAAACATGGTGCAGGGCCAGGTGCACCTTTATCGCTACGAACTGCAGGCCAACGAGTCCTTCCAGGCCCGCCTGACCATCGGGACGGGGGATGCCGGATCTCTTTGTCTGGGACGAGCAAGGGAAGCGGGTGGCCTACAGCAACAACGCCGGGAGCACACCCGAAATGGCGCAGGTGAGCTCGCAGAATGGCGGACTGTACCAGATTGAAGTCCATGCGTACAATGACTGCGCCTACAACCTGGAACTGAACACAACGGCATCGGTCGCGGTGCTCGGCGAACAAACAAGTGCGGAGAAGGAACTGCCGTCGGCGCCTGTCGTTGCGGTCACCAATGGCCCAGTTGACCAGCCGGCGCTTCCCGCCGCACCGGCCGCAGATGCCCAAAGCCTGTTTTTGCCCTTGACCGTGCGCTAACGGATGATCCGCCGGCGCCACCTCTGGGCGCGCGGCGGTACGCTCAAAGTGTTTATTGCCCAACTGCAGGAGTTGCGTGTCTTGAATCGCACGCAACTCCTGCAGTTTTTTCACACTTGCTTCATTGCGGCTTGGCGTCTTTGCGGGCGGCCCCTCCCCCCAGCGTCCCTGCGTCACTGCGGGAGATTTCTTCCTTCTTTGTGTTCTCTGTGTTCTCTGTGGTTTTTCCCTCCGACCACGTCACTCGTGATCTCTTGCAGGAACGTACAACGATTCTAGACAATCGGTACACTTTACATGCCTACGGCAATGAAGAGGCGGTCGGCAAAGCAATCAAGAGCAGTGGTGTCACACGTGGGGAGTTGTTTGTCACTACGAAGCTCTGGGTGCAGGACACGGGGTATGAGAACAAGCTGGCGCGATCCGGGCCATCGGCATCAGCAACTTCCACCCGGATCGGGTAATGGACCTGATCGTGCACAACAAGGTCGCACCGGCGGTGAATCAGGTCGAAACGCACCCGTTCTGCCAGCAGATCGAGAGCCAGAAGTTCCTTGTCGAAAACAAAATACAGATTGAATCCTGGGGTCCCTTCGCCGAAGGCAGAAACAACATCTTCAGCAACGAACTCCTGCTCTCGATTGCGGCGCGGCATCACAAGAGTGTGGCGCAGGTGATTCTGCGCTGGCTGATCCAGCGCGAGGTCGTGGCAATCCCCAAATCGGTGCGCAGTGAGCGCATTGCCGAAAACTTTGACGTGTTCGATTTTGAATTGGATACTGAGGATATGAACGCAATTGCGACCCTGGACACGAAGACCAGCAGTTTCTTCGACCATCGCGATCCCGCAATGGTGAAACTACTGGGTCAAGCGAAACGGAATACCTAAGACTGGCATGCGCCCCTGGCTGTTGCACAATTCGGTGGTGGGGCGGTACAAAACAACTGAGGAGCGGCTGATGCCGCTCCTCAGTTGTTTTGTTGAATTGAGCCATCCAGTCTGGTTATGGCCGTCCACCCAACCCGCCACGCTGGCTGTTCTGGCTGCCGGTGCCGTCACGCGGTGGGACTTGCGTCCCCAGGTTATCGCACACGCCGTCGCCGTCGGCATCGACAAATTCTTCACTGGCATTCAGCCCAAGCCCTGTGCCGCTTGCGGTCTGCAGCCCACCGCTCTGACCCAGTTGCTGTCCGGCGTTGTCACACACACCGTCGCCGTCGGCATCTACGAAATTGACGCACTGACCGGGAGCCGGCTGCGTGACCGGTGCATCGGCCGCAAAGGCCGCCGTGCCCATTACCATCACCATTGCCAACGCCGCAAACACGGGAACCATCAACTTGCGAATCATTCTTTGTCTCCTTACAGTTGAACTACTGGTTACTTCATCGATGTCCTCATGATAGCGCCTGAATTTGAGGATTTTGTGAAGGAAGTTTTGGGAGATCGAGTGGACGCTATTGGGGCGGGAGAGAAAAGATCAACGCGGAGATGCGGAGTTCGCGGAGAGACCAATCAGAGCCACGCACGTGAGTAAGTGGTTAGCCTGGCCAAGGCTGCTGCTGTCTGAACTGGGATTTTTGGGATGACGGGATTGCCAGGATGCTTTGGCATTGGCATGGCGTTCACCACCCTGACGGGATGGTGCTCTGACGGACGGGGGGACGGTGGGACGGGGGGACGGGGGGACTCACCACCCTCACGGGATGGTGCTCTGACGGACGGGGGAGTTGGGGATGGCGACTGCGTCAACCGGCGTATCGCATGTCTGCCGGATGGTCGCGGCATTCACAGTTTTGTGCAAGCTCGACACGTAGTGAAAGATCGTGATGGAATACTGTAGACTATCACCCTGCCTGCACCGGCAGCGTGATGCTCGACGCATTCTCGCCACTGCGCCATACCTGCCACGCCGGCACGCCCGTGGCGGGGATGCGCGCAAAGGTGTCCTTGTCCGCCCCGGCGATGGCGACGCGGATGCGGTGGCCTTGCCGGAAGCGCACCGAGGTTGGATGTAGCCCAAAGGTGAGTTCCACGACTTCGTTCACCGGCAGCGGCGCTCCATCGGCGCACTTGAAGGTCCGGTGGGGCACCCCGCTCCAATAGGGCGGCAGATCCGTAGCCAGTTTGCGATGGATGGCGCGTAACTGCCCTTCTGTGACATACCGCACGACACCCTTCTCATCGACATCTTCCAGATAGACAAAGAACGCACTGTCCTCATGCGAGGACGCAACATAAAGGGTAACCACCGTATAGCCGGTCACTGCGAGATCCTGCGCCAGTGGCGCCGAGGTGTAGGTAAGCAGCCGCCGATCCGCGCCTGCACGGTCGGTGTAGTTCACCGGTCTCGCCATCTGCGTGAGCCACCGGTTCTCTTTGCCGGTCGTCGCCTCAAAATCGACCTGATACGCGTCGAACTGACCGGCGCCGACCGGTGCAGCAGGCTCCAACCCGTGGTCCTCACGGAAGTACCAGGTCTGCGGGGTGACGTTGGCGGGCGGGAATACGTCCGTCTCTTTCCATGCCTCTTCGCCGAGGGTGTAGTAGAACAGTTTCTTCCCCTGCAGCGGTTCGCCCGCCACCAACGTCTTCTCGAAGAAGTGCGCCACTGCCGCCCATTGCTGTTCCTGGAGTGGGTCGGGTTTTGACTTTGACTTGACATAAGGGCTGGCGTGCGCCGACATCTCGTGTTTCCATGCGCCGATCACGCCGATTTGCGGGTTGCTGAGGGTATTGAAGACGCGTAACACGGTGTCTGCGGTGGTGCCGTCGAGCCAACTGCCAAAAACAAAAAGCGACCCGTGGGATGCCTCGATGGCATCTTTCTGTTTGAAGACGCTGAAGTCGTCCAGCGTGGCGCCGGTGGCGCCAAAGGGATCGTCGCGATAGGTGATCTTCGCCACTGCGGCAAAGACGTTGGTGTTGGCCTGGTGCTCGCGCAATGCCTGCGCCAGCACGGTCTTGCTCTTGCGGTCGGCGTCAGTGGGGCGCACACCCTTGACGAAGAGCCGCGCCGACCAGGGGAAGAGGCTGCTCATCTTGTTGGCGTCAAGCAGTTGGTTACTCTCGCTCCAGTCGCGAATGAAGGCGGTGTTGAAGACGCCGCCGGGCAGGGCGATATCCGGGTAGACGTCGAATTCATATTCCATCGGCGCTGCGGCGACGGCCCCGGCCACGCCACTGGCGAGGAGGAACTGGGCCGTGGCACCCTCATAAGAGATGCCGGTGGCGCCGACTTTGCCGTTGGACCAGGGCTGGCTCAAGACCCAGGTGGCCACCTCGCCGTAGTCGGCCCGTTCTTCCGGACTCCAGGGATAGCGGTTGACGCCGGTGGATGCGCCGGCGCCGCGGGCGTCGACGACGACGATGGCAAAACCGCGCGGCAGGAGGTAGCCGGCGATCGCCTCACGCGGGCCAATCCAGGCTTTGTTCGGCTGGTCGGGGACGCGCATCTCGAAACTGCGCCAGTAGCGCGCCATGATTAGGATCGTGGGGATGCGGGCGCCGGGCGCCAGCGGGGCGGGCAGCATCAGGTCTATCGCGATCTGCACGCCGTCGCGCATGGTCAAATATTGGGAGGAGGCCTGCACCTTTTGATATTGCGCAACAGGCGGTTCGGAGAATAGGTAGGTGATGGGGCTGTTACGGGTAGAGAAAGTCATGGTGTGCACCGTTTTCTGGGTTGGGTGTGTTGGTTGAAGCGGATTGTATCGCAGCCGGCGCTCAATTGGGGGTATTTGCTACTGGATGATTTGGGGCGCCTGCGGCCTCGATGGGCAATGTAACCTTGAAGCGGCTGCCCTGATCGACTTCACTTTGCACCGTGATCTGACCGCCCAGCAGTTCGACCATCCGCTTCACGTAGGCCAGCCCCAGGCCGATGCCTTCGTACTGTCGCGCCAGGGTGGCATCGGCCTGCACAAAGGGGTCAAAGATTGTAGCCAGTTGTTCTTGGGTCATGCCAATGCCTGTGTCCCAGACAATGAGGCGTACCGCATTGTTATCTGCGTCCTCGTGCATTTCAAGCCCGATTTTGCCACCCTGGGGGGTGAACTTTACAGCATTTTCGAGCAACTGCTGGAGAACCTGGACTAGTCCTTCTCCGTCGGTGGCGATCGTCAAGTTGATCGATCCGATCTTCAGTTCGACACTTTGCCCCTTCTGTTCCGCATGTGTGCGCACACTGCGCGCGGCGATGGCGCAGAGTTCGGCAAGGTGGTGAGGCACGAGATCGGGTTTAACAGAGCCACTGATCAGGTTGGTGTAGCGTAGGATGCTGTTCACCATTGCCAACAGACGTTCGCCACTTTCGCGGATTCCGTCGACGTAGCGCATTTGGCGGTCGTTGAGCGGGCCAGCAAGCTGCATTTCGAGCGCTTCCGCCAGGCCCAGCACGCCGCTAAGCGGGGTGCGTAGCTCATGGCTGATGGCCGCCATAAACTCATCTTTCAATTTGGCGGCGCGGCGGAGGTCATCGACTGCAGATGCAAGTTGCGCGGTGCGCTCAACTACAGTCTGTTCAAGCGTCGCATTGAGCCGGCGGATTTCATCTTCGGCGCGGCGCCGCTCGCTGAAATCGGTGACATTTCCAATGCGGGCGACAGCCTTGCCGTTGGCATCGCACACGGCCGTTGAGCGATCTTGGAACCAGATATAGTGTCCATCTTTGTGCCGGAAACGATATTCGACCTGTTGGGCACTCCCGACATTGGCCATGACTGCATCAATGCTTTGGTAGACCCGGTCTCGATCCTCCGGATGGATGAACTCCATCACCGTCTCAACGGGCAGGTTGTAGAACTCTTCCGGTGTGTAGCCGACCAGGCGAGTGAGCACCGGGCTGAGATAGTCATAGGTATTGGTGACCGCGTTGCGCTTATAGGCCAGGTCCAGGGAGTTTTCCAGCACCTCGCGCAGCCGTTCTTCGCTCAGCCGCAGGCGATCTTCGGCCCGTTTCCGTTCTGTGATTTCGCGCGAGTTGACAATGGTGCGTACGAATTCACCTTTCTCATCAAATTCGCGGTGCAGAATATCTTCGAGCCAGATATAGTCGCCGGCTTTGGTCCGCACCCGATATTCATAGCGGCTGGTTGGCAGTTTCAGCTCACGGCCGCGTTTGATCTCGGCAGCAATCTGATTCCGGTCGTCTGGGTGGATTCGTTGCAGTATGCCCTGAGTGTCAAGCCCAACGATGTCTGTCTCGTCATAGCCCAGGCGTCGCATATTTGCGGGCGAGGTATAGATCACTTTGCCGCTGACATCGATCATGGAGACCGCATCGGTAGAATGCTCGGCCAGCAGCCGGTACAGCGCCTGGCTTGCGGCGAGGGCTTCCTCGGCCCGTTTTCGTTCCGTGATGTCTACCGTCACAGTTGCCGAGCGATTGCCTGAACTCAACGGGGTGGCGCTGACACTCACCCAGATCGCATCGCCGTCTTCCTTCTCGATCCCGATTTCAACATTGCGAATACTCTTCATTTCCTGCATGGCGCGAGTGCTCGGAAATTCCTCTGGCAGCATCTCTGTGTGATCCTGTCTTAGGTAACGTCTCTTCCGATACTCGCCTCTAAGCAGTGCTGCTTGGGAAAGGCCGAGGATCTCTTGCAGGGCGGGGTTCGTATCTGTCACCCGATCTCGCATATCTACGATTGACACGCCCACCGGCAAGAATTCAAAGAGACCGCGCCATTTTTCTTCGCTCTCACGCAGAGCGATTTCCGTAGCCTTTTGTGCGGACAGATCGAAAAAGCAAATGCTGATGACAGGTTTCTCGTAGGGGCCAGAGACAATAGAAGTCGCCACATGGACAGGGAGTAGTTTGCCGTCCGCCTTTAGGAATGTGAACTCGCCACAAAACTCGCCGGAATGGAACCATGCATGGGTTGCGTCGCTGTCCTGCTGATTGGGCGGCTCGATGACTTTGGCGAAATTTCGGTTAAGGAGGTCCGCCTCTGTGCAACCAAGCAGGCGACACGCTTCGGGGTTTGCAGCAAGCACATTGAGCGTGTCGGGCGCAACCACCAGAATGCCAATGCGACTATGCTCAAAGAGCGTGAGCCAACTCGGGGCTTACGGGAAGCGAGTTTGGGTCGTCACTGCGGAAGCCGGCAACGTTGCGATCTGTGGCGCCGTCCTTGCATTCGCGTTGCATGGTATTGCTCCGATCTGCATCACAGTATGCTATGCCAACTGTGGCGGTCGAGAGGGCGACGGGTTTCTTAAGGGACGGTCCTTTATGCTGCTATTATACTCGATGGTCGACGATTCCGCCTTTACAAAAGATAGGAGCGTGCACTTGAGTTGTTCAATTCCCTAATGACTTTACAGATGTTGTGATGGGTCCACGTGTGGCAGCGTTGACGTCCATCATGCCTACAGGCGAGCCACAGACAACCGTTGTCTGGTGTGACTTCGACGGCGTCTGTGTGCGCATCAATACGATGCGCGGGTTCCGCAAGGAAAAGAATATGCGCATAAATCCGAAGGTGACCTTATTATGTTACGACCCGCGCCAGCCGCTGCGCTCCCTGGAAGTACGCGGCGTGGTCGTTGCGATGACCGAGGAGGGGGCGATGGAACACCTGGATGGTCTTGCCCTCCTGTACACGGGGAAGACCCCTTACTTCGGCAATTGTGTTGCCGCCGAGCTGCGTGCCACGGAGCTGCCGGTGTTGTGCCGGATTTTCCCGCTTCACATCACCACCCTTGATGCCCGGCGCAAGGAGGAGACGAAGCGATGAGTTTACCGATCCCAACTTCCCACCTCGATCTGCTCACGCATCCTGTGCATGGTGTGCTGACAACGATGATGACGGATGGCCAACCGCAATCCAGCCTGGTGTGGTGCGACTTCGACGGCGAATGCGCCTGCATCAACACGACGCTGCAGCGCCAGAAAGGGCGGAATCTGGTCAGAAACCCGCTGGTGACGCTGTTGATCGTGGACCCGGATGACACCGGCCGCTACATCGAAATCCGCGGCGTTGCCGAACTGATCGTGGAAGGTGCGGTTGAACACCTTGACCACATCACGCGCCAATATACGAGCCACCCTGCCTATTATGGATATGTTTACCCGAAAGAGCAACGCGACCAGGAAACGCGCGTGGTTTGTCGGATCCATGCGCGCCGGATTACGCTGGATGCCATTCACCGCTAGGCTGGCTACCAGCCCATCAAGCCGGCAATACCCTTCCAGGAGGACCAGAGCCCGAAAATGAGCGACACCCACAGGAGGATGGTCCGGTTGTTGCGTTCCAGCCAGCCCTGGAGTGTATCGAGCGCCGACGCGGATTTCGTCGGCGCCACCATGCAGAAAATGATAGGCGCCACCATCAACGATTGCGCGGCAAGGACGAAGCCGAGGTAGGTAGCGATGGCAGCCGCACCCATGAGTTGTGCTTCCTCAATCACTGCAATGGCAGAGAGGGTAAAGACCCACTGCTTGATTGAGACTGCCATGAGGAGCGCACCCATCCCCAGCGCATGCAACGTAGATAGCTGATCGAACCTCGCCATCCATTTTGGGGGTGGTGCATCAGGGTCCTCTTCTTTGCGCCAACTCTTGAACGCGCTGACCAACAAGAGAATCCCCACGACAAGGAGGAGCGTGGCGACGATCAGGCTGGACCCTTCCTCACCTTCGGCCGTGGCCGAGGCGCCAAAGACGTAACCGAAGAGGATGCCCTGGACCAGGCGCACGGCAATTGCCCCCACCACAAAGGCGAGGGCTTTGCGGACGCCATGCTCGGTGCGCAGCAGGAACAGGGTCATGATGATCCACACCGGCAGCAGCGCAGCGCCGATGATCAGTGGAAGCAGGTTTACCAACACCATGGTTGACTAACTTTCTCGTCGAGTCCGGCTCGACTGGCCGGCGTCAAAGTAGAAACCGCCATAGGGCATATGCCCGCTCGGTGGCACCGACTCGTCGCCTTCCGGGTACATGTAAATGTCGCCCCCGCGCTCAGGGTCGGTATTGAAGCCTTCCGGAAGAATTTGTAGACCATGCTGCAATGCATACCGGTCACCAGGCTACCGCCGAGATCCAGCGGCAGCCGATCCGGTTCCTGGTGATTGATCGTGCGCCCGACGCGTTCTCTGGAATTCATGGTTTTCCTCGGATGGATTGAGGTCGCAGGCGAGACCACCCCGTAGTGGAGATGCCAATGAATTCGAACGAATTCAGGCGCTTTAGCCAGATCATAGGGTGGTTTGAGATCGGAGTCAAGGCGTCAAAATAACATCGATTTGACGACCGCTCATCCGTACTCTGGCAACTGACGCGAAATGAACCAGTCGCGCAGGCGCGTAGGTAGGCGCTCTATCACGGCCAGCACTTTGGCATCATTGCCAACGAGCACGCGGGCGGGAGGTGTTTTTGCGTGCAATAGCCTGGCAACCGCCTGCGCTACCTGCATCAGCCGGAATGCCGCGGCTCCTGAATCGACTTTCGCATCCATACTACGGCCGGTCCATACAACACAAAGGCTTCGGGCGGATAGGCGGCGAGCATGCTATCGGCCGCTATTAGACCTTTTTCCAGATAGGGGTCTGGATGTCGCCAGGTTCCACGATTGAGACGGAAATGCCCCACGGTCGTAGCTCTACGCGCAGCGAGTCGCTGATGGCCTCCAAGGCGAATTTGGGGCGCAGTAGGCCCCCATGAAGGGCATGGCGCTCCTGCCTGAGATGGAACTTATGTTCACAATGCGTCCTCGGTTCTGGCGCAGCAACGGCAGAAACCTCTGCGTGACCGCCACAACCCCAATCAGATTGACTTCCAGTTGCCGGCGGAGATCGTCAAGGGGCTGGAATTCTAGCGGCGCGCCGTACGCCAGACCGGCGTTGTTGATCAAGCTGAAAAGGCCAGCAGCCCCCACTTCATGTGCCACAATGTCTCGTGCTTTGGCGATGCTTTGCTCTTCCGTTACATCAATGCAGATCGGGGTAAGCATACTGGATGCAGCAGCCTGCAAGGCTTGTCCATCGCTTGCCCGGCACGCCGCAAAAACACGATAGCCCAGTTGATCCAGATAGAGTGCGCAGGCCATTCCAATGCCGCTGGAGGCGCCAGTTATCAGCACGAAATTTGGTTGAGACTCTGATTGACGCATAACCCCCTCGCAGATCGCTCCCTACATGCGTGGCTTGTGTTGGTAGAGGATGCTGCAGTCCAACCCGGCGGCGGCTATTTCGCCTTCCTTGATCTGAGCATTGCTTCCATTATCGCGCTGATTTCTGGCAAATGATCCGCACAGTATAGTGGCCCGACGCGCCCTATTCCTATGTGGAAATTGGTGGACGCACCGGAACCGTGAGGCAGAAAGGGTTGCGGAGTATGACGACCTTCCAGGAAATCCCTCGCTTCCTGGAAGGTCGTCATTCGTGCAGACGTTACGTTGATTGCCCTACGGCGTGACGATCGGGAAGTCTGGCGTAAAGGTGTCAAACATGCTGAACAATTCAAGGAGTTTTGCCGGTTTGCCGTCTAACGTGATGTTGCCGGCGGCGATCTCATCCTCAAACTTGGTTTCCCCAAGCATGATCGAGTTCAGCGCCGCGCGTTTAAGCGTCACGGTCACGTCGGCATCCGGCGATTGGTTGTCCTCGCGAAAGGTCAGCGCCGAGTTCGACAAGTTCATTGCGATCTGTTCGTCCGTATCCGTGAAATCCCAATTGATCACAATCTTCTTGCCGTCCGCTTTGTCTCCATTCAGCCGCACACCCAGGTAATCGAACAGCAGCGGAGTCGACATGGCGGTCAGCGTGTCCGGGCTGGCGCTGCTGCCCGTACCCGGCGGCTGCATGATGCCGTTGCGCAGTTCCCACGCACCCACGAGATACCAATTGCGCCACGTCCCGGCCTCAGTCTGGTAGCCAAGTTGCTCCAAGGCATCGGCTTCCAGATGGCGCGCTTCCTCGTTGTCCGGATCGGCGAAGACGACCTGGCTCATGACCTGAGCCACCCAGCGATAGTTGCCCTCGGCAAAATCATCACGGGCGCGTTCGATGATGGCATCTGCACCGCCCATATATTCGACGAATTTTGCGGCGGCATCTTCCGGGGCAACGCGTTGAGGTTTGCCGGATTGCCGTCATACCAGCCGATATAGCGCTGATAGATGGCCTTTGAGTCATGGCTCAGCGTGCCATAGTAACCGTGAGTGTACCACTCCTGGTCCAGACTCTCCGGCAGTCTGAGCACTTCGGCGATCTCAGGACCGGTGTAGCCCTCGTTGATCAGCCGCAGACTCTGGTCATTGATATACGCATACAGGTCACGCTGATTTGCCATGTACTCGACGATATTCTCCTGGCCCCAGTGCGGCCACATGTGCTGCACCAGGAGCACATCGGTCTTGTCCCCGTACTTCACGATTGCTTCATCGAGCGATTCCGCCCAGAGCTTTGCATCGCGCACCTGGGCGCCACGCAGCGTCAGCACGTTATGGAGGAGCGGGCACGCAATTTCCGCCGCATCCAGGGCCTTGAACTGTGGGAAGTAGATGGTCATTTCGGAGGGCGCTTCGGTGCCGGAGACCATCTGAAATTCCATGTCGACGCCATCGATCGTGCGGGTCTCCCCGGTGACGCTGATCGTGTCGTTGGGGACAATGAGCGTGATCTCGCCCAATGGGTAACCTTTGCCCAACCCGACATCGACTTCACCCTTTTCACCGGTAGGCAGCAACGTGCCGTACTGGTAGACGGTGCGGCGGGTCATGGCCGTGCCCGCAAAGACGTTCTCGCTGATGGCGGCATCGAGGAAGCCTTCAGGGGCGAGCACCGCGACTTTGCCTGACGCGGCATCCTCTGCCGTGATCACACCGCCAACGCCGCCGTAATGGTCGATGTGGCTATGCGTGTACATGACGGCAATGACGGGTTTCTCACCGCGTTCCTGGAAATAGAGATCCAGACCCGCTTTTGAAGTCTCCGCGGTGCCCAGCGGATCGATCAGGATGACACCCGTATCGCCCTCGATAATGGTCATGTTGGCGACATCGAAGCCACGCACCTGATAGATCCGATCCGTTACTTCAAACAGGCCGTTGTTCATGTTGAGCCGAGCGTTACGCCACAGGCTTGGGTTGACGGTGGGCGGCGCGACTTCCTGGGTAAGGAAGTCGTATTGCTTCAGGTTCCAGACAGTTGCACCATGCGTGTCGGTGATGATCAGGTCCGGAAACGTCGCAATAAAGCCGCGCTGCGCATCTTCAAAATCCTGCTGATCGTCGAATGGCAACTCGGTCAGCAGTGCTTCATTCGCTTTGACGGTGATGGTCGTCGCTTCTTTCGGTGCAATGGGCACGGCGGTTGGCGTGGCGGCGGCAGCCAATGTCTGCCCCGCCGCGGCCACAGGCGTTGCCGGCATGATTGCCAGCAACAGCGCTCCAATTGCCAACAGCATGGTGGGTGCAACGAAGATCATAAAGTGTAGCCGTCGGGAATTTGCCATATGCGTCCTCCGGAAATATGAGTGATTGATGTGAAGGGGCGTGCTGAGTTGGCCGCAATGTAAGGCTGTAGCGTTTACACCACGGCGGTCTTGCGTCTGATCCACACACAGGAAATCCGCGGCGCAGCTTACAGGCGCCTAAATTGAAATTATATCACTCTAATTCAGATTACGATCCCGTCAGGTTTTTTGCTGTGCGAGCAATTTTCACCGACTCGTAACCCTGCTAAGAGGGCGTATCGACAAGTTTTGGCGCATTGAGCGCAAGCGTATCTGAGATGAAGATTAATTGTAAGGAAACGTAAAACACTTAGCACTTGACTTCCGTCCTCTTGTTGCGTATTCTTTCGCAATTCTTCGAGTTGATGTGTGCGAATCCTGCTCCCGATGCTATACCGATCCGGTTTGGTGGAGGATGGCGCGCGCCAGGAAGCGAGACAAGAGATGCAAGATGGGATTGTTGCGGGCACTGATATCCATGCGGTCGCACCAAGACGGTGGGTGCCATTCATTATTGTTGGCCTCCTGGCGATTGCTGTCTGGGGCTATGCCGGTCGTGCCAACGCTGCCGGGTCCTTTACAGTTAATTCGACTGCGGACAGTCCGGACATGACACCCGGTGACGGCGTTTGCAGCGCCAGCGGGGGAGACTGCACCCTGCGCGCGGCGATTCAAGAAGCAAACGCATCACCGGGGCTGGATACCATTCAGTTTTCAATTCCACTTCCCGGCGTGCAGACGATCTACCCGTTGGTTGCGTTGCCTGCGATTCATGACGCGGTCGTGATTGATGGGTATACCCAGCCCGGCGCTGCGCCGAATAGCCTTGCCCAGGGCAACAATGCCGTCCTGCTCATCCAAATCAATGGCGCCTATGCAGGCGCGAACGTCAGCGGCCTTTCCGTGTTCACCTCCAACAGCCTGGTGCGCGGACTGGTGGTCAATGGCTTCTCCCTCGATGGGATTGCCGTCGGCGCAACCGACAACCACATTGCCGGCAACTTCATCGGCACAGATCCCACCGGCGCCAGCGCGATCCCCAATGGCGTGGACGGCATCAAAGTCGGCAATTTCAATCTGGCCGTGCCGGCAGGTAACAACACGATTGGTGGCGCCACGCCCGCAGACCGCAACCTGCTCTCCGGCAACGGGCGCAATGGAATCACCATGGACCAGGTGCGCGATACGTACTTCTACGGCAACTATGTCGGCACCAATGCCACCGGCACTGCTCGTCTCCCGAATCAGGGCTCAGGCGTTGGCATCTATCGCGGCGCCCCCAATTTCGTCGGAGGCACCGCGCCCGGGCAGGGTAACCTGATTTCCGGCAATCACGACGATGGCATTGGCATGTCCGATGGTTTCGTCGTCGCCGGCCATGTGATTCGCGGCAATCTGATCGGGACCGATGCTTCTGGCAATCCAACGCTCGGTAACCTGCGGCACGGCATCCTCATGAATGAGCGGGGCATCGTGGTAGGTGGCATGGCAGCGGGCGAAGGGAATGTGATCGCCGGCAACGCGCAGGCCGGTATCTATGTCCAGGGCGGCGCCGGCAACCGGCTTTCCGGCAACCGGATCTATGCGAACGGTGCACTGGGGATTGACCTGGCGGCCACAGGGCCCGATATGAACGACGCCGGCGACGGTGACAGTGGTGCAAACGATCGGCTCAACGCCCCCGTGCTCTATGGGGCGGTCCGCGGTGCGGGGGACCTGACCGTCACGGGTCTCTTCAATAGCACCCCCAATCAGCACTATGACGTCACGATCTATGTGAGCAACCAGTGCGATGCCAGTGGCTTCGGCGAGGGCGAAACCTATGTTGGTGCGACGACTGCAACCTCGGACGGAAACGGCAATGGCGGTTTTGGGGTCACGGTGCCTGTAGCCGTTACTGACGGCCAGATGGTGACCACGCTGTTGGCGGATCCAGCGGGCAACACCTCTGAATTCTCCGCCTGCATGATCGTCCAGCCGGATAATCTGACGTGGAATCGGGCCATGCCCCTGCCGCTCAGCGGTGCAAGCACAACCCTGACCGGCGCAACCACGCAATATCTTGACCGCACCGGCCAGACGCGCTGGTTCAAGTTTAACGTACAGCCGGGTAGCCAGGTGATCGTCGACCTGGCAAGCCTGCCCGCCGACTATGACCTGACGCTGCACACCGATATTCAGGCGGCTTTCAGCCAATTGGTGGGTCCCGTCGATCTGGCGCGGCTGAGCGCTGAACTGGCGCCGAGTGCCTTCGTCAACCCTGCCGCCTTTACGAACCCGGCGGCCTTTACCAATCCTGCCGCGTTTACGAATCCGGCGGCCTTTACCAATCCTGCCGCGTTTACGAATCCGGCGGCCTTCACCAATCCCGCGGCCTTTACCAACCCGGATGCATTCACCAATCCCGCCGCCTTCACGAACCCTGCGGCCTTTACCAATCCGGCGGCCTTCACCAATCCCGCGGCCTTCACCAATCCCGCGGCCTTTACCAATCCGGCCGCGTTCACCAATCCTGCCGCCTTCACCAATCCTACCGACGCGGAAGCTGCCGGCTACGTGAATGCCCAACTCCGGACCCTGATCGGCGTGTCCGCGCACGATGGCATTGCCAGCGAGCGGATCGTGGTCAACTCCTGGAACAATAGCGGCGAGTTCTATGTCCAGGTGCGCGGGCGGAACGGTGTGTTTGATCGCGTCACACCCTTCTCGCTGCAGGTCACGGAACTGACGGGCGTTTGCAGTGGCGTGAATACAACGCTGCCGGCGGGGAGTCTGTCGTCGCCGGCAGGCGACTTCCATACGGTCATTCTCCACGAGATTGAGCGCATGGAAGGTTCGAGCGCCGAGCAGACACTGCTGGCAGCGGCTCGACGCCCTGGCCGCACGCACCGAAGTCAAAGGTATCGTGCTCAATATCGGTGGCGACGCACGCGTTGCGGCTGCACGGGTTGAAGCGGACGCGAACCCTGATTGCCCTTACGCACAGAATCAGTTGGCGGCCGCGATCAAGGGCATCGTCGAGCGGGTGCGCGCCAGCAATCCACTTGACTACGTGGTGTTGGTCGGCAACGACGACGTGATTCCGTTCTTCCGTTATCCGGACCCGGCGCCTGTCGGGCGTGAATCCGAGTTCTCGCCTCCTGTTCTCGATGAGCCTGCCTCCGGCGCCAGCCTGCGGCTGGACTATGTACTCGGCCAGGACGCCTACGGCGCAGCCACCGAAATCGCGCTCCAAGGCAGTACGCTGCCGATCCCGGACCTGGCAGTGGGACGCCTCGTGGAGACTGCCGGTGAAGCCGTCACGATGATCGATGCCTACTTGAGCACCGCGAGTGGTGTTGTTATGCCCACGTCAGCATTGATCACCAGCTATGGTTTTTTGGAAGACGGTGCCAATGCCGTCCGCCGCGAACTGGTTGCCGGACTCGGAAATGCGGGTAAGGTGACTGCGCTAATCGACCCGGCGGATCGCGCACCCAGCGATCCGGCTTCGTGGAGCGCCAGCGACCTGCGCGCTGGATTGCTGACAACGCGCCAGGATCTTGCCTACCTGGCTGGTCACTTCAGCGCATCGGCTGCGCTCGCGGCTGACTATGAGACGCGGCTTGATGCCAGCGAGGTCGCGGCGTCACCACTCGATCTCCGCAACGTCGTGGTGTTTAGCGCAGGCTGCCATACCGGCTATAACATCGTGAATGCGCACGGCGTCCCGCTGCTAACCCAGGAACCGGATTGGGCGCAGGCATTTGCGCGCAGGGGGCAGCCTTGATTTCCGGCACCGGTTACCAGTACGGTGATGCCGACCTGACTGAATATGCGGAGCGCCTCTACCTTGGCTTTACCCAGGAGCTGCGCCGCGGTGGTGCAATCCCGATCGGCAATGCCCTGGTGGCGGCGAAACAGGTGTATTTATCCGATACGGGTGTTGAGGTGGACGGCGTCTTTGAGAAGACCATTCTCGAAGCCACGCTCTTTGGTTTGCCGATGTTGCGTGTGCAGTTGCCGGGGCCACCGGGAACGGCAGTTGTGTTGCCGCCCGTGATTGGCGCCACCAATCCGGTTGTGGCCGGCCCGGGCGCCGCACTCGATCTTCGCACCGCGGATTTGACAGTGACACCATCGATGACGGCTGAGACCAAGATCTTGACGAATTCGGTAGACAACAGTCAAATTGTTGCGCACTATCTCACCGGTCCCCAGGGGGCCGTGGGCCGCCCAAGCCAGCCGATCCTGCCCTTGGCCGCGTATAATGTCTCTAGCCCCGGTGGTTTGAATGCCGGCGTGCTGCGCGGCGTTGGCTTTCGCAGCGGCGCATACACTGACGAACCCGATGTCTTTCCCCTCGTCAGTGCGCCGGCAAATGAAGTGACTGCGGTGCGTCCCGGCTTTCAGTCATCGGTGTTTTTCCCCGTTGTGCCGTGGACCGTGAATTACTTTGGAGTTCTCGCCGATCCCGATGGCGGCGAAACCCGGCTGATGCTCACGCCGGCACAGTATCGCTCCGGCGATGGTGACCTGACGCGTGGCGTATTCCGCCGTTTTGATCACATGGCATTCAGACTGTATTACAGCAGCGTCGTGAGTGGTACGGCGCTGTCGGCGCCGCCGGCGATTGCCAAAGTGACAGGCACGCCCGATGCTGCTGGCAACGTCCATTTCAGCGCCAGTGTCAGCGATCCTGTGGCAGGCGTGCAGGAAGTCTGGGTTACCTATGCCGCGGTCGACGGCGCCAGTTGGCAATCGCTTGATTTGGTGCGCAATAGCACGGAGCCAGCGCAGTGGGAAGCGGTGCTGCCGGCAAGCGCAGTGGCTGCGTCAAATCTGCGCTACATCGTGCAGGCGGTCAATGGCGTCGGTCTCGTGACGCTGCTGACCAACAACGGCGAGTACTTCACCCCCGGCATCGATCCCGGCGCACCGGTGAAGCCGCCACTGGCCACAGACACCACAAGTGCTACGCCCGTGACGCTTCAATTGCTCAGCGCCCCAACCGCCGGGGTCTATGGCGGTGAGTTGACGTACGCAATTCGCCTTGTCACGGCACAGGGTCAAACCGTGGCTGACGCGACGTTGGAATTCAGTTTGCAGGGGCAGTCGATCCAGACGACCACCGGCGCCGACGGCGCGGCTCAGGCCACGTTTCGGTTGCTTGGGGCCACCGGCGCCGGCACACTACAGGTTACTTATGCCGGTTCAGCAACATATGCGGGCGCAGTAACGACGGTCAACGTGACGGTTGCCAAGCGGGACACCCGACTGGTAATTGAAGTTCCTGTGAGCCCTGTGGCCTCCGGTTCGTCGTGGCGGATTGTGGCAAGTCTGACCGACGCCGGCGGGCTGGCGATTGCCGGGCGTCCAGTGCTGGTCACGCTCACGGGCGCTGCTGGGGTGTACGGACAGGTGGTTCCGACGGATTACGCCGGACGCGCGATCCTCAGCGGCGTTGCCGTTACCCCAGGCGTCTATCAGGTTGCGGCAAGCTTTGGCCAGCCGGTGACAGTCAATGCGCAGCCACTGGACCTGACCGATCCCGGCTATCACAGTGCAACTTCTAATGCTACGTTGACAATCACCCCCGGCAACATTGCGCCGCAGGCCTTGGATGATCACGCCGAGGTGGATTCCGTCAGTAGGGTCATCATCGACGTTGCCGGTAATGACACCGATGTCGACGGGAACCTATCACCCGCTTCGGTAACGGTGCTCGTGGCGCCGGTGGGGGGGGCGGCAACCGTGGACGGCACGGCTGGAAAGATCACCTACACCGGCAGTGCGCAATTCAGCGGGATCGATCGCATTCTCTATCAGATCTGTGACAGTGGCGCTGACGGCAACCCTGCCACCACGGGCGATAACCTGTGTAGCACGGCGAACGTCGTCGTTGTGGTACTACCCGGCAGCAACACCCCCCCACAGGTGGGACCGATTGCACTCACCACGCATCTGGTGGCCGTAGTGGAATTGGGTGAATCGATTGCTGCCCAGGCGATCTTCACCGACAGCGCCGAGACTCACAGTGCTGTTTGGACCTGGGGAGACGGCACAACAACACCGGGCACGGTGAGCGGAAATCGCATCGTGGGTCCCGACAGCCACCAGCACACCATGCCTGGCGTATATACACTTGTCTTGGCCGTGACGGATGCCGGTGCACTCACCGGAGAAGCACTCTATCAGTACGTTGTGGTGTACGATCCGTTGGCGGGTGTGGCATCCGGCGAGGGCTGGATCAACTCACCGGCGGGCGCATATGTGGCCAATCCAGGCCTGGTCGCGCGTGCCAAGTTTGGCTTTGAGGCAAAGTACGAAAAGAACGCGACGGTGCCAAAGGGTAGCCTCGAATTCCGGCTCGACAAGCAGCGGCTGGAATCGCGCAACATGGACTGGCTGGTGATCGCCGGCAGCAAAGCCATCTTGCGGGGTAGGAACGATTGACCGCGGCCAATGTCTGGCTACATGCTCACGGTGATCGACGCAGGCGCAGTCAGTGCAAATGACCACGGGTATTTTCGCCTCAAGGTCTGGGACATCAACGATGGCAATCGCGTGGTCTATGACAATGAACCCGTAAGCCAGATGGCGACAATCCCACGACACCGGTTACCCAGGGGCGCATCAAGCTGAAGAGCAAACAGACCAGCCGCAGTATGGGGGGTGGTCTGTTTGTGGTCGGCGATCCACCTCAGGAACTGCTGTTGCGTTTGACCGGTGACGGTGAGCAACCTGTCTTTACGGATTCGATCTTCCTGCCCGCGGTGGTGCGCTAGACGGCATCTCCAGCCCACAGCATGGGGTGCTCATGACCCGCCCGCACACACCGTAAGATTCTGGTGCGCCGGTCCAGGTCGCAGTACAACAACGTCACAAACATGCTCTCCATGTCGCGTTCGCAGAGGTGCTGGTTGATGTGAGCCACAACATCGGCTGGCGCGGTGCCAGCTTTGGCTTCGGAACGCAATAGACTCGACACCAACGCCATGTACAATGCGGCCGGAATGCCCTTGCCGGAAACGTCGCCAATGGCGAAGCCGAGCCGATCTTCGTCAAGCCGGATGACCTCATAGAGATCCCCACCGACCGCACGCGCGGCCAGCAATTTTGCGCCGATATCGACTTCGCTCAGGCGCGGAAGCCTGGCAGGTAGCATTTGGAGTTGAATACGCTGGGCCTGCGCCAATTCATGCGCTAGTACTTCCTGTTCAACAAGTTTTTCTTGAGTAGCTTCGAGCTAGCGATACGCCTGGGTCAACGCAACATTTTTGGTCTGCAGATCCCGGATGGTGGCGTTTTCGGATGAGGCGCAACCGGTGGCTCGGATTGCGGAGCAACTGGAGGCTGAGTGCGGGCTGCTCGACGAGAGATCGTCAAATTCCGCCCGGGTCACGACGAGTAATTCGGCGGCGGTTTTGGTGCGGACACTGGCTGAGCGCGGCTGAGATGGATCGATCAGGCTCATTTCCCCGATGATATCGCCGGGTCCACGCATGCCAAATGAGCGTTCGTCTGGTGAACAGCCCTTTGACGACCTCCACGACGCCAACGACCAGGAGATAGGCGCAGTCGCCAAAGTCGCCCTCGCTGACAAAGACCTGAGCAGGCGCCAGGGTCATGCTGGTCAACTTTGGCTTGATGGCGTTGATTTCGTGGTCGGACAACACCCT
The DNA here is from genome assembly GCA_016713335.1 of Candidatus Fredericiella danica. Classification (GTDB taxonomy): domain Bacteria; phylum Chloroflexota; class Anaerolineae; order Caldilineales; family Caldilineaceae; genus Fredericiella; species Fredericiella danica. Next base: position 103,944 of record JADJPH010000014.1, on the reverse strand, counting down.
TGGCAGGGAATGGTTCGCCGCAGAGGCGGGTTGGTCAGAGTCTGTGTTGCTGTTTGCGTCACCCATCAAGGGCAATTGTAACACACAATTGATTTGTGTGATTCGTACGCCGGTATTCCCAATGCTGGGTATAGGATCGGATCAAGCGAAGGCCCAATCCACCGATGGGTGCACTTTCCAGGCTTTCCGGCTGCGCAATTTCCGGAAAGCGGTCGGGTCAGGGGCCGGCATCTTCAACTTGTGCCCAGATGTGGTTTGGTTCGAAGCGAATGGTGACAGAGATCGGGCTGCCGGCATTGGAGTTTCCACTGTAATCGACGATATTCGTGGCAATCTCGACAAGCACGAGTTTCAGCCCAAAGATGTGACGGTCTGAAATCCCGTGCCTGTGACCAATGGCCTGCACCCACTCGGCCAGATCGTCCAGCGCGTCCCAGCGGCACGGGAACACCATGACCGCCGAACTTCGATGGGAAACTTGCGCAGGATTCGTCATTGGTGTCATGGGTGTCATCAGTGTCATTGGTGTCATTGGTGTCATTGGTCTTACTTGGAGGTTGCAGACGGCTGGAGCAGGTAGGTGCATGCCGTGTCAAAATCATCATAGACGGGGATGAGCAAGTCGATCCCTGCTGTGACCAGCGCATCCTTCACCAGCGGCTGGGGTGCGAACAAGACCAGTTTGATGCCGCGGCTATTCAACGTCTTTGCGTTCATCAGCAGCAGGCGCATCCCGATGGACGCGATAAAATCCACTGCGGAAAGATCGACGAGCACTGGTGCCTTGTCGGTCGCCACGGCAAAGGTAAACTTGTCCTCGATGGCCATGGCCCCGGAAACATCGAGCCGTCCCACCAGGTTGATGCGGGTAATGCCGTTTGGTAGTTCCACCAGATGAGCGGTCCAAACGATCCTTCAGGAGTGTAAAAACAGTCACTGTGGACAGCAATTCCGCCAACTCAGTTGTATCTCCTATCCAATCATATCTCGAATACCTGCACAAAAAATACGCCCCGCTCAATGAAGGAGTCGTCGCCAGCTATATCCCCGAACTTACCCGAGCCAATCCCGAGTGGTTTGGGATCTGCCTGGCTACGACGGATGGCCGCGTCTATGAAGTGGGCGACACGCGCCAGTTGTTCACAATCCAGTCGGTGTCTAAGCCGATGACCTATGGGATGGCACTTGAAGACCAGGGCCGCGAGCAGGTGCTTGCGAAAATCGGGGTGGAACCCACCGGCGATGCATTCAACTCCATCAGCCTCACACCTGGCACGGGTGCACCCAAGAATCCGATGATCAATGCCGGCGCCATCGCTGCGGCATCGTTGGTCGCAGGTGCAACGCCGGCCGAGCGTCTGGAGCGGCTGCTCGACACCTATTCGCGCCATGCCGGCCGGCGTTTGACGTTGGATGAGGCCGTCTATCATTCGAGAGCGAGAGCAGGACATCGGAATCGCTTATTGGCCATATGCTCCGTAACTTCGAGATCATCGGCGACGACCCGGAGCCGGCACTACAGCTCTATTTTCAGCAGTGCTCTGTCGCCGTCACGTGCCGAGACCTGAGCATCATGGCGGCGACACTTGCCAATAACGGGATGAACCCCGTCACCGGCGAACGTGCAGTCAGTGATGTCTATGTGGATAGCATCCTCAGCGTCATGTCGACCTGTGGGATGTATGACTACACGGGCGAGTGGGTCTATCGGATTGGAATGCCCGCCAAGAGCGGTGTGGGCGGCGGGATCATGGCTGTATTGCCCGGGCAACTCGGGATCGCCGTCTTTTCGCCGCGCCTGGATGAGCGAGGCAACAGCGTGCGCGGGGTCAAGGCGTGTGAGGAGATCTCCCATCGATTCAATCTGCATTCGCTTCGCGTGCCGCAGGCTTCGCTCACACCGATTCGCACACAATACAGTGCCGGGGCCATCAGTTCAAAACGGCAGCGCACGGAGGCTGAACGCGCTACATTGGCGCAAGTCGGGGCACGGGCTGTGGCCTATGAATTACAGGGCGAGTTGACCTTTCCCGCGGCCGAAGTGGTCGTCAGGGCATTGGTGGATGGCAGTCCGGCGCAAGACATCTCGATCCTGGATTTCCGGCGCGTGGCGCGCATCGAGGTCGCCGTCGCCCCCATTTTCGCCGAACTCGCGCAGAGCCTTGGTGCCGTTGGTAAGTACTTTGTCCTTGCGGGTGCGAAAAATCACCCGGATTTTATCAAGCGGCTGGCAGAGTTTACGGACTCTGCGGTTGCTGTGCGGGCTTTCGACGAAATTGACCTGGCGTTGGAGTGGGCCGAAGACCAGTTGCTTATGGCAAACAATGCGCCGGTGAATCCATTGCACCGGATATCGCTTGCCGAGCATGCCGCATTCAATGGACTTGCGCCAGACGAAATGGCCTTTGCGCTACGATTACTTGGCCAGCGTCACTATCTTCCCGGCGCCAAGATCATCCACAAAGGAGACCATGCCGACACCATTTTCTTCCTGATGCGCGGGGCTGTTAGCATTACGATTCCCCTGGCGGACGGTCGGATCAAGCGGCTATCGACCCTGGCGCCCGGGATGACATTTGGCGAACTCGCGATTGTCGATCGTTCTGATCGGTCTGGCAGACGTCAGTGCGGACACTGAGGTAGAGTGCTGTGCATTGAGCCTGGCAGACTTCGACGCACTGGATCAAACATGCCCGGCGTTGAAGTCCGTGTTGCTTCAGAACATGTTGCGCACGCTCGCAGACCGTGCGACGACTTAGCAATGAAGTCAATACGCTGGCAAGTTAATCTTTCAGACCAGAGCCTGCTCACGCGGCGCCACATGCATTAGCCGGTGCTTGCGTAGGCGACCGCTTCCGGCAGGGTGAGATTTCTGCCTTCGGCGAGGATTGCATCGGCCAGGTTGCCAACGGAATCCTGCGCATTTTGGAAACGGCTGTCGAGGTTTTCCTGCTCCGCAGGTGACAATGGTGACGCGATTGCGTTTCGCAACGCTTGCGCGGCACCCATAAGACGCAGGCCGCGGTGGAAATCCCTGCGGTATACCGCAAGGAGCGCAACATCTTCCAGCAAATACGCAAGCGCACGCTGATCGCCCAATGCGTGGTTGAGTGCCAGGCTTTCAGCATAGAGCAACTGGCACTCAGCAAACTGACCTAGTTCCCGACGTACATTCCCCAAGTTATTGAGAACATTCGCCACTGCCCACTTATCGCCAACCGCGCGCTGGATGACGAGCGCCTCTGCCAGTAACGCGCCCGCAGTGCTGTAGTTCTGGCGGTCGAGCAGTGTCGTCCCCAGGTTATTGAGCGACATAGCGATCGCCCACGTGTTGCCAAGCTCGCGGCGGATGGCGAGCGCCTCTTCATGAAACTGCTGGCTGCGGGCGTAGTCACCTTCAAACTGGGCGACGATCGCCATGTTGTTGAGGACATTAGCAATATTGGGACGATCATCCAGGGCGCGGCGGACGGCGAGGCTGCTAGCATAGTGAATAGACGCTCCACCGTAGTCGCCCTGTTGCGCGGCCAGCGTGCCTCTGCAGATGAGCACCTTTGCCATTCCTGGCAGATCATTGTGCAGCGCTGCCGTATTGCCTGCCCGTGTAAACCAGCCGGAAGCATCGTCGAAGCGTCCCTGCTTGCGCTGAATTTCGCCGATGGCGATGAGCGCCTGCACCTGGATCATCGCATCCGCGCTGTTCTCCGCCTCAGCAAGCGCCTGTGCATACCGTTCGGCGGCAATGTGCCATTCACCCATCAGTTCCAAGACCTGGCCGAAGCGCATGAGCAGTTCCGGTCGATCCTGCGCCGCCTGTAACGGCAGTGCGCGTGTGTAATAATCGATTGCCGCCAGGTTCGCGTAGACTGCCTGGGCCGCTTCTCCGGCACGGCGCAGGTAATCGCGCCGCTTCGCTGTTTTGCCACTGCAGTCGTAATGAAACGCCATGAGGTCCAACACCTGCTCCGGTGAGGCGGCGAATGCGGTCTCAAGAAAGGCGCCGATCTGCTCATGGAGGTGGGCCTTCATGGCATACGGAAGGCTCTCATACGTGACGCTCTGGGTGATTGCCTGGCGGAAGGTGTAGGCGAGGTCCGATTCGTCAGGCGCTTGCAGGATTAATTCCTGGCGTTCAAGCTCCGCAAGATCCTCATTCACCCGCCTCGGATCGCCAAGCTGGGGATACGATCCGGTGAGCCAGGCGGCATGAAAGATGCGGCCGATGACACTGGCGATTTTGACTGTGATCTTTTGGCTCTCGCTGAAACGGTCGATTAGGCTCAACACCAGACTCTGTATGCTGTCGGGGAGTGCGATTCGATCGAGCGCAGCAGGATCGTGAAAGTTCACCTGTTCGAACTGAAGATAATTGAGAAGTTCGTCGAGAAAATAGGGATTGCCCTCCGCGCGCATGGTGATGCGTTCGACAAACGAGGTAGCGAGCGCACGGTCATTATCAATCAGGGCGCCGACCTTTGTGCGCACAAATCGCGCGGCTTCAGCAGGCGTCAACGGCTGGAGAAGGATCTCCGTATGGTAGGGCAGTGCGCTGACCCGAGCAGCGCGCAGTCGTTTCAATTCGAAAGGGCGGAAAACATACAGGAAGAGGATAGAAAGCTCCGCGGCCGCGCTCCCGAGGGCCACGAGCAGATCATGTGACAAGGGATCCAGCCAGTGGCAATCTTCCAACACAATGAGCATGGGGCGCCGCTCTGCGATGCGCGCAAGGTACTCAACGAGTAGTCCTTCCAATGCACCCTTACGAGTTTTTGCATCAAGAGAGGCGGTAAGGTCATTGTCTGGAATGTCCAGTTGCAACCCAATGCTCAACAGCGGTAAGCGGGGGAGTAGTCCGGGTGCAATTGAGCTGACCTGTGCTTTCAGGTGCTCGATCTGTCGCGCTGGGTTCCAAGTTGGATCCAGGTCAAAGACGCTGCGCCAGATGTCATGCCAGACTAGATAGTTGCTGTTCACGCCGAACGATTCGCATTCGCCGCGATAGACCTCAAAGTTCAGCGTTCGCGCCTGTTCGATGACATCGGCCACCAGCCGTGATTTGCCGATGCCGGCATCCCCGGTGACGCCGATGATTTGGCCGTGACCGTTAGCGGCTAGCGCAAGTTTCTCCTCCGCAAGGCTCATCTCAGCCGAGCGACCAATCATCGCGAATCGATACCCGGATTGCGTCATCTGGCGCCGGCTTTTCCGGGCGTTGCCGTGCAGCGCATAGACCCGCACAGGCTCGCTTTTGCCCTTTACACGAATCGGTGGCAGTTCACGGAGCGAGAACTGCGCCGCAATCTGCGGCTGGGCGCTCTGGCTGACAAGGATCTGGCCGGGTTGCGCCGCCATCATCAGCCGCGCAGCAAGGTTCACTTCGTCACCAAGGACACCATACGTCCGGTGATGCGTGCCACCGTAGGCGCCGGCGCGCATGCGCCCCTGGCTGATCCCGATCCGTACGGGGCCAACAAAGTTGAGAGCTTCAGGTGGGGCAACGAGCGCCAGGGCTGTTGCGGCTGCCTGTGCGGCATTGTTTTCATGCGCTACCGGGGCCCCAAAATTCACGTACACGTAGCTGCCCTTGTCCCCAATATTAAGGTCAATCAGGGTGCCCTCGTACTTCATGACGATCGATTGCAGCCAGCGGAGATAGCCGTCCAGTTTGGCTCCTGCCTGGGCGTCAGAATCGTAGTCGATGCCATCGAAGCGCAAAAAGAGCGCGACTGTGGGGCGGAGTTCGGCGAGAAAATCTCCCAAACCCTGTTGTAGGCGCTCATATACGGCGGGGAGCAACCAGGGTCTGATCATGTCTTGAGGAAGCGATGTCAGGTCCACATTCGGCCAGGGCGCCTTCGTTGTCGGCGTCTTAAGCTCCGCCACGACGGCAAATGTCTCATTGCGCTGCTCATCGCGCCTTAGGGCGGTGATCAGTGCGTGGACGCCAGTGCGAAGCGTGTTGTTTCGTCGACAATGACCTCGCCCCGCTTCGCCAGGTGTTCTGCCGCAGCGAGCCGTACCATGGTTGCACCGGCAAGCGCATCCAGCAGACGAATTTCTGGATTACCAACCAGGAACCGGCGGGCCGGCCCGGTGGCCACGGCTGCCTTCATGGCCAGGCTCACGGCAGCGCCAGCCGGCGTGACCAACTCTCCAAAAGAGAGCATGGCGAATTGCATTGCCAGCGCGGCTGCGGTCGCGCGGTGCCCATCGTCGCCGCCAAACCAGCAGGTAATGGCGTCACCGGCAAAGGCAATGACGCTGCCGCGGAAGGCATGCACTTCGTCAATCACTGCATCGTAGACCAGGTTGAGATAGTGGGTCAGTTCCTCGGCGCCCCGCTGGGGACCCAATTCGCGCACAAGCGCTTCCGTCAGCGGCGTAAAGCCGGAGATATCGGCAAAGAGCGCAGCACCAACCACATGGTCTGGGAAGTCATCGGCGAATCCCAACCGGAGCCGGCGGTCCATTGGGACATAGGCGGATGGATCATGCATTGGCTAGTACCACGGCATTGCGAGCGCAGCCAGCGCAATCACGATCACGTGAATGGATTGATCGACGCCAATTTCGACTACGTTCGCGCCCGGCGCCGTCGCTGACATGCCTTTTAGCGTCCGCATCCACCAATGCACCGGCGCCCGCGTGTCCACCAACAGATGAGCGAGGCCAATCAGGATGGCGACTAAGAGAGGAAATACGAGCGCCATGCAGAGGGCATATACACCGGCGTGGGCCCAACTTGCGGCGTGGCGCAAGCTCGTCTTATGCAGCGCCATCCATTCGGTCTGTAACAGCCAATCGGCGACCAGGTGGAGGACCGCGGCCCAAACAAGTACTTCGGTTGGCGTTGCGATCAGTTGATAAAACATACTGGTCGTGGCCCGTGGACCCTTTCCCGGAGTTCTCTCGCTCGGAGCCCCCAAAGTTCAACGAAAAGTTGGCGATGAAAAACGTTAAGAAAACCTTGACACGCTGATTACAGTCGGTGCAAGTTCCGTTTACCTGTGAAGTATAGCCTCAATTAGCCTTTTCGTCCCGGCGGCTATCCCAAACCCATATGAACGGAGCGAACACATGCCGTGGAATCTGATTTTTGCGTTATTGTTAGCCGCACTCGTGCAGGCGTCAGGCCCGTCTGGTGCGTCACCCCAGGTAACAAGTACAGCACCGGTCTCCAGCGATACCGGTATTGCCGAACCAGGCCTCGTTGACGGGATCCCAGTTGTCACTGCCCGGTTGGAGACGCACCCGGTCCTGGACATGGACGAACCGCCAGCCGATGCGCGCATGGGCGACCTGGACGACCCGGCAATTTGGGTGCATCCGGCTGACCCCATGCTCAGCACCGTTGTCGGCGTCCTGAAAGAGGGCGGGCTTGAGGTTTATGATCTCGATGGGCAGATACTCCAGTCACTGAGTCCGGAGGGTGCTCGTTACAACAACGTAGATATTCTCTATGACTTTGAACTGGGAGGCGCATTGGTCGATGTGATCGCCATCACAGATCGCTATCGCGACACCTTGGTCTTTTTCCAGGTGGACCCAGCGTCGCGCCAACTGGTTGAGATCGGTGACCCGGCCAACCCACTGCTGTTTACAGCGGCCGGCAACGAATCCGATGAGGAGACAACGGCCTATGGCGTTGCGCTCTATCGAAGCCCAAAGAGCGGCACAGCGTACGCAATTGCGAATCGGCGCGAAACTGGTGATGTTGCGCAATGGCTGTTGAAAGACAACGGGAGCGGTCAGATTGCCATTGAGCAGGTAAGGGCGTTTCAACTACCGATTCCAGAGGGCGGCGAGTTAGAAGACGCGCAAACGGAAGGCATGGTCGCTGACCAGGAGCTCGGCCATCTCTATATCGGTCAGGAAAACGTCGGCATCTGGAAGATTGACGCCGAACCGGACGCCAGCGCTGAGCTGCGCCTGCTGTATTCGGTTCGACCCGAGGGCGAGTTGCTTGAAGCCGACGTTGAGGGGCTGACGATTTATTATGGACCCGACGGCACGGGCTATCTGCTGGTCTCCAGCCAGGGTGACAACACCTTTGCTGTCTTTACCCGCGAAGGCGACAATGCCTATCTGGGCAGTTTCCAGATCGGCGCAGCCGGTGAGATCGACGGCGTGCAGGAGAGTGACGGCGCCATGGTGCTCAATGTCCCGCTGGGTGATCGGTTCCCGAACGGTCTCCTGGTCGTGCAAGACGGGTTCAATTTGCCGGCCGTCATGGTAGAAGATGATGGCGAGCTGGAGAACGTCAGCACAAGTTTCAAGTTTGTGGACTGGGCCGACGTGGCATCTGCTTTCGACCCCCCGCTCATGGTCGATACGACCAGCTATCACCCGCGTAGCAGCAAGTAGCGACAGTACGCACGAGGGGTACCGCGGCGTCTTGCCGCGGTACCCCTCGTGCACAACGCTGGTTCTAAACGACATCTCGGGTACCACAACACAGGCGCAGGATGCACGCGACAGGCTGTGCTGTCACTGTCACATCTGGGATGATATACGGACCCTTATAGAGCCATAGGTTCTCTTCCTGAACCTCGGCCAGGCGAAAGTATTAAGCGAACGTTGATATGGGGATCACAAAACGGTGTGATTTGTTCAACTGAAGTTGGTATCGTGACCAACAGTACCACTGGCCACATCCAAAAGCAAGCGGCCTTGACTACTCAGGCCTCTTCAAACCAGACTCAGTATTGGAGCATGCGATGGCAACTTCAAGTACGGGACCGGTGCGACCTCTTCAAACAACCTCTTCCAAAGTGCTACTCTACAAACTCCATCGAATCTACAGCCGGCCCAAACCCCAGGTGCAAAATTCCCAAGCCAATCCAGGTCGGCGAAAAGCGCTCCCAAGCGAGATTCAGCGGCTCATCACGAGCGCCGCAAAGCCGCAAGATTGACAGAGACGTGTGCTACGGTCCATGAATCGCGAGTATCACAAGTGGTATAGTCCGCGTTTGCATCGCGACATGGAGTTGCTTGTCTTTGGGCATGGCGGTGCACGCGTCATTGTGTTTCCCACACGCGCCGGGCGTTTCTTTGACTACGAAAACTTCGGCATCATTGAAGGCGTCCGGCAGAAAATCGACCAGGGGTGGGTGCAATTGTTTTGCGTCGACAGCATTGATGCCGAGAGTTTCTATTGCCGTGCTGCGCCGCCGGCACACCGCATCCGCCGGCATGTCGACTATGACGCCTATCTTTTGTATGAAGTGATACCCTTCACGCACTCCATGAACCGCAACTCATGCCTGATTGTCCACGGCTGCAGCATGGGTGCCTTTCATGCCGTCAACTTCGCATTTCGACATCCTGACATTGTCACCAAAGTGTTGGCATGCAGTGGCCGGTATGATTTGACGGCGCCGATCGGCGATTTCTGCGATCTACTAGATGGTTATTACGACGACCTGGTCTACTTCAACACACCGCTACATTTTGTTCCAAGCATTCGTGATGAGGCGCTATTGCATGCGCTTCGGCGTATCGAAATCCACCTGGCAGTTGGGTATCAGGATCCGTTCCACGTGAGCAATGTGGCCTTTAGCGAGAGACTCCACCGGCTTTCGATCATGCATCAACTCCATGTCTGGCATGGCCGCGCGCACAAACCAGACGCGTGGTGTCACAGGGTCGATCTTTACCTCTAGTTGAAACGCATTGAAAGCGAGATAAACTGACCGGCTAAAGTGAGATGCATGCATCTGCGCACAGCCAGAAGAGGTTTTCGCGGACGTCATGTCGTGACTGCCAGGAGCGGTGATCCCATTGGTCACCGCTCAGGTCATCGCCCCCATAGAGTACCTGGCCAAAGCGCACGTCGCGGAATTGTGCAACCGCCATCATCCCGGCGGCTTCCATCTCCACGACGAGACAGCCTTCGGCCTTGCGTGCCGCGATCTTGTTGGGCGTTTCGCGGTACGGGGCATCCGTCGTCCAGGTCTTACCAAGATAATACGGGATCTCACGCGTATCAAGCGTCCGCGTCAGCGCCGCAACGCCGGTCAGATCCGCTATGACTTCACGACTGGGTGGTAAGTAGTGGTAAGAAACTCCTTCGTCGCGCACGGCACTTGAGACAACGATCAAGTGTCCGACCGCAATCTCCTTTTGCAGTACGCCACAGCCGCCACACGCAATAAACTTGCGGCAGCCAAAGGCAATCACTTCCTCAAGCAAACTCGACGACAGCGGTGCACCGATGCCTGGGTGAAAAAAGGCAAGACGGTTGCCCTTGTAGTCGATCTCATAAATCGGGTGATTGCCATCTTCCCAGCGATTTTCGGCCACCACACGCGCGCTGTGCGTCGCGACCACCTTTTCGATCACTTCGCGGAAGAAGCAGATCACGCAGTGCTGAGGCACGTTGCGCGGCCGGATCACTTCGGCTGGCTCGATCTTGGCTGGGCGTGAGCTATCGTGTTCTAGGATAGGGAAACTCATTGGATTTGCCTTTGTCACTAATGAATGGTCGGGTCAGGCGTAGCGTGACTGAAGGATCGTAGCGTAGATTGCGCTCAGGATTTGTTCTTCCCAGCGTGTAAATGCGGAATAGGTTCCTGTGTAAATTGCCGGTTCACGGCTGACGCCGCCAATCAGATAGACCAGACCCGTATTGCGTCGCGGATCGAACAGCATTGCGCCGAGCAAGCCATAGGCGTTCCCCAGATGCCCCCACAGTTGTATGTCGCTGCGCCCGGCTACGACCTGATCCCCCAGTAGACCGGGCATGGTCGGGTTGCCGGTCAGATGATGAAGACCGAGACCCCATGCGCGCATGGCGCCGGCAGCTGCATTGCCATTCCGGCGGTCCGGATCGTAACGCCATTGGTCGGCAAACATCGCCCGGATGGTGGTGTTCTTCAGCAACGGCGTGTCTGCGCCGCGGGCGCCATCCAGAAAGAGATGGATGATTTCGAGCAATTCGCGTGCGGTTGCGCGCAAGCCGCCGTTGGGTGCGAAGAGCGTGCCGTTCGTGCCGGCGCGGTAGCGATCGATGCCATCTGGCATCTCCGGCAATGCGCCTCGATAGTCGTCAATCTGAGCACACCAGGGACCTTCCGGATTCCAAACACCACCGCACTGTCTGCGATAGAGCGCCGCCAGGTTGTCACGATCTATGCGGGTGAGGCTGCTTGGAGAATAAGTCGCGTTCAGTCCCAATGGCTGCAAGACATGATTTGCCATGTAATCGTCGAAACGTTCACCGCTGATGTGCTCAACCAGTGTGGCAAGCACTCCATAGCCGAGATTGGAGTACGAAAAGTATTTGCCGGGCGATGTATCGATGCCTGCGACAGGTGGAGCGAAATGGCTACCTCCTTCCCAATAGGCGCCGTCAGGTTGAAAACCGCTTGCCAACGTTGCCGGCAGCGGGAAACGATAGGACGCCCCATCGCGCACAGAGGAGGTGTGGCAAAGGAGCATCCGTGGCGTGATGACGCGTTCGGGAAAGGATGGGTTACGCAGTGCAAAACCGAGATGATCGCTGACGTCGCAGTCGAGATCAAGCAGGCGTCGTTCTGCCAGGCGCATCACGCCAAGGGCTAAAAAGAGTTTTGAAATCGAGGCGACCCGAAACCGCGTGTCCGATGTGACGGGGAGATCCCTGCCCTGGCTGTCTTCCGCAATATGCCGCCGCCCCAGGTAGCCTTCGTACGCGAGGTTGCCGTCGATCGATACCGCCACCGCAAGCCCAGAGAGTTCGGCGCCCGGCGCAGTAACAACCTGTGCCAGGCGTTGATCCAGCGCATGAATCGCTGCCCCGGCCGGCGAGCCCGCAACCGCGGGTCGGACAAACGGGTGCGGCGCGCCCTGCACTGGTCACCATGCCGGCAGCGCCGGGGACGGATGATTGGGGTCGGCGCATCGGGTGTTGCCGCCAATGGGCCAAGCGCCGCCGCACTGCTATCCTGCAGAAACGGCCGGCGGGAGCAAGACTGCGGCTTCGGCCTTTGCCGGTGCGCTTCAGTCTCCTGAGCCATTCCGCTTACGACCTCTACTTTGTTCCAAGTCTTGCGCTCAGGCGTGGGCTATTCACCGGCATAGGCTTGTTGCAATTTGTCGACCTCGATCTTGTCCATCTGGAGCATGGCATACATGACTCGCTGCGACTTCATGGGGTCCGGATCCTGCAGCAATTCACCCAATGCGGTTGGGATGATCTGCCAGGACAGACCGAATTTGTCGACAAGCCAGCCGCAGCGTTCCGGCTTGCCTCCTGCGCAGAGTTTGTCCCACAGTTCATCCACCTCAGCCTGCGTTGCGCAGTTCACAAAGAGCGAAATGGCCGGTGTAAAGTGATACACCGGGCCGCCATTCAGCGCCATGAACTGCTGGCCTTCGAGTTCAAAGGTGGCGGACATGACCGACCCGGCCGGGCCTGGCCCGGCGTCGCCCTACCGACTGACGGCGATAATCTTCGAGTTTTTGAAGATCGAGGTGTAGAAGAGCATGGCTTCTTCTGCGTTGTCATTGAACCATAGAAACGGCGTGATTTTTTGCATTTGGAGTTGTCTCCTCAATGAACTTAATCAGCAGCCACAAGGTCCGACTGGTGCAAAACCCTTCCGCCCGATCCATTGTCGACGGACAGTCGCAGGCCTCTGCATGCTTTATCCCTGCCGTTTGAGCAAGGCTTCCCCAATGCGGGCATGATTTAGATCCACTTCATCCCTGCGTTTTGAAGCCATGAACGCATGCAAGACGTCAATCAGGCCAATTTGTGCGACGCGTGCGCCGAGCGGATAGCTATGGCCGAGTGACTCCTGGGCCGCAGTAAAGACACTGATCTCCGCCGTCTTCGCAATCGCCGACTCCGGATGATTGGTGATGGCAATCGTCAGTGCGCCTGCGTCTTTGGCGACTTGCAGTGCGCGCAGCACGTCGAGTGACTCGCCAGAATGGGAGATCGCGACGGCGGCATCGGCAGGGGTCAAGAGCGTCGCCGAGATGACTTGCATCTCGGCATCTGTGGGGGACGGCACGTACCCCAAGCCGCATCAACTTATACTGCAGATCGAGTGCGGCGATGGCGCCACCGCCAGACCCGTAGATGTCAACCCGGCGTGCCGCGAGCAATGCGTTCGCTGTATGCTCCAGTGCAGCCAAATTCATGACCGAGAGGGTATCTTCCAGTGCCTTCACGTTGGCCATCATGGTTTTGTATAGCACGTCCACCAACGTATCCGCCGCGTCGACGGCAACGTAAATCGGCGTACGGTTCGCAGCCATGTCCTGGGCGAGACGGATCTTGAAGTCCTGGTAGCCCTGTGCACCCACCTTGCGGCAGAAGCGAAAGATGGTGGTGTCACTCGCGTGGCAGCGCTGGGCAAGTTCGCCGATGGCAAGGTGGACGACGCTGTCCGCGTTGCTCAGGATGTACTGCCCAACTTTTTGCTCCTGCGTGTTCATGGCCGGGAGCAGCGCACGAATCTTTAGCAACAGACTCGAAGGCACGCCTTCTAATGCGACCACAACGCTACTCCTGACCCAGATCGGCCTTTCATTGCGCGCAAGTATAGCAGAAAATTTCTCTAAAGAAAACGGCGAGAAAATTCGTTTCATAACCAAGCGCCAGGTTTGTCGGTCTGCGACAGCACTGTCACATCGTCGAACATGAAGACAACGAGATGATGCGCCCGTATCGCATCTGGCCGGTCCAGCCCGGCAGCCAGGGCGTCGCATCAGTAGGCGGCCCCGTTGACGGTGACAGGAATTCCTCCTATGATTAGTAATATCCTTACATTTGCCTAAGCGACACTGTCATCACATCCCGCGAATCCGACTGCGGCATTATTGCGTTGGCTTGAGTCCACTGCATGGCCCATAAAATTGGAAACTTGCCGACTTTGCAATTGGGTTTCTGCCGCATGAAGTAACCTGAATTGCACTCTGATTGGAGATCCAACCTTTGATCTGGTACTTCGTGTACTGTTTTCCACTCGTCGTTGCGGCCATTACATCGATCTTTCTCATCACGATCATCGTCCCACGGCGAAGTGCATTGGGCGCAAAGGCTTTGATTTCGATGCTGATCGCGGTGGCAATTTGGGAAGTTGCCTACGCATTGGAGATATATTCGCCCACGCTAGATGAGAAGATCTTCTTCGCTAAGGTTGAGTATATCGGGATTGCTGCGGTGGTGCCGGCGTGGCTCGTATTCACCGTCCTGTACACTCACCAAGATCGATGGATTATCAGAAACCCCATTGGGATTGTGTTGATGAGCGCAATCCCGGTCCTCAGCCTGATCTTGGTATGGACAAATGAAGCGCATGGTCTGATTTGGAGCACCACGGAGCTCGACACGACGACTCCCATTCCAATGCTGGCGGTCACTCATGGCGTCGGCCTTCTGGCTCTTAGTTGTGAATGACTATCTGCTGGTGATGATAGGCACTTTCTGGTTATTGGCAACGACCGTACAGGCGAAAGGAATCTTCCGGCGACAGGCAGCGGCGCTTCTGACAGGCATCCTATTGGTATGGATTGCCAATTTTTTGTACCTTGGGCAATGGGTATCGGTCTCATGGCTCGATCTAACGCCTTTTGCCATGACAATTGCCGGCGCGATTTATGTCTGGAATCTTCTGCGTCTGCATCTTTTTGAAGTTGTTCCGGTTGCACGGACTGTTATCTACGAATCGATCCATGATGCAATCGTGGTAACCGACCTTCACCAGCGCATTGTTGAAATCAATCAAGCCGCACAGCAATTCTTTGCACCACCACCAGGCCGCCAGTTGGTGGGCACGTTGCTTTCACCTTTGATTGGAGAACAGGCGCCGTCCATCAGCGCCATTATTGAGCAGCAGGCGGAGTGGCGAGGCGACACAAGGCTCGTCGCGGGCGGCGCCGAGCGAGTTTTCGACCTTCGCATTTCGACCGTGCGTGGCGGGGATCAATGCCCGCTGGGTTGGCTGTACATCTTTCACGATATTACCCGGCGGTGGCAGGCGGAGCACGAACTCGAACGGTTGGCGCTTCAACTTGAGGAGCGTGTGCAGGAGCGGACGCATGCCCTTGAGACAGAAATGGCTGAACGCCAGGTGGCACTCGTCGCGCTGGCCGAGAGTGAGGGGCGTAACCGGGCGATCCTGGACACGATCCCGGACTTGATGGTGCGCATCACCTGTAATGGCGGTAATCCATGCGCTTTGCAGGTGGAAGCAGTCCATCCCGATCGAAAGTCGTGGTTGCATGCCACGCAGCGGCTCGATGCGCTACTGCCGGCGAATCTCAGACAACTCACCGACAGAGCAGTGTGCAACCAAAGCGGTCACGTGGAACGGACGGAGTATGACGTTCTCCTCGATGGCGAACCGGCTGTGCTTGAGGCGCGCATCACCTCAATCAGCGAACTCGAATGCCTGGCCATGATCCGCGATATCACTGTACAACGGCGGGCCGAACTCCAGCTTCGTTATCAGGCGAACCTCCTTGACAACATTTCTGACGCTGTCATCTCGGTGGACAATAACCTCCGGGTCATCTCATGGAACAGAGCGGCTGAGGTGCTCTACGGTTATCCGGCGACGGAAGTGATTGGCCGCCCGCTGCGCGAGTGACCCCAACAAACCTACTAGATTCGACTCCTGAGATCTCGATCAGCCGGTTTGAGATGCAGGGTTTCTGGAGTGGTGAGGTCATCCAGCGTCGCCGCGACGGTTCCGCGATCGAGATTTGGGCTGCTGTAGCGACCGTAAGGGATGAAGCAGGAAAGACGTTGGGCGCCGTTGCCGTTAACCGCGATATGTCAGTGATCCGTCAGATGCAGCGCGCACTGGAAAAAAGTGAAGCGAAGTATCGCGCGATTGTGGAATCAACGCAAGATATCCTTTGCAGCACCGATGCAACTGGCGCATTTGTTTTTGTCAACCATTCGTGGCGAACCCGGCTAGGATACACGGAGGATGAGGCCCGTCGGCTACATCTGGTCGATGTTGTCCATCCCTCTGAGCGCAATCACGTCATGCGCATCTTTCGCCTGATCGCCGAGGGCGCTGAATCACTCCCTATCAACACGGTGCTCTGCAATGTCAATGGACAACCACTGATCGTTGAGGGTCAGGTTGCTGCCGCACTTGCCGGTGAGGCATTTGGCGGAATCCACGCTTATCTGCACGACGTGACGGATCGCAAGTTCGCAGAGACCGCACAGCACGAAGCCGAATTACAGTTTCGCAATCTCTTTGAAGAAGCACCGTTCATGTATGCGATTGTCCATGAACGGAACAGCGCCCCCACCATCGTTGACTGCAATGCGCTTTTCGTGCAGAGTCTTGGATACGCGCGTGAAGAGTTGGTGGGGAAACCAATCCGGCAGTTGATGGTGCAACCGTCACCTACTTGTGTGGCATTGTTCGCTCAGACGCACAACCGGCGGGGTCTGTACGGCGAGGCAGAATGTACGTTGCAGACAAACTCCGGTCAGGTATTGGAGGCTTTACTGCGCACCCGCAACGAACGCGACGAAGCGGGGCATGTTCTAGGCGTGCGCGCCATGTTCGTTGACATCAGCGAGCGCAAGCAGATGGAGCGGCAACTGCGGGCAAATTCTGAGCAGTTGCATGCGCTCAGCCGCCACATTGAATCGGTCCGGGAAGAGGAGCAGACCCGCATCGCCCGCGAAATCCATGATGAACTGGGTCAGATGTTGACGGCTCTCAAAATGGATGTGACCTGGCTGACCCATCAGGTGGACGCTGGCAATGCTGCAATTCTGCGCAAGCTTGCGGCGATGAACGATCACCTGGGGGATGCCATCCGCGCCGTCCGGCGCATCGCTTCTGATCTGCGGCCACCGATTCTTGACCAATTCGGGCTCATCGATGCGCTCGAATGGCTCTCCAATCAAGTGACGGAGCGGAACGGTGTGCAGTGTACATTCATCGATCAAGGCGATGCGGTTGTCATGTGGGATAGTGACCTGGCCACTGCGCTTTTTCGGATCGCCCAGGAGGCGCTCACCAATGTCGTGCGTCACGCTGACGCTGCTCACGCATGGCTTACCCTGCAGGTGACTGCAAGCGAAATCCGGCTTGAGGTGCGCGACGATGGGGTGGGCATTGCCGCCGACCGCGTGGCCGATCCACACTCCTTTGGCCTGATCGGCATTCGCGAGCGGCTCTTTCCCTGGAACGGCCGGGCAACGATTGCTGGCACACCCCATGAGGGGACAATTGTCACCGTCGTGATTCCACGCCACCCCCAATCGAGGAACAAACCATGATCCGCACGTTGATTGTAGATGACCACAAGATCATGCGTGAAGGCCTGGTGCAGATCTTGAGCGAAACGCGCGACATTGCCATCGCCGGTGAAGCATGTAATGGACGCGAGGCGCTGGCACAGGTGCGTGAACTAGACCCGGATGTGGTGGTGGGTGGGTGGGGGTGGGGCCCCGAGTGAGCGGTTGGGGTTTCCGCCCCGCGCTGGCTTTCCTCAGCGTCAAGACGATCAGCACCTATCGTACCCGTATCCTCGAGAAGCTTGACCTCCATTCCACGGCAGAACTGGTCCGTTATGCCGTGGAGAACAACCTCGTCTAGCAGTTCAACTTGCCGCCACCCGCGCGTACGGCGTAGGAACGGAAGCAGGTGAAATTTCCGCATTTCCTACAAGTAGGAGCGAATAATCCTGATTGTGATCACCTCTGCCCTGCCGTACACTGGGTTGGAACTCAGGCTAACTTTCAGGCCCATTCTGAAACCTCGCGTCGCGCGCCAGTCGCTTGGTGCTTGTCAGCCGCCGCATGTTTGGTCTTTGGCTTGTAGGTTTGTGAGAGAGGCACCCTCTGCGTAGTTGCGAATGGTGGTGCCCAGACACTGACCACGGTGGAAACAAAATTTGCCTATGAATGCACGTTGAGTGTTCCACCGGCGACTGAGAATCCCATCAATAACGTTGTGACGGTCACATGGCCCGGCCAGGCCCTGGGCAACGACACGGTGCTGGCAGCTGGCTCGGCCATCTGGACCTTCAGCACGATTGCCTTCACCGAGAATCAGATTGATGAATGCGCGAACGTCACCGACAGCTATGCAGGTGACCTTGGCCAGGTGTGTTGGCGCCGCCAATCCAACGCAATTCACCTACGCACGTACGGTGACAATGCCGCAGTATAATTGTGTGTCCTATGACAACACGGCTACATTCACGGCCAATGACACCGGCGCGACCGATTCTGCAAGCCAGACCATTACCGTCTGCGGTCCTGTCAAGACTGGGGCGTTGACCATAGGCTTCTGGCAAAACAAGAACGGTCAGGCAATCATCACCGGTCAGGCGACTGCGGGACTTTGTCCGTCTACTACATGGCTCCGCCAATATGCGCCGTTCCAGGATCTCAGTGAAACGGCAACGTGCGCAAAGGTCGGCGCCTATGCTACCAGCGTGATCAAGGCGGCAAACGCATCCGGGGCCGCGATGAATGCGATGCTCAAGGCCCAGATGCTGCCACTGCGCTGGATGTCTACTTCAGCGACTCAGCATTGGGGCAACAAGATCGGGGCGCCCGCGCCGCTCGGTGGTGTTGCCATTGATCTGACGTTGATCTGCACACCGGTAGGCACCTGTGCGACCTACGCCGACGTGAGTTCAGCATTTGGTGGGGCGACCGGTCTGACTGCGTCACAGATGCTGGCTTATGCGGCAAGCCAGTCGAATGCAGGCGGCAGTGTCTGGTATGGACAGGTCAAGTCCGTGCAGGAACTCGCCAAGAATGCCTTCGACGCCATCAACAATGAAAAGGCATTTGCGCAGTAACCCGTAGGCTACTGTCTTGACGGGTATCACACACAGGAGGCACCCCCATAGGAGTGCCTCCTGTGTTTCTTTGGAGTGGTGATATAACGCGCCATGACTGGATTGACGGCTACACACTACTATGAGCGCGACGCACTTATCATTTCGCACGCCCAGCGCCAGCAGTTTAAGGGGTGTATTTTTTGTGTTGCTGCCGTAGTTCAGCCGTAGTAGAATCGAATGGCTAGGTCCTAACTCACCCATCTGTGCCTGCAGTAGAGAAAGGAATGTGCCGTATGTGTTGTTTCTTCCTTGCGTTGGTCTTCCTCGGCCCACGTATCGTCGGGGCTTTCTGGTGGTTGTTCCAGCCTGCGCTTTGGAATTTCACCTTTGCTGGCTGGCCAATGATCTGGGTGGATCTGGCCTATCCTTGGCCTTATCTTCGTCCCGTGGTTGACGCTGATGTATGTGTTGGTAGCGCCGGGCGGTATCAACGGACTAGACTGGCTTTGGCTTGGGCTGGCGTTAGCGGCGGACATCATTTCTTACGGTGGTGGTGCAGGCCGCAAGCGCATTCCGAATTACACGGGATATTGATCGGTGGTAGTTGCAAAACAGTGGGACGGTGGCCTGCCACCCCGTCCCACTTTGTTTTTGCAACTACTTTTTGCCACTGCGGCCATCAGTGCTGGCGACTGAGTCCAAAATCAGATAGCAGCGCGATCAGGAATGCACTGATATGTCTATTATGTCTATGGTTGTGTGAACGTGAACTGCGCCCATACCGGAAAGTGATCGCTGGCTTCAGCGGTCGCCAGCACACCTGCCTGCTCGACTTGAAAACCTCTGGTGAAGAGGTGGTCGGCCACAAAACTCAAGTTGTAACTCTCAAGCGTCGAAGCGATGTTTCCAGTTGTCCGTTGCATGCCGATCTCGCCAAACGTGCGATCCAGTTCATCGGCGTCACCGGGAAGCAACGAGTTGAAATCTCCCCCAACGACCACGTACTTGCTCAGCCCAACGTCGCCGGCAATCGCCGTATATTGATCGCTGCGATACGCCGGCAGCGTCAGGATAGTCTCGGTGTGGGTGCTGTAGGCTGTAACGTTTGTGCCACCCACCTGGATAACGGCTTTTGTTGCCGTGCGCGTAATGTTGGTCGCCGGGCTCAAATGGGGCAGCAGCAGTTTCTCAGAATTCAGGATCGGCCAGCGCGTCAGAATGGCATTCCCGAAATCCCTGTGGCTGCGCGGATGGATCGTCGCTGGATAGTAGACATAGTTGAATTTCAGGCTTCGCGCGATTTGATCGACGCCCGCGGCATCCATTTCTTGTAACAACGCAATATCCAACCCGTGTTGCAAAGCAAGCTGTGACAGATCTGCCGTAGCAGTCTCGATTTTTTCGGCATATTGGATATTGTAAGTGACGACCGTAATGGTGTATGGCGTTGTCACCGGGGCTGCAGCGTAGCGTGCCGTGTAGACCGGCGTTGCTGGATCCAGGTAGTTGTAAGCCGGACGGGGCGTCGCCAGTGCATACAAGGTGGCGATGACGACGACCACCAGGACGACGGCAAGATATCGATACCGTCTGCGCTGATCTCTCATTTGCGCATCGCGACTTTGGCGAGCGTTTCCACCAGTTTTTCGATCCGCACGGGCTTGGTGATGACGCTGTCCATCCCGGCGGCGAGACAGGCCGCTTCATCCTCGCGCGTTGCGGCAGCAGTCATTGCGACGATGACCGGCTGAAGCCGCCCATGCAACTGCATGCGAAGTTGCTCGGTCGCTTCGATGCCGTCCATGTCCGGCATGTGCAGGTCCATCAGAATCAGATCGAAGTAGCGGTTCTGAGCGATCTCCACGCATTCAGCGCCGGTATTTGCTACCTCAGCGGCGTATCCAAGGCGCTTCAACACCTGCAATGCAACCCGTTGGTTTACTGGGTTGTCTTCGGCGATTAGGATTCGGAGCGGCAATCGTGCGCCCATGGTCGCGTCTATTCCACCGGAAGTTTTCGCTGGTACGGCGAGGTCCGAATCTACAGGGCGCAAGTCCGTGCGCACTTCCTGAATCGCCGTGCGAAGTGCTGCGCGCTTCAGCGGCTGTGTAATCGTTGCCATGACCGCGGCGGCGCCGGAATACGCTAAAATGCGGTCGGTCAGCAGCAGCAGCGGAACCCGGCCTTCACTAAGTAGTTTATCGAGCAGCGCCAGATTTTCATTGCTGTCCAACTCAAGTGCACGTGCATTGACCAACGCGATGTCGTAGTCCACCGGCTCAGCTCTGTTGTTGAGAAATGCCGCCATCACTGAGCCATAGGCATCGACCGTTATGTTCCAGCGTGTCGCCAGATGGCGCAATGCGTCCCGACTTGGCGCATGGTCATCAATTACCAGCATGCATAGTCCACCAAAGCGTTCGTCGGGGGAAGACCACGGCGTTTCGCTCATGCGTTCGGCCTGAATCGTGAACGAAAATTCAGAACCTGCTCCTGGAGTGCTCTGCACCCACATGCGCCCACCCATCAGTTCGGCAAGCCGCCGGCTGATGACCAGTCCCAGACGGGTGCCGCCATAACGCCGCGTGGTTGACGAATCCACTTGTGAGAACGACTTGAACAATCGATCCATGCGCGCTGCCGGAATGCCGATCCCGGTGTCGCGCACACCGAACTCAAGTTGGATCTGACCCTGATTTGCCTGCCCCTGAACTTGATTCTCTTCCGGCAAGGTTGGAACGGCTGCCCGATTCACCTGCACCTTGACGATAACTTCGCCATGCTCAGTGAACTTGATGGCATTGCTGATCAGGTTTACGAGGATCTGCCGCAGTCGGGTGCGGTCGCCGGTAATCGTCTCCGGCACATCTGGCTCAATCATTGCCACCAGTCGTAGGTTTTTTTCCTGTGCAGCGACGGTGAACATGTCGACCGTTTCTTCGATCGAGTCAAGCAAGGCAAAGGGCGGACGCTCAATTTCGATCTTTCCGGATTCAATCTTCGAGAGATCCAGGATATCGTTGATGACGCTGAGCAAGGCGTCCCCACTGCTTCGGATGGTTTCGGCAAAGCCCTGCTGCTCAACGGTGAGTTTCGTGTCAAGCAACAGGCTGGTCATTCCAATGACGGCATTCAGCGGCGTGCGAATTTCGTGGCTCATGTTTGCCAGAAATTCGCCTTTTGCCTGACTGGCAGCTTGTGCAACGGCAGCCAGTTGCTCTGTCTGGGCAATGGTTGCCTGAAGTTGTGCGTTCACCGTACGCAGCATCGCTTCGGCCTGCTTGCGTTCTGCAAGTTCTTGCTGAACTGCTTCGTGAAGCCTTGCATTGTCAACCGCAACGGCAGCTTGGGTTGCAATGGTTTCGATCAGGCGAAGCTGGTCGGCAGAAAAAGCGTGTGGTTCAATGTGTTGAATCGAGAGCACGCCAATCACCTCGCCACGCATGACAAGGGGGGCGCCAACAAAGGTCCGCATGGGTGCATCTGCAACTTTGATGGAGGGAAAAGCCCGCGCCGTTGCCGGATCTTGGAGGTCGCCAACGTAGAGCGTGCGCCCACCACGGATGACGGTTGCTGTGAGGCTTGGACTATCCATGGGGATGGTCTGTAGCGCCCGATAGGCGCCTTGATCCCAGAAGAGCGGGATCGTGTATGTGTTCGCGTCTGCATCGTAGATGGCTACATAAAGCGTTCGCACCGGCAGTATTTTCTGACACTCATCCAGAATTGACTGTAGCACGCGGTTCATGGTCAGGCCAGAGGTAATCGCCAGCCCGATCTGCAGCAATGTGGCTAGTTCATCTTTGCTGTTTGCGGACGGTGAATTATCCGGCAGATCCGATTGCACAGCGACAGGTATGGGCTCGTCTGCGGTTGACTGCACTTCACGGGAAGAATCAGTTGTTGGAATCCCCGTGTACAGGATGCCGACATAGGCGCCTGCGTTATTGTATAGCGGTAGCCGCGTCACATCGAGCCAGGCTTGGGATTGTGCGTCGGGTGATGGCTCAAGCTCGCGGTGGGGTTTCCTGGCCAACAAGGTGGTGTAGTCGTGGCGTATGTAGAGGGCTGCAAGACCGGTAGGAAAGAGATCGCGATCAGTGCGTCCGAGAATCTCGGCTTCGGTGCGGCCTACTATGTCACAAAATGCGGGATTCGCAGCCCAATAGGCGCCTGCAGCGTCCTTCAGTGCAACCAGGTGTGTGGATCCGTTTGCCGCCTGGCACACAAGCTCACGGTACTGTTCCATCGCGGCTTTCTCGATAACTTAGCTAGATAATTCCACGCTTTTCGGCAAGACGGACAGCCTCAGCGCGCGTCCGGGCATGGAGCCGATCAATAATCTGTCCAGCATTGTACTTCACTGCTGACTCACTGAGATGAATTTTCGCTGCAATCTGACGATATGTATACCCCTGCGCCATGAGCCGGAGGATTTCCTGATGGCGTACTGAGAGATCTAGCTCGTCACTGGCCATGAATGTGCCAACAAGATGCGTTGCCATGGTCGGCGTCAACACCGTTTCCCCGCGCGCCAGTTGCTCCAGCATGACAAACAGCGTCTGCGCATCCAGCGTTTTTAGTAGATAGCCGGAGGCGCCGCGTCGCAAGGCGTCAACCAGGGTGGCCTCATTCTCGACGACTGTGAGGATCAGGACCTTTGCGGCTGGCTGTGCGCGCTTGATCTGTTCGGTTGCCTCCAACCCATCCAGGACAGGCATGTGGATATCCATGATCACGACGTCCGGCTGCAGTTCGATGGTGCGTTGGACGGCTTCGGCGCCGTCGGCCGCGAGCCCGATCACGGCGATGCCGCGGGCGGCGAGCAGATTGTGCAGACCATCGCGAAACAACGGCTGGTCGTCGGCGATCACTATCCTTAGCCTACTCAAAAGATCATCGGCCGTTGGCTGCACCGGGGGTCCCATCAATTTTGCGCTGATCCTTGCGCCGCCACCCACGGTGGACTGCACCAGCAGCACGCCACCGACTTCTTCCATTCGCGAGCGCATCACATCCAACCCAAAGTGGGAGGCGGCATCGATCAATTCCGGATCAAAACCGATGCCGTTGTCGGAGATCGTCACTTCCACCAGGTTGTCGGTTACTCTACAGAGCACATCGATGGTTGTTGCCTGGGCATGCTTCCGAGCATTGGTGAGCGCCTCCTGGATGACGTGCAACAACTGTGTCTGTGCATCTGTTGCCAACCAGTTGTCGTGCATCGTGGCGTCGATGGTGAGCCGCACGGACTGGTCATAGAGCTTTTCGAAACGGCTGACGTAGTCGGTAACCGCATCAACGAAGTCGCCCGGCAGGGTCTCACCGAACTGCGCGCCCAGAACAAAGTTGCGTAGATCGGTCTGGGCATCCTGTACAACCGTCGTCAGGTGTGCCAACGCCGCGTCGGCCATCTGGTATTGGCCGCCATGCAGATACCGCGCGGCCTGTGCCTGCGTGGAGGCGTATCCCAGCACCTGGCCCACACCATCATGTAGATCACGCGCCATTTCGCGCTCTTCGGCTACTACCAGCCATCGCTGTTGATCCAGGCGTGCCAGATCATCGGTGCGATGAGATGTCGCGTCAATGAGGCTAATTACCATTGGGGTTGGGTTTGCATCAACCTTTGCCGGCTCCGACCGACAAGTGACCCATAGATACTGTGTAGCACCGTCCGTTTGCAGGATCACTTCCTGGTTTGGCAGCGGCGGGTCCGCAACAATTGCTTCTAGCAGTCGAGGCCACGGGCGAAGGATGTCATCAAGCCCAGTCCCAACGATATCCTCATGTTTGAGGGAGAGGATGGTGCAAGCGGCGGCGTTGATATCGATGAGCCGTCTATTCCCATCGACAATCAATATGCCCGTGTCTATCAGACTTAGGGCCAGATTGCGGCCATCAATGGTTTGGTCCTGACCTGGTCGAACGCAAGTGCCCAAAGATAGACCAGGCCCGCCGTCGCCAAAGAGAGCGACATCACGAAGCCCGCGACATCGAGTTCAAGTAGCTGCAGCCCAAGTGCCACAACCGGCGCAACCATGCAGCACAAGAGCACCGCTGTCTGCGACAATCGTGACGCCGATGCGAAATGCCTAGATTGGGCAAGCACCAGGGCTGAAAGCGCAAAATACCCGCCGACAATCAGGGCGCCCGCCCAATAGAGTGGTCCCGGGGCGTTTGCCAAGAGGGCGGACGGCTTGCTAATGTCCAGCGCATACCCGCGAACATACAGACGGTGGAACCTGCATTTGTCAAGACGATCGCAAGCAGGATCAACGCCGGTGTAAAGACGCTCACAGTGCGCCGCGCCGTGAGCCAGGATGCAAAACCGGCATACCAAATCGCCATCAGTAAGGCAAGGGGTGCAACCAGGGCGACGGTAAGCGAAAATGTCTGATCCATTGCCACTTTACCGTCGAGGGTGTTGCGAGCGATTTCACCGCCATATGCTGCGGACAGCAAGGCGGCTGCCAGTGTGAGTGCAACAAGCAGTCGCGCACCATGCTGCCTGCGCCACTGCCAGGCGAAAGCGGCAACAGCAAGGTCAATTGATATAGTAGTCAGCAAGAACAGCGCCAAAAGACGCGGTTCCATTCGGTTGGCTCCTTGATCATAGAAGGAAGAGCAACGCAGTCAACGAAGAGGAAAATCAAGTCTGTCAATGTGCAGTGACCCTAACACGAAATGGGGGATTGGCAAGGTTTGAGGATTGGTTGGACGGTGCGTGGGGGGTGCACAAAAAACTCCCAATAAACAACAATTAATAGTTGATTGTGAATGGGACCCGAGGGCGAGCACCATTCACAATTAGGCATTAATTGTTGATACCCAGTTTTCCGATCGGTTACCTGCCAACCGGTCAGCGCCACGAAATCACTGGCCGGTGGTGGATACCAGGCCACTGACGTCGATTAATGGCGTGGCGCCGCCGCCAGCGAAAACCGGCAGGTGACCATCCCAACGCTGCACCTGCTGATAATGGATCAACTCTGCGGTGAGGCTTTTCGCCAGTAGGTCGTTCGCCTCGGCCTGGGCCTGAGCTTTGATCAGGGTAGCTTGTGCATCACCCGCTGCCTGCGCCTGCACCGCCTGGGCATGGCCCTGGGCCTCAACCTTATCCTGTTCGGCTTTTACTTTCGCCTGCTCAAGCTGGTATCGCTGCTGTTCGGCCTGCTGTTGCGCCTGAATCTTGTTGTCGAGCGCCTGCTGGAGGGGATCCGGTAGATGCACCTCGCGAATGCCAAACGAGACGAGCACCAGGTGGCGCTTGGCGAACTCATCGGTGAGTCCACCTGCAACTTCGTTGGCAATCTCGCCGCGCTTGGAAGCCGCGATCTGTTCCCAACCATATTGGGCAGCGATCACCGGCACCTGCGAGCGCGTATTGGCGAACCACGCGATCCTCTACTGTCTCGATGGAGGCGCCACCCCAATCCTGATAGAGCGCGCCGGCCTCGTCCTTCTTGACTTGATACTGGATGACAACATCAAGGTTGAGTTGTTGGCCTTCGCTGCTCTGAATCTTGACACTGTCGTCCCCTTCAACCTGTCCTTCGCTCCCCTTCTGCACCATTGAATAGGTTTGGATGGTCACCGGGTACTCCTGGATAGACTGAGTGAATGGGTTGATAAACGCCCACCCTGGCTCCAATATCCCCGCAGTCACGCGGTGGTTGACCTTGTCGAAGACGACGCCCACATAACCAGGGTTTACGCTGCGCCAGGCCGAGGTGATAAGCAGCATCATCGCAATCACCCCCACGATCGCAATGATCAGGATGGGGATGGAAATCAGCTTCAGACCCGAGCCGGACAGTGGCGACGGTGCGCGCCCGTTGGGTTGCTGCCCCGATTGCGTCGCTCCTGGCAGCGCCCTCAGTTCGGTTTCAAGTTCATTTGGCATTTTCACGTTCTCCTTCATCTGCTGAGATCGACTTTGCTTGCTCAGCTACATCTGAAATCCTGTGTTGCAGCCACGCTTGTGGACGAGTTTCTGCCGCGTAAGGCCTTGTAGAGCGCCCAACTATAGGCTGCCAGAAGTACACTCAAGCCGAGCAACACAACGAACTCAAGTAGCGTCGGACTCACACTTTGCCTCCATGACAGATCCCATTTGAACTGCCAACTGACATCATAGATCTTGTGCTGTAGAGATTGCCGACAGTAAACCATGCGGAATGTGACGGAGAGAGGACAGTTGTCAGGCGGAGATGTCAGGAATGGAGGGGCGATGGCGGGGGAACGAAGGCCGGCAGGCGGGAAGCCGACCCTGCCGGCGCCAGAGTCTATGCGACGCGATGAATCCTGCGCACGGTGCTTTCGAGGTCGCCGAGGGTGAAACGCAAGCCGATATTCATCCATGCCTCGCCGGAGCGAACGCCTTCGAAGCCTTCGACCGTGTATTGAATGGCGGGTCCAGACCCTGTAAATAGACGGGCGGTAACACTGCCGGCTCGGGGATATGCGTCCGGAAGACAAAGAGAACGCCTTCTGTTTTGTCTTTACTGACATATTGTATGGCGGTGAACTGCTGATCTTGGGCAGGCAGTAGCCGGTATTGATCGCCGAGTTGCACGACGGGGCGGATTTCCTGTACAGTCAATCTGGTTTGCGCCCGACGCCAGTTCCTCTGGCGTCCAGTGCATCAGGTCGCTGCTAATGCCAAGCACGCCCATCATGCTGACGTGGAAGCGGAATTCCAGTGGGGCAGGTGGGTTGCCCATGTGGGTGACCTGCGACTCCATCACCATTGCTGGGAAGATCTGGGAGAAACCATACTGATGCCCAAAACGGGCGGTGGCTTCCGTGTTGTCGCTGACCCAGACCTGGTCGGCGAGGTGCAACATGCCAAAGTCGGCGCGGCCGCCACCGCCCGAGCAAGTCTGCCAAAAGATATGCGGATGCCGTTTCGCCAGCGTACCCCATACGTGGTAGAGACCCTGCACATAACGGACCCAGAGTTCGCGGGGGTCACCTGGGGCGTCAGGCCATCCCGGCTCGCTGACATTGCGATTCATGTCCCACTTGATAAAGGTAATCTTGTGGTTTGTGAGTAACCGATCCAGGATGTCGATCAGGTATGCCTGCACATCAGGCCGGCCGACATTTAGAATCAACTGGTTGCGCATCTCGGTGCGTGTGCGGTTTGGAAAGTGAATCACCCAATCCGGGATGGGCTCGGTAGAGATCGCTGTCTGGGTTGACCATCTCCGGCTCAACCCAGATGCCGAACTCCATCCCCAATGCATTGACACGGTCGATCAGCGGCTGGATGCCGTTTGGAAATTTCTTTGGATCGGGCCACCAATCGCCCAATCCGGCATTGTCGCGGTTGCGTCCCTGGAACCAGCCATCGTCCATGACAAACAATTCCACTCCCATTTGCGCCGCGCGTTCGGCAACAGCAATTTGTGACGCTTCGCTCACATCAAAGAAGACGGCCTCCCATGAGTTGTAAAGCATCTTGTGCAACTGTTTACCGTGCGGGAGGAGTTCGTTGCGGACGAAGTCGTGCAGTCTACGGCTCGCTGCGCCGAAGCCGGCACGGGTGTACCCGCCAATGCTCTTGGGGGTTGTGAATGATTCACCAGGGTTCAGTCGCCACGCAAAGTCCCAGTCGTTGATCCCGATGCCGATGTTTGTTAACCCAAAGTCGGTGACTTCGGCTGCCAGCTTCCAGTTTCCACTCCACGCCAGTACGCCAAACCATACTTCACCCTGTTGTTCATCGGCGTTGCCGCGGTCAAGGGCAAACCATGGATTCGCGTGGTGGCTGGTGGTGAGTCGCCTGCTCTGCGAATTTTGACGCCTACGTCCAGTGGTTCTCGATGCAATTGCCATTCGTCGAACCAACGACCTGACACGTGCGAAAGCCGATAATCACCACCCCACGGCAGATGCCAGGATGCGGACCAGATGCGCTCCAGAGTCAGGGTATCATCGCCTGGGTTTGTTACCTCCACCCATCGTTCGATCAGATCATAATCGACGTGAACACGATAATGGAGCACAAGGTCAGGTGGATAGTGGGCATCATGGAATATCAACGCCAGTGAGGCGCCCGATACCTGGGCGAGTCGAATTTGAGCACCGTATCGCGAACACCATTGGCGAAGGTCGCTTTGAGACAGGGCTCCGAATATTTTACACCGGCATAGGCCGGATATTCCTCCGGTGTACGCTGTTCGGGGCCGGTGAAAGAGGCCCAACCTTCTGCGTCGACCGGCTGTGGATAATCATCGGTGAAGGGCAACCGGGCGCCCCAATATGGATTTGTCATGACCCCACGGGCATTGGCGCCAAGCGCGTATGCGCTGTGGGCCGTCTCCAGAATCCAGTAGTCTTTACGAAGTTCAAGCACTGCCATAATGGAGGAGTCCTTTCGCATGAACTATTCAGTCGGGTGCTCGTTATTAATTGGCGCTGTCTATAAGACCTTGCCGTGTTCTCGCGCTTTGTGCTGCCAACAATTGGTGCATACCTGTTCGGCGCGTTGAATTCGGGTTTCGCGCACCTGCACCCTAAGGGGGCGCTGGGCGTGACTGCAAACCCAAGACGCGTTGAAACCAGGGCCATAGCGAGATTGATTATCGCGCTTCCTATGGGCCGGAGACAACAAGACGCAAAAGAGGGTGGTCATTCGCCGCCCACCTTGTAGTGAGCGACTAGCCGGATCACGGTAGCTGCCGATGACCCTACAAATCGTCAAATGAGATCCTCTATTTGTAGAATTCAAAAAAAAGGGGCGATGCATGATGCCGAGCTGGATGCAGATTACTCTGTTGCTGATCGTTTTGCTGGTGATAGTTCTGATTGCTGTCTATGGCTACTGGGCGCGGCAGGTACAGAAGCCAGCCAAAGGCAACCCGACGGAGTTTCTGGCGCAAGGTGGCGCGGCGGCAGGGCAGCGCGTGGTTGTTTGCCTGGGTGCGAGCATCGTCCATGGGCGAGTCAGTGTGGATTTTGTCGATCTGCTGCGTCAACGCTTCTCCGGCCAGGGACTCGCTTTTGTCAATGCCGGTGTCAACGGCGACCTTGCCTATAACGCATTGCAACGGCTAGATTCGGTGGTAGCATGCAATCCCGATGCGGTTGTAATTCTCGTCGGTACGAATGACGTGCAGTGCAGTTTGAGCGAGCGAATTCGCAAGCTGGCGGCGCGCGGCAAGCACCTGCCGGTGACGCCGAGTATCGACTGGTACGAGAGCACCTTCGCCGAGATTCTGACCCAATTGGCACAGCGCACACATGCAGTCGTGGCAGTGAGCCAGTTACCGGTGTTGGGCGAAGATTTGACCTCGCTCCCAAACACGCGGACAGGTGAGTTCAACGACGTTTTGCGGCAGGTTGCCGCAGCGCATGGCGCCGCCTTTTTCCCGTTGCACGAACGGCAAGCGGAGATACTCATCACAGAACGCGGCTCTAACGGTCCCGTCTACACCGAATCATTTGGACCGGTCATGGGGGCAGCCCTGCGGCATTTCCTGCTTGGGCAGAGCCTGGATGACATCTCGCGCCGGAACGGCTTACTGCTCACGACGGATCGGATTCATCTGAACAGCCGCAGCGCCGGCATTGTCGTCGAATGGGTGATCGAATTTTCTTCGGGACAACCGTCTATTGCGACGATAGATCGCCGTCGAGGATCTTGTTCACATCTGCCAATTCCTCTGCCGACAACTGCCATTCGGCGCCCTTGACATTGGCCTGCACGTGCGCCACCCGGGTGGCGCCGGAGATGACTGAACTCACGGCAGGCTGCGCCAGCAGCCAGGCATGCGCCAATTCAGTGAGCGAGTGACCGTGCATCTCACTCCAGCGAATCAACGCCTCCAGCTTGTCGTGATTGGCTTCGGTCATATAGCCTTGCACGTAGGGGCTTGACTCACCGCGCGAACCGGCCGGCGCCGGTTCGCCGCGCCGGTATTTACCGGTGAGAAAGCCACCTGCGAGCGGGAAATAGGGCAAGATCCCCACCTGATGCGCGTTACAATAGGAAATCATTTCCCTTTCCAACTCGCGTTCGAACATGTGGTAGTGGTTCTGAATGCTGACGAATGACGTCCACCCGCGCATCTCGGCGAGCACGTTAGCGCGTGCAAGTTGCCAGGCCAGGTAATTGGATGCACCGATGTAGCGCACTTTGCCACTGCGCACCAGGTCGTCCAGCGTACGCAATGTTTCTTCGATTGGCGTAGAATCATCCCAGCGGTGCATCTGGTAGAGATCGATGTGATCACTCTGCAGCCGACGCAGGCTCGCTTCGACAGCATGCATCAGATGATAGCGCGAGACGCCTTTGTCGTTGGGGCCATCGCCAACTGGATGAAACGCTTTGGTGGCAAGCACAACCTTGTCCCATTTGCCCTTGAGTGCAATGCCAAGCGCCGACTCCGATTTACCCTCTTGATAGACGTCCGCGGTGTCGATGAAGTTGACGCCAAGATCGATGGCGCCGTCGATGATTTCGTTGACACCGTCTTGATCCACCTTGCCACCAAATTGATTGGTGCCCAAACCGATGACGGAAACCTGAAGGCCGGAGCGGCCCAGCGGTCGATAGCGCATGGAATCATTCCTCTCAATGTGTTTCGCCAATTGGCGCGGTTCGTATAGATGGTCGGAAGGTCGATCTCGCCTAAATTCTGCTACAATACTGGCTTATGCTCGAATTTGAGTCAAGGAGTTGAAGTGATGGCGACGATTGGCATTACACGGCACACCCCTGGGTCACATGAAAGCGACGAACTTGACGTGTTGGTCGCCCAAATCGTCAGCGCAGTGTGCGCCGCGGGAGGGATCCGGTCTTGATTCCACCGGGATTGGATGACGCAGCCCTGTATGCGCAGTTCACTGCGTTGGATGGGGTCCTGCTTTCGGGCGGTGGCGACATCAATCCCGTCTGCTATGGCACGGCTGCGATAAGTGCTGTTGCAGGCGTTGATCCAGAACGTGACCACACCGAACTTGCCCTTGCGCAGTGGGCGCTCGAAGCAAACAAACCGCTCTTTGGGATCTGTCGTGGGCTGCAACTGTTGAATGTTGCCTGCGGCGGCGTCCTCTATCAGGATATGAGCGAAATGGCAGACTCGATCCGCCACACGTATTACCCTGGATATCCCAATGATTTTCTTGCCCATCCGGTGGTGGTCGCCCGCGAAAGCCGGCTTGAGGCCATTGTTGGAAAGTCAGCGTTTGAAGTCAATAGTCTGCACCACCAGGCCTGCCAGACGGTTGCCCCCGGTTTGACGCCGACGGCATGGGCGCCCGATGGCACGGTGGAGGCGCTCGAACTAGCAGGTTATCCCTTTGCGTTGGCCGTGCAGTGGCATCCCGAGGCCCTGCCGGCGGCAGCCGAATCACAAGCGCTGTTCCGTGCGTTTGTGGCGGCTTGCGAGCAAAGGTAGCGTTGCCCGCATGGAAGACTCAACGGCGCCGGTCCCGCACGATTCATTCGGGGCATTACGCATCCCCCGAGTTTCGGTATTGGCTGGCCGCGAGCGTTCTCAACGCTTGCCGGCGCCGGGTTCACCGTCGCCATCGGCTATCAAATCTACATGATTACGCGGGCGCCACTTGCGCTCGGTTTACTTGGGCTGGTGGAGGTGATTCCCGCCGTGGCGCTGTCGCTCTTTGGTGGGCATGTCGCCGATCGCTATAACCGGCGCACCATCCTCTTGATCGCGCGCGGTGTCCTGGTCTTGGCGGCTCTGGCGTTTGCTGCGATTTCTCTGAACGTTGAGGGATCAGGGTTGGCGGCGCTCTACGGCATCGTCTTTGTCGCCGGGATCGCGGGGCTTTGCCAACCCGGCGGCATCCGCGTTCGAAGCACAGGTGGTGCCACGCGCACTCTATTTCAACGCCTCCACCTGGGGCGGGAGTGTCAGTCAAGCCACGGCCATCATTGGCCCGGCGCTGGGTGGATTCGTCTATGCCTGGTTTGGTGTGACGAACACCTACCTGATGATTACGGTGCTGCTTGCGATTGGCTGGTTCTGTATTGCGCTCATCGGGCCGAAACCAATGCCGGTCGCGGAGCGAGGTGAGTCCGTCTGGACGAGCATCGCCATTGGCGTGCGCTTCGTCTGGCATCATCAGGTGTTGCTTGGCTCGATGGCGCTCGACCTGTTTGCCGTGCTCTTTGGCGGGGCCATCGCGCTGCTCCCCATCTTTGCGAGCGATATTCTCCAGGTCGGTCCCTTTGGGCTTGGGTTGCTGATGGCTGCGCCTGCTGCAGGCGCCCTGATCAGCATGTTGTGGGCGACGCGTCATCCACCGATGGAGAATGCCGGGCGCATCCTCCTGATCGTCGTGGCCTGTTTTGGCGTCACCATCATCGTTTTTGCCCTCTCAACGACGCTGTGGCTTTCGATGGTGGCGCTTGCGGCCGGCGGCATGTTTGACGGCGTCAGCATGGTCATTCGCGGCACGACACTGCGCCTGCTTTCCCCGGAAGCGCTGCGCGGTAGAATCGCCTCTGTCAACTGGATCTTTATTGGAGCATCAATGAACTCGGCGCCTTTGAGAGCGGTCTGGCGGCCACCGTGTTTGGCGTCGTTCCCTCAGTTGTGCTGGGTGGCATTGCGACGCTGATTGTGGTTGGCGTCACCGCAGTCGCGGCTCCCAAATTGCGAACCCTGAACCTGGATCCCCGGCTGCACCCCGCCGAACTGGTGGCTGCGGGGGAAGATCCCTCCCTCTAAGCCCGAAACATAAGAAAACTCTTAGGCCGTTCTTAATGGGTTTCATTCACGACCGCTAAGATGGGGCAGGCGAAACAATGTCCGATGCAAGTAGGCAGGAGCCAGGACATTGCTCATTGCACCAGAGAGAGAGTATGTGGCAGTCAATAGCGTCGGACGTTCGACCGGCTCATGAACAAGGACTTCAGGCTACGCCAGTTCAACCGGAATTTCCGCGCGATGGGCACGGAGGTCGCGCTCTGGTTATGGAACAACCACGAACAGCGCGCCGAAACCGCATTGGCGGCGGCGGCGCGCTTCTTTGCTGAAACCGAAGCAACGCTTAGCCGGTTCCGTCCAGAGAGCGAACTGATGCGCCTGAACCGTGCGGCTGGCCGGCCCTTCACGGCGTCGCCGGTACTCTACAACCTGGTTGAGAGTGCATTGGAATGGCGCCGGCGGACTGAGGGCATCTTTGACCCCACGGTCTTGAACGCGTTGATTGCCGCTGGTTATGATCGCCCATTTGATGCCATTCATGCCGCAAATGGCGATGCTCTGCCAGCGGTCACTTCGCCGGCAGTCACTTCGCATGTGGCGCCGGCAAGTGAATGGTCGGTGGACTTGAACGCGATCAATTTGCTGCCAAACCGGCAGATTCTCCTGGCGGCGGGCGTGGGGCTGGATCTCGGTGGCATTGCCAAGGGCTGGACGATCCAGCAGGCGGCCAATCGGCTGGGGATGTGGGGGCCTTGCCTCGTCAATGCAGGCGGGGATGTCGCCTGCACCGGTTCCCCGCCCGGAG
Source organism: Candidatus Fredericiella danica (assembly GCA_016713335.1). GTDB lineage: Bacteria > Chloroflexota > Anaerolineae > Caldilineales > Caldilineaceae > Fredericiella > Fredericiella danica. The sequence continues at coordinate 69,693 of JADJPH010000014.1, read as the reverse complement.
AGCCGTGGGTGGTGACCATGCCTGACCCGCGCGCAGATGACCTGGATCTTGCCGTGCTGGCGCTTCAAAATGAAACAGTGGCGACCTCTAGCCGTACGATCAGACGCTGGCAACACAATGGCAAGCCGGCGCATCACCTGATTGATCCGAGGACCGGCGCCCCGGCTGAAACTGCGGTACTGAGTGTCACAGTGGTGTCGCCCCGCCTGCCGGATGGAGAAATTCATGCGAAGACCGCGCTCATTCTGGGCGCAGAGGCAGGGATTGCCTATCTGGAGCGCGTCACGGGCATCGCGGCCATGGTCGTGACGGATGACGGCCGCCAACTGACGTGCGGCAGATTTGAGGAAAAAGGATATGGTTCGACTCGAAGCTTCGCCGAACGATTCGGCATCGGCGCCTGAGGCGCCGAAACTTCCATTGCCATCTGGAGGCGATGGGAAGTCGCAGATGACGTCAGCCTACCGGGTCTCGTCGCGGTATAAGTACCAGTTACCTTTGATCGGTCGGTAAGCGGTGAAGGAGTCGTTGCCGGGCGATTTGTAGGTATCGAGATTGTCGACGATGAGGTCAGGCGGTTCTTCGAGATAGGCATAGCCCCTTGCTGGAGCCGGAGACGGACAGACCCAGGGCGCTGGCGACGAAGGTGTAATCCTCTGGATCGTGAAAGGCGTAGAAGCCACGCGGGATCCCCAACTGTTTGAAGCGTGCCCGGTACGCGACGATCCGATCTTCCGACACCCCGATCATAGATGGGTCTGCCGGGTCCGTCCAGTCGTCGTCCACGCGCCTCAGTTCAGGATCTTCCTGCAGCATTGTCACCAACTGATCGAACCCCGCCTCATTCTGAGAAAAACGCTCGAGGAGTTGTTCATCGGTCGGGTGGGTGGTTGGCCCACAGCCAGCCAGGAGCACGATGGCGAGCAGCACGCTTAAGATGGTAGCGGAGCAAACCTTGCTTGTTTGCATAAAGTACGTGCCGCGTTGTTGCAGCAGAAAGTGATTGCCAGGCAGATCGACAAAGACCTATTGGCTGTCTGCGTCATTTCTTTGATGTAGGTTTTCGATGGCGTGGCTGCTCAGCGCTTTGCTGTGCGAGCAGGCTTTCGATTTGTTTCTGAAGGCGTTCCAACTCCTCAGGTGCCAGCCCCGCCAGCCGCTCCTCCGGCGCCAACCCCGCCAGCCGCTCCTTCACCGAGGCGCTGGCAATCGCCTGTTTTCGCAGTTTGTCGCCAATGGCCATCACGTCATCGACCGTCAGTTCTTGTGTCATCGCCTCATCCTCCATTTGGTATAGGCGCTGCAACTTGCGCTGCGCCGCAGTCCACACTTTGCCATGCCGGCGAAGGAGCAGGAGGTCCGCCCTGGGCGGTTCGCTCATCACCTGGAGTTCGCTCTCGACTGTGATGTCCACAGGCGTAAGCACCAGTTCCAATATCTTGGACAGCAGTTGGTGGCGCAACACGCGATAACTGGGACGCGCCGCGGGCGTGGATGGCACCTCCGCTTCATTCCTCATACCAAAAGTATATTCGAAATGCACCTCTGCGGGCAAGCATGTGCTACATGGGTCCTGGCGAAAGCCCATGTTGCCGGCAACTCTCCGGTAAGGGTCTTGTGCAGCATGTATTTGCTGGCCTGAAAATCTATTGCAATAAGATGCCAATAGTGGTATGTTATTAATATGAATCTCGCACAGTTGGTCCATATTGTGGGTGACGAGCCGGTGTTCGAGACGGGGTTGCTCCTGGCCGGCGACGTGGATCCCGCGATGTGCGCCGCCAGTTGTCGCGCTGGACACGGTCAGGAAAAGTGCTTCAGTTGCGTCGGGGCGTCTACACACTTGCGCCCCCTATCAAAGGTCAAGCCTCACCCATTTGTGGTTGCCAATCGTATGGTGAGGAGTTCCTATGTCAGTTGCGAATCGGCGCTGGCTTACTATGGCCTGATTCCAGAATACGCACCTACCGTGGTGAGCGTGACTCCCAGCCGTCCCGGGCGCTGGCAAACAGCACTCGGTGGGTTCATTTTTCACCATTTGAAAGTCAGTTTCTGGCGCGGTTATCGGCTGACGAAGCTTGTTGGAAGCCAGCAAGCGTTCATTGCTACTCCCGAGAAGGCGTTACTTGACCTGATCTATTTGCGCCCGGGTGCAGATTCGTATGAATTTTTAAGTGAGCTTCGGCTCCAGAATCTTGAACGTATCGATTTAACGGCCATACTGCAGTGGGCGACTGAATTAGACAGCCCGAAGTTGAACCGCGCGGTGATGCACATCACTCAATTGGCCAGGTTAGAGGAGACTATGTACGAAGTTCTATGAAGGAATACCTCATTGATCTGACACGTAAGGGTTCGACTCCTGCCGAGTCCCGCAACGTTGCACGTGAGTACTTGCAGGCGAGGATCTTGAATGCGCTTCAGCGTTCCGGCGCTATGATTCCGCTGGCATTTCATGGAGGAACCGCGCTGCGTTTCGTGTATGCAAGTGCGCGGTATTCGGAGGATCTGGATTTCGCACTTGAGAACGGCCGTGATCTATATGATTTCCGTACCTATCTTAGGTCCGTTCGCGCTGAATTCGAGGCCGAGGGGTACACGGTTGAACTGAAAGCCAATGATCAGAAGGTCGTCCACAGCGCATTTGTGCGTTTTCCAGGACTCCTGTATGAACTTGAATTGTCCCCACATCGGAGTGAGGTGCTGGCAGTGAAACTCGAGGTTGATACCCGGCCTCCCGTTGGAGCGACACTTGTGACGACAATTGTGCGACGACACGTCACGTTGCAATTGCAGCACCATGATCGAGCATCGCTACTAGCGGGAAAGCTTCACGCAATTTTGCAGCGACCCTTTTTGAAGGGCCGGGATCTTTACGACTTATTGTGGTATCTGGGCGATCCCACCTGGCCCACACCGAATCTACACATGCTGAATAACGCGCTCCAGCAGACTGGGTGGAACGGCACAACGCTTGATGACCGGAACTGGCGTGAAGTAGTTGCAAAGCGGCTGCGAGATGCATCTTGGACTCATGTCGTAGATGATGTGGCGCCGTTCCTGCAATCAACTGACGATGCGAAACTGCTAACTCGTGACAACGTGACGTCAGCATTACTAGATCGACCCTGATCGCATTCCGATAGTCATTGGGTAACCACAGGAGGATCCAGATGACGACTTCATCGGCTTCTGACACACGCACGTGGGGACACAGGTGGCTGTGGTGGCTCCTTGGCATTCTGATTGCGCTGGTACTCATCGCGTATTTTGCAATCGGCGCGGTGGCAGCCAATTTGTTGACCATGCCACAGCGTGACTTTGATCCCGATCAAACCCCCGCTTTGCTCGGTCTTGAGTATCGAGATGTGTCCTTCCCCGCCCGCGGCGAGCATATGGCAATTGCCGGCTGGTACATCCCTGAGCCTGAGTCGACCACCGGCGACCCGCGCGCAGTGATCATGGTTCACGGTCGCGATGCAAGCCGCACTGCGGCGGTGACCGGAAACTTTACAAAACTGGCGAAGGCGCTCCACGACGCCGGCCTGGCCGTGCTCATGATCGATCTACGCGGCCACGGGCAGAGCGCTAATGCACGTTTCAGCTTTGGCCTGCGCGAACGGAACGATGTGCTGGGTGCGGTGGACTATCTGCGGCAGGAGGGTTTCCAACCCGGCCAAATCGGCGTGCTGGGACTTTCCCTTGGCGCCGCAGCAGGGATTGGCGCCGCAGCAGAAGATCCGGCCATCGGCGCGCTGGTCACGGACAGTGCGTTTGCCGACATCAACACGTTGATTGCAGAACAATGGGACAACGCCAGTGGTCTCCCCAGGCCATTTTTATATGCGGCATTATCCATGGCGCACTTGCTGGTGGGAGAAGATCTCACGCAGGCGCGGCCTGTCGAAGAGATTGGGCGCATCGCCCCACGGCCCCTGCTGATGATCCACTGCCAGGCGGATGACTATATTCCCGTGGAAAATTTGACCGCACTGGCTGCTGCCGCGCCAGGGGCAGAAACGTGGGTCATCACATCACCGGATTGTCACCATTCGGAAGGATTCAACGTGGACCCTGCCGCGTATGCCGCGCGCGTGACGACTTTCTTCGAGCAGGGTTTGCCGTGATCGCACTCGGTCCCGAGTCTCGCTGGGTCCGCTTACCGTAGCAGGAGCGTAAGAAGAATGCTGCCGAAGATGAGGGAGGCGGACAGTACGACCGCGAGTCGACCGCAGTAGTTGTTCACACAGTTACTGGTGGCAGGATAGTTGCTGCTCATACGGGGATACGCTCCATTTTTCGCCGTGTGCGGAAGAAGCTGCAGCCATAGCACCGGCCGGGCAGTCGCCCCTCGGCACGCAGTCTTGCCATCCAGCAGGGTAGATCCGTGGCTTTGCAGGCAGCGCAGCCGGCGCGTTTCGCCTCGCTACAGTGCTGGAACGCCCAGCATGGTTGCTGCGCAGCGAGGGGGGTCGTGACGTTGGCTGGCTGCAACTTGCCTGCGGTCACGGCACGGCTCACATAGCTAGCCTCCGCTTCAGCCTGCCAACGTGCATCAAGACGGCGCATGCCCCATACCACCAGGGCAGTGACTGCCAGGGGGATGCCAAGCCTGAGTAGAAAGAGAAATACAACTGCAACTGTTTCTGACCACGGGGTCATGCGTTTATCTCCCTGCACGCGCACTTGCCAGGGCAGCCGGGCGGCTTGTGCGCCGGATACTGCACCTATTAACAAGGTATCACGTTCAGGGATCACTTGGAATTGGGCGGGCGCCCCATTTGCGGGGATGGGGTATGCACCCCACAGGCACCTACATCCGCCTAGCTGGCGGTGATTAGTCCCTTCTTGATCGCGTACTTTACCAATTCGACGCGGCTGTGCATGTCCAGTTTCGCCATGATGTTTTCGCGATGCCGTTCGACCGTCTTCGTGCTGATGACGAGGGTTTCGGCAATTTCGCGCGTGGTGCTGCCTTCGGCGATCAGCGTCAACACCTCGCGCTCACGCGGCGTGAGAATGTCGGCGCCAATCTCACTGGCTGAGGTGTTGCGTTCCACCATATCCTTGACCAGGAAGCGGGCGAGGGTTGAATATAGGAACACATTGCCTTCGGCAACGACCTTGATGGCCGAGACCAAATCGTCAGGCGCTGCGCGTTTCGGAATATAGCCCGATGCGCCGGCGTTGAGCATCTCGAAGAAGTACTGCTCATCTTCGTGCATGGTCAAGGCCAAAACCGCCGTGTCAGGGTACGCCTCCTTGATCCGGCGGGTGGCTTCGATGCCATTCATGCCCGGCATTGCCACGTCCATGATGACAACGTCGGGCTTAAGTTGCGCCACCGCCGCCACCGCCGCTGCGCCACTATCCACCTCACCCACGATCTGCAACGTTGGCTCGGCCTGAAAGAGCATCCGCAGCCCGGCGCGCACAATTGGATGATCATCGACCAGGAGCAGGCGTACGGTTGGTTGCGTGGGTTGATTCATCGGATAGATCCTATATCAATGGTCACTCAGATCACTGCTATTGTTGAGCGGCACGCTGACATGCAGGTGGACGCCATTTCCGAGACTTGTATCAATCTCATAGCGACCACCCAGGGACAACGCACGTTCACGGATGCCGACAAGCCCCCAGCCACCAGGGTGCGCCAACTGACGCTCACTGACCTGCTGTAGGTCGAAGCCACGTCCATCATCACGGATATCTAGAACAACTTGATCTGGTTGAATGTTCAGAATGATGTCCGCAGTCGTTGCTTCTGCATGTTTAGCAATGTTCGTAAGCGATTCCTGCGCGATGCGAAAGAGGACAGTCTTGTACTCCGCAGGCAAGAGGGTGTCGTCGCCGGTGGCGAAGAGGCGTGTTTCGATGGTGCGACGACGTCCATACTCTGTTACGTACCAGCGCAAGGCCGCAAACAACCCCAACTCGTCTAGTTGCGGTGGGCGCAGATCCGTAATGATGTGACGCAGTTCCCCCAGTGCGTTTTGGCTGAAGGTGCGGAGTTCTCGCATCTGGTCCGCAATTTCGAGGGGTGCACACTCAGGCTGCCGCGCCAGCACATTTTCGATCCCGCGCAGCCCCAGCCCGATGGCAGTGAGGGATTGGCCTGTGGCGTCGTGTAGTTCGCGCGCAATCCGTTGGCGTTCGTCTTCCTGCGCAGTGACGACCTGGCGCAGCAGGTCACCGAGCATATGCTCGCGTGTTTCAACCTCTTGCCGGAGGAGTGCATTCTCCACAGACAGGCCAAGTTGTTGGGCAATGCCTGCCATCAGCGCCAATTCCGTCGGCTCCAGGGCCGTCTCGATCACCGAACGCCGGGCCAGGACGAGGCTGCCAATAATGTACTGCCGGGCGCCTAATGGATAGCCAATCATGCGCGTCGGGCTCTGATATTGTTGGCAGAGGTTGCGTTCGGGCGGCATGTCGGCGACAAACTCAATGATGCCGCCATCGAGATGGAGACACAGCGGCACACCACGCGATACGATTGGCTGCCCAGCGCACTTGCCTGAGGTAGTCGGCATAGGGCAATTGATCGTCGTCCGGAGATTGCCTCCTGCGCCGCTTCAACTACCATGAACCCAGTTGCCGCCATGACGCGGGTGTAGTCGGAATCTTGTGCCGACAGGGAGATCAGACCAGCCTCCGAAAAGGTCAGACTCTCGACAATTCGCTGCAATGCTGCGTGCAACTGCGCCGCAAGCGGCAGGGGAGTCGCTAATAGATTCGAGAGATCAAGCAACAGCGACAACTTGTGCGTTGAAAGACGCAACTCCTCGTTCAGCCGCTCCATCTGTTGGCTGGTGCGCCGTTCGGAAGCAAGTGTCTGCGCCTGCGCCTGCAGTCGCGCCTCATTGGCAGTCTCTAAGCGCCGTCGGCCTTCCAGGTCAAATGCTTGAAGCGCCCGGATGATAAAGAAGGTGAGCGCGGCAGCCATCAGGGCGCGAAAGAGTTGAACCGGGATGCCAAACCAGGTCAGAAAATTCGCATTGTTGAGGATTTGTGATGGGATCAGCAGCGTCTTTGCGACAAAGACCTGGCCGATTACACCGTAAAGCACGAGCGCTGCGGCTGCCCAGACCAGATCGCGGCCAAAGCGCGACATATTCTGCTCGCGAAAAGTGCGCTGTTGCGCCATGAGCGCCCACGCCCCGATGATCGCCGCAGGAATGGCGATCCCATAGCGTGCGAGGTCGTCGGCCATGGCAATTGCTTCCATCGGCGCCGGTTGCCATCGCCAAATCACCAGGACTACGCCAATTGACCACAAGGCCAGCACGGAGACTAGCGGTCCCCAAATCCGTGAACGACGTTCCTGATTCGGGCTGAGCAGCACCAGGCCAAAGAGCAGGAGCAAAAGGAATGAAGCGACCAGCAGCCCCAGCCGCACGAGTTCCTCGGCCATGCTCGGCATGCGGGCGCTCGTCTGCCATCCGATTTTCTGGAACATCTCATAGAATTCGTTTGCCGCGTGAACGAAACCAAATAATGCCAGGGGCAGAATCGCTGCGGCAAAACGAAATTGCGAGGAGCGCCGGCTGGCAAGCAGCAGGGCAATCCCCATCGTAAAAAATGCCAGCCCATAAAAGAAGTAGACGGCAACGATGTTGCGAACGAAAAATGCTGAGATGGCGTTCATAGATAGACGCTAATCTGAGGTGGGGAGTTGACCACCAACTTGTGGCTTTGTCCCGTTCACAATAGCGCAGTGACGGGTGTGTCAAACGTGAAACGTGATACGTGTGTCATATTGCGGATTCCTTATCACGCATTCCGTTGTGGAGAGCACAGGATACGAGACACGCAGTCCGTGATACGCAATACGTGATACATTATTAACGTGTAAAACTTATACCTGACCTTTTTCGTGAAGGAGGAATCATGAATCGATCTGCACAAGTTGCGATGATTGCTTTACTAGGCGTACTCACATTGTTGGCGGGGTTGGCAGCAGTGCCTGTATTGGCCCAAACACCTCCCCCGGCGCCCACCGAGTCTGTCACGATGACGACGACAAAACCGGTCTCCGTTACGATTTCGGTAACCCCCGCTGTGACAATTACGGCGTCGACGACAGTGACCCCAGCCGCAGATTCGGCTTTTGGATCGGTGTTTGCCACGGTGGTGACGCCCAAGGGACAGCGACTACACATTCGTAGCGGCCCGGGCGCCAATTATCCGATCGTGGATCGCGCGGTCAGCGGCCAGGTGCTGCCGGTGTTGGCGCGTGACAGTGCCGGCGCGTGGCTGCTGGTGGCGCGGCCTGGCGTCTCGACCCCGGCAGGCTGGATCTCCACCCAATGGGTAACCGTGTCGGCTCCGATCAAGCAACTGCCGGTATCCAATGTGGTTGTGCCGATTACACCCTCGGCGCCGGTCACGACCACCGCAGCCGTGACCGTTCCTGGGGCGGTCAAACCTGTTGCCGTCATCACGCCGGTGGCTCCGGTCGCCGTCGCCCCGGTCGTAGCAAAGCCCTATTCACCGCCGCCGGGCATCTATGGAAAGTTGGCCGTGCCGGTTTTTGATACGAATCGGCAGCGGTATGACATCTGGATGGTGAATGCGGATGGGACCGGTCTGCACTCGGTCGTTGAAAACGCCAGTGCGCCGGCGCTTTCGTATGATGGACGGAAACTGGCTTATCGAAACTGGCGCGTCGATGATCGCGGGGTTGTCATCGCCAACGCCGATGGCAGCGGCGCCTGGCGTGTCACCGACAAACTGGAAGATACGCTGCCTTCATTCTCACCGGATGCCAGAAAGGTCGCCTTCTCCTCGTATCGTGAGAGCGACCGCCGCAACCGGCTTTATTACGCCTGGACTGACGAACAAAATCGGCGGGCGTGGGAGTGGGGTGCTGGTAATCTATTCGGCGAGGATCCGTATTGGATGCTGGACAACCAAATCACCTATGGCGACATCCGCCTGTCTGACATGCAGCAAGAACTCAAGGTGATGAGTGGGGTGGATGCCAGCGGCCAACAGGTGATCTGGACAACGCGTTCCCTGCGCGCACCCGCTGCGGCGCGTGACAACCGGACCGTTGCCTTTATGTCCTTTGACAGTGGCAACTGGGATCTCTACTCAATTGACCTGGTGACCCGCAAAGTGACGCAGTTGACGACCGCAAAGGCCAATGACGGGCTGCCAACCTTTTCACCCAATGGCGAGTTCATTGCCTTTGTGAGTGACCGCACCGGCGCCTGGGGGCTGTGGGTGATGAATGCCGACGGCTCCAATCAGCAACTGCTAACTAAACTGCCGGGGCCGGTAGACGGCCGGGTGATTTTCGAGCCGGACTATTTGAATAACGGGTGGCTGGAAGAGCAAATTGCCTGGGCGCCCTGAGTTATCCACTGTATGCCAGTCCTATTGCCTGCGAGCAACTGGTCGCCCTGTGCGAGCAGCACGAGCGCAGGCGATGGACCCTCCAACAATGACCAGTGCACGCCGTCGGGTGAACACCAGATCCCGGCGGCGTCGCTTGCCCACCACTTCCCGCCGCCTGTCGCCATGGCGTTGACCGATTGCGGCGCCGCGCGAACAGGTTCGAAGGTCTGGCCGCCATCGGTGGAGCGCCAGACTCCGGTGTCTTCGGTCCCGGCAAGCACGAGGCCGGTCGCTCCGAAGTCCGCAGCCACGGCAAGCGCCTGCACCACCCCACGGATTCCATCACAGCGTTTCCAGCCGCGCCCGCCATTGGGTGAACGGTAGCACCCCTCATCGGTACCGGCAAAGACAATCTCCCAGGAAGGCCACCCTGTGACCGGTGGCGCCCAGACCAACGTGAGGATCGCGTAGCTCTGTAGGCCGAAGTTGCAAACGCTCCAGCTTTGGCCGCGATTTTGGCTGCGGAGAATGCCCTCGCCATCCGTTGCGGCCAGCAGAACACCGGTTTCCATCACGCGCGGATCGGCAGCGAGCGCCGTCACCCGGCTGGTGACCCCATCCATCCAGCCACCTTGCCAGGTAGCGCCGCGATCAAGCGAATAGGCAACCCCATGCGGGGCGCCGCCGGCAAATAGCCGCCCATCACACGCGAGGCAACAGGTGAGCGCGGATTGTGGCTGGATTACTTCTTCCAGTTTGGTATTCTGGACGGAGAATAGACCCTCCGGTCCTGCAGCCCAAAGCTTGGAGGATTCAGCGCTGAGCGAAAGGATGGCTGGCATGGCAAAGATTTTAGCATAGGGCGCGGGAGAAAGAGGAACGAACAAAATTGATTTAGCCTTTTCCGCTGTATTCAAGTATGATGGGCGTAACGTAAGGCGAATGCGCTTGCGTCAATTCTCGCCCCGGTCAACTCCAGTGCAGATCCAATCCCATGAGTGCTTCTTCCCGTGATAGGAACCGCATGCCGGGACTTACCGTGCAACCGCAGGCACTGCGACAGATGCAGCGCGGGATCGCGGCGATGGCGGAGCTGCTTGCCGTCACTTTGGGACCGGCCGGTTCGCCTGTGGTGAGTACGGGCAACCGCCCTCACCAGGTCGATTTTCTCGATGATTCGGCGACTATCGTACGCCGGATTCTCAGTTTCGGCGACCCGCGCCTTGATGTCGGGGCCATGATTGTGCGCAATGTGGTCTGGCGCGTGGGACAACGTGCCGGCGACGGTGGCGCCATGACCGCCGTGCTGCTGCGCGCATTGGTAGATGGGGGCGTCCGCCAGGTGGCTGCAGGCGCCAATGCAATGCTGGTCACGCAAGGTATGCGATTGGGGGCGGATCTTGCCATCACCGCATTACGCCGGCAGGCACGGCCGCTTAGCGATGTCTCGCAACTTGCGGCGGCGGCGCGTAGCATGACGCGCGACGAGTCGCTTGCATCGGTGTTGGGCGAAATCAGCTACCTGCTGGGTCCTGACGCATATGTGCAGATCGAGACCTACATGGCGCCCTATGTCGAACGCACTTACGTTGCAGGTGCAGTCTATGGCGCAAGAATCAGCAGTAGTTCGTTCTACACAGAATCCCAACACCGGCGCGCCACCCTGGCCTCACCAGCGATTGCCCTCCTGGATCAACCACTCACCAGTGCCGAAGCAGCGTTGCCGCTGTTGAATGCCGCGGTTTTGAACGGTCACGATGCACTACTGATCGTTGCCCCCGAGATCGGCGGGAGTGCGCTCAACTTGATGGTTGCAAATCACACCCAACCGGCAGACAAGCGCCGCCTACGTTTGCTGGGCGCTACGCTGACCGCGGTGGGCGACGAACGCGCCTGGGCGCTCCGTGATCTTGCGATGTTGACGGGGGCGACGCTCCTGGGGGGACATGCGCCGCGATCCTCTACTCAGGCCGAGATTGGAGACCTTGGCGCTGCGGTGCGGGTGGAGTATGCCGCTGATCGGCTAGCGATCACCGCCAGTCCTGATCGGCGCAAGGCAGTGCAGACCGAAGTCAACCTGGTCCGCGGGCGCCTCCAAAGGTTGGCGCTGGACGATGCTGAACGACCCGCGCTCGTGCGTCGCCTTGCCGCTTTGACCGGAGGGCTGGCCGTGCTAAAAGTAGGTGCAACCAGTGCTTTGGCCACAGAAGTGCGGCGCGTCCACGCTGAACGCGGCTTGAAGGTGCTCTCACTGGCGCAGCAGGGTGGATTGGCGCCGGGGGGAGGCGCCGCGTTTTTGCACTGTGCAAAAGCCGTGATCGACGGCGCCAAGAATTGGGATGGTGCGGACGAAGTCCGCACGGGGATGCAGGTGGTCGCCAACGCACTCAGTGCGCCGCTACATCGGTTGCTAGCAAACGCCGGGGTGCACCCCGCTTCGCTGGTTGTGGAGAGCGTCCGCAGTGCAGGCGCACCTGCAACCTTCGATGTCACGCAGGAAGCGGTTGTAGATGCATTCAGCGCCGGCGTCGTGGACGCGACGGACGTGCTTGTCACCGTCCTACAGTCGGCCATCAGTGGGGCCACCATGGCGCTATCCACGGATGAGATCGTCTATCATCGTGCGCCTGAGGCCAGTATGGAACCGTGAGGCGTATCACGTTGTGGGCTTAGGGCCCGGCAACAAAACGGACACGGCAGTGCCGATGTCCCTTCGGTACGAGATACGCAATACGCAATACGCAACACGATCCGAGGTCACTCCTATGCAATACACCGGTTTTCGTCCCCCAATCACTTTTCATACCAATGTACTGACCTTCTCAAAACATTTCCAGCCGTGGAGCCTGCCCAAACTGGCGCGCTGGGCGGTGGAGAATGGTTTTGATGGCATTGAGGTCGGACCAGCCGTGCCGCTGAAGCCCGCTGACTTCGATGCAGCGCGGCGGAGCGGGGCGCGCATTGCATCGCTTACGTATGGCCGCAACGTGCTGGCAGGCAACCCGGATGAACGGGCACTGCACCAACGCAACGTGCTGGATCGCGTGCGCTTTGCCGGCGAGCAGGGGATTCCACTCGTGGTCCTTGCCACCGGACGCGAACCGGGGAAAAGCTTGCGCGCCAATCTTCCCGCTGTGATCGAGTGGTTTGAGCGACAAGTGCTTCCGCTTGCGCGCACAGGCAACGTGACCCTTGCAATTGAGAATTGCCCCGCAGTCGGGAATGTCGCCACCAGCCCAGCCATGTGGCATGAACTATTTGCGGCTGTTCCGGAACTGACACTCGGTTTCGATCCGAGCCATCTTGTCTGGCAGTTTGTCGACGCCGGCGCCGCGCTGAACGAATTCGCGTCACGTGTCACCCATGTCCATGTCAAGGACACGTTGCTTGATCGCGCCGTCTGGCCCGCGAAGGCATTGACGGCGAAGGGTGGTGGCGGTACACCTTACCGGGCTGGGGAGAGCTGAATTGGGCGACGATCATCAGTCTCCTGCAGCAGGCGGACTACAGCGGCTGCCTGAGCATCGAACATGAAGACGCCGTGTGGGAGCGTGATGAAGGCTCGATCCTGCAGTCGCTGCTCTGGAGCAAGCGCTATCTGGAACAGTTTCTGGCGTCGCCGGTAACGCTCCCGGCCGCTGAAGCTGTCGCCCCTGATCACGTCGCCGGTGTCGCATTCATCTAGATGGAGTGAGGGGTATGACCAGGAAACTTCGTATCGGCTTTATCGGTGCAGGGCGGATGGCCAATGAGCATGCCGGTCTGATCCACACCGAGCCTGACGTGGATTTTGTTGCCGCCAGCGATACTGACGCGGGACGCGCTGAGGCCTTTGCTGCAAAGTGGGGCTGTGTTGCCTACACCGATCACCGGCTGATGCTCGAGCGCGAGCGCCTGGATGGCGTCTACATCTGCACGCCGACCCCGGAACATGCGGCGGCCGGGCTTGATTGCGCCGAGCATGGCGTCGCCATGTATATCGAGAAGCCGCTCGATCTGGATTTGCGCGCCGCCAATCGGCTGGTGGAGGAAGTCGAACGCAAGGGGCTGATTGCCGTGAATGCCCTCCAGTGGCGCTACAGTGAGGCATTTCGCCGGGCGGAAGCACTGATCGATGGGGCGCCGATTGCGCTGGTGAACCTCCGTTGGTATTGGACCCGCCCACCCATCCGTTGGATGTGGGACCGCAAAATTGTCGGGGGCCAGATCGTTGACCAAAGTATCCATCTGGTCGATGTGGCGCGGGCAATCGCCGGCGACATCACTGTGGTGTACGCCGCCTACAACGAACGCCAGGTCAACCAGGAGGACGAATTCACGAATTGGGACGGCTACGCCCTGACGCTACACTTTGCCCGCGGCGCGGTCGGGGTCTGCGCCGGCACCTACGCACTCTTTTCGCAAATTCAGAAGGAACCGGCTGCGGATTTTTGCCTGCGTGACCGCATGGTGCGCGTGACGGACAAACGGGTCCAGTTGTATACGCCAACTGGCGTTGAAGAGTGGGCGAACACGGTGCCACTTCACACCGGCGTCAACCGGGCATTTATCGAAGCGGTGCGAACGGGCGACCCCGCCTCGATTCGTACGCCGTTGCGCACCGGGCTTGAGACCACGGCGATCGTCCTGGCGGCAAATCGATCGGCCGCGACCGGGCAACCGGTGACGGTTGCGGATTTTCTGTGCGAGGAAACGGCATGATGACCGCTGAATCCACAACCATTGCGCTTGTCGCAATTGCCCGCCCTACGTTTGATGTACCTTTGGCCCAATCAGTGGCGGATACTGTATTAGCCAGCCTACGCGACGCTGGACATACGGTGGTTGGCACTGCAAACGAGTTGATCATGGACGCTACCGGTGCAGACCGTGTGATGGCTGCGCTAGGAAGTACGGAGTTTGACCTGCTTGTGCTGCTGCAAGCCTCCTTTGCGGACAGTTCAATGGCGGTGCGACTTGCGACGCTTGCCCACGAGCGGGGAGCGCCAATTCTGTTGTGGGCCACGCCCGATGAGCGCAGCGGTGGTCGTTTGCGCCTAAACAGTTTGTGTGGTATCAATCTGGCAGGCCATGCGCTGATGTTGCGGCGGATTGCGTTTGACTATGTGCTTGCCCCAGTAAATGATTCCAGTGCGATTGCGAGAGTCGAGGTTTTAGCCCGTGCAGGGCGAGCCCGGCGTACGCTTCAAAGCGCGCGAATTGGGCTGATTGGCCGCCATCCAATTGGGTTTGACACTTGTGCATATGACGCCACCGATCTGCAGCGACTGTTTGGTACGGCGGTTGTCGAACTGGAACTGGATGCGACCCTGGCGCAGGCTGCGCAAGCGGACAGCGCCGCAAAGGGTGAATTTCTAGATCGCGTCGCCGCATTTACGCCGAACCTGGCGGAACTTGATGCGGTGGCCACGGCAGGCACGGCAGGCGTCTATGTCGCGCTCCGCGAGGCTGTAGATCGCCTCCAACTCGATGCCGTAGCTGTGCGTTGTTGGCCCGAATTCTTTACGACATTGGGCTGTGCGGCCTGTGGGGCGATGAGTGTGCTCAACGAGGAACGTTGCCCCGCCAGTTGTGAAGCAGACATCAATGGCACGGTGACCTCGTTGTTGCTCCAGGTAGTGAGTGGAGCACAGGCATTTATCACCGATCTGGTGTCGATTGATCCCGTGACAGATAGTGGTGTCCTGTGGCACTGTGGTCTGGCCCCAGTCAGTATGGCAGATCCTGAGGCCGGTGTGCGCGGTGCAATCCACAGCAACCGGAAATTGCCGTTACTGTTTGAGTTTCCTTTACGACCTGGCCGCGTTACGATCGCACGCCTACATCGGACGCAACTAGATGGGGGTGTGCTCGGCTACCAACTGGCCATCGGCGGCGGCGACATGGTACAAGCGCCGATCAGTTATTCGGGAACGAGTGGCGTCATTCATTTCGACCGGCCTGCCATTGAAGTGTTCGACCGCATGATGCGAGCCGGACTGGAACACCACGTCAGCATCACCTATGGAGATTTTTGCGAGGAGTTACGCAATTTCGCCCGGCTATCTGGAATTCAAGTGCTCGAGTTGACGGCATGAGTCCCTGCTGTTTCGGAAGAGGCATCTGTGACTGAAGATCCAAATCCACTGTTGGAAAAACTAGGGTATCCATCCGATGCGCGGTTGGTGATTTTCCATGCTGACGATGTGGGCATGTGCCACGGGAGCAATCAGGCATATATCGACCTGATGAGGGCCGGCATCTTGAAAACGGGTTCCGTCATGGTTCCCTGTCCCTGGTCGTCTGAACTGGTATCGCATGTGGCGAAGCATCCCGAGCTCGATTTGGGCGTCCATTTAACGCTCAACAGTGAGTGGACAGGGTATCGTTGGGGACCGATCACGACGCGCGATCCGGCAAGTGGACTGCTCGATGAAACCGGCAACTTCTGGCATCGCCCACCGATGACGCGGCCGCACATGAACCTCGCGGCCGCAGTAACGGAGTTCCGCGCGCAAATTGAGCTTGTGGTGCGCGCCGGCATCGACTTCACCCACATTGACAACCATATGGGAATTGCATTCTTCCCGGAGTTGTTCACTGACTACGTCGAATTTGGCTTCGAATACCGGGTGCCGGTGCTGGTGATTCGCCACATTGATGATTATGCGACCTCACTCGGTTTTGGCGGACATGACGACGCAGAGTGGGCGCAGTTTGTGCGCGCATTGGAAGCGCGTGGCATGCCGCTCGTCGATCATTTTCGCATCACACCCGGCTACCATGTGACCGATGCAGAAGGTGGCCGTGCGCCGCTCTACGAGCGGATGCTACACGACCTGCCGCCCGGTATCACCTATTTCAGCCTGCATCCCAATGCGCCGGGGGATATTGAAACAATCGGGCCCGATCGCGCCTTCTGGCGCACATTTGAGTACCAGTATCTTCAATCAGATCGCCTCCGGCATTTCCTGGAGGCAGAACGAATCGTGCCCATCAGCTGTCGTGAGCTGCGTGATGTGATGCGCAGTGTGTAAGCCTCCCTTCAAGGCGAACGGCGCTTTTTGTTGGTTTTGCAGGTCGAAGTTCAGGTTCCCAGCAGTCTAAATCGCAGGAGAATATTGAGAGGAGATGACTATGACCACGAATGGAATCTCTCGGCGTGACTTTCTGCGCATGGTAGGCGCAGGGGGAGCGGCCACGTTCGCCCTTGCGGCGTGCGCTGCGCCGGTCGCGCCGGCAGCCCAGACCGGCGCAGGCGGCGCAGCTGCAGCGCCTGCGCAGACCCCGGTGAAGCTCTCTGTGATGGCGTTTGGCCAGGCCGATCAACCGGCATTTCAGGCGCTGGCCGAGGCGTACATGGCAAAGAACCCCAACACCACCGTTGAAGCGGTCTTTCTGCCGAATGATGAGAGCTACTACGCCACGCTGCAGACACAGTACGCGGGGGGCAGCAATCCTGACATCGCCTCCATGCAAGGTTGGGGCTTCCAGTTGTTTGCCGAGAATGGTGTCCTGACGGGCTTCAACGAGCTGCGCAAGCGTGACAGCTTCGACTACGCCTGGGCGCCGGTGCAGGTCGTCAAGGATTACACGGAGCGCAATGGCGACACCTATCTGACGCCAATGCAGTTGGCCACGATGGTGATGTTTTACGCCAAGAAGCCCTTCGACGAAGCAGGCATCCCCTACCCAACCGATGACTGGACCTTTGAGGAATTCCTGGATACCGCGCAAAAACTGACCAAGAAGGACGGCGACGTCAAGCAATGGGGGTATCAGACCAATGGCAACTGGTTCCGCGACATCCACTGGATCCGCGGCACCGGTGCGCAGGAATTTGATCAACTGATTGATCCAAAGAAGTCCCAGTTCAATCAGAAGGAGATCCAGGACATCGTCCAACTCGTAGCGAGCGATCTCTACAAGCAGGGCATCAGCCCATCGCCGGCTGATTTGGATGCTGGCGCTGGCGGCATTGAGGCTGGACAATCTGCGATGAAGTATGAAGGTCCCTGGTGGTTCCCGCGGATGGTGACGCCAGAACTAACAGAGCAGGGCAAGGCCGTGGACTTTGATGTCGTCCTGATGCCAAAGCAGGCGGATGAAGCCCGCCCGCATCGTGGTTGGGCGGAGGGCGTGGTCATGTTCAGCACCGCACCCACCGATCCTGCCTGGGATCTGATCAAGTTCATGAGCGGCGAGGAAGGGCAAAAGATCTTCTCTGAAAAGACGGGACGTCTGCCCAACAACTTTGACCTGGTCGAAAGTTTCTGGGCGCCGATGGTGCAGAAGAATCATGGTCTGACCAACACCAAGGCGTTCGTCGAAGCTTTCTCCAAGGGTGAAGTGGATGTGATCAGCGGTCTACCACGCTCACAGTATTGGAACGAAGTTGTGAAGCCGGTCGGTTGGGATCCGCTGATCGCCGGCAGCGCCACAGCAGCCGACGTATTGCCCAAGGTGGATGAGGGCGTACAGAAACTGCTGGACGACTACTATGCTAGCAAGGGCTAAACCATAGGAAATTACGAATTACGAATTACGATTGGATCCATTTTCGAGACGCCTGTCGTAATTCGTAATTCGTAATTCGCATTTCCCATGACCACCACTGCAACGACGAATCGACCACGCCGCTCCGCCTTCCGTCGCCGTGAAGCGATTGAAGGTTATCTGTTCGCGTCCCCGTTCATCATCGGGTTTCTGGTGTTCATCGCATTCCCGATGGCCTGGTCATTTGTGTTGATGTTTCAGAAATATAACCACCTGTCCCCGCCGGCTTTCGTCGGCATGCGCAACCTGCAAGAGATGTTTTCAGACCCCAAAACATGGCAGTCGCTGTGGGCAACCGTCTACTATGCGTTTGTGAGTGTTCCTCTGCAGTTGGCGTTGGCATTTGGCTGTGCGGTGCTCCTTAACATGCCGATCCGCGGCCGGAGCTTATATCGCACCTTCCTCTATTTGCCGGTGATCGTGCCCATTGTCGTCAGCGCCTTCATCTGGCAGCGCGCATACAATCCTGAATTTGGGATTATCAATGAGGTGACCGGCTGGTTTGGCATCCCACCCCAAAACTGGCTCTTTGACCCTGTGCTGGTGATGCCGGCTTTTATCTTTATGCGCATTTGGGTGATGGGGACGCAGATGGTGATCTTTCTCGCCGGTCTGCAGAACGTACCAACATCGCTGCTGGAGGCGGCTGCGTTGGATGGAGCCGGTCCGTGGCGCAAATTCTGGAGCGTCACGATCCCAATCATGACGCCGGTGATCTTTTTCAATTTTGTGGTTGGGATCATCGGCAATTTCCAGGTCTTTGCGCCGGCACTCATCATGACCAAGGGTGGCCCGCAGGATGCGACGCTGTTTATGGTGCTCAGTATCTACCGCAACGCGTTTGAGTACAGCAAGATTGGATATGCTGCGGCGCTGTCCTGGCTGCTGTTCCTGGTCATCATCGTGTTGACCTTTTTCCAATTCCGACTGTCTGGGCGCTGGGTGTACTACGAGTCGGATGATCGGGAGTAGAGAGTTTGTAATATGCAGAGTGCAGTTGAGAGTGTAGAGCAGACAAAGGCGAATAAGCGTGTGGAGGAGCGGGCTACGCAGGCGAAGCGGCAGCGGCAGTTGCGCGACCTGTCTGCGCACCTTGGCAGCCACATTCTCCTGATTCTGCTTTCGGTCATGGCGTTGGTGCCTGTGCTGTGGATGATCTCGTCGTCGTTGAAGGCGTCCACCGAAATCTTCGTGGTGCCGATCCGGTGGATTCCGGAACAACCCCAGTGGGGCAATTACACCAAAGCGTTCGAGATGGCGCCGCTGTGGCTCTACTTTGCCAACACCATGATCGTCTGTTTCTTTGCGGTCATTGGCGTCACGTTTTCCTCCTGTCTGGTGGCGTTCAGCTTTGCCCGCCTGCGCTGGCCCGGGCGGAACTTCGTCTTTGCCCTGCTGTTGGCGACGATGATGCTACCGGCCATCATCTTAATCGTCCCGCGTTTCCTGATGTTCAGCTATTTGTTTGTGTGGCCTTTCAAATGGGTGGGCACGTTCCTGCCGTTGATTGTGCCCACGTTTTTTGCCGTGCACGGGCTCTATGTCTTTTTGCTCCGCCAGTTCTTCATGGGCATTCCGGTGGAATTGGAAGATGCGGCGGATGGATGGCGCCAGCACGTTTCGCATCCTCTGGCAGATCTTCATCCCCTTGAGCAAGCCGGTGTTGATCACCGTGATTCTGCTGACCTTCATCCAGTTCTACAACGAGTTTCTGGAGGCGTTGGTCTACCTGAAGCCGGCCACGTGGACGTTGGCGGTCGGCATCCGCGCCATGAACGACGCCGCGTATGCCACGAGTTGGGAACTCGTCTTTGCGACCGGCACCTTCATGCTGGCCCCGATCATTATTCTCTTCTTTGTCGCTCAACGCTACTTCGTCCAAGGTGTGACTTTGACGGGTTTTGGCGGAAGGTGACGATGCACGGCACTGCTGCTATAATTGACAAAGGCATTGACGCTGAACACTGCAATACTGTGACTAACGCGGTAGAGGCTAAACGATGTTAAGCTTTGCCATCCGAACCGATGCTCCGCCATTTTTGCAGGACGAATATGGCGCAGTGCGCGTGGGGAACTCCAGGGTCTTGATTGAGATGGTTGTTCGCGCGTTCCAGGATGGAGCGACACCTGAGGCTATCGTACTACGATATCCGACTCTCACGTTACCCGACGTATATGCCACGGTTGCGTATTATCTCCATCATCGACAGGACGTGGACAACTACCTAATTGATCGAGAACATACGTCAGTACAGGTTCAATCTCGGGTTGAGCAGGGGCAACGCGACGTTACGGAGATTCGAAACCGTATCCTTGCGCAGGCTCATGGCTGATCCTGTATGCTATGTGGAAGCTCATCGGTGACGAAAACTTCAACAGCGATATCTTGCGTGGTCTACTTCTTCGTGAACCAACACTTGATGTCGTACGCACCTATGATGTGTGTCCAGGGTGTGCCGACCCCATACTACTCGAATGGGCGGCAGACCACAATCGGTTATTACTGACACACGATCGGGCCACGATACCCGATTTCGCGTATGCCCGCGTCATCACAGGTAGACCGATGCCTGGTATCATCATCCTAAACGACCGCCTACCTGTGAGAGATGCGATTGACCAGATCCTACTACTGATACGATGTAGCGATCCCTCTGAATGGAATGGCGTAGTCCTATATTTGCCACTGTAATCCACTAATGCCCGTTTGGGGGCGCAACACTTCGCCAAAATCATGAGCATAAAAATCGTAGTCATCGGCGCGGGAAGCGCCATCTTTGGCACCGGAGCGCTGGCGACACTGATCCGCGAGCCAAAACTGCGCGGGGCGACGCTGGGGCTGTGCGACATCAACGCCCAGACGCTGGAGACGATGCATCAGCTTGCGGAACGCATGAACCGCGAGTGGGATGCCGGCATGTCGATCCAGGCGAGCACCGATCGGCGCACACTGCTGCCCGATGCCGATTTCGTGATCGTCTGTATCCAGGTCGGTCCCCGTGAGGTGGTGTGGCGTCAAGACTGGGAAATTCCCCTGCGCCACGGCGTGCGCCAACCGTATGCGGAAAACAGCGGTCCAGGCGGCTTCGCCCACACCTGCCGCAACGTCCCGGAGATGCTCGATATTGCCCACGACATGGAAGAACTTTGCCCAAATGCGTGGATGATCAACTTCACCAATCCCCTGAGCCGGTTGGGGATGGCGGTGAATCGCTATTCACGCATCCGGTGTGTGGGTCTCTGCCACCAGTTCTTGTGGGCCTATGCGATGGTGGCAGCGGTGCTTGCTGACGAGTACGGCATCGAGACGCCGAACGGTGACGAATTTAACGTGCATACCGACGCCACGAATATTCCGCCGTTGATGCAAATGATCCGGACCGGATATGAACGGTTCAATATTCTGTCTTCCGGTATCAATCACTTTGCCTGGATTCAGAGCCTGGTCGACCGCAAGACCGGCGAAGACGTCTATCCGCTATTTCGTGAGCAATACCTCAACCGGTTTCGCCGCACATTTGAACCGATGACGCGGGAACTCTTTGAGATCTTCGGGATTTGTCCGACGGCCGGTGACACGCATATGGTGGAATACCTGGCCTGGACGCATGACCCGTTGGCAAAGCCGTGGGAGAAATACGATCTCAAGCTACAGAGTTGGGACGGAAATATTACCCGGCGCAAGAACGTGCGGGCGCGCGCGGATGCGATGGCGGCGGGAATCGAGCCGATCGAGCACCTGCGCACCGTCCACAGCGAAGGGGCAGTAGAGATGATCTTGGGCATCACCTACGATGCGAACACCTACTATCCTGCCGTCAGCATTCCCAATCGGGGAGCGCTGCCCGGGCTGCCCGACTGGGCCATTACAGAGGTGCCCTGTGTGCTGAATCGTGCCGGGATTCACGGTGTCAGTGTGCCGGCGTTGCCGCCGGCAATCACTGAATTGTGCCGTCGTGAGGTGGAATTGGCGTCGGTCGTGGTGGACGCCGCCGCCACCGGGGATCGCGCGCTAGCACTCCAGGCGCTCCTGCTGGACCCGATGATCAACGATATTGACCGGGCGCGAGCGATCCTGGATGACTTTTTGGGTTCGTTTGCAGAGTGGTTGCCGCAGTTCTCGTGAAGTTCTTATACTTCCGGCATCTCCGGTGCATTTTCCTGCAACACCCAGCCGTTGCCGTCCGGGTCGCTGAACGTTGAGAATCTGCCCCAGGGTGCGCTTTCGATTGCAGTACAGGTAAGGCCTTTTCCCTGCAGGTGCGCCACGACATCGTCGAGGCCATCCACCTCGAGGAGCGCACCTTGTACACTGCCCGGTGGCATCTTGTCGAACCAGGTGACAAGCGTGATGGTGGTTTCACCGGGCGCCGGCGCCAACTCGATCCAGCGCTGATCCGGGCCCATGGGGTTGTCGCGCATCACGGAGAAGCCCAACACCTCCGTGTAGAAATGCCTGGCCGCCTGTTGGTCTTTTACCGGGATCGAAATGATACCGATCCGACGAATGCCCATAGTGCCTCCTTTTTCATTGGCTTTGAATGCTGGAATGGCGTAAGTATATCACATGGACCTGCATCCGATCTTCCAGTTGCCGGCGGCGGATCTACCATCCCGGAGTCCGGTTCGTCTCACCGTGGTTGAGAGTCTCCCTGTGCTGTTTGCCGATTTCGCCCAGGCAATTGCCGACGAGCTTGCAGCGAACAATGCCGCCGGCCACCCCACAAAGCTGATCCTCCCCGTAGGCCCGGTCAACCAGTATCCGTTGCTTGCCGAACGCTGCAACCGTGCGCACATCTCGTGGCGGCATGCCCATCTGTTCTTTATGGACGAATATTGTGACTGGCAGGGACAGGCGGTGAGCGTTGACCATCCGCTCAGTTTTGAAGGGTTTGCGCGCCGAATGCTCTTTGCGCAGTTGGACGCCGGCCTGGCGCCGCCCGATGCCCAGATTCATTTCCCGAATCCGCGGCGGCTTGACGAGATCGAGACGCAGATCCACGCGGTTGGAGGCATCGACACCTGCTACGGGGGGATCGGCGTCCACGGCCACATCGCGTTCAACGAACCGCCGATCAGCCGGTGGTTTCGCCTGACGCCCGCCGAGTTTAAGGCGAGCCGCACACGGCTGGTGCAGTTGGCGCCAGAAACGGTCGTGATGAACGCCACCCGCGCGGCGGGGGGTAACTTTGCGGCGCTGCCGCCGATGGCGGTGACACTGGGGATGGCCGCCATTCTTGGGGCGAGGCGCATCAGGCTCTATTGCCAGGGCGGCGCCTGGCAGCGGGCGGTGTTGCGGATTGCGCTCTTTGGCAGCCCCAATGTCCAAGATGCGAGTGGTGAAGATGTCGACTACCCGGTCACACTCCTCCGCAGCCATGCGGACCTGGCCATTACCACCGATCTGGCCACGGCACAGCCGGCCATCCCGGCGATGGCAGCATAGATGCCGCAGATTCTACCTGCCTGATTTGCACAATTCCGGCGACGGGCGGAAAATTGGAGACGCCCCTGAGCTCTCCACATCCATCAAGAGAACCAACCACTGCACTGGGAGAATGCCCCGTGGCGATTCCACAACGAACCCAGGTATGGCTTGAAGCGCCGCTCTTCGATGCGACGGCCGCCCTGCTGCCGGCGACTGTCGAAGTGCTGCATGCCTTGCCAGCCACCCCGATCTATGCAAATGCAACGGGTGCACAGGCGATCATTGCCTCGTCGCTCCTACGCTACGATGGCGCCGTCATGGATGCGTGTCCAGACCTGCGCCTGATCGCGCGCGTTGGGATCGGCGTCGACAATGTCGACCTTCCGGCGGCAACAGCACGCGGGATTGTGGTGACGAACACGCCGGATGGACCGACTGAATCAACTGCCGAGCATACCGTGGCCATGCTCCTGGCGCTGGCAAAACGGTTAAAACAAGGCAACGCCAACTTTGCCGAGGGGCGTTGGGGACCTCGCAATGGGATCCTCATGGGCGATGAAGTGCTTGGCAAGACGCTGGGGCTGGTTGGTCTTGGACGCATCGGGCGGCGCGTCGGTCAAATCTGCCGGCTTGGCTTCGAGATGCAGGTGTTGGCCTATGATCCCTATGTGACACAGGAACAGGCCGCGGCACAGGGGATCGAACTGGCTTCCTTGGATCGCGTGATCGCCGAAGCCGATTTTTTGAGCCTGCATGCGCCGGCGCTGGCGGAGACCTACAAGTTGATGGATGAGCGGCGCATCCGGCAGATGAAGCGCGGCAGCTACTTGCTCAACATGGCGCGGGGGACCCTGGTCGATCAAGAAGCCTTGCTGGCGGCGCTTGACGATGGACATCTGCTCGGGGCGGGGTTGGATGTATTTGACCCCGAGCCACCTCCTGTCAGTCTCCGGCTACGCGATCACCCCAATGTCGTAGCGACGCCGCATATGGCTTCCGTCACTTTTGAAGGGCGCACGCGCATGGAGACGATGGCGGTCGAACGCGTGCTCACCTTTTTGCGGGGTGAGCGGCCGGCGGATGTGGTAAATCACGAAGTGTGGGATCATCGAAAAGCGTAATTTGAATACAGACGAAAGGATCGCTTGCATGGCGAGCACCGCATCCACCATGACACACCTGGAGTGTGGCTACTGTGGAAAGACGTACGACGCAAATCAATTGATCAATCTCTGCCAGGAATGCGGCAAGCCGCTCCTGGTGCGCTACGACCTTGACAAGGCGAAGGAGACACTGACCAGAGCCAGCCTGAAAGATCGCGAGGCCAGTCTGTGGCGGTATGAAGAGGTCCTGCCCGTTCAAAATGATTGGGCCATGCTCAAGTTGGGTGAAGGCTGGACCCCGCTACATGATGCGAAGCGCCTGGGTGAAGAACTCGGCTGCAGAGTCTACATCAAAGACGAAGGGCTGAATGTCACTGCCAGCTTCAAGGCGCGCGGCTTGGGGGTGGCGGTGAGCCGTGCCTACGAACTGGGGGCGAAGGAACTTGCAATTCCAAGCGCAGGCAATGCCGCCTGTGCGATGAGCGCCTATGCAGCCGCCGCCGGTCTCCCTGCCCATGTGTATATGCCCGTTGACGTGCCGAGTCTGTTTCAGGTGGAATGCCGTGAACTTGGCGCGAATGTCAATCTGGTCAATGGTCTCATCAACGACTGTGGGGTGAAGGTGCGCGGGGTGGCAAAATACGGGTGGTTTGATGTGTCGACGCTGCGCGAGCCCTATCGCATCGAAGGCAAGAAGACGATGGGATATGAGGTCGCAGAGCAACTTGGGTGGCAGCTACCCGACGTGATCATCTACCCGACCGGCGGGGGCACGGGGCTTGTGGGCATGTGGAAGGCCTTTGATGAGATGGAGCAGATGGGGTTGATTGGTTCAGCACGCCCACGTATGGTGAGCGTCCAGAGTACAGGCTGCGCTCCGATCGTCCGCGCTTATGAGCAGGGTGTTGAATTTGCCGAACTCTGGCAAGGCGCCAAAACGGTGGCGGATGGGTTGCGAGTGCCGGTGGCCATCGGTGATTTCTTGATCCTGCGGGCGATCCGCAACAGCCACGGCACCGCTTTGGCCGTGCCCGATGAAGAAATGTTGCGGTATGCGCGGGTGATGGGGAGCAAAACGGGGATATTCCCAGCGCCGGAGGGCGCCGCCTGTCTGGCTGGATTAGTGAAACTCAAGGAGAGCGGCTGGGTCAAGCCCGACGAGTCTGTGGTGTTATTCAATACGGGCAGTGGTCTCAAGTATGCCCATCTCTGGGCGTAGTATGAACGCACTTATCGCCCAATGTGGGGGACCGACAGCCGTTCTCAACGCTTCCCTGGCGGGAGCGGTGTCAGCTTGGCAGCACGTGCCGGGACAAGGGAGGATCTTTGGTAGTCGCTATGGTCTCCACGGACTGGAGACCGGCAATTGGGTCGATCTCACCGGCTTGACGCAAGCAGACCTCGATCGATTGGCGCATCAGCCGGGTGCAGCGCTTGGCGCAAGCCGGCACCGGCCGGAGGATGGCAACTTTGCGCCTATGGTGCGCCAACTCGACGTAGCCGGGATCGGCGTTGTGCTGTTGGCAGGCGGCAACGGCACGATGGCGGCGGCGCAACGCCTGAATGCGGTCGCCGCAGTTGAAGGGGTTTCCCTACGGGTGATCGGCATCCCAAAGACCATCGATAACGATTTGGCCGGCACCGATGTGACGCCCGGCTACGGCAGCGCAGCCCGTTATGTCGCCTACTCGACACAGGACGTCACGCTTGATCTCTATGCTATGCGTGGTTTTGATCAGGTCGTCGTCATCGAAGTGATGGGACGGCATGCGGGATGGCTTGCGGCTGCGGCGGCGTTGGCACGGACGCAGGTGGGGGATCCTCCACACCTCATCTTATTGCCAGAGACCCCGGTCGATGAGGAGCGCGTGTTCGAACGGATCGACGCGAGCATCGCGACGGACGGCATCTGCGTCGTTGTGGCTGCGGAAGGTGTGCACGACGCCCAGGGCAACTATTGGGCTGAGCGCCTCGGCAGCGCCGGACATGATCCATCGGGACAGCGAATCCTGAGCATGTCGGCCGGGGTCTCCTCCTATCTTGTGCGACGGGTGCAGGAACGCCTGCGTCTCAGGTGCCGTCAGGTCAGGCTGAACACCGCACAGCGTTCGAATCGGAGTCTGGCAAGTCCTGCCGATCGCGACATGGCGCAAACGGTCGGTCGTGAAGCAGTTTCTGCAGCCATGGCCGGCGTGACAGGCGAGATGGTGGCGATTCGCCTGCGCGAGCATGGTTGGTATACGGAGTTGACACCCTTTGAACGGGTCATTGGGTATGAACGGCGCCTGCCCGCCCACTTCACCAATCCAACCGCTTTTGACGTGACTGAACCATTTGTTGCCTACGCACGGCAGTTTACGGGACCGTTGCCGCCAGCACCCTTACTCTGGACGGAGGAACCATGAGCATTTCTGCTGATCAAACTGCACGCACGGCGTTCAAATATGGCAACAAATTTATGGTGCTGATGTGGCGGCTGGGCCTGCACCACTGGGGACTGCGCAATCGCTATGTAGGGTACATCATGGTGATTACGCACACGGGCCGCAAGACGGGGCGCAGCCGGCGCACGCCGGTCAACTATGCCATCATCGATGGCGACATCTACTGCGTTGCCGGGTTTGGCGCGGTGTCGGATTGGTATCGAAATCTGGTGGTGAATCCATCCGTGGAAGTATGGCTTCCCGAAGGCTGGTGGACCGGCGCCGCAACTGATCTATCTGAGATGCCTGCCGACCAACGCCTGCCAATCATGCGCCAGGTCTTAATCAACAGTGGCTTTGCGGCCTACGCAGCCGGCGTCCGCCCGCTATCGATGAGCGATACTGAATTGGCGCAAGTGACCGCGGAATACAAACTGGTGCGAATTCAGCGAACGACGCCGCGCACGGGACCGGGCGGTCCCGGTGACCTGGACTGGGTCTGGATCGCGGCAACCGGCGCGCTGCTCCTGGCACTACTCAGTCGTCGTCGCGCGAATAAGTAGCGGCATACCGCTCAAGCACGTGCGCCAACTGTTCAGCGCACCGGCTTTGTAATGAAGCCATCCATGCCGGCGTGACGACATGCCTGCTCATCCTCGGTGGTTGCCGCTGCCGTCATGGCGAGCACGATGGGCTGGCGGTCAGCCGGTAGTCTTCTTCTGAGGTTCCTTGTCGCCTCAATGCCGTCCATCTCAGGCATATGTACGTCCATCAAGATGACGTCATAGGGTTGCCGCTCCACTGCTTCGAGGACCTCAATGCCGTTCGCGGCGACATCCGCTTGATAGCCCAACCGATCCAGCACGCGGCGCGCCACCTTCTGATTGACGAGGTTGTCTTCGGCCAACAAGATTCGCAGAGGCCGCATCGGCGCACTTCTGTCCGGAAACGGCGAGGAGTCCTCGCGGGCCGGCTTCACCCGTGAAGCGCCCTGCCCGATACTGGCGAGTGTATCGAAGAGCACACGATGTTTGACTGGTTTGGTCAGACACTCAACATAGCCGGCGCTGAATGCTTGCCGGCAGATTTCGGCATCGCCTAGCGAACTGAGCATGATCAGCGGTAGATGGATGCCGGGAAATTGAGTAGACAACTCCGCTACAAACTGCAACCCATCCATCTCGGGCATATGCATGTCGACGATGCCGACATCAAACGCAGCAGGATTTGTCGCGATCAACGCGAGTGCACCCCGTGCAGACGCACAGGCATGGGGCGACATTTTCCAGCGTTGAGTCTGTTCCACAAGGATCCGGCGATTCGTGTCATTGTCATCAACGATTAGAACCCGGAGGTTGCTAACCTTGGGTTCCGTGCGGAGGACTGGTTCGACGATCTTCATCGCCACAGTGAAGTGAAACGTAGAACCAACGGTGGGTGCACTTTCCACCCAGATGCGACCACCCATCAGTTCAACCAGCCGTTTACTGATCGCAAGCCCCAAACCCGTGCCGCCATATCGACGCGTCGTCGAAGCATCCACCTGTGAGAAAGAGCGGAATAGCCGGTCGATCCGGTCCGCCGGAATCCCAATGCCAGTGTCCTGTACAGAAAAGTGAAGCAACCCGTCCGTCCCTTCGGGTGCGGGCGCAACAGATACCAATATTTCACCGGATTCTGTGAACTTGACGGCATTGCCGATCAGGTTAACGAGCACCTGGCGCAACCGCGTGACGTCGCCCAGCACATACTCCGGCACATCGGTAGCGATTGAGTAGACGATTTCGATGTCCTTCTTGGCGGCAGGCGCGGCGAAAAGGTCGATTGCCTCCTCCATACATGCTGAGACCTGGAATGGATGAAGTTCAAGTTCGAGGAAACCAGACTCGATCTTCGAAAAATCCAGAATGTCATTGATGATCGACAACAGCGTATCACCGCCGGTGCGAATCGTCTCGACATAGTCGCTCTGCTCCGGCGACAGTGGGGTGTCCATCAGCAGGCTGGTCATCCCGATTACCGCATTCATCGGCGTACGAATTTCGTGACTCATGCTGGCAAGAAACTGGCTCTTGGCCAGGTTGGCGTGTTCCGCAGCCGCCCGACCCTGTTCGACTTCCGCCAGGGCGCGTTTCAGCGTGAAGAGGTTACCTACGGTGCGTGCAAACAGGACCATAATCTGAACCTGCAGGTCCGTGAAAGGCGTTCGGCTGGTCAAATTGTCCACGAAAAAACTGGTCACGTGCGGTAAGGACCGCCAGTTTGCAAAGTTCCTGCCAATCGACGGCGCGTGAAAGCTGCATGTTGATTGCATGCAGCGCAGTCAGCCTTTCTGCAAACTGGCGATCTTTATCCTGCTGCATCAGCAGATGTTGTTCGATTTCCTTGCGCTGCGCGATATTCGCAATATTGAGACAGACGTGGGAGACCTCGCCGGATTCCGAGAAGACGGGATTGTAGGTGAACGAAAACCAGATCGCTTTGCCGTCCGCTAATTTTAAGGCACGCTCAACATAGACTTTTTCGCCATCACATGCGCGCCTGAAGTTGGCAAGAAAGTAATCGAGTAGATTGAAGTAGATGAAAATCGAATCGACGGGGTCGCCGGGCCTGAGGTTGCCGCCCATGATGACCTGGTAAATCTGCTCGGTCGCCCGGTTCAGTGTTACCATGTGCCGATCACGACCGAGTAATAGGAATGCCTGGTCGGTGGCATCGAGCACCGCCCGCAACTGTTGGCGCGACTCCACCAGGTTTTGCTGCAACTGTAGTTGGTCTGTGACATTGCGGCTGATGATGACGACGCCAATAATGGTCCCACCTTCTGACCAGAGGGCTTTGCCGCGAGACTCAAACCATAAATATTGACCATCGGCATGTGCGTATCGAAAGAGGGCGATCCCGGCGCCGCCGTCCGTCATGATCGGCGCCAAGATGGCATTCACTCGATCACGATCGTCCGGGTGCATGAATTCAAAGGCCCAGCGTCCCAGCAAGTCCTGGGGTCCATAGCCGAGTACGTCACGGAAAGACGGACTGAGCAACGTGTAGACGCCATCGACATCGATGGTGCACACCAGATCGGGCGTATGGTCGACAATCGCCTGCAGCAAACGTGCCTGCTCACTCAAAGTCTCAACTTGAGCACGCAACTGTGCGTTTTCTTTTTGATAGACCGCAGACTGATCGATTTGCGTCACTGCCTCGAAACCTCTTCCAGCGCCAATGGGCCGCCGTCCTACTGGCATTCTACCGCATACTCAGGAAGTCGTACAGATACAGGTGAAGTGGCTGAAAAATTCGTAAGGAAATCCGGTATTGTCTGGATTTTCGGTGGTGGTCTGATCAAACGCAAGTCGCCAAGCCTATGATACACTCTTATGAATGTCTCGTTTGCGAAAGGCGTTACTGCGGACGCCACTTGTCTACAAAATTCTCGTTGCAAACCTTGCCATCGTCGCTGCCGGCGCGGTGGGCGGCACTGTGTTCACCGTCTGGCACGTTCAGACCTATCCGGACGATGTCCATTATGAACTGATTGCCGTGTTTGCCGGGATCGGGATTCTGATCAGTTTCCTGGTCAACAAGTGGGTGCTCGAGCGCGCTGGATCCCCTGGACCGGCTGCAGCAGGCGGTCGATGCCGTGCGGAGCGGCGCGCCCGGTGTGCACGTGCAATTGGGTGAAATCTCCGACGAACGATTTGATCGTCTGGCGGATACATTCAATCAGATGCTTGCGCAACTTGAGCATGACTCGCAGGAGATGCAGCAATTGTCCCGGCTGATCCTCCAAGCACAGGAGGATGAGCGCTATCGGCTTGCCCGCGAGCTCCATGACGAAGCCGCACAGGCGCTGACGTCGCTGTTGGTGCATCTGCGCCTATTGGAACGGGCACGGGATCCAGAGAGTGCACAACAGCAGGTAAAGGAATTGCGCGTGCTCACGGCGAGCGCGCTGGAGAACGTGCGCCGTGTGGCGCTCGACCTGCGACCAACAATTCTCGATGATCTGGGACTGGCCTCTGCACTTGAGTGGCGGGTTGACGAATTTAACAAGATGGAGGGCATGAATGCAAAGATCTCAATCACCGGGCTTGACCACCGGCTGCCACGTGATCTGGAATTGGTGCTCTATCGGATCGGGCAGGAGGCGCTCAGCAATGTGGGTCGCCATGCCCACGCCACGCATGTCGAACTGCGCCTGGACCGGATTCCAGGGCAAGTCATGCTTGAGGTGCGCGATGACGGCGCCGGCTTTGATCCCATGACTATTGGTGGGAGTGACCGTGGTCTTGGACTGCTTGGGATGCGCGAGCGCATTGGAATGGTGGACGGGGAACTCCTCGTCGAGTCTCAGGTAGGGAAGGGCACACGGATTATTGTTACGGCGCCTGCGCCGTGACAACCACCGAGACGAGGCAATCGTGAGCGAGCAAATTCGCATCTTGCTGGTTGATGACCATATGATCGTGCGCGTCGGTCTGCGCGCACTGTTGGAAAGCGAAGACGACCTTGCCATTGTTGGCGAGGCCGGCAACGGCGTCGAGGCGATCGCACTTGCCCACAGCCTACGCCCCAGAGTGATTGTCATGGATATCTCCATGCCGCAGATGGACGGGCTTGAAGCAACGCGACGGATTCGCGCCGAGTTGCCCGAGTGCCAGGTGTTGATCCTGACGGTGCATGCACAGGAGAAATACCTTTTCCCAGTCCTGAAGGCAGGTGCGGCAGGGTATGTGTTGAAATCGACCATCGACACCGAACTCCTGGACGCCATCCGTACGGTGGCAAACGGCGGCGCCTTCCTCTATCCCTCGGCCACGCGGATGTTGCTCGAAGATTATCTGACCCAGTTGCACGGACCTACCGGTCGCGACGACTTTGACACGCTGAGCGAACGCGAGCGCGAGGTGTTGAAAGCGCTTGCCCTGGGCTACACTGCGGGCCAAATTGCGGAACAACTGAGCCTGAGTGTGAAGACAGTCGAAACCTATCGGCTGCGCATCATGGAAAAACTCGGATTGAGCAGCCGTGCTGACCTGGTGAAGTATGCCCTGGCGCGCGGACTCTTGACTGAATACCAGTAGATTCACCCACGTAAGGGAATTTCCCCGCCAAAATGTCAGACTTTCCCTGATACTGCGCCCGCTCCAACCCTGCTATCCTTTCTGTGCGGCGAATGATCCGGTCATGCGCCAGATTGGTTGTGAATTGGAGAGGCAACATGCAGGATATTCGGCTCGTCTTTGCCACCCCCGACGCTGACACCCTTGGCGTGCTACATTCGATGTTGCGCGCGGCACAGCAACTGACCTGCCCAACCGTTACGACCGTGGACATTGAATCGACCCCTGCCCTCCATGCGCGCATTGAAAGCCGCAGCGATGATGTCGTTCTGTTGGATTGGGCGCTTGCAGAAGAAGCAACCTCAGAACTCGTTCACAAGATTCTTTCGCTGAACCCGCAGTTGCGGGTCGTTGTCCTGCTGCCATTGGACATGCGCCAATATCGCCAGCAGGTATGGGATGCGGGCGCCTGCAATTCGATCCCAAAGGAATATATGGATCAGGAATGGCTCGCCTCGATCCTTTGCGTCATGTACCGGGCGATGCAGCGCGAAGCGCGATTGCGTGCATCGCTGCTCCGTGGGAGCGCCGAATCAATCTCGACAACGACGGTGTCACCAATCTAGCTCCGTCACGATGGGACGCCGCCCGTATATCTGTGTCTAAACAACTTCTACATAAGGTGCTGAAATGGCAAGAGTCGAACTGCAAATTACACGCAGAAACTTCTTGAAGACCGCATTTGCCGGTGGCGGCGGCATGGCGTTGGCAGGCCGCGAAATTGGCCGCGCGGTTGCCAACGGGTTGACGAAATTGGGGACGCCACCGGCCTGGTTCCATCAAGGGGAGATAAAAACCACCTACAACTACTGTGACATGTGTCCATGGAAGTGCGGCATCGTGGTCCAGACGGTCGGGGATCGGGTGCGCAAGATCGACGGCAACCCGCTCGACCCCAAGAGCCGGGGGATGCTCTGCGCCCGTGGGCAGGGTGGCGTCTCCTTTGTCTACGACCCAGATCGTTTGCGCGCCCCCATGGTGCGCACGGGCGAGCGCGGCGCCGGCAAATTCCAGGAAATCACCTGGAATGATGCGTTCGACCAGATTGCAGAGAAACTGCAAGCCGTAGCCGCCCAATATGGACCGGAGAGTGTGGCCATCCTTGGCCACACGACCGGCGACTTCTGGTTCACCGACTATTTTGCCCAGGCATGGGGCACCCCCAACGCAGGCAAGCCGTCGGCGACGCTCTGCACAAGCCCGCGCGACGAAGCTGCGCTGCTCACCACGGGTGTCGCGATCGGCGGCCATGAACCAATGGACTGGGATGCGATGCGCTGTATCGTGTTGATGGGTTCCCATATCGGCGAAGATACCCGCAACACGGTGATGCAGGATTTCATGAATGCATGGGGTAATGGCGCAAAAGTTATCGTAATTGACCCACGTTTTTCGAGTGCTGCCGCCAAAGCAGACTACTGGCTGCCAATCAAGCCCGGCACCGACACTGCGCTCCTGCTGGCGTGGATCAACGTGCTCATCGCCGAAAACTTGTACAACCGGGAATATGTGGAGCAGTGGACGGAAGGGTTCGAGCAGCTTGCGGCGCATGTCCAGGAATTCACGCCGGAATGGGCTGCCGCGATCACGGAACTGGATCCTGAGCTGATTCGAACGACCGCCCGCGTGATTGCAGAGGCTGCGCCTGCCGCCGCCATCATGCCAGGTCGCCATACGACCTGGTATGGGAATGACACACAGCGGATGCGCGCTGCCTACATCATCAACACGCTGGCCGGCGCCTGGGGCAATGAAGGTGGGCTGTATTTCAACAAGTCACCCTATCTTGAAGCGTACCCACACCCCCCATTTGCCATCACGGGTAGCGCGGGCGGCTGTTCTGCCGAGCCTGGGGCGGAGACCGCAGAGTTGCCTGCCGGCCCGTCCGGCAAGATCCGTGCGGACGGCGCACGCACAAAATTCCTGCGCGGGGCAACCGCGATTCAGGAACTGATCGAACCAATGATTACGGGTGAACCCTATCCGATCAAGGCGCTGATTGTATATGGCGTGAATCTGCTGAACAGCATTCCGAACCCGGAGCGCACGCTCGAAGCGCTCAAAAAGCTGGACCTCGTGGTCGTGATTGATGTGCTGCCTCAGGAGCATGTGGCCTGGGCCGACTATGTGCTGCCGGAAGCGAGCTACCTGGAACGGTATGATGAACTGTCCGCCGTGGCCTACAAGACACCCTTCATCCAGGTGCGCGAGCCGGCGATTGCGCCGATGTATGACACAAAGCCGGGTTGGTGGATGGCGCGAGAACTCGGGATGCGCGTCGGTCTCGAAAAATATTTCGCATGGGAGACCATCGAAGAGTATCTGAACACCCGGTTGATGTCCATTGGCTCAAATCTTGAGAAGATGCACGAAGCAAAGGGCGTCGTCATCCAAAAAGGCAAACCCTATCTAGCCGACTTCAATGGGGCGTCGCCGTTTGGCACACCATCCGGCAAGATTCAACTTTTTTCCGATGAGTTGGCCGTCGCAAAGTTGGGTGGCCTGCCGGAGTATGAACCGACTGCCGAACCGCCCGAAGGTTATTTCCGGTTGACCTATGGGCGACAGCCGGTGCACACCTTTGCCAAGACGCAGAATACCCCGGTGCTAAATGAGATTACACCGGAGAATGAGGTGTGGATCAACGAAGATGTCGCAAACGGGCTTGGGATCCGGCATGGCGACCGGGTCTGGCTGGAAAACGAAGCCGGTACGCGCACTGGTCCGGTGAAGGTCAAGTCAACACAGCGCATTCGGCCCGATCTGGTCTTCCTTGCCCACGGTTTTGGCTCAGTGGCGCCAGGGTTATCGCGTGCCAACGGCAAGGGCGCCAGCGACGCCAGGCTGATGAGCCAATATAAACTTGACCCGATCTCCGGCGGAGCCGGGATGCGCATCAACTTCGTGCGTTTGGTGAAGGAGGCATAACATGGCGACCTATGCATTTTTGCTCGATCTTGCCAGATGTATTGGCTGCCAGGCGTGCGTGGTGGCCTGCAAGACGGGCAACGAACTACCGCTGGGCACCAAGTACATCACGATCAGCGAACGCACCCAGGGCACTTTTCCAAACCTGCAAGGCGGCTTTCAGAATCACCGGTGCTATCACTGCACCGATGCTTCATGCGTGGCAGTCTGTCCAACCGGCGCCCTCTTCAAAGAAGATGGCTTGACCCGGATGGATCGGGCGAAGTGCAGCGGGTGCACCTACTGCGTGGATGCCTGTCCTTTTGGTGTTCCCGTCATGGTTGATGGAATCAGCACCAAATGTGACGCATGCACCGCAGTTGTGAAAGCGGGTGGGCAGCCCTGGTGCGTGAAAACCTGTCCAAGCCACGCGTTGATGTATGGCGAGCGCGACCAGATTCTGGCAGAAGCACAGGCACGCGTGGAATCCATCAAGGCTCGCTATCCCAATGCTCAGGTTTACGGCGAGAAAGAGGCCGGCGGTCTAGGCGTTGTCGTGGTGTTGCCTGATTCACCTGAGGTGGTGGACCTGCCGGTCGACCCACAGCCGAAGCTCCTTGTCACCGGCTGGCAGAAGGCGGTGCAGCCGTTAACACTCGGGTTGACAAGCCTGAGCGTCATCGTGACCGGCATTGCGGCCGTGATCGCACGCCGCAACCACATGCAGGAATTGAAGACACTCCACCAGGCAGAAACGGCCGGCAGTGAGAAAGCCGGCGAGGAGTAAGGGGTATGTCGACACAAGTGCAGACTGCGCCACCGCGCAAAATCCTACGTTATCGTGTGGCGCCGCGCATCAACCATGCCGTCCTGGCCACCAGTTTCATCCTGCTGTTGATCACAGGCCTCATCTTGCTCTGGTCGCCGGTTTCGTTTCTCGCCGCGGGTGGCCGGTCCGGTGTGCTGCATCGGTTGGGCGCCGTACTGTTCATGCTGGTGCCAATCCTCTACCTGATCGACGACCGGCGTGGCGCCAAGGAATTGTTGTGGGATTCTTTTCACTACGACAAAGATGATGTCGCCTGGCTGAAGCACATTCTACAATACTTCATGGGGCGTACGGCAAACATGCCGCCGCAAGGTCGCCTCAATGCCGGCCAGAAATTTCACCATGCTTCTGTCGTAATTGTGTCAGCGTTCATCGTCGTGTCCGGGCTGGTGTTGTGGTTTGCCAAAGGCAGCCTTGGCGCGGATGGACTCGCCATGACCGCCACCGTGCACGACATTTCGATGCTCATCCTGACGGTGTTGCTGGTCGGGCACCTGTACTTCACCTTTGTCTACAAGGCGCTGCCGGGGATGACGACCGGGTACATCCCTGAAGAAGAAGCACGGCTGGAGCATAGCAAGTGGGTGGACTCACTGCCGGACGAGGCGCCCTATAAGGTCAATGAGTAGTCTGATCACAACGAATATCCGGTATGCCCCACACCGGCGCGCAGTTTGCCAGGGGGTGGCCTACAAGGGTTCGTGACGATATTCAAATTCTTCAACTGATTGAGGAGAGATTTCAATGACTTCCAAAATTCGATTGGTATTGACATCCATCGTTTTTGCCACCCTCGTGCTGGCGGGATGCGGTGGCGACGAAGCGCCGGCAGCCGAGCCAACCCAGGCGGCCGTGCTGGCTGAAGCGACCACCGAAGCGGCGGCTGAGGCGACCACCGAAGCGGCGCCTGCAGTGACCGAAGAGGCGACCGAAGAGGCAACCGAAGCCGCGCCTGCGGAAACGCAAGCGGCTGAGGCGCAGGCCTTCGACGTGAATAGCCTGGTCGACAGCGTCGCCAGCGCGCTCCCAGAAGGCTTTTTGGCCATGGGCAAGCTGGACGATGTCAAGGCGGCCATCGATGCCGGCATTTACCTGATTGACGTCCGCGAACCGGCTGAGTATGCCGAAGGGCATATCCCCGGCGCCGTCAACATCCCGCTGCGCACCCTTGCCCAGAGCCTGGACAAGATTCCGCAAGACCAGCCTGTCCTTGTCTACTGCGCCTCGGGGCTGCGCGCCGGCACCGCAACTGCGGCACTGCGCACGTTGGGCTTTGACAATGTCAAGGCGTTCCCAGGCGGCTGGAAGGCATGGACTGAGGCCAATGAAACCGTTGCGACGGACGCAGTGGAGCCGATGACGTTCCCGGCCAAAGAAGTCGATCCTGAATTGCTGGCTAAGGTCGATGAGATGCTGAGCGCGATTCCCGAAGGCTTCTACTCGGTCGGCACAGTCGATAAGCTGCAAGAGGCGATCGATGCCGGCGCCGTGCTGGTGGACGTGCGCGACGAGAAAGAGTTTGCGGATGGCGCCATCCCCAATGCGATCAATATCCCGATTCGCACGTTGGCCCAGAACCTGGACAAAGTGCCCACCGACCAGCCCGTGATTGTGTACTGCGCTTCCGGTCACCGTGCCGCCATGGCCAATGCCATGCTACACGCTGGGTTACGACAATGTGCGTGTCTTCCCGGCCGGCTACGGCGCCTGGGAAGCGGCTCAGGAAACAGCGGTGAGACGCCGGTCGAAGTTGCCAAGGCGCTGGAATCTGATTTCCAGATTCAGCCTTTGGTCGACCAGGTCTTGATGGCCATTCCCGAAGGCTTCTATGCGGTTGGCCAAATTGATGCGTTCAAGGAAGCGATCGATGCTTCCAGCCCACTGCTAATCGACGTTCGCGAAGCCAATGAGTATGCCGAGGGCCATCTCCCCGGCGCCGTCAACATTCCGCTCCGCACGCTCGCCGATAACGTGGATAAGATCCCGGCGGATCAACCGGTATTCGTCTACTGTGCTTCGGGTCTTCGGGCGGGCACCGCAACCGCCGCGCTGCACACGCTTGGCTTTGATAACGTAAAGTCCTTCCCAGGCGGGTTCAAAGCCTGGAGTGCAGCGGGTGAGGAAGTCTCAACGGAGCCGGCTGAAGCCGTAGCAGTGGCAGCGCCAAAGGAAGTCGATCCGGAAGCCCTGGCCGCGACCGCCGAATTCCTGAACAACATCCCTGAGGGGTATTACTCGGTCAGTGATGTCGAGAAGTTGAAGGGCGCAATCGATGCCGGCGCCGTGGTGGTGGACGTGCGAGAGGAGAGCGAATTCGCCGAAGGCCACGTCCCAGGCGCACTCAACGTCCCCCTACGCACGCTGGCGATGAGCCTCGACCAGGTGCCACAGGACAAACCGGTTGTCGTGTACTGTGCATCCGGACATCGCGCCGCCATGGCGAACGCTGCACTCCATCTGATGGGTTACGACAATGTGCGGGCCTTCCCGGCAGGCTACGGCGCCTGGGAAGCGGCCGGCGAGGCAACTGAGTAGGTTGCACCGGTTCCGTTAGAGTGGCAGAATCAGTAAAGTTCTAGATCCACGGTCTGCAGCGCTTCCGAGCTGCAGACCGTGGTGTGTTCACCAGATGTCAGTGATTGGTCCACAGGGTCGTCGCCAATATGAGTAAAAAATTGGATGAACTACTCGCGCGCTCAGCGGCGCTTCATCACCATCTCTGTCCGCGTCAGGTGCTCGGGGTGCAGATGGGGCGCTATGCAGCCGAACTCCTGGGACTTGACCTGCCGCAAACGGATAAGCGGCTCTTGACCATTGTCGAGACCGATGGGTGCTTTGCGGATGGTGTTGCCGTGGCCGCCGGTTGCTGGGTCGGCCGGCGCACCTTGCGCGTCGAAGATTACGGCAAGGTTGCGGCGACGTTTGTCGACACACAGACGGAACATGGGGTGCGCATCAGCCCAAGGCCAGATTCACGCCAGCAGGCGCTTGTGTATGCGCCCTCGGCGCCCTCAACGTGGGAGGCCATGCTGCACGGTTATCAGCGCATGCCGCTGGCAGAGTTATTTACGGTGGAGCGTGTCGCCCTGATGATCCCCGTTGCCACAATTATCAGTCTGCCTGGGTTGCGCACGATCTGTGACCGGTGTGGTGAGGAGATCATGAATGGTCGTGAAATCAACGGCAGCGGCCAAACCCTGTGCCGTGCGTGTGCCTTCCAGCCTTACTACCGCGTTGCATGCACCCCTGAATAACGCAGCGCGGCAAATGTGATGCTTGTGGCGGAGATACGATATAATTGCCATCAATGCCCTTTGCCCATGACCCATTTGCTGGCCTCAACGAGGAGCCGCGCAATGCAAGAGGTTCGCTCTGCGCTTACCCAGTTCGCCGACCCTGAACGCGCACCCTATGGAGCGGTCGTCACCGATCATCTCCGTTTCGCCCACTTTGACATGGCGAGCACCTGGCTCAACGCCATACCAGACGCTTTTATGGTGCTGAATCAGCAGCGCCAGATTGTCTTTGCGAATCAGGCGCTGCTTGGCTTGATCGGTGAGTCTGCCGCATCGCCCGACCTCGCAGATGTCATCGGCCAGCGTTTGGGTGAGGCACTGAATTGTATACACGCAACGGAGACCCACGGCGGCTGTGGGACGACTGAGTTCTGCAGGACCTGTGGCGCAATCCGCGCCGTGCTCAGTACACAGCGCCAGTTCACGGATGCCGTGCAGGAGTGCCGGATCACGCGCGCAGACGGCGTTGCGCTTGACCTACGCGTGTGGACACGGCCGTTGTGTGTCGACAATGTGCCCTACGTGTTGTTTGCGGCTGAGGACATCAGCGCTGAGAAACGCCGCGTTGCTCTGGAACGACTCTTCTTTCACGACGTCCTGAACACGGTCAACGCCATCGTGGAAACCGCGAAGCAGCTCCAGGAAGGCGCCGGCGAGGATGTCGAGCGGCTCAAGGAGACCAATCTTGCGTTGGCACAAAGGCTGATGGAAGAGATTGTCGCTCAGCAGCAGTTGACCGCGGCGGAGAGTGGTGAACTCCACGTCCGCTCTGTTCGCATCAATAGCATGAGCATCCTACACGAGGTGCTCAGCCTGTATGCGCAACACGAGGTTGGTGTGGGCCGAAGGCTGCGGATCGACACGGACGCGCAGGCTGCCTACTTCTTCAGTGATCGGGCACTCGTCCGGCGAGTCCTCGGCAACATGGTCAAGAACGCGTTGGAAGCGAGTGAGATTGGTCAGGTGGTGACACTCTCCTGCCGGCGCGTGGAAGGTGGCGTAGAATTTTCCGTGCATAACCAATCTGCCATGTCCACTGAAGTCCAATTGCAGGTCTTTCAGCGTTCGTTTTCCACCAAGGGCGGGGGACGAGGTCTGGGCGCCTACGGCATGAAGTTGCTTTGCGAACACTACCTGCATGGCGCTGTGCGCTTTCAAAGTAGTGCCGCCGCTGGTACGACGTTCTTTGCGCGCTTCCCAATGAACCTGACCGATACTCAACAGTAGAACCTGGCCATGCCATCCGAATCCGCCACCGGGGCTGAACTGGCCGCCGCCGTCAAGTCCCACAACTTTTTTTCTTGGTCGGCCCAGGATGCAGTCAATCCGATCCCAGTTGTGCGCGCCGAAGGCGTTTATTTCTGGGACGCGGACGGCAAACGTTACTTTGACCTGAATTCACAGTCGATGTGCGTGAACATCGGGCATGGTGACCCGCGCGTCGTCGCCGCGATCAAGGCGCAGGCCGATGAACTGATCTATGCCGGGCCCGGCATGGCGACACGCGTGCGTGCCGAATTGGGTGAGGCGCTGGCCCAGGTCACCCCTTCCGGGTTGGACAAATTCTTTTGGACGCTGGGCGGTTCGGACGCCAATGAAAACGCCGTCAAATTGGCGCGCGCAGTGACGGGCCGGCAGAAAATTCTTACCCGGTATCTCTCCTATCACGGCGCAACGTACGGCGCCGTGAGCCTGACGGGAGACCATCGCCGTTGGGCCAATGAGCCGGGGATTCCCGGCGTCGTGCGGATTGCCGATCCTACAAGTACCGCAGCCTGCTCTTCCGGGATGGCGACAGTGACGCCGATTTCGCACAGCGTCTGCTGGCAGAAGTAGAGGAGACGCTCCGTTTCGAGGGCGCCCACACGGTCGCTGCGATCCTGATTGAGCCTGTGACAGGCACCAATGGCGTCCTCATCCCACCGGATGGCTACCTGCAAGGCTTGCGCACACTCTGTGATCGGCATGGCATCTTGCTGATCGCAGACGAAGTGATGACGGGTTTTGGACGCACCGGCGCCTGGTTTGCCGTCGACCACTGGGGCGTGACGCCCGATCTCATGACGATGGCCAAAGGACTCACGTCGTCCTATCTACCTTTGGGCGCCGTCGCCATGAACGACCGCGTGGCGAGCCATTTTGCCAAAAATGTGTTCTATGGCGGGCTGACCTATAGTGCACATCCCATGTGCCTGGCGGTTGCATTGGCCAATCTGCGTGTGCTGCAAGCGGATGGCCTGATTGAGCAGGCACGCGTTCGGGGTCGGGTCATGGCCGAACTGATGGAGGAAATCAAAGCGGAACATGCCTGTCGGCGACGTGCGCTCCATCGGTCTACTGGGTTGTATCGAGCTGGTTAGAGATCGCCAGACAAAAGCACCGCTCGGTCCCTTTGTCGGGAGCAGCCCGGAGACCGCGCGCCTGGGGACGTATCTACGCGAACGCGGTGTGTATACCTACATCTGGCGCAACCTCTTGCACACCAATCCGCCGCTTACGGTGACAGCGGAGCAACTACAGGAAGTGTTCGCGATCATCAACGATGCACTCGTCCTGATGGACGAGTATGCGCAATAGAAAGAAGTTCGCATGCAAACGCGCGCCGCAGTGCTCAATGCCGTCAACACCCCGATCGAGATCGAAACGCTGGAACTGGCTCCACCCCGGGTGGGTGAGGTGCTGGTGAAAGTCGCAGCCGCGGGTGTCTGTCATAGCGACTGGCACGTGGTGAGCGGCGCGACAACGCATCCGTTGCCGGTCGTCCTGGGGCATGAGGGTGCGGGCATCGTGGTTGAGACAGGACCCGGCGTTGAGCATCTCCGTGTGGGGGATCACGTCGCGCTCAACTGGGCGCCCAGTTGCGGGCAGTGCTTCTATTGTCTGCGCGGCAGCCCCAGTCTCTGCGAGGCCTATCTTGAGCCGATCTGGGGTGGCGTGATGATGGACGGCACGCCGCGATTCTCACGCAATGGCCAGCCTGTTTTTCATTTCAGTGCATTGGGCTGCTTTAGCGAGTGGGTCGTCGTCCCGGCAGTTTGTTGTGTACCACTCCCACCCGAAGTGCCCTTGGCGATCGCGGCGCTGATCGGGTGTGCCGTGACGACC
Source organism: Candidatus Fredericiella danica (assembly GCA_016713335.1). Classification (GTDB taxonomy): domain Bacteria; phylum Chloroflexota; class Anaerolineae; order Caldilineales; family Caldilineaceae; genus Fredericiella; species Fredericiella danica. The sequence goes on along the minus strand of JADJPH010000014.1, from coordinate 27,596 downwards.
GGTGTCGGCGCCGTGCTCAATACGGCGAAGACGGCGCCGGGCAGCAGTGTCGTCGTCTTTGGCGCAGGCGGCGTGGGGCTGAGCGCGGTGCTGGGCGCACGATTGGCCGGGGCGTCGCCGATCATCGTCATCGACCGCGCGCCTGCGGAAGCATACGGTGGCAGCGGCCTGCGGAGCACCCATTTCCTGGTGGCGGGGCCGGATACCATTGACCGCATTCGCACCCTCACCGGAGGCCGGGGCGCCGACTATGTATTTGAAGCAGTCGGGAGCACGGCAGTGCAAGAATTGTGCCTTGCGGCGGCGACCAGGAGGAATGATTGTCTTTGCAGGGTTGGCGCCGATGGGGAGCAGCACCAACCTGCCTGGCGCCATTCTGACGCGCCAGGAGAAGACGGTGAAGGGCAGCTACTATGGCAGTTCCAACCCTGCCCGCGACTTCCCTTTACTTGCAGATCTCTTTCTACGCGGCCAACTGGATTTGAATCTGCTCTTTACGAATTCGTATCGGCTCGAACAGATTAACGAAGCATACGCCGCCATGCTGGCCGGTGAAGGTGCACGAGGCGTGATTCTCTTTTAGAGATCCAGCATCATTCCCACCGGCGGACTTTGCGTCACTGCGTCACTCAGTTGGTTGGGGTTTGCGCTGTGGCTGCTTTGCACGGCACTTCAAACCAGACGGTGGTGCCGAAACCTTCCTGGCTGGTCAGATGGATCTCGCCACCGTGCCCTTCGATGATCGCCTTCGCGACATAGAGACCAAGCCCGGTGCCCTGGATGTGCGCCTTTTTGGCGTTTGAGCCACGCGTAAATCGCTGGAAGAGGTCCGGCAGATCCGCTTCAGGAATGCCCATCCCGTGATCTTCGACCTCAACACGCCAGCCACCGTGCACGCCATACGACCGCACCTCGACCACTTGACCCGGTGCGCTGAATTTGATGGCATTGGAAATCAAATTCGCCACCGCCTGCTCGACAAGCACCATATCGCCGGTGCATTCGACTTCATTGCGCCAAAGGTCAGAGAAATGCAACTGAACCTGTTGTCGTGTTGCCAACTGGGTCATGGGTTCGCGCAGTTGTGAAAACAATTGCGCTGGATCGAAATGATCTTGCTTGAGCCGGAGCGTGCCGCGCTGGATGCGTGAAACAGTTAGAATTTCTTCGATCAGCCGGTTGAGACGTTGTGCACTGCTATAGACGGTGTTGAGCACCTTCTGTTGCATCTCGGTCAGGGGACCAGGGTGACCGGTGAGCAGTGTTTCCGTCCACCCCATGATCGAAGCCAGGGGTGTCCGTAATTCGTGGGAGACCGTGGCGACAAATTCATCGCGGAGGCGATCGTATTCTTTCTGGGTGGTGAGATCCCGCATCGAACCGGCGTAGTAGGTCTCGTCACCAATGATCATCTCATTGAAGCAGACTTCGACCGGCAAGGTTCTCTGCTGGCTCCCGATTGCCTCCATCTCCACACGCCGGCCCAAGATCGCCGCGAGCTGGGTGTCGGCGAATGAGGCACTTGTGACGATGTCGAGCTCAGGTAAAAGCGTGTCAAGATGGCGTCCAACCAGTGCGCCTTGCGCGTGGCCCAGCATGCGCTCGAGCGCCTGGTTGACCATGATGATGGCGCCGCGGCCGTCCACCGTGAGGATACCCTCGCCCACGGTGTTTAGTACTGCGCCCAGGGTATCAACCGCAGCTTTGCGATCGGTGACATCATGCGCAACGCCGACGACGCCGACGACGGCGCCGGCGTCATCGATGACAGGGGTATAGAGCGCGTCAAAGCTGCGCCCGCGGACATCAACCGTCACCGCGCGTTGCTGCCCGGCCAGGGCAGCGCGAATATTGTCGAGGATCACGGGAATCTCGGAATAGACGTCGAAGATGGACTCGCCGACGACTTCACTGGGTAGGCGACCAATCCGCTCAAGGCCATGACCTTCCGAGACGACAAAGCGTCCTTCAGGGTCAAGTGCAAAGACGATGGTCGGGGTGCCGTCGAGCAACGCATGCAGCATATTGCGTTCAAGCAATGTGCGTTCATAGGCGTGGGAAAGCGTTTCGTGTTCCAGGCAGACATGGCTTGCCTCTGCCAGTTTTGCGGTCAATGGCGTTAGCAACGAATACCAGTCCTGCGGCAGGTCGTCACCGTAGCGCACCAGAGCAAGGATCCCGATCTTGCCCAGCGGCAGGAGGTAGATGGCGCCATGATCATCGGTCGTGATGGCCAGCGGCAGCGTTTCGACAAGGGCGCTGAATTCATCTTGCGTGGGTTGTGCCGGCAGCCGTTCGCGAACCGCCTGAATCGACTCATTTCGCTGCGGGTCAAAAGGGATCGCAAAGGCCGGCGCCAGTGTCGCACCAGGATGGCGCCAGAGATAGACGCTGCCGGAAGCGCAGTTAAGTTTGCGCAGAAAGGCATCCAGCGCAGTACGCAACATGACCTGGGTGTCCAGGCTACCACCGATCGCAAGGGCGAGTTCGTAAAGCAGTTGAGGAGACGGGACGGCGCCACCAGACGAAGTCGTGAATGTGGAATTGAGCATCGGACACGCCTCCTTACTATGCGTGCAGCAAAAAATGCGCCAATGCTTTGGACGGGTTCATTTCGTCTAAGCATAGTAGTACGATGTGTGCAGTGAGTACGCATGGGCAGCGGCGCCATTGTCGCAAGCGGCCTGACACGCATTATAACGAAGCTGGATCAAATCCGCATCAAAGTTGCGCTAAAATCCAGTGTGAGTTTTCGTACATGACTGAGCCTGTTCGACGACCCGCCCCCATATCGTCCCGGCTACTGATGATGGTAGCTGCATTAGGCGCGCTTGTCTTTCATGGCAGTCTCAGCCTGTTCGGCACCTATCGCAATACATACGACGCCTACGTTCATATCTTCTTCGCCGATCACTGGCGGCGAACCTGGTTCGATCACTGGGAGCCACGCTGGTACACCGGTTTTCCGATGACCAGTTACCCGCCACTTTCTCAGCAAACCGTTGCCCTGGTCTCATTTCTGACGGACGATCTGCGGTTGGCATTTGCCATCGTGCAGACATGCGCCATGATCGTGCTGGCGATCGGGATGGTGCGCTTTGCCCGATTATGGGTAAGCGACGAGGCGGCGGGTTGGGCGGGGGTATGGCTTGTCTTTTCAACGGCGATGGCGGAGACCATCCATGTCTTCGGTCAATTGCCCACCACTTTTTCGCTGGGATTTCTGCTGAATGCGCTGCCATTTACGCACCGCTGGATCACAAAAGGGCAAGATCTCTGACCTGATCAAAGGGGCTCGCGCTGGTGGCGGCAACGACCGGCGGCCATCACGTCACGACGCTATTTGGCGCAGTCTTCATCATCGCACCGGTGATTGTCCTGGCATTACTGGAAAGCTTTCGCACGCCGTTGCCCGACGAGCCGAAGGTGCGGCCGCGGTATGTATCGCGCAAAAACATGTGGCCATTGGTGGTGCGCCGGCTGCGCCGCATCGCGATCCCCCTGCTGCGCACGGCCATCTTTGGCGCAGGCACCGGCGCGTTACTGCTGCTGGTGGTACTCCCCTATTGGCTGTGGAGCAGTTCGGATCCCATCACCCAGGTTTCGATTCCGCACGCCAGCCGTGACAACTTCCTGGTTAATTTGAACGCTGGCCTGGTCTTCTGGCTGATTCCGTATGGGCTGTTGCTCATTACGATCCCCTATGTCATCTTCAAGGGCATTACGACCAAGGCCTGGCCGCTGCTTGCCTCAATCGGGTTGCTCGCATTTCTAGGGACGGGGGGAACGACGCCGTTCCCAAAGATGCTGCTGCGCGGTGCATTTGATATTTTGACGCTTGACCGGTTCACGTTGTGGGCATCGATTCTGATGTTGCCGCTCGTCGGTGAATTTGTGGTCAGTTTGCGGCGCGGCGGACTGTGGCTCTGGACGCGGGAGCAGTTTGGGCGGGTCACCCTGGTGGCTATTCAGAGTGTGCTGGTCGTCTCATTGCTGTTGCTGGCGATCTTCGTATCGAGTCTGACCCAGTTTCGGCGTTTCCAACCTGCACCAATTGACATGAGCCCAATTGTAAACTTTCTAAGCAAGGATGAGCATTGGCGCTGGCGCTTTATGACGATGGGGTTCGGCGATCAGATGGCATGGCTTTCCGCCCAGACGACCGCCACACAGGTAGACGGGAACTACCATTCGGCGCGCCGGCTACCCGAGATGACGACGACGCCGGTCGAGCGGCTGGAGGGTGCGAAGTATAGCGGGATCCCGGGCATTGGCTCGTTACAGCAGTTTCTAGCTGTGCCTGATAAGTACAACCTCAAGTTCATCTTTTCGAACGACCAGTTCTACGATCCACTGCTCTTTTTCTACGGCTGGCAGCGCCTCGGCTACCTGGAGAATGGCATCGCAATCTGGGAGCGCAGCGATATTCCGGTGCTGCCAGAGACATTGCCAAGGCGCGAAATTCCACTCTATCAGCGGCTCATGTTTGGCATCCTCCCGCCCCTTGCACTGCTGGCTGCCATCGTCACGACCACAGCAGCGCTGTGGGTCATTCCGATCAAGCTGTTCGGCGAGATGACCGGGTTATCGAGTACGGGCTGGCGTAGACCGCAGCCGATCAAGGCAACCGTGGGCAAAGCATGGGGACGGTTCGATGCATGGCTGCGCAGCGCTTCGGATCTGTCGAACGGGGTGAATGAGAAACCGCCGCGCTGGCAGGTGCGGTTGCGATATTTTGGGCGAAAATGGCACCGCAGGCTACGCCCATCCAGCCTGCGTGGGCGGCATGTCCGTGTGGCCGTCCTTGCCTGCGCCATCCTCATTGTGGCCGCAGCCGGATTTTTCGTCTGGCGCGCACGGACCGACAACCCGGTGGGGGCGGTGGAGGCGTACTTCGACGACCTCGACTTCAGACGGTTTGGCGCAGCTTACGCACGGCTCGATCCTGACACCAGACCATCGTACGACCAGTATCTGATCGATCTGTCGCTGAAGGGTGGTATGGTTGCCTCTTACGGCAAGTTGGATAGCCTCGAAACCAAGGTTGAGGAACTGTCAACGGACCATGCACGCATTTTGGCAACGGTCACCTATATCACGTCGCTTTCCTATTACACTGATACGCAGACGATTGATTTGACGCACACGCCTGCGGGCTGGCGGATCGAACCTGCCGCCACCGTGGCGCCGATCACAGAACAGCAACTCCTGCGGCAGCCGGCATTGGATTACCTTGTGACCGGCGGGCGGCGTCTCTTGTCACCGGATGCCCCGATTGTAAACGGCCTCGAGCGGCCCAATGTCAGGATTCTGTCGAGCCAGTTGGTGGCGTCACCTGATGGCAGTTTTAGCGTAGTCGGTGAATTAAAGAATGACGACGTCAACCCAGCCGATCTGACCGTCCGCGCCACGATCTATGACGAACAAGGCGAGGAACTGACCTGGTACAATGCGGCGGACGGCATGATCCACAAGGCGTTGCCCCAGGAGACCGTACCGTTCCGGGTTGATTTCGAAGGCGTGGCCGGGTTGGCGTTGGAAGATGCAGGGCAATCGCTCTCCTTTAGCCCAGGTGCAGAATTTGTCTATCATTTGCCACCAGGCGCCAATGTAGGATCCTACGATGTGTATGGCAAAGCGATTACTACCCAACACGACCTCGAGCGTGATGTCGGTGTGCAGGATCTCGTATTCACACCGCAGCCAGACGGTTCAATGCTTGTCACCGGTGAATTGGTCAACAGTGGGGTTGGTGAAGCCGTGATTCCCCATGTGTTTGTGACCCTCTACGACGCAGATGGCCGGGTGCGGTGGGTTGAACACAAGTATCTGCGCGAATCGGTTTCGCCACAGGGTGTGCTCGACTTTACCATGGAATTGCCACCGTCCGGCTCTATCCAGCGCTTTGCCTTGCCTGACCCGGCAGCCAGCCCGGGCAACCAGCACAACGTTGCGCGGCCGGACGTCATCCCGCTGCCCGAAGGATCGGGGTATAGCGCCGCGCGCGTCAGTGTCAACTACTATACGGGGGCGCGCTAACCATGCGGTGGCCGCGCGTTGCATTTCGCGTGCGAGCACCCAGGCTGCCACGCGTGCGTCTGCCGCAAAGCCGGCGTGGTCGTTGGATCTTGCTGGGGGCTGCCGCGAGCGTTTTCTTACTGATCCTGGCCGGTGGTTGGCTTGGCTATCGCCGCTTGTCCAGTAAGCCGCCCGTTGTCGTGACGCCGGTTGATGGGCTGACCGTGTCAACGGTGGCCACCATTGACGCCGGGCAACCGTTGACTGTGACCATCACTGCAAACCCGCCGGTGTCGGGAACGCAAATTCTATTGGCCGCCCAGGGCACAATGGGACCTGCCGTCCTGTCGGGACGCCTCATCGATGGCGCCGTCATGCTCGTGATCCCAGGAGCGCAAACGCGGGCAGCCGGTCGCCTCGACATTGTTGCCGCCGCCGATGATACGACGGCAACTACGTTCGTTGACATTCGCCCACTGGCGGCGGCCGATCCGGATGCTCATGCTGGCCGGCCCCAGTTCGGTATCGGCTGGCAGTGCGAAACCTGTGCAGGTTGTGAGCATCCCCTTGGATGCGTTGGGAAACCCGATTGTCGATGGCAACAACATTACCGTGCAGGTCGAGCACCCACCGGCAGCGTGGCTGACTGCCGGCGCTCGCCAACTGATTTCTGCAACGACCCAGTCGCTATTGAGCAATGCCACCATCCAGGCCCGCCAATTTGCCGGCATGTTGACTGCCGCCGCCACGACCGGTGCAAGTCACAGCCCCGCCCGCCGAGTCCTGATTTCGCCCAGTGACCCGGTCAGCATCACGGTGACTGCCACGCCGCGCTCAGCGCCTGCGGACGGGCGAACTTTGATTACCCTGGACACTGGGCTCTTACAGGACCGTTATGGCAACCGGCTCATGGACGGCATGCTGGTGACCTTTGTCGTCAGCGGCGAAGACGGCGAGCGCCGGACGCTGCCCACGACGACGCTAGACGGGCATGCAATGCTGCGAATGCGGGCGCCAAAGACGCCCACCGCGCAAACGGTTGTGGCGACATTGGGAGAGCAAGTGAGTGAGCCGCTGACGCTCCACTTCTCACCTGAGGCGGCGTTTGCACCCTTTGCTCTGACCGCAAGCACCACGGAAGGCGCGGTGGCGTTTGTTGCCGGACCGATTCTTGGGCCACTGGGCCAGTTGGTGGCCGATGACACACCGGTTGTGTTTACGCTGACCGCGCCCGGTGGGGCAGTCGCAGTTGAGAACCGGCGCACCTTGAACGGGTATGCCAGCTATGAAAAGCCGGCCGACCTGCTGCAGGCAGGGGTCTACACCGTGACCGCTGCCAGTGGCGGCGCCCAATCGTCGTTGCTTTATGAGGCGTCTGCTGATGGCGACTGATCACGTGCGGAAGATCCGCAAAGGGCACCTAAAACGCGCGATTGGGGTTCTGGTCGCCCTGGCCGGGGTTGTCGGATTCATTTTGGTGATGGCGCTCCTGGCTGAGGTCGTGATCTACACAGGCACAGGCGCAGACCCTGCCACCGCGCTCAACCTCATTCCGGCTGTGCCGCCCAATTTGGAGAAGCGGCTGATTTGGCTGCCGGATGCGCCCGCCACGGTGGGGGGACGCCAGCTAGAACCCGTGGTGCGCCAGAAGTTGGCCGGCGCGTATTTGCGCGCCTGGGCGCAAATGGCGATTTCATACGCGATCGAGCAACCCTATGGGTTGGCAACGTATTTTGGCGGTCCGGCCTATGATCAGGCGACGGCAGCAATCAGCGCCACGGTGGCTTCCGGGTGGGCGCTGGCGCAGAGCGACCTGCGCCATGCGGTTGAGTTGACATTTTACGCCGAGAATGGGAACGTCGTCGCCTTTACGGATCATGCGGTCAGGTTGGTTCAGCAATACTCCGGCAAACAGGGCGAAGAGTACGTCATCGAAACTGACGCCATCTATGACGTCGTGATGGTGTTAGAGGACGGCAACTGGCGCATTCGCGCCTGGCGGCGCCGGGCTCTCCCGGCGCCGGTGGTCGCAGACGTCATCATGCCGGAAGGCGTCGCCACCATTGCAGGCGATACCTTTGTGGTGGACGGCGAGCACTTCCGGCTGCATGGCGTCAACTACTACCCGAGCGAAACGCCGTGGACGCTATTCTGGGAGAACTACGACCCCAAAGTGATCGATGCCGATCTCGCAAAGATGCAGGAACTGGGACTGAACACCGTGCGGATCTTTGTCCCGTTCGATGATTTTGGCGGCGATGAAGTGAACCGGCTCCGGCGCGGCCGGTTGCTGGATTTTTTGAACAAGGCCGGCGCACACAATATCAAGGTGATCGTCACGTTGTTCGATCATCGGACGGATCATGCTGTCGTGAACTGGGCAGCCGACGATCAACACCTCGCTCAGATCGTGCCGGACCTGGCGCAGCATCGCGCTTTGTTGGCCTGGGACATCAAGAATGAGGCCGATCGCGATGACAAAGCCAATGGTGCTGCGCTCAACCACGCGTGGCTGCGCCATGTGGCGCAGGAAATCAGGCGTCTTGACCCGAACCACTTGCTGACGATCGGTTGGTCCACGCAGGAAGCAGCAATCGCGTTGACCGATGTGGTCGACTTCATTTCGTACCACGACTATGGCGCCCCGAAAGTTATCCGGAACGGCTTGCGACGCTCAAGGCTGCAGCCGATGGCAAGCCGTTGGTTTTAGGTGAATTCGGCCGCTCGACGTGGCGGTGGTGGCTACGGCCTCCTGGTTCGAACGCGAGCAGGCGGACTATCTTGCGAAGATGATGGAGACACAGAACGCGGCGGGAGTAGCGGGTGAACTTGTCTGGACGCTCTATGACTTTACCGTGCCTTTGCCGGAGTACCGTTTCTGGCAGAAAGCGGTACAGGCGCACATGGGGATCTTGACCAGTGATGGCGTCCCAAAGCGGGCTGTGCAAAGCTTCACTTCCCCACAGTAGCCCATTCTCGCCCGCGCAATGACTTACGCAACCTGACACACGATAATCGTCAGCTTATCGTAAGCATACAGGGTGCAACCTCGAATAAATAGTACCCCCTGCAATACAAATTACATTAAATGGCCGATGTGTTTTCCCCTGTTTTTTACTCAAACTTAATGTGTATTTTACCCGCATGCAATGCGAGCGAAGTAGCGTTAACTTGAAGCGCGGCGCAGGGTAGATGTGAATGAATCTGGCGCCTTCCGGCCAGGGACAAAGAACCGGCTCGGACGAGACAGGAGGCAGCGGTGTATCAAGACGGACCTACGGTAGTGATGGCAGAGCCAGTCACGGCGGTGGCGGAACCGCCGGCGGATGCCGGCGCACGCCCGATCGTGGACGAAATTGCGATTCTGGATAGCGCGGCCAGCACCACGTCGATGGAGGAGGATGTGTATGCCCGCTATCGGCGCTGGAAGGAAACACCCATCGAAGGCGACCTCTTTCTCTCGATCGTGATTCCAGCGTACAACGAATCAGAGCGGATCGTACCCACGATCGGCGCTATGGCTGCGTATGTATGCACGTTGGATCAACCATGGGAACTACTCGTGGCCGATGACGGCTCCAAAGATAACACGGTCGCACTCTGTCAGGATCTACACCTGGCGAACTTGAGGGTCTTGATTGCGCCCAAGAATGGTGGCAAGGGCAGTGCGGTGCAGCGGCATGTTGGCGGCGCGTGGCCAGTTCATTCTGTTTGCCGACGCCGACAACTCGACACCAATCGAAGAACTGGGACCGGCGCTAAAGATGATGGACCAGGGCTATGACGTCGTGATCGGTTCGCGTGGGGCCAGTGGCGCGCAAGAAGCGCATCGTTCATTGATCCGTAAGACCATGAGTGCAACGCTGCGCGGGATGATCCGGCCGATCTTCAACCTCAACGTGCGCGACACACAATGTGGCTTCAAGCTGTTTAAGCGCGACGTGGCGCGGCGCCTCTTTGGCGCGCAGACCATCATGGGCTTCTCCTTTGACCTCGAGATTCTCTACCTCGCCAACAAATGGGGCTACAAGATCGGCGAATTGCCGGTGGCATGGGTCGATGCGCCCGGTTCCAAAGTGGACAGCAAGAAAGAGATCAAGCGCTTCCTGACGGACATGAAGCGTATCAAGATGAATGACTTCAAGGGCGTTTACGCGAATCGCTAAGGGGGTACTATGCATGTCGCCATTGTGACGACACACCCGCCAGGCAAGGGGTCGCTCAACGAGTATGCCTACCATTTCGTCCGTGCGTTGCGGCAGAAACCGGATGTCGACCAGGTAACGTTGTTGGTCGATGCACTACCGGACGGTGAAAGCTATCCGGAGTTGGAGCAGGGCGCCGGTTTGGCGCCGGTCACGATGACACCGTGTTGGCGCTTCGACGACGTACGCAATGCGGACCGTATTCTTGCGGCAACCCGTCGCGCCAGACCGGATGTGGTGTTGTTCAATTTGCAGTTCGCCACCTTTGGCGGCGGCAAGGTGACAGCGTCGGTCGGGTTGACGGCGCCGAAGATGGTCAGTATGGCAGGCTTTCCCACGATAGTGTTGCTCCACAATATCATGGAGACAGTCGACCTGCGGAAGGCCGGCTATGCCAGCCAGCCGTTGATGGAAGCGCTGATCCGCAACGTTGGCAATGTCGTTACCCGGATGGTGCTGAGTGTCGATCGCGTGGCGGTCACAATTCCGAAGTATGTAGAAATCCTCCGTGATAAATACCATGCCGACAATGTGCTGCTGGCGCCGCACGGTAGCTTTGAAGAAGCGCCGCCCGTGCCGGACTTTGATCTGCCACCCGGCCCGAAACAGATCATGGCCTTTGGCAAGTTCGGCACCTACAAGACCGTTGAGATCCTGTTGGATGCCCTCACGCTGCTTGAGGCGCAGGGCCGGACTGACCTGGAAGTCGTGATTGCAGGGACGGATAGCCCCAATGCCAAAGGCTATCTGCAGAGTGTGCGCGAACGGTACGCGCACCTGCCGAATGTGCGCTTTACCGGGTATGTCGCAGAGGAAGACGTCCCGCGGATCTTCACCGAAGCCGCCGTCGTGGTTTTCCCATATACGAGCACAACCGGCAGTTCCGGTGTCCTACATCAGGCCGGCAGCTATGGCAAGGCCGTGGTGCTGCCGAGAATCGGCGATTTTGCCGAAGTGATCACGGAAGAGGGATATGACGGCGAATTTTTTGCGCCGGACGATATTGGCGCGTTGGCGCAGGCCATCGCCAATCTGTTGGATAACGACGAGCGGCGGCGTGAAATGGGCATGAACAACTACATGGCGGCCTGCGGACTGCCTATCAGCGACGTCGTTGACTGGTATTTGCTGCACTTCGAAGAGATCATTGCCGAGCGGCGCAACGGAAAGAAAAGTAAGGCAGCGCCTGCGCCGGAAATGTCTGCACCGGCCGCGAGCTTGAACCCATAAGTACTGATCGAACGCATTGAATCGTTGAGGAGTGGAGGTATTTCATGAAACAGGTTGGACAACAGGTAGCACCCGTGCTGGCAGTTCATGGCCGGTTCGACGCCCACCAGGTGCCTCAGGTGCAGCAAGACATGGACGCGTTACTTGAAAGTGGCGCGACGACGATCATTGTGGACTTGAGCGATGTGACCTTTGTCGACTCGAGTGCGCTTGCCGTGATCGTCCGCGGGATGAAACGCTGCCGCGAGCGGAGTGGTGAACTGATCCTATGCGGCATGCGCCAGCCAGTCCGCATCATCTTTGAACTCACGCGGATGGATCGCTCCTTCCGGATCTTTGATAACCCAGCCGCAGCACAGCAGGCGCTTGCAACCGACGCAAGATAGGGTGGGCACTGATGGCAGCTAGCATCATGGTCGTTGAGGACGACATCTCGCTGCGCGACTGGGTTGAGTTCGAGTTGGCCGTCGAAGGATATCAAGTGCGACAGGCGGGTGATGGTCTCACCGCGCTGGAGATGTTGCGCACGAACGTGCCGCCGGACCTCATTTTGCTGGATGTCCAGATGCCGGGCATGGACGGATACGAGGTTTGCAGCCAACTGCAACTTTCGCCGGCGCTGGCCGCCGTCCCTGTCATCTTTCTGACCGCGCGCACTGAACTCGACGACAAGTTGACGGGCTTCGCCGCAGGAGGATCGGATTACCTTACAAAGCCATTTCGCATGGTGGAGCTAAAGGCCAGGATTCGCTCGCTGTTGCGCCAGTCGCAGTTGAATCGCTCACGCGGGCGCCAGGAAGAGCAAGATCGTGCGTCGGCCGAACTGGAAGAGGCTGCGATCATTCAACGCAGTTTGATGAGTTGTAACAAGGGCGAGATCAATAACATCGAAGCGGTGGCGGCGTGCCGGCCTGCCCGGGCCGTTGGCGGCGATCTGTATGATATTCACCCACGGCCGGACGGCCGGCTCAGCATCATTGAGGCGGACGTCAGCGGGAAGGGGATGCCCGCAGCCATGGTGACAGCCACAGTTCGCACCGTGATGCGCGAAATCACCCATTCGATTGCGTCGCCGGCGGTGGCGGTGACGTTGGCGAACCGCCGTCTATACGACGATCTGTCCGATGTGGACAAACTGGTGACGATGTTTGCAGCCTACTATTCGAGTGAGAATCGGACACTGACCTATGCCAATGCCGGGCACTCACTCGTGGTGTATGTGCCCCATGGCGCCCAGCCAGAGACCCTCGACGCCACTGGGGTGCCGATAGGCATCTTTGATGATGCAACTTTCGATGAGGTCACGGTCCGTTTGGCCGAAGGTGACGTGGTCGTGATTTGTTCCGACGGTTTCCCCGAGGCTCAAAATGAAGCCGATGAACTTTTCGGTTATGAACGTTTGACAAATGCAATTGCTCAGGGCGCCCATCTTGCGGCAGAGGACCTGCGCCAACAGGTGATCTCTGTCCTCGACCAATTCGTAGGCAATTGCGAACAATCTGATGATCAGACCATCATAGTCCTACGTGGAAGGGAGTAACCGATGGGCGAGATAGCATCGGCAGTTCTGATACTGCCGACCGACCTTGGCCGTTTATCTGTACTGGAGAGCGCCGTATCCGACCTGCTCGGAGCGGCCCGGAGCTCGTCGAGCCGGAAATTGTGCGTTACAACTTGTGGCTGGCGATTCACGAACTGTGTGTCAACATCATCCAGCATGCCTATGAGGGGGCGCAGGGTGAATTCACGGTGCGAATGCAGCTCCTCGATGCGCCGTGGCGGGTCGAGATGACCACGCATGACCGTGGCATGCATCGTTTTGTGCGGGAGACCTATCGGACTCCCGACCTGGAAGATCCGCCGATCAATGGTCTTGGTATGTTCTTGATTGAGCAGTTGGTCGACCAGATCGAGTACGAGTGGGAGGATAGCGGCAGCGAATGGCGATTGGTCAAGCTGCTGCCACTGGCAGTCCCGTCAGGGAATGCATCTATGCAGTCCAGCACTGCCATGAAAGGATAGACTGCATATGAAAATGGCTGTTGAAGAACAAGTCCAGCGCACTGCCATCTTGCGGCCGCAAGAGCGGCTCGATGCCTTCAGCGCGCCCAAGATGCGTGCAGAACTTGACCGGCTCTGGGAGAGCGGCGTGACGAACTATGTCATCGACCTGTCAGAGATGCCGTTCATGGACAGCGCCGGCATGGCAGTGCTTGTCAGTCTCTTGCGCCGTTGCCGGCAATCCGGTGGCAGCGTGAAGCTGGTTGCACCGAAGTTTGAACCGGTGCGCCGGACGTTGCAGTTGACGCAGTTTGATCGCATCTTTGAATTTGTGCAGTGATGTCATGCGTTCAGGCGTTTCACACGCTCTGAGTGGAAAGGCGCCATCATGAGTTTGACTCCCGCGCCAGTTGGGAACCCAGCGAGCACACCGCCGGTTGCACCGCCGCAGCGACGCTTTGCGCTGTTGGGCAACCGGCTCCTGTCCGGCAGTGCGCTCCTATTGGTCAGCACGACGATCGTCAACCTCGGCAACTACCTATTCAATGTGATCATGGGGCGGTGGTTGGGCCCCGCCTCCTTTGCCGATGTCAGCCTGATCGTGACGCTGTTCCTTGTGGTAACCCTGGTCACTGCCACGTTACAGACCGTGGTGGCACGCTATAGCGCGATCTTTCAAGCGAGTAGTTTGAGTGAGGTGGTATCCGGTCTGCGCCGTTGGTCGCTCCGCTGGGCCTGGCTGCTGGGAATCGTGGGTGCGGCGGTTTTGGTCGTGGGCGCCCTCTTCTGGCAGCAATTCTTCCATACGGCATCGCCGTGGCTCTTTGTGATTCTGGGCATCGGCGTGCCGATCTACTTTGCCCAGGGCGTGGATCGCGGCATCTTGCAGGGGCAGATGCGCTTTGGCCTGTTGGCGCTGACCTACCAGGCCGAGATGTGGGCCCGGTTATTCCTGGGGATTGTGCTCGTCTGGATCGGGCTTGGCGTCAACGGGGCGGTGTGGGCGTTGACATTGTCGTTTGTCGCCACCTGGCTCGTGGCGCGGCGGGCGCGGCTCACGCTGCCGAAGACGGGAGAGTTCACGCGTGCGCAGGAGCGGGAGACGATGATCTATGCGGCGCCGGTGGCGGTGGCGCTGCTCGGCCAGATCATCATCAACAATAGCGATGTGCTGATGGTCAAGCACTTCTTCGTCCCGGAAATGGCGGGGTTGTATGCCGCGCTGGCGCTGATTGGTCGTATTGTCTTCTTTGCCACCTGGTCGGTCGTGATGGTGTTGTTGCCGACCGTGGCGCAACGCAAAGAGCAGGGACTCCCGCACCGGCACCTGCTGTGGCTATCGCTGGGCCTCGTGGGGGCGGCATCGGTGGTGGTGATTGCCGTCTGTTATTTCGGCGGGTACTGGGTTGTCAGTCTGCTCTTTGGCGAGGACTATGTCTCGGTGGCCCCACTCTTGTGGGTCTACGCCGTAGCGACAACGCTCTTTGCGCTGGCCAATGTCTTTATTACCTACGGATTGTCGCTCGGCCATCGGACCGGCAGTGTGTTGGCATTAGGCGCCGGCATCATTCAGGTCATCGGGATCATACTGTTCCACGATACGCTCCAGCAGGTTGTACTGGTGCAGGTAGCCGTGATGAGCGTGTTGCTGGTGGTGCTGTGGGTGAATGCGATTTGGAGTGGGAGGAGGGAGTAGAGACGGGGAGACTGGGAGACTGGGAGACTGGGAGACAAAGAGACAAAGAGACAAAGAGACAAAGAGACAAAGAGACAGACTTCTGTCCTCGGTTGTTACCGCAATTTTTCACGCACGCGTAGGATCACGGCACTGCCATGTCCGGGGTCATCGACGCATCCACCTCCTCACCGTTTAGGGCGATCGGTAGGGTCACGGCACTGCCGTGTCCGGGGTCATCGACGCATCCATCTCCGCACCGTCCGGGCGATCGGTAGGGTCACGGCACTGCCGTGTCCGTGGTCATCGACGAATCCACCTCCCACCGTCTAGGGCGACCGGCAGGGACGGCACTGCCGTGTCCGTGGTCATCGAGGCATCCATCTCCTCGCCGTCCAGGGCGATCGGTAGGGTCACGGCACTGCCGTGTCCGTGGGTCATCGAGGCATCCACCTCCTCACCGTTTATGGCGATCGGTAGGGTCACGGGATGGACATTGCTGGCGGCTTGCATGCCGGCTAGGCCAGCCAGTCTTCGCAGCGCAGGGAGGTGATTCTGCCAAAGTGGCGGAGGTTGTGGGTGACCAGGGTCGAGTTTGTCTGTAAGCAGATCGCGGCGATCTGAAGATCCAGGTCTGCGAGCCTCGTGCCGTGGCTTTCGAGTTGCGCCTTTAATGCGCCGAAGCGGCGGGCGGCGAATTCATCGAACGGCAAGATCATCACTGCTGCCAGGAGGACCTCAACCCGCGCCAGGTTTTGTTTGGCGTGCTGGGAGTGTTGGGCGCCGTGGCTTAGTTCACCAACGGTGATACCGGTGACACCCAGCAATTCCTGGGCGCCGGCATGGTGCTGTACATCGAGTTGGCCGCGTAGGATCGCAACACAGTGGTCGCTGTCGAGGATTTTCATGGGACCAGGGTGGGGCGTTGAGGTTGTGCGGCGCGATTGCGTGCGATTGCACCGGCCAGGTCTGCCACGTCATCCTCTTGCGCCCACAGTCCGTAGGCGGCCGCGATCGGGTTTGGGTGCCGGCAGCGATGGCTTCGAGCATCGCAGGGTCCTGGCCGAGGGCGAGCGCCAGGTAGTTGCCCAGTTCGGCGGTGCGTTCCAGTTTCTCTAGTTCGGCGGGGCTGATCAGCACCGCCAGGGCGCGGCGGCGGCGATGGATGAGAAAGCGTTCACCCGCCGCCGCGGCAACGAATTCGGAGAAACGGCTTTTGCTTCCACGATAGTCAGATCGGTCGCCATTGGCTCGGTCACAAGTGGCTCCTATAGAATGTCAAATATGGTCATCTTGACCATGTACTATCAGTATAGCGGAAAGCGCCGTCCAGGGCAATGCAGTGAGTCAGGCAAGCCGGGGCGGAGTTGTCTTGTATTCGGACTGGATTATCGACTATAATTCAGACTCATGAGGCGCACTGACTTCTCGATCCAGTTTGCACCTGAGGTGCTGCGTCATTTAGAGGTGATACCACGCCAGCATCACGGCCTGTTGCGTACGGTGATTCATGAGCAATTGAGCCACGTGCCACTCGAGCCAACGCGCAATCGGAAGCAGTTGCTTCAACCCGCGCCCTTTGGTGCAACCTGGGAATTGCGTTGCGGCCCTCGAAACCGATTTCGCGTGTTCTACGTCGTTGACGAAGACACGAAAATGGTGAGTGTGCTGGCGATAGGCGTGAAGTTGGCCGCACGCCTCTTAGTGGGAGGGAGGAATTTCGACCATGAGAATTGCCCCAATGGCGGATGTCAAAGCGCGATTGAGTGCGTATGTGGACCAGGCGCGGGAGGAGGGGCCGATTGTGATCACGCGCAATGACAAGGCAGTGGCGGTGCTATTGGTTCCGTTGAGTGACGACGACTTGGAAGATCTGCTGCTGGCGCGTTCGCCGCGTTTTCAGGCGATGTTGGCGCAGTCACAGGGAAGCATCGCGGCAGGAAAGGCGATCCCGGAAAGTGAGTTCTGGGCGTTGGCCGAGCGCGGGCCGGGGTATGGAGGGGGGACTCAAGAGGAAGAGTGAGCAGTTATCGAAGGCGGGGCGAAGGCTTTGGGCTGTCTGAATCACGGATTGAGCGGATGACCCGGATTTCACGGATGCTTTGGCTGGGCTTTGGCCCGGCGGTTGCGCTGTCCACGGAGGGTGATCGTCCCCACCGTAGCTACGGCTTGTAGCCGGTGACCGTGTCGACGCATTCACCTGGCCACGACGCACGAACCGTCCCCGACCGTAGCTACGGCTTGTAGCCGGTGACCGTGCCGGCGAATTCAGGTGGCCACGGCGAATGGATTGGCCACGCAAAACCACTACACCGGATTTCGGACCGGAACGGATTTGGTGGTTCTGTCGGGCAGGCTGTGCGCGTTGAGGTTGACGAAGGGCACTACAACTGATTGAGACCGGAACAGAATTGGTGGCGATGGCGGCGGCTGGCCGTGCGTCGCACTGGCGCAGATCCCCTCACCGGACCGAGCAACCTGTCGCCAGTGCGTCGCACACGGTGGTGACAAAGGACAGAAGACACACTACAGCGGATGAAGACAAAAACAGATGCACCGGCTTAGGCTGAGCCGCGCCGGGCGCACCTGACGCGCCAACAAACGAGCCTGGAACTTGCCGTGCACGTTCGCCGGCGGCCAACGCTATCGATGCGGATTGAGCATCATTGCTACGATGCATTTACGACCAGACCCAAGCGTTGAGAGATTGTAGTCTTGAGACGAAGGTATGCCTCATAGTAACCCACCCACATGATGATGTCTGGTGAGTCGCCGCCTTCACCGGCCAGAAACTGGCGATAGAATTCGGCGGAACTGAGACCATACTGCTGCTCCTGGAGCAGAAGCTCCCGTTCCAACGCAAGGAGTTCCTCAAGCGGGTCGTAGTTCGCGCTCGCTTCCTTCAGTTGGCGGGCGAATTCCGCCGGCGTTGGCAGTTCGCCGTTGGTGTATTCGAATTTGGACGTAGGGTTCACCTCCGTGGCGGCATTAATACTACAAGCTTTGAATCGAGCAGAGGTGCAAGCGATGCACTCTGGTCGGGATTTGTCGCCAAATGATGGGTCTCGCAATTTCCGACACCGCTCACTGCTACTTGAACTTGGACTTGACAAATGATAAGTATTGTTTCAATACCTCTTCATATTCAAGTTGTGTGACAAATCGGCAATGTGCAAGTTTATTGCGGACATTAGTTGCGGGGTCGATCAATTGCAACCACTGTCGTTCAGGTTTAAGTTCTGGTATCTTTCTAATTAGCCATCCCATGTGGCCCCAGCCGCACGCGAGCGCGTTTTCCCTGACTGCGTCGGCTTCATCGCGAAATTCTGGAAGCGACCACTTGTATGGCCAGTCTTGACCATAGTTTCGAACCAGGTAACCGCAAAACTCAATCCGCATGTTATCTAGGATTGGCAGGAGTAACCCCGCCTGGCCCCGACAGAATCGGAATTCGAATTCGCTACGTCGATCAAGCGCAAGCAAAGCTCCCGGATGAAATTCGACGCCGTACTCTTGGAGTTGCGGCGACGGCACCATGCGACCACAATGCCCGCATGCTCCGGGGGTGTTATGCTCGGTGGGCTGATTGTATCGTCGCGCGTTGACTCCGATCACATGAGTAGCGCCCCATTACTGCAACTTTTCGTTTGTCCACCCTCGCTCCTCAACGAGATTCTGCGCTTGAGATGCTACCGTCGCCGATGGTGATGAACTCGTTATTGCATAATCGATCAGCGAGAACAATGTCGCTGCCAACCACAGACGGAACAAGATGTTCTGCCATTCGGCTTCCAATCTTGGTCTTGAATATTCATCACCAACGCGACGCCACAAGAGCCTCATCTCGAGCGCAGATGGAAAACCCCACCACCAACGAACCGCAAGCCGCACGTTGCTCTCGATTTGCTCAAGAGCCACTCGGTCTGCGCGTAGAATCGCGCAAAACACGGTTGTCTTGGCAATCCCCTTGTGTAGCGAGTCTTGACTCAAGTCCGCCCAACTCTTGAGGAATCGTAGCCAAGCGCTCTGTGCGAGGATCGTTAGGTTGTCTAGCCCCTCTAGATACACGATGTCAGGCAGATTTGTACAGGACATGAGCGCAGCGGTGTTTCTTGGTGCTGTCTTTGACCGCCATTCTGCAGACAGCGCTTGCCCAGTGAGGCTGCAACACCGTCTGAGCAGTCGAGTCGTTGGGTTTCGACTGTGTCGGTAGCAAATGGCCGTTTTTCAAGCCTAGTAGATGTCAGCGACCAGACCCAATCTGGTTCAATTGTGGCGGGCAGGAGCACCAGAATGTTGCGCAGCGCGCAGAGGTCCTCGAGTATTGCGTCGACAAATCTTTGAATACTTGGCAAACTTCCTGCCGGCTCGAGTATTTGCATCGTCATATTTGTGACGCCACCTGCGCAACAATCGGATCGACCTGCAGTAAATTGTCACGTACACATTACACTGGCTGGCTGTAGCTGGCTCGCCGCCGATCAGCGCGAAGTCAATAGAACGGATCAGCTTACCTTCACCATCCTTAACGATGAATTTAAATGCGCGCGCCGCACTTGCTGGTTCAGTGATCCCAAGTTGTCGCCGCATCTGACTGGATATGTCAGAATCTGGATCGCCCAATTGCGCTCCAAGTTGAAGGATAGCAGCCCTCATGTCTGTTTCTTTGCCGCATCGATCAAACAGAAGATCAAGGAGGGTTGGCCATCCTCCTGTCACCCGATAAACTTCGTTCGTCACGACATCATTCGTGTCGAGCTTTTCGTGTTGAGCGAGTCGGCGTCTGATCGCAGACAATGTCCACGTTTGAGGACTAATCGTTGCATCCACTGCACTTTCGAGAACCGCGCGATCTGAATCCGATATATTCATCCATTGCCACGCACAGCTTGTATTGAGCAAGAAGAGCACGCAACCAACGGCTCTTCGCTTGACGTCGTTGGCAGACCTTTAGCGCCTTGTTCGACTAGGGTGGCCAGACGTTTTGGAGTAGTAACAAGCACTCGCTGAAATACGAGCAACCGCTCGTATTTTCGCGAGCATTCACATACTTTTGGAGCCACGCATCTAATCGTTTGCGCCAACTTCGAAGGATCTCGTCACAGTCGCCGATTCCAGGAGGCAAATCAGCGGGGATGAACCTCTGAATTGAAGTGGGCAAAGCTGAGACAGCGCCCAATGTCATCAGATATGAAGACTAATCCAACCCCGCTTCGTTGCGGTGTAAGCCTGCGCTCTTCGGCGAAGCTCAGCGGGCTATAGCGACTCGCCTTATCATCTAGAAACGCGTGATGGCTGTCGCCTTCCATCGCCAGAATGCGGGGTTTCTCGGATAGCTCGAGTAGCCGATCCTATTTCAGTTTCTTTTCCTAATAGGCGCACCATATTGGGGTTGCGCAGGCGATAGTGGCCCTTTGCATTGCGCACCAAAAACGCCAAGACCGCACAACTCATCGAGCCAGCCACGGAATTGATCAATTGAAGTTCCGTTGAAGCCAGCCGACCACCAAATACGAACTAACTGGAGGATGTCACCTGGTGAGTACGCACCATCAAAACCATCGTGGTTATTGGCTTGATGTTAGATAGCGTCCAGATAATCGCCTGGTAGTGAATATCCAAGGCAAGCGTCCATTCAAAGCGTTCCCGAATATGATCCCGCAATTTGTTGGGCGCGATGATGTCTTGAATGTCTACCTTTCGGGATCAGATAGGGAGGTAGGGTATTGCCTGATCGTTCTCGCCGTTGCTTTAGCAACTCTTGGCAGAAATACTGAATTAGACCAGGATGGTAATTTGGTGTATGAAAGAATTCTGAGAATTGCACCATCGTCTTCCAGACGATATCCAAGCATCTCAAGGGGTTGGCGAACCAGGAGCTGAGCTTCAGCAGGCTCCAGTGGGCCGACAGATACTGGCGTGCCAAAATGTGCGAGCGGTTGATCGGGAATCCCTTGAAATCGTTGTACGTTTTGGAGGCCGGCGAAAATAATCTTGAACCGCTGTCCAGTGTCGAGCATGAGTTGGCGCAATGCAATGACTGTCCGAAAACCCTCTCTGGCGTCGGCGTCCAGAAATCCATCTGCTTCATCAAGCATCACAATGACGCGTTGCTTGGGATTTGACTTCATCGCATCTTCAATTCGCCGCGCAATTTCTTCTGTCTTGTCGGTTCTGATTCCCGCGTCCAGCAATTTTCGCGATTTGAACTCTTCGCGCAGATTTCTCCATAGGTTGTCGAACGATTTTCCTGCGGGAGGATCAAAAATGAGTTCATATTTTCGATCCATGCGTACTGTTCACGCTCAGGATGGTGAAATTGCCGTTCCACATGGCGCAATAGGGCGGACTTGCCGAGTTGGCGACCTCCAAAGACAAGACGGCTTCCGCCCTGCTGTTGCAGTTCCTAGCCATGGATTCTCTGCCATAGAACATTTCAGGGAGGTACATCGCCAGCTTGGAATGGGCGATACGGGTTCAGCAAAGTAAGTGGTAGTGTGCAGTGCAAAATGCCTGAAAACGTACATTTGGCACCTGCGCCAAGTAGAGCAAGAGCGTCTCATCTAAATTGCCACCGCCAGTTCATTTTCATGGACTGCTCGCCCGATTTCTCGCTTTTGCTGCAATGTCAGTTGGCCAAAGTAGAGCAGAATCACCGCACGGTTGTGGACGGCAAGGTCACGAATTTTGCCTACAATTGTATTCACACCGGTCCGCCCAAAAACAAATGACGTCATACTGTGACCCCTGCAAGTGAACCAAATTCCGAATTGGCCGCGCCAATCACCGGATGTCATATGTGCACGAGCGTGCAACCAATCAGCCCGCTCTTCTTTATTTCAACAGCCAAAGCACTATCCACAGGCCGTTCAAATCCAAGGAATTGCAAGATGGACGGGAGCAGTGTCGCGACGCTGTTGCTTTTGATTCCCTGTTGCTTCAAGATGCGCCAGGATTGCATCGCTGTGACTACCTCCCGCCGATGAGGTTCAGGAACTACGCTGAATTGTAGTCCCTCTATTCCAGCGCCATTATCAATTGCGGTAGCGATACGCTGAAATGCATCTTGTGATTGCCCGAGCCAAAGTTGATATTCGGGGTCGCAGAGATGAATTCCACGAGCCAATCCTACTCGCCGCCGGCACGTTCCAATCGTTCGGGAGCATCGTGCCTTTGTCAAGTACTTCCTGGAGACGAGCAGAGTGACTCCAATAACGACCCTTACATCGGGTCGCTCAAAAGCTGAATCGACAAGATCGAAGATTTGTCGCTCGGTTTCAACGAGGTCAGGGCGCGACGCTCGCAATTGTGCCGCAATTGATGTATTGTGTCCGCAGGCGGTCAACCCGCTCGACAACAGATTCGTCAATTTGGAGCTTGATCTGCTCAAACGACTAGCAATGCCTTAAAATCACGGACTTCTTTGACTGAAACCAGTTCGGTGACCGATAAGTACTTGGCACGCCGGTCTTCATCGATCGCATCATCAAGAAGTGCCCGCTCGATGACTTCATTGGTCTCATTGATTGCTGCGCGCAGTGTCGCGCGTGAGGCGCCCAGGGCATCATCATACTGCTGCAAAAATCGGTTTCCAGGTCACCGGCGTTGGCAAGCAGCAGCCGATCAACGAACCGATAGTCTTGTTGCGCCAACCAGAGTTGCGCAGCCGTATTAGCGTCCGGTGTGTTTGTCTGGCATCGCGCAGTCGAGGTGCAATCTCTGGTACACTTGCCGAATTGGTAAGCCATACTCGTCGAGGAAATCTCAGGTAGCAGTAGCAACCGGTCAGCCAACAGTTGATCGAGCGAATCATTGCCCAAGGGTAACGACCAGCTATCTCGACCTTGCTTGAACTCGCTGGTGGTGTAAGGTCCAACATGTCGAGAAGTTGATCCAACTTGGCTCTTAGGACCTTTGCCGATGATGAAATGTCGGGTGGCAGGGTCTCTTCGCTGAGTTCTTCAATGGCGGCGTCGACATCGGGAAGTGAATTCTGAATGCTGCTGCGCAACGCGGAAATCTGCGCTCTGTATTTGTCGCCCCTCTTGTCAATGGTATTGGCTCGTTGTACGAGCTGGCGCCATTGCTCTGCTAGTTCGGTAGCTTTCTCAACCTCGCGATACAGATCTTGGTGTTCGAATTGGTAAGTCGCTCAGGACGACCCTGACTGGCTTGTCTGTTCAATTCGTCAAAGCAAGTGTCGACCTCATGGCGATCTTGCCAATATTCCAGTGAGGAACGTACTGCGGCCAGTTTTTCACTACGGTTGTCACAAACTGGTTGTAAGAACTCCCGGAGCTTGCCCTTGGGGCCAACCAGTGATCGCCAGACTACATTGGCGCGTTTTTTGCGACTAGGGGCATCATCCAGCCACCGACGGGCTTCTCGGGAAGCTTCTGCGATTGTTTTCTTGCGCTCCGCTTCGTCGGCGACGCCCAGGATATCTTCACGTTGAAGGCTTAGGCCAAAAGCCGCGAAATCATGGATCGCTTGTGCGAGATCACGTAGCGCCGGGCACATCACTGGCGCGTTGACCCACCCTATCAATCCACTTGACGGCGCCACCAGTGCCGGCCGCATGGCAGCAGCCAGGGTAAGCAATTCAAGGTTTTTGTGCCGCGTTGTGTCGATTTCGTGGGTCTGCACGATCTCAAGCAGACTGCGCGCAAGGCTTGGCGTGTCGCCACTAACGAATTGTGCTCCGTATATCGACGCTATCAGCCAATCAGACACCGGTGTTGATTGTCCTCTTGCGGCCAACGAATGTGTCAACCAATATGCGCCAGATAGGTCGTTGTCCGCCAACATATCCCACAGAAGCAAATTCCATGTCTCATCATCGTCTGCTGTGGCGCCAGTAGACGATACTGTACCCTCGGCATGCGGCAACTTCACTTGCTTATTGGAAGCATCTGCAGGCGCGAACGCGATTGGCTCCAGTAGGTCGCCGGACGCGGAGTGTAACATCGGCTGGGTTGGATTGATCTGCATTTGAGGCTTCATTGTTCACCCGCTGCTTCGACTTCATCTGCTAAAGCATAAGGCAGCGATGTTTCAGGGGTTGCGCCACTCTCTTTCATCACCTCCATTGCCAGGTTAACTTCCGCATCAGCCGTGTTGTAGGTCTTCGCTGTCAGTGAAATCGCGTCGTCCGCTAACAAATGAACATCCGAAGTGCGGCCACTCGTGCCTGAACCTAGCATGCTGTCTGCAACCGCTGCGTCCACAACTGGTACCTCTTCGTTGATCGTGACTTCGGTTTCGTCATGCAACAAGGCATTGGTTGGCAATTCGGTCGATTCTGCAGCAACATCTGGTAGGCTGGACGCTACGTTTAGATTGTCACCGCCTCCAGGTGGTGTGATCGGTGCAGGCGTGCCATTTCCAAGCGTAGTATCGAGTTCGGTATACCTATGTTGAATTCTACCCTCGAATTCGTCCAGAATTCGCTGATTTGTCTTCGCTTCATTTCTGTTTGCCGTCGGCAACCTGTCGGCGCCTATCGAATTCGACCAGATCACCTGCCATTCCTTAACGCTCGCTGTCACCTCTGCAGTGCTTTGTAGCACGGGACAGCGGTCAGCCGACCATCCAGATACGTCTCAAGCTCCACCAATCCAGAAGAGGCGCGGCTGTCTTCATTAATTCGGAGATCGTCAGGCAAGAAGCGTGCGTTCATGATTCCGATCCTGCAACTTGCGTTCTGCCAAAGGTTTGAATTGATGTTACTAATACTGGAATCTGGTCCCATTCGCAGTCGCCTGACGGGATCGCCTCGAGTTGATTCGAGTATCGCTTGCAAAGTAGATGCGAGGCTAGGCATAAGCTGATCCTCATGTTCCCATGCGGGAGCATCGTTTGCGTACGTTGTCCTTCCCAAGCACAACTGGAATTGGTTCTGACGAAGGAAAATTGACTTCGTCATCAGCCAACGGTTCTTCTGCCATCCCATCTGGAATCAGCACCCGGCCAGTGATGCAGCACATGAGCGCGACATCATTCCTCGTATTCCGGGTGTTTCTCGTAAAGTTGTCAGCCCAGTGAGTCATTTGGGTTAGTGGCCAAACGTCCGGAAATATCTCCGCAACTCGGGAAGCTTGTACGCTGGGCAGTCCAGCCTCCAGCAAAAAGCTATCTGCATGGTCCCTTAAGTTGCCTTGCGATTCGGTCCATACCGTCAAGACTGCACTTGTCAGCAAACTCGATGCGGGCATTGCTTCGCCGATCTGGATCACAAGGGATGGATACTTAGCACTCCTTATGGCTCGCGTCGGGTCTGTGAATCCTGGGATCACGACCGATTTGCGAATCGCAGCTTTTAGGTCGCGCGCTGATTCCGCGTAACGCGATCAAGTTGGTCGAGTGCTCGCCTGACTACCTTGTTACGGAATTCTTCGTCCATCGCGGCGTTCAGATACTGTACTGATAATGGACCTACAATAGTCTCACTCATGGCAAATCAAAGCTCCGGGTGTGCTGTGAGCGAGTCGGGTTCGGGCGAAGGGGCGCCGTCTCGCAAGATGCCTCGTGTGTGTTTATGGGATCGGCTGTGCCTTATTGCACCTGATTTCTCAAAAGTAAACCCTTGGTTTTATGGTCGTAAATCATCCAAAATCTCCTGAAACTGCGCCAACGCCGCCGCCAAATCCTCTATGATTTCCTCGGCCAAAACATCGGGCTCTGGCAAGTCGTTTGTGTCTTCCAGCCCTTTGCTCGCAACCAGAAGATGTCCAGATTTGTTGTGTTGCGCGCAATCAGCTCTTCGTAGGTATATACGCGCCATCGTCCATCGGGCGTCTCTGGTGACCAGGTCGGCGTGCGTGTAAATCGACTTTCGGGCTGGAAGCATTGTTCAAATTCCGCAAGATCGGCGCGCGTCAACGGGTTCTTTTTCAGAGTGATATTGGTGTTCGTGCGCAGATCGTAGATCCAAAGCTGTTTGGTCCAGGGTTTTTCGCGGGCAGGCTTGCGGTCAAAGAAGATCACGTTGGCCTTGACGCCCCCTGCCTGTAAAAGATTCCTGTCGGCAACCGCAACAAAGTGTGCACATCACATTCGTGCAGCAGCTTCCGCCTGATGACTTCGCCAGTGCCCCCTTCAACAACACATTGTCGGGTACGACAACCGCCGCCCGGCCATGAATCTCCAGCAGCGAACGCACATGTTGGACAAAGTTCAGTTGCTTATTGCCAGTCGAGTCCAGAAGTCACTGCGCACAACTTCCTTGCTGTCTTTTGCATCTTCGTCTAGTTCAACAAAGATTGCCGTGCTGCTCTTTCTGCCGAATGGTGGATTGGTAAGCAAGATCGAAACGGCGAGTTGGTTCTTGGATGCGAGGCTATCTCTACCGTGATTGGGCTTTCTGCGCCACTGATGCCATGTAGATAGAGATTCATCACTGCGAGTCTGGCTGCGCTGTCGACAATTTCCCAGCCATATAGCATTTGATCTCTCAGTTGCTCTGCTTGATTCCGATTGAGCGGCGAGTAGGTGTCAATAATATGTTGGTGGGCAGCGAGCAGAAATCCGCCTGTGCCGCAAGCCGGATCACAGATCGTATCACCTGGCTTTGGTTGCATTACTGCAACTATTGCCTGAATTAGTGGCCGCGTCGTAAAGTATCGGCAGCACCCGATTTGATATCTTGGGCGTTTTTTTCCAGCAGACCCTCATAAATTGCGCCTTTGACATCCACTTTCATCCCTGTCCACGATTCCCTGTCGATGAGTGTTACAAGTCGACGTAGTTTTGCTGGATTCTGGATGCGATTCTGAGCTTTGCGGAAGATTGTTGGGATGAGACCTATACCTTTTCCGAGTTCGGTCAATCTCTCGATAATGAATTTCCCGAGTCGACGCCATCTAGTATGAGGAGACTCTGCCAGTTGTATTGCTGGCCAATTTGACTAGACCCACCTTCTTGGACATTTTCATCATCCATCTTCAGAAACAGTAAGTATGTCAACTGTTCGACATAATCACCGTAGGATACACCATCGTCGCGCAGCACATGGCAGTAGTTCCAGAGACGTTGGACGATTGCCGATTCAAGACTAGACATTCAGACGCCGCCTCCGCTATCTAGGGAACGGACTCGCCGCCTGGAGCCACTGATTATCTTGGACGTATTTGACTCAAAATGTAGCAGCGGGCTGCTGATGAGTGGGGTGCACTTCGACTAGTTGTCTCCTTTAGGTCTCTAACTATGTCCAAGAGCGCCGCCGTTGCCGTCGGATCACCACATGCATAGCGTTCAAACTGTTCTCTGCCAGCTTGCACCTTTCTCTCTATGTAGTTGTAAAGCCTCTTTCGATCTTGGGCTTCGAGGTCCGGAATCGAAAAGAAAGTATGTCCTAATGGATATTTCCGCTCTCTGTGCCAAAACTGGATATTCTGAGTTCTGATATTTCGGAACGACTTTGCCTGTCATTTCGTACCAAAGTAATTCCGCATCACCTTCACATGTTG
>JADJPH010000013.1 GCA_016713335.1 Candidatus Fredericiella danica | reverse complement strand
GTGTCAAACTTCACAATGTTGACATTGACCATCAGCAGGAGTATTCTCACTGCGCAATATCATGCACAAGCATGGTTCCCCGGCAAGATTCGTGCGTACACCCTAGACTTTGCCGAACTGCACATTCGTCTTGATGGCGATGACCACTCTGTTCGCGCTGTCTGCACGCGCACAGCACACGATTCCGCGTTGGGTCTCAATAGGACGGCTGCCGACCTCAGGCTGGTGCCTTGCAGCCATCTCGATGGCTGAATGTTGCCTTGAGGTGCAGGACTCGTTGAAACAGTTCACCACTGCGGAACGACTAACTGTTGAGAAGCCGGTGCACAGAGGCCGATTGCCCAACGCTCCCTCTGTAGCCGAAGCATCGCCTTACTGAGCGTTTGGTCGCATGGGTGCCGTTGGTCTTGTTGCGTTCTTGTCGATGAGGAAATCTTTCATGGATATGAGAAGCCTGCCGGAGGCTAGCTCGGCCCAGGTTGGGCAGCCACTGTACCACCGCTGCTGCAGCACCGACGCCGGCACCCTTAACGCAGCTTTCCAAGAACTCGGCTTGGTTCTCCTGCGGATTGCTTGCGCCCGGTTAAGGGACCAACCATACCTCTCCCATCTGGCCGAAGATTGCGCCCAACAGGCGTTGGTGACGATCTGGCGAAAGCTCCATGCCGGTCAAGGCCCCGAACGCCCTGAATGGTTTACGACCTGGTGCGCCAGTATCGTGATTCATCGCGTACTGGATGAACAGCGCCGAACCTTTCGGTCACGGATTGATTCCCTGGATGAACTTGTTGAAGAGGATGAATCCAAACTGCCGCCGGCGAGTTCTAACCCTGCCGCAGACGAACTCTCATTTGCGACGGCTGACGACGGCCAAAGATTCATCGCTCTGATCGAAAACCATCCGCGCCTCAGCAATGAGACGAAACTGGTTCTCCTGCACGGTTACTTACTGGAACGAGACGATCAGGAACTGGCTGAGCAATTAGGAAAGTCCCGCGCCACAATGCGCGTCCTGCGCTTCCGCGGCCTCAAAGCCCTGCGTGAGGATCAGGAGTTTATGGCGCAGGTAATGTCACTGACCCACGCCGAAACTGCACCGAGCGAGACCCTGACAGGTGTCCAGTCATCGTTTTCCAGTGGGCAATCGCTTCGTAAGCTATGAGGTGTCCAGCATGAACTACAGCGCATCGTCCAACCAACCACAGCCGTATGCTACCGTACCTGATGAATTGCTCGCCAGCCTGGTGCGAGCAATCGGGGACGCCGATGCCCAGGACCCGCTGAGTTGTGCGGAGTGCCGTGCCCAACTACCTGCCCTTTACCATCTCACGCTGGAAGGCTCACAATTGCCCGCTCACTGCCAGGCTGCGCGCACACATCTTGAATTCTGCTCTGCCTGCGCTGCAGAATACGCGGCACTGCAGGCGGTGCTTGGTGCGCTTGCGATGGAAACCCTGCCATCTCTAGCGACAGAACCAATCTTTGACCTATCGTTTATTGATTCCTCGTTACCGGTCTCCTCGCAAACCGCCACGGCCCCACCGTCCATCGCCGGTCCATCTGCACCTCTCGGCTCGCTTGGGATATCGCCACCCCTTTGGCGGCAAGGTCTTGAAACGAGCGTATGGCAGTTGTTTGCCGAAGTGCAGATTTGGCTGCGCACGGCAGGCGCGACCTTTGGCGTTCTGCCCACCCCACTCGCGTCGAGTCCCGTGGCGCTGAATGGGGGCGCCGCCTTCCGTTCAGACGTGCCGGCCGGTCAGCCTGAGGTGCTTGTGCTGCCGGCACCAGACGCGAGGATTAGCATTCATCTTGCCGTCGGGCCGATGGTCGCCGGTAGCGCCGCAGTCATGGTCAAACTCCTGGCAATGCCCAGCGAGCAACCACTTGGCGAGATCCGGGTCATGTTGCGCAATGCGCAACATCAGTTGCTGATGGGGCTGGTAACGCGGCCAGATGGCACCGCGATTTTTGAGCAACTACCGTTAGGGCACTATATCGTGCAAGTGCGCTACGCACAGAATACTTGGGAAATCCCCCTGGTGGTTGTTGCGGGCAGCCCGCCAATGTAGCCATTATCGCAGCGAGAGGGCGCCTTGATTACGTCATTCACAATTTTGCAGCAGGGCTCGACCTACACATTTCTCTGGCGGACTGCCGTCGTATCAGTGCACGCGAGCAATCGTGTCGATTCCTGTTGGGACACGACGCAACTGCGGCCTCACCAGCAGCACGAGTTACAAGCTGCCATCGACTCGGCAGCGCAAGTGACATCGCAGTTGCACCCCACCGGTGACAATGACCATCAACGCCTGATGCGGTTGGGCAGCCTGCTCTTCAGCCACCTCCTACCGCCGGCGCTGCAGGATGACATCCGCCGGCTGCCGCCGGGTAGCCCACTCTCCATTTGCACGAACGACACCGAATTGCCCTGGGAACTGTTGCATGACGACCAGGACTTTCTAGCACTACGCCATGTAGTCAGCCGTCAATTGCTCGCCGGGGGTAACGATCGGAAGGCGACCGGTGCGCGCCGGCGCGCACCAATGCATCGTTTCAACTGCCTACTGATCGGCAACCCGAATGGTGATCTGCCCGCAGCCGACACTGAGGTGGAGAACCTGCTTGACTTGCTGGAGACTGCGTCACAAGACGCACGGGTCGAGTTCCTTTGCCGCGAGCATGCCAGCAAGGTACGCGTGCTTGCCGCATTGGCGAGCGGTGAGTATGAACTGATCCACTTTGCCTGTCATGCGCGGCCCGGTGCGATCCGTCTTGCGGACGGCTGGCTCGAGTCCACCGAGATCCAGGCAGTACTGCGCGGGCAGCCGCTCGTTGTCGTCAATGCCTGCAACTCGGGGCGCACTCGCGGCGCGCAGGCGTTGGCGGGGGTGGATGTTTCGCCAACCGCTGAAATTGAAGGACAAACGACTGAACCGCCTGCTACACCGGCGTTTCCGGTTCAGCGTGTGCACAGCCTGGCCCATGCCTTTCTGACCGGTGGCGCGCCGGTCTTTTGGGGCGCGTCCTGGCCGGTCGATGATGCGGAAGCGCGCCGCCTGGTGGTGCTCTTCTATCGGGCGTTGCTCGGCGGGCAGCCGTTGGGCATGGCGCTGCGCGAGGCACGCCGCGGGAGCAGGCGCAGGGACGTGCAAACCGGTTGGCCAGACGTGACAACGGGAATGGGGCTTGCCGGCGACACCTTCGCTTGGGCTGCGCCCGTGCTATATGGCGATCCACTGTATCGGTTGCCTACACCCCCATGCAGCGGCAGCCGGCTACGATCCTAAGTGTCCGCATCGCGACGAGTCCAGCGCCGGCGGGCGATGAATCGTTCGAAAAGTACGCGCGGCGCACCCAGCGGTTGGCCAACCAATGGGTGGCCATTGCCGAGAGCCATGGCGGCGAAGTCATTGTGATCCGGCCTGACGCACTGCGAATTCTGTTTGGTGCGCCTGTGCCGGTGGAGGATGATGCGGTGCGCGCCGTGCGGGCGGCGCTGGAAATCCGCGCACTGCTCGCAACCAGTGCCGATAGTTCCCAGGTTTGCGCCATTGCTGTTACGAGCGGCGATATTGCGATAGCAACATTGACCGCCACGCCCAGGTGGGATGCGGGAATGGAGTCGAGCACCCGGCATGGATCGACAGCAAGCGAGACGCTATACCTGGGGTCGCTCTTTGTCGAGGCAGACAACCTCATGCGCCAGACGCAGCCAGGGCAAGTGCTCCTCAACGAGCGTGCGCAACAACTGGCGCAGGGGCGGTTTCCCTTCATTCTGCGCCTGGCTGAGGACGAGCGCGGGACGGTGTTGTGCTATGAGGTGGCGGCTGCCGGTGATTCTGGCCTTCTAACGCCGGTGCCGAGCGCACCGTCGTCGCTCCCGGCCGGCACGGACGATCAGCTCCTGGGCCGCACGCGCGAGTTGGACCTGCTTTCGGCATGGTGGCCGGCAGCGGCACAGGGGCGCGGTCAGGTGGTTGGAATTGTGGGCGAGGCCGGGGTAGGGAAGACTCGGCTACTACGGGAGTTCCGCCAAACCCTTAACCCCGATGGCGTGACCTGGATCGACCTCACTTGCTTATCCACGGATCGTGACACCCCCTATTCGCTTGCGGCACAATTGCTACGCTCAATCTTCGGCATTCTCCCTGGTGATGATGCCGAAGCGGCGGCTGCGAAGATCGAGAAGCGATTGGCAGAATTGTCGGGAGCGCCAGGTGCGGCGAACCCAGAGATCAACCTGATCCTGCGCGAGACATTGGGCATCTCAACCTCCCACGTGGCCGAGGACGAGCGGAAAGCGCGGCGCGGACGTCTCGTGAACGTTCTGCGCGCCATGATGGCCAGCGCCGCTCAACAACAGCCGTTGATCATTGCGATCGATGACCTGCACTGGGTTGATGAGGCCAGCTTTGAGTTGCTAAGCCAGGTAACCGATGGCATCCACCGTTTGGGTGTCCAGATTGTTGTGCTCTACCGGCCCGAATTCCAGCACAATTGGTTTGACAAGACGTACTATCGCCACCTGACGTTAGATCAACTGGATCAGGGCGCGGCGTACGACCTCCTGCGCGCGCTCCTGCACAGCGAGGAGTTGCCACGCGGCCTGGGGGTGCTCCTGCAGAAAACAGGTGGCAATCCATTCTTTATTCAGGAGATGGTCAAGTCGCTGCAGGAGAGTGGCATCCTTGTCCAGCGTGCCGTCGCGGAGGCGAGGGATCCTGATGCGATCCACGGGAGCGCCAGGTGGGAACTGCGTGCGCCGCTGACTGAACAGCAGTTGCCCGGAACGGTCGAGCGCACCCTGCGCGTGCGTCTCGCGTCGCTGACGGCGCCGACCCTTGCGGTGTTGGAGCCTGCCGCCGTGATCGGCCCACAGTTTGGTCTGCCACTCCTCCGCCTTCTGCTGCCCGACACGTCGTCGCATGATCTCGATGCGGCATTGGCAGAGTTGGAGCAGCGCGGATTTGTTGAGGCAAGTTGGGAGGTGCGCGAATACCGTTTCCGCCACGCACTGATCCTTGATGCAGTTGGCCAGATCATGCCGCCATCGCAGCACCAGTCCTGGCACCGGCGCATCGCTGAGGTGCTCGAAAAACAGGGAGGCGACATCGACCGGCTGGCGCACCATTTATTCAGCAGTTTGCTGGCCTCGCGGCCTGCAGAACCGCCGAAGGTGGATCGGGAAAGCGACCCGGCGCAGGTTGAAAAAGCGATTGCCTGCCTGCTCGAATGCGGCGAGCGCAGTTTGCTGCGTAACGCCGCGCGCGCAGCGATCACCTATTTTCAGCGTGTCTTATTGCTCTCGCCATTCCTCCCAGATCGCTACGCTGCCGACGTACTGAGCCGAGAAGGGATTGGTGACGCGCTGACGCTGTTGGGAGACTTCGACGCGGCGGGTACAGAACTGCGTATCGCCTATGGTGCACTGCACATGCGGCCATTGGGACCCGCGGAACGCCGCCGCGCCGCCGACCTGACGCGGCGCATTGGGCGGGTATGTGGCTGGCGCGGTGAACATGGCTTAGGACTGGAATGGATGGCCGAAGGGCTACGTGGGCTGGGAGAGGCCCAAAACGACGCAGACCGGGCCGTCGCGGCATTGCTCTATGTGCACAAGGGCTCTGTCGAGTACAACCGCGGCAATCTTGACGAGGTAGCGAGCGACTGTGCGCGGGGACTGCAACTGGCACAGCAGGTGGGCCAATTGCTACCGGCTGAGGCTGAAGCCCACAACATGCTCGGCATCATCGCCTGGGCGCAAGGGCGGATTCATGAGGCGCTTGCGCAATACGAACTGAGCCGGACGGCGTGGCAGGCATTGGGCAACAGCTACCAGGTGGCGCGTGTTGATGGCAACATGGGGGTCGCCTACTTCTACCTTGCAGAGTGGGAACAGGCGCGTGTCTACCACACCCGCTGCAAAGAGTATTGGGAGCAGGTTGAGGATCGGGACATGCTCGCGCACCCGTGTCTGAACCTCGGCAATATCTATCTATACCAGGGAAACTGGGAACAGGCCGCGATCCACTTCAGCCGGGCATTGGCGCTGTGGAGCAGTGCGCACCACGAGCGCTTCATGTCGCTGGGCCATACCAACCTGGGGTTGCTCGCCATCGAGCAGGAAGAATGGGCAAAGGCGCAGGCACAACTAGAAGAAAGCTACACCATCCTGGTGGGAGCAAACATCCGCGACCTGTTAAGAGAGGTCTTGTCGGCACTGGCAGGGGTGGCGATAGGCATGAGGTCATTGCCGCGCGCCGAAGAGCTGGGGGTGAAAGCCAGGCAGTCTGGCGCAGAGCGCAAGATGCAGCACGAGGAGGCGCTGGCGCTGCGCGTGCTCGGTCGCATCCATCTGGCGCACGCCGAACAGGAAGACAGGTCTGCGGGCGAGTTTGAGTGCGCCCGCGCTGATCTGCAGGGCGCACTGGCGATTTTTGAGGAGATGGCGAATCGCTATGAAGTTGCACGCACGCGCTACCACCTTGCGCGGGTTGAGTTTGCCGCAGGCCACCCTAAGGCAGCCGCCAATGTGCTGGAAGTCGCCCTGGCAACCTTTGCCGCCCTGGGGGCCAATCACGATCACAAGTTAGCCGAACAACTATCCGGCAAATTATCCCAGCAACTTTAGCGGGCTACATTCAGCAGTTCTTTGAAGGCGATCTATCACAAGGAGATGAACAACCATGGGCCAAACACCAACACCCCAGAACGCCGTGAATCAAGAGTTGTCCGTTGCCAACATTCTGTCGATGACGAGTCCGCTGCAACTGAATGAGGTTCTGCCTCTCTCCGAGCTGAATCAGGCACCTGTGAGTGAGCTTCAAGCGCGTGGTATCCATTTCGCACTTGGGCAACTTACAAATGCAGATCGCGAACTGTGGTACAAAATCCTGCCTGGGTCTTCCGTAGACTCGAAAATAGAATTCCAGACTTATTTCAGAAAGCCATTTCCCCATGCGCAGCTGGTTGTCCACGTATTTGGTGTAAACAAAGACGGGAAATTCGATATGGGCCGTCGCTGGGTGACCCAAGGAGCACCAGGGTCATCCGTTGCTCACGGCACCTCTGGTATGTCGCTGAGAACGATTAGGATTGTCAAGGATATTCCGACTGATCCGTTCACCCCCACCGTCCTGTTCAGAATTGCGCTAGTAGGCAATCATCCGGCGCCGGCGCATCCCTTCGTCTTCTTCGCCACAAAGACGCAGGCATAACAGCGAAAGCGAGCAAGAAATGAGGCAGGCAAGGACTACGCTTTTAACCATTGGTTTTGGATGCATTGTTTTCTTGATCTTCTGGTTCTTGCAGGTCTCATTTCTACCCGCTGAAGCTATCGGCGCAACTGTAACCATGGCCGATCCACCGGGCGTTCACCAAGAAGACGCAGATAACGCACCTGTCGCTACTCCAACGCCGACGGTTGAGACGCGGAGTTCGATAGGTGGTTTGGGGGTGTACGGTCCGATCGAGATTACCCCTACGACCCTCCATATGCCTCACGGCAATAGCCTACGAGATATGATTGCGCATGATCTGGCCAGGGTGATGGATATCCAGGCAACAGACATCGAATCGGCTACGCTCATGTGTGATAGCAGCGCGTGCACGGATCCCGCAGCTGTGGCGGTCATTGGCCCGGCGCCCGGAACCTGGTTTCCCACGCGCGAGAGAGCTTTGCATTGCTCTCGACTGGCGCCGTCATGGGACTGCCCGCAACGGACGAATATTCGGCGACAGTTCAAACTGCGGAGCCGGGGTCCGGACAGGTTGAACTGGCATCACGCATCCGGCTCGAGGCGCTGACCGGATTGACAAACACGGACGGCGGCGATGTAGTGCGCCTGCATTTGGGGTTGCGTGCACCCTTGACCGCGACGTGTCTGGCGCTTGACTATACCTTTTACACGGTAGATCTGCCGTATACGACGACAACGGAGCGCCCAAGTCCTGAGATTATCGGCGATATTTTCACCGCCCAGGTCAACGCCCCGGAGTTGCGCGTGGCGAACGGGGTCGTTGATGCGCCTGGCAACATTGCGTATAACCAGGAGGGTGAAGTGGTGGCGACCAGCACCATGTCGCCGACTGGCATCTACGCCGCACTCACCATCACGCCAGGCGGCAACATCCCAGGCGTCTTTCCCCTGCTGCAACTGCGCCATCCCGTCACCGGCGGTGAAGCGATCAACCTCTATCTTTCGATCCAGGATGTTGGCGATGCCTACGCCGACTCTGCAGTGGCACTCGATAATTTCGCGTGGCTTCCGGGAATCGCTCCCACTGACTGTCAGCCCAATCCTGGACACAGTGGAGATCACGACGGCGATGGGCTGCCGGACGGGTGGGAGAATCATGGCGTCTACACGCAGGACGCCGCCGGCAAACTCCACTACCTGGATCTGGGCGCATTGGGGGCGAACCCTGACACCAAGGATATCTTTGT
Organism: Candidatus Fredericiella danica; assembly: GCA_016713335.1. Lineage (GTDB taxonomy): Bacteria > Chloroflexota > Anaerolineae > Caldilineales > Caldilineaceae > Fredericiella > Fredericiella danica. The sequence continues at coordinate 130,652 of JADJPH010000013.1, read as the reverse complement.
GGAGGTTGACGCCATGCAACCCCTGACGGTAGGTGGCTTCGATCCCGCACCCATCTCCGGAGCAATGACACAAGTCATTGCCGCGTTCGCCCGAGCGCCGGTGGACGAGATAACCTCCGTCCTGCCCGATACACCGAAGGCGTATAAGGGAATTCACCTGCACGTCGACTATGGCCAGGCGTATCTCAAGGAGCCGCCTCAAGAGTATCTGTGCGGCGATGACTGTATTGAGACCTCTGATCCAATTTGGGGAGACTCTTCATACTATCCGTGACGAAACCTCGATTTCTCGCAGCAGCAACGTATATCACTATGCCCTCTTTGCCCACAAGCTTTTCGAATGCGTCGGTGGTTGTGTCGAAGACATCGAACTCACTAGTGGCATCTCGGCAAATCTGCTTCCACTGGAAAATGGAGCCAGCGACTTTGTGGTATCGCTGGGAGATGCGGCGTGGCGCAATACTGTGGATCCCATGGAAACGCAGCAAGCGGGCACTTTCATGCACGAGTTGGGCCATAACCTGGGACTGAACCATGCCGGCGCCACGGAGAGCGAAGAGCCGGACGAGATCTTAAACAAGCCAAACCATCTGAGTGTGATGAACTACCTGTATCAGACCAGCGGTTTGGTGGTGTCGGATCAGGGTTTCAAGTTCGATTACTCGCGCTACAACATGGCTGTACTCGATGAAAACTTCCTGAACGAATCAGAGGGAATTTTACCAGTCCAATCCGGGATCAATGTCACATACACGCTAGGCGTCAAACACTACTGCGCGCCCCAAGACCCAGCTACTATCACGCGCGACGCCTCCATTGTCGATTGGGATTGTCGCTGCGGTGTGGCTGGCTCAGCGCCTATTTCTTGGAATATCACGGGCGACTTGGTGAGCCCATTAGATTCAACCGAGATATTCTCAAGGCTCCCCGTGCATGACGAATGGAACCGCCTGGTCTTCACGGGTGGTCGCCTCTACCGGCAGCGCAGTCTGCTGTGGCCGTTGATCGCAGATCGGGCGCAGCACGATCCTGACGACACGGGGGATAACAATCCTGCACCTCCTGCACATGGACTGGATACAATCGCATCGGCGCCCCTTGTCCGCCAATTCATTGTGCCGCCGCCAGTCACAACTGCAATCGCTGAACAACTGCTCCTGGAAGAGCTTGCCCCACGCAAGACACAGGCGCTACGGCGCGCGGCAAAGAACTTCCCCAATCTGCTAAACACGATCCGTGATTGGCCGCCGATCGATCTGGCGGCGCCATTCAACGATCTATTTGACGGCCTGATTCCGACCGGACCTGCGGATCGACGGTAAAGGGCACCTCGGCCCCAGCGTTGCGGAAACCCCCGTGAAACAGATTTCCTCTTTGTGACGACTAACCTCCAGTAACAACATCCAAAGGGTTGGCCGGAGTCCCCCGGCTCCGACCAGCCCCGATCACTCAGTTGACAGACATTCATACAGAGGAGAAACCATCATGCCGGAAGCCAAAATCCGCTACGGCGGGACCGAACTCGCCCTCCAGAAGAGCAGTGAACTCATTGGCCTGCGCCCTGCACGCCGTGACGAGTCCGCCCTCGGCCGTGCACTCGCCCATCACGGCGCCGTCGACGCGACACAACGTCTCGGCAACTTTCAGTTGGTCAACGTCGCTGATGCGGCCGAACCGGCCGATGTCACCCTTGATCAACTGCGCAACGAACCGAGCGTAGAAGTCGGGACTCACGTCTACTACACCTCCGAGGACGCTGTCCCGTTTGTACCCACCGGCTCGCTGTACATTGTCTTTGCGGATGACGCACCCCTGGCGCAATGCCAGGACCTTCTGGACCAACACCACCTGGAGGTGATCGAGGTGCGCAGCGAACGCGCCGTCATTACCCAGGTGACCAGCCAATCGATGAACCCGGTCAAGACGGCAGCCGCACTCCAAACGTCAGATTGCGTGGCCGTGGCCGAACCCGAGTTTGCCACCCCTGGGAAACTCACCGGTGTCAGCCTGCAGTTCGACACCTTCCTGGATCGCCAGTGGCACCTGAACAACACTGGAACCGTGCAAGGCTCGCCGCTCAACCTGAAGGCCGGCGCTGATGCCCGCGTGCTCGCTGCCTGGGGGGCGATGAACGGCTTCGGTAGTCGCGAGAGTGTGGTGGCCGTGATCGATGATGGCTTTGATCTCACGCACCCTGACCTGAGTGGTCCTGGCAAGGTTGTGGCGCCATGGGATTTCACCCGCCGCAGCAACGATCCGAGCCCGGAATACCGCCAGGGGTACCCCTTCTTCGATGCTCAACAGGGGCGCTGGATTGGAGACTGGCACGGAACCGCTTGTGCGGGGGTTGCTGTCGGGGAAGTCAACGGCAGTGGAATTCTTGGCGCCGCACCACAGGCGCGGTTGATGCCGGTGCGTTGGGGCGTGAACCTTGCGGACAGCGAAGTGGAATCCTGGTTTGACTATGTGCGGCAGCAGGGCGCATGGGTCGTGAGCTGCAGTTGGAGCGCGGTTGCGCGCAATTTTCCGCTGAGCACACGCAAGCAGCAGGCGATCGCACGCTGCGCCCGCGAAGGACGCAACGGACTCGGCGCCGTCATCTGTTTCGCAGCAGGAAACGAAGCCCGTGACATCAACGATCCGGCGGGAGACTCCGTCAACGGCTTTGCGATCCACCCTGACGTTGTTGCCGTCGCTGCCAGCACCAGCCGTGATGAGCGATCTCACTATTCAAACTTCGGGAAAGCGATTGCCGTCTGCGCCCCTTCGAGCGGCAGTGGCGGCCGCGGCATCCTCACCAGCGATGTCACCGGCGTCTTCACAGCCAACGGCGTTCGTGTCGATGCCGGCTACAGCGCCGGTGATTTCACGGCGACTTTCGGTGGCACGTCGAGCGCCACGCCGCTCGTGGCAGGTGTCTGCGCCCTTGTGCTGGCCGTAAACCCCCGGCTTTCCGCGGCTGCGGTCAAGCAGATTCTCCAGGCCACGGCGCGCAAGATCGGTGACCCGGCGGACTATACCAATGGCCACTCACCACGCTATGGCTACGGCTGTATCGACGCTGCCGCCGCGGTTGCTGCAGCCCGAGCACAACTTGTTGCTGCGGTACCGGTCAACGGCAGCGCAGTCGCCGGCGCAAACGGCGCCAATGGCGCACACGTGGTGGCGGGCGAGCCGAAAAAGGCACGTCGCAAGACCAGCCGGACTCGCAATTAGGAACCGGAAGAATGCCGCTCGTCTCCGTATTTCCGGAAATTTGTTGGATGGTATTGTTCAGTAGTTTTGAAAGGAACCCCTATCATGTCCACTCTCGTGTCAGGCATTGCGCCTGTCGCAACCCACAAGACCGCAGCAAACGGGACACCGGCTGCTGCGCCGGCCATGCCCAACGTACAACTCAACCAGGCAGACCCGATTCTGCTCTGGAATGCGGTTGCACTCGAAGCCAACCGCGTCACCCACACCAATGGCGTCGGCGAACAGGCCGGCCCGCCCCTCAGCGCTCGTGCGCTCGCCATCGTGCATCTGGCGATGTATGACGCGTATGCCAAAGTGGTTGGCAACCCAACTGAGCTACCCGCCTATCTGCCTGGTCTGCCTGACCCCAACCTGGGGGCAGCAGCCGATCTCCAGGTGGAGGCGGCAGCGGCGGTTGCCGGCGCTGCATACAAGACGCTGGTCACGCTTTTCCCAAGCCAAACTGCGTTTTTCGACCTTGTCCTAAACGCAGTGGGCGATCCTTCTCCTGCCCGCCGCACCTTCGGAGAGGTCGTGGCGCAGCGGATCCTGGACGCACGCAATGGGGATCCCGGAACTGAGACGCTGGGCTATAAGTTGTCCAAAGCGCGCTTCCATCATCGGGCAGACCCGAACAACCCAGGCCAGGTCGTGCATGCACCATTCTATGGCGCCAAAGCCAGGGGCTTCGCCATTACGAATCGCCACTTCATCATGGAGCCGCCGCAGGGTGGCCCGCAGTATGAAGCGGCATTGCGTGAAGTGCGTGCCCGCGGCATTGCGCCGGAACTGATGGCCACGCTGCCCCCAGGTGTCGCTGGGCGCACCGCCAACGAGACGCTTCGCGGCATCTTCTGGGGATATGATGGCGCCGCCAAACTGGGTACTCCGCCGCGCTTCTTCAACCAGATCGTCCGCCGTATCGCCATTGCGCGCAACAACACCCCGGCACAGAACGCTCGCCTGTTCGCACTGGTCAATGTGGCAATGGCGGATGCGGGGATGCTTGCCTGGGATTGGAAATACGTCTATGACTTCTGGCGCCCGGTGGTGGGTGTGCGCGAGCACGACGTTTGTATGGGACCGTCGACGACGGTGGGTTCGAACACGGTTTCGAGTGATTGTGACAGTGCCTGGCTGCCATTAGGCGCTCCGGCCACCAACTCAACGGGCAAGAACTTCACCCCCCCGTTCCCGGCGTATCCATCGGGTCACGCTACCTTCGGGGCTGCATCCCTGCATATGGTCCGCCTCTTCTACGGCGTACCCGTGGGCGATCGCAATCCGGATCACTGCTTCCAGGACGCGAATGGCGCGGGCCTGAACATTGTCTCAGAGGAGTTCAACGGTGTGAATCAGGACAACCACGGTGCTGTGCGCCCGCGCCACGTGCGGAGCTTCCCTGATGGCCTGTGGCAGATGATCGTGGAGAACGGCCTGAGCCGCGTGGATCTTGGGGTGCACTGGGTCTTCGATGCTTTCGCTGTCACCCAGGATGCCCAGGGCAACCAGGTCCCAGACCTCACCCAGCCAATCGGTGGCGTGTGGCTGGGTCTGGCAATCGCCGAAGACATCTGGCAGACGCACATGCACCCGTCGCCCGTCGGACCTCGCTCAGAAGAGGCCATCGGCAGCAACTGGCGCACCGCAGTACCGTATGTCCCACAGGGCGAATGAGAGCACGCCCCGGTAGACATCGCCTGCAGTAGCAAGTCACCCGTGCCTGGTCTACCTTGTATGAGCAAGGTAGACCAGGTCCCTTCCCTTTACGGAGAGAATCAAGGAGGATAGGCGTATGCAACACCTGATCCACAGGGTCCTACGTTTCTTTGTACTCACACTCGCGGCTGGATTGTTTGTAGCATGCAGCGCCCCGAGCACAAATCCTGCCGTCAACTCGCCAGACCAGTTTGCCTGGCAACGCTTTATGGAGGTAAGCCGCCCCATTCCTGGTGACCCGCAAGGCCGTGTCGCCTGGGAAGGATGGGCGCTTGCCCGCGAAGTGTTTGCGGATCCAAACGCGACACCTGATTGGGACACGCTGGTTGCTGCCCCTCGCACGCTCGAGCAACTTGATCCAATGCCGCTGCAGCAGATGGCGGCTCATCCTGAGGATGCCCCTGTCGCTGCGTTCGATCCGGCACTCTCGCCCTTTGGCGTCAATGAAACACGAATGAATCGTGCCACCTTCGACTTTATTGTCGCCAACAACCTGTGGTACATCGAGGGCCAAGAAGCCCTGTTTGCGAGTGGTCACCCGATCGTCTTTCCCGTTGAAGCAATGGAAGTCAAGGCGCAGTGGCGCCCTGTCACGCCAGACCAGGCACCGCTTTACCACACGACGACCTTAACGACTGCCGATGGACAAGTGCACATCTTTGGTCTGACGGCGCTGCACATCACCACCAAGGATCTTCCCAACTGGTTTTGGGCTACCTGGGAGCACAAGGCGAATCCAGATCGCGAAACCGTCATCCCCTCACGGGACCGTGCCGGCTTGCCCGTGCAGCTAAAGGGAACCGTCTGGGAAAACTACGTGTTGCGCGGCAGCCAAATCGATTTTGTCGATTCGACCGGTCGCCCCACCATACTCGCGAACTCTCAGATCGAAGAGGGGTTCGAAGCGACCTCTTCCTGCATCACCTGTCATGCCCGCGCTACGATCGGTAAGCGTGACCCAACGCTAGGTGGCGCCGCCGACCGCCTCGACATCTTTGCGAGCGTTGCGCCACTGCTGGGTAGTACTGGCGCGCCGAATCCGGACTGGTTCTACACACTGTCAAACGGCACTGTCACGCCCAAATACGCGCAGACAGACTTTGTCTGGTCGCTGCTCCGAGCCGGTCGTAGAAATCCCTAGACCCGGCGACCGATATAGCGCAAGCTGCGCCAACTCATTCTGACCACCCGTTCACCCCAAAAGTCCCAGTTCAGACAGCCGCGGCTAACCCCCTACTCACGCGCCGCGCCCCCCCCGCCACTCTTTCTCCCCTCCCAGTCCCGCCGCCCAGCTGGCCGCCCCCGCCCCGCTTGCTGGCGCTGCCTAACCACTTACTCACGTGCGTGGCTCTGATTGGCTTTGTCTCCCTGTCTCTCTTGTCTCCCTGTCTCCCGTTCCCTGTCTCCCTGTCTCTCTTGTCTCTACCTAATCCCCCGAATCATCGGCACGAGTTTGTACTTCCGTGCGTGCTTTGTCAACAGTTCTGTTCGATACGCATCCCACTCCCCCTTGCGACCGTGCTCGATCCAGATGTCATGTGCCAGTTCCAGCCATGCGACCGCATCAGCGTAATGATTCGCTTTGCCGGCATCCATGATTCGCTCCGCATTGCGCTTGCAGCGCGCGATTCCCCAGTCCGGATACGCCGCACGGGCTGCCCTGATCACTCGCTCCGCATTGACGGTATCGTAATCGCCAATCAACGCCATGGCCGGTTCGAGCATCTGTTCGTGCAGGTAGATGTCGATTGCGCCATAAGAGTGCACCTGACCCAATTCCGTGAGCATTTCGGTCTTGAGCGTAGGCCAATCGCTCCCAGCCAACCGCTCTACGGCCAGGTAGTCAGATAGTTGATGTGTCAGCCCATAGGCGATCCGCGCAGCCCGCAGGGCAAGCGCGTACTCCTGCTGCGCCTCGGCCATCGGCACAATCCATTGCGCCAATGCCAGACGGTGCGCGGTGGCATTCAGGTCAAGCCCATGCGCTGCGATCATCAACCCGGCGCCATTGGCCCCTTCGCGAACAAACAGGTTGGCCAACGCCAGACACTCGCCTGGCAAATACAGCAATTGCAAGCCCTCGGCCAGGGCACGTGCCACGTCGCCCAACTCGGCGATTTTCGCCACATAGAGATAGGCATGGTCGGTCAACTGTGCAAGGTTCAGATACTCCCGCGTGCGCCCGGCGCGCGACAGGATACGCAACCGCAACATTACGAGTTCCTCGTCGTCGCCAGCGACGCTGTCTTCGATGCCGGCATAGGCTGCATGCACCTCACTCGTCTGAGCGTTTACGCCGCCGGCCGTGTCCGTTGGCGCCGCCGGCGCTGCTGCGGCAACGCCTTGCATCAACGCCACCAATTGCGGCTCGTCCCACCACTCCAGCAGCGCCAGCTCGGTGATCGGGAAGTCCGTCACATTTTCTGCCAACTGTGCCAGACTGCTGCGCCATTCATCGCGCTCATCCTCGGTGAGTTCCTGGCTCAACAGCGTCTCGGCCAGCAGAACGTCGAGCTCAAAACCTGTGTCAGCGAACGCTTCTTCGTTCCCCTCCAGCAGCCAGTCCTCCAGACCGTCAAGACACTCGTTCCATTCCTCGATGATCGCGACAATGACGGGCGTAGCGGCAGTCGCATTCATCGTATCCAACAAACCGGCCACAGTGGCCAGATGCTCGCCAAGCACCTCGTCAGGGGAAATCATGCCTTCATTGTCATAATCCCAATAGGCGCCCCCATGGCTGCGCCCGTCGTAGACGGTGGCGCTGCGGAAATCTTTGCGAATCTGGCGCCGCATGGCAACAAGGTCGACGAGGACGATCGCGGCAGGCGCCTTCGCTTGCGGCGCGCTGTCTTGCCAGGTCTGGCGCATTGCGGCAAGGTACTCTTCGAGCGCATCGGCAAAGGCCGGTTCCTCTTCTGCCACCGCCACGACCAGCTCGCGCAATTGCGTAGCGGTCAGATCGGCCAATAACGTCCTGATTTCTTGCTTCACCTTCACCGCCTCATGGTCATTTACCAACGTCAACAGGAGGGCGACGATATGCTTGCAATAGCCGCCACCCTCATAGGCGCACGTGCAACCGGCGGCGCCGATCCCGCCGTCTGCGTCAAGGGTCACGGCTACGGTATAGGGGGCGTAGTCGCTGCCTGCCACACTGGCTGACACCCGCCTGCCGCGGCGGTTCACCTCAAGTACCGCTTCATCATTGTAGTACTGGATGCCGCGCTGCATTGACTGCCGGGTGGCATTTGCTCGGATCGTGTCTTCGGTGAGTGCGGGTATCGTTTTCTCCTTCGGCGACAAGTGTGATTGCGGGCGATCTGTCTACGGTTCCTCAGCCACCAACTGCTCCGACATAAACGAGAGTACCGGCGCCAGGTCGCCACAGTGTCCCATATCAGTCTCCAGATAGTCATGTTTGATGCCCAATTCAGTCAAATAGGCATCAAACGCCCGCACTTGTTCGACCGGAGTAATCGCGTCCAACCTCCCATGGTAGATTAGTAGCGAATTCAGGCGCTGCGACTGCTTGCTGTAGTCTGCGGCATCAGCCCAAGGTGATGCCGCAGCGATCTTTTCCCTCACCTCAGGCAGGACCTGTGGTGCACCATTGACGATTTCCCATGGCATGTCGAGAAAGAAGGGCGGCTTGTCCGCGTTCGGGGCGGCCCCAGCCGCGATTGCCGTGAGCCATCGGATCTCGATCGGAAGTGTTTGAAACTCGTCATCGTTAGCGGGCAGCTTCGAAAAGCCGTCTACGTTCTTCCAGCCTAGATCATTGAGCCAATGATATTGGCCAGACATTGGTGCCGCGACACCAAAGACATCTGGATAAGTGAGTCCAAGATGAATGGCGCCGTCTCCGCCCATCGAACAGCCGGCGATTCCTCGGCTATCGCGTGTGGCTAATGTGCGATAGTGGGCGTCAATATAGTCAACCACCTCCTGGGAGATGTAGGTTTCGTAGTCGCCGATCGTTGGGGAATTCAGGTAAAAGCTCCCCTCAAGTCGGTTGTCGGCGTTCGGAAACACGAGGATCATCTCTTTGGCTTCGCCGTTGCGCAGTACCTGCTCATATATGGACTTGCCTTCAAAGCCGTAACTCTCATTGCCAGTATAGCCGTGCAACATGTACACAACTGGGTAGCGTTTGTTCGACTCGGCGTAGCCTTGGGGTAGCACGACCTGGATCTTGCGCTCGGTCGGATCCCCGAGCAGATTACCAGCAAGTGCGACGCTGTTTAACTTCTCAAGCACAATGTCGAGTTTGACGCGCGGGCGGCGAGTCGGTTTCGGTGTTGGCGCAATCGATGCTGCTTCCGCGCTCGCCGGCGTCGCCGAGTCCTCCGTCCCCTCCGCTGGGGATGAACTCGCCACCGGTGCTGCCGCAGTCGGCGGTTGGATCGGCTGGCACGCACTCGTCAATAGGAGGATCAACACGATGCTTACACCAATCCCAATCAACCGTGCACCTGCTATGCACAGAGGCAATGTGGCGAACATAGCATTTTCCTTTCGCTTGTTTGGGGATAATGGCGAATGTCGGTTCAGACGGCAGTAGCCGGAGACAATATGAAGATCCTGGCTGCTGGCTGGGTAGGCGGCCACAAACGCGTTGCGATGGCCAGGTTGAGGGTGCGCATCCCCGGTGAGCGTAACCGCATAGACGGGCACCTACCAGTAAAACTCGGTTGATCCTCAAACCGGTTGTCAGGTTAACTACACTTCACACTACTCCTATAATTTGGGGGTGTCAATAGGAAGATCGGCAAAATTCAGCACGACCGAGTGACGGTGACGCTCAGGCGGAGAATAATAATTCACCACCCAGAAGAGTATGTCGGCTTGCGGGAATTAAGCAAGGACCCTGACAACAATATCTTGCTGGGAGGCTTGCTTGGCGTCCGGCGCGACCATCGCCGGCAGGGGATCGGGCTGGCCATGCAACTACGCGGGATTGCCTACTGCCGCGCACACGGCTATCCGCAACTGAAGACATGCACTGCGATTCAAAACGCACCCATGCAGGCGATGTTCAATCAGTTAGGCTATGCCCGCGATCCTGAATGGATCCAGTGCCAGAAAGATTTCGTGGCGTAGCGAAGAGAATGGCGCGATCCCTTGCGAGAATACCCAGCATTGGCTATAATCCGGGCAGCGTTCACTCACTCTTTCCGCCACCAACATCACCCGGCTTGAGCACAGCATGGCCATTGAACCCAGCGCGTTCTGCAAGGATGGCGTGCCCAATCTCCTAACAGCCGGCTTGTTCACCATTCCCAGTAGTTAAGGCCCACCCATGACCCAAATCACCCTTTCTCCTTCCGCTCCCCTCACCGGCCATTGCTCCGTCCCCGGCGACAAGTCGATCTCGCATCGCGCCGTGCTGTTTGGCGGGATTGCCGACGGCGTGACCAAGATCCGCAATTTTCTGGACGGCGGCGACTGCCGCTCGACAATCCATGTGATGCGCGGTCTGGGCGTCGAGATCGAGACGGTGACGCCCACCGAATTGCTGGTGCACGGCCGCGGGTTCGAGGGGCTGCAAGAGCCGGGTGATTTCTCTCGATTGCGGCAATTCTGGTACGACCATCCGGTTGCTGACCGGTCTGCTCGCCGGTCAGAAATTCGCTAGTTTCCTGACCGGTACGGCGCAGATTCGCCGGCGGCCCATGGGACGGGTCACGCGCCCCCTCCGCGGCATGGGCGCCGATATTCTGGGCAGACAAAATGGCGAATATGCCCCGCTAGGCATCCGGCCCGCCCGGCTGCGCGGCTTTGAATACGACATGCCCGTCGCCAGCGCCCAGGTGAAGAGCTGCGTCATCCTGGCCGGTCTCTACGCCCAGGGGTTGACCGTGATCAAGGAACCGGGACCGGCGCGCGACCATACGGAGCGCATGCTGGGCGCCATGGGCGCACCCGTCCATGTGTACGGCAACAAGGTCACGAGCGAACGTCCCACCGCACCCCTATCGCCGCTCGACCTCGTAGTGCCCGGTGATCTCTCATCCGCTGCGTTTCTGCTAGTGGCAGGCGCAATTACGCCGGGCAGCCGCATGACGGTGATTGGGGTGGGCGTGAATCCGACACGGACCGGGATCGTCGATGCGCTCTGTGAGATGGGTGCGAATATCACCTATGCAAATGAGCGCGTTGAGGGTGGCGAACCCGTTGCCGACCTGGAGGTGACTTTCTCCGAGTTGCACGGCGCCACGTTCGGCGGCCAACAGATCGTGACGATGATCGATGAGTTACCGGTGCTTGCCGTGGCCGCCACGCAGGCAAAGGGCCGCACGGTGATCCGCGATGCCCACGAATTGCGGGTCAAGGAGACGGACCGCATTGCCACGACCGTGAGCGAACTACGCAAGGTAGGCGCCAAAATCGAGCCTACCGCCGATGGCTTTATTGTGGAAGGGCCAACATCACTGATCGGCGCCCCGGTCGAGAGTCACGGTGATCACCGCCTGGCGATGGCGATGGCAGTGGCCGGCCTGGTTGCGCGCGGGACCACGGTTGTCTATGGCTCCGAAGTCACCGCGGATAGCTTCCCAGGCTTTGAAGTAACTTTACAAGCCCTCGGGGCAACGCTGCAAGTGGATGCGTGAAGCATCTTACTTCACATACTCATCAAAATAGGCAAGTGTCCGCGCCATGGCCTGATCAAAGATTGGGCGATGTTGTGATCGTCGCCCAGGTAGGTATAGATCTCGCCGGGCTGGTTGGCGGCTTTGAGCTGGTCAAAGAGTTTGACCGAGAACTCGATCGGCACCGTCGCATCAGCCGTACCGTGGTGGATCTGCACCGGACCGGAGAGATCCTCCAGGTAGCTATTCGCTGAGATGGTATTCCAGAATGCGGGGTTTTCAGCCGGCGTGCCATATTGCTCAAGCAATTGCGTGCGCCAGCGCCGTGCGCGCTCCGGGATGTCACTGGTGCGTCGATTCCACCGTTCCACCAGGTCAGGATAGGAAGCGACGACTCCCGCCCAAATCACTCCTGCCTTCACATCATCGGTGGTGACCATGGCGCGCAATGTGATGTAGCCGCCCATCGAGTGGCCCCACATACCGATGCGCTTCGGGTCGGCATCAGGGTATTGCTTGATCCATGCCACGGCGTTGAGCACGTCGATGACATAATCGGGCGCGCCATACGCGCCGCGCGCCTCACCTTCCGAGAAGCCGTTCCCCCGGTAGTCAGGCCGGAACACAATGTAGCCATTGCTGGCAAGCGCATCCACATAGGCGACGTAGCGTTCTGTTGGCCGGTAGACCTCAGGTGGGATGTAGCCGTGATTGAAGACAATGACCGGCCAACCGGTTGCCGGTTTCTTGCCTTGTGGCACCGTGAGGAGACCGTATTGCTTCAAGCCTTCTGACAGGTAAGAGGCAATGTAGCGATCATAGTTTTCACCAGGCGCCAATACCTCTTCGATCTCGATCTCGCTGCCGGGGTAGCTCCCCTTGCGTAAGAAATCAATCGTGAGTTGCTCGGCGTCGAACAGCAGCGTCTCCTCGGCCGCTTGATCGCCTGTGGGCCCCCCCTCGTCCTCATCTGGCGTCTGCGCTGCAATCGCCGCCTGCGGGGGAATACAGAGCCGCCAACCAATCTGAATCAGGGTTTCGTCGCTGATGGTTGGGAACGAATCATCGGTGCGGGCGCGCGCATTGGTGGCATCGACGATGCTTTCATAGGCGCCAGGGTCGGCAAGATGAGTTTCGGCAATCCCGGTCAGGGTGTCGCCCGCGCGCACCGTCACGACTTTGGCGCAACCTGATGTGCTTTGGGCGCCTGCCTGGTAGGGCCAAAGCAGCGCCAGCAGAAGCACGACGGGCGCTAAAGCTCGACCGATGATAATTGACGTTTTCTTCATGGTTCTCCGCTGCACAGTCTGGACCTCCGTAGTGCCGTTACCCCAGCAATGGCCCTCACCGACTACAACGATGGAAACGACGCCTCCGGTTTCAGTTTATCATTTTTTATGGCTTGCTGAGTAGGTTTGATTACAGCAGGACACGGTACTGTAGTTGTGAAGCGGGTGAAGATATGAGAAAATTCTCACAAACCGCACGTTTTTGCGCCGCGGTTTGTATGTTCTTCACTTATTCCATTTGATCGATACGGGATGCCGGCGATCAGGAGAAACGAAATGGCCGTTAAAGAAGGTGTCATCAAGTACACAATCCAGCACACCCCTGCCGCACCGATGGCAGCAACCGAGCTCAGCGAGTTGAATGCCTGGCGCAAGATCCTGGTGTTGCTCAAATTGATTGGGCAGGACCCGGCGCGCTATGCGGGCTATGGGTTTGGCAACATCAGCCGGCGCGTGGCGCCGTGGGATGCGGCGCCAGAAGAACGCCACTTTGTCATCACCGGCACACAGACCGGCGACATTGCGGACCTGCAACCTGAAGACTTCACGGTTGTTGTCGCCAGCCAATCCCAGAAAAACACAATTGTGAGCGAAGGCCCTGCCTATCCGTCTTCTGAATCATTGACGCACGGCATCATCTATGACATGGACGACAGCGTCCGTTGGGTGATGCATGCCCATTCGCCTGAAATCTGGCGCCATGCCCAAGCACTTGGGATCCCGGTCACCGACGCTACGGTCGCCTATGGGTCGCCCGAAATGGCCAATGAAGTCGTGAGGCTATTTGCGGAGACGGATGTCGCGAGCCAGCACATCTTTGCGATGGGTGGACACGAGGACGGCATCGTCACCTTTGGCCAGACGGCTGAAGAAGCGGGGTCGGTTATGCTGTTTGCGTTAGCCAACGCCATGGCGCGCAACTAGCCGCCGCGGACAAAGGAGAATCACCATGTCACAACTACGCCCGCAAGTCGTCACGGTCGACGACCATGCCATCGACCACCTGCTGCATTATTGCCGTGAAAATGGGCGCCCGCGTCTGTTTCTCGTCGCCGATCCAAACACCTACGCCGCCAAAGGCCAGGCCGTTGCGAATGCGCTATCGAGCGCGGGCTTTGATTTGCGGCAGGTCATCTTGACAAAACCGGAAGTCATTGCCGACGGCGAGCATGTGTTTGAAGTGATGCGTGCCCTCGATCCGGTCGAGCGCACCTTTATCGCTGTGGGTTCGGGGCCCATCACCGACATCACCCGATTTGTCAGCCACCGGACGCGGAGCGGCTTTATTTCAATCCCAACGGCGCCGTCGGTCGATGGCTTCACCTCCATCGGCGCCCCGATGATCATCGACGGCGTCAAGAAGACCGTTTACGCCCACGCACCCAATGCCATCTTTGCCGACTTGCATACCTTGTGCGCCGCGCCCCAGGCGATGATCGCCGCAGGCTTTGGCGACATGTTGGGCAAGTACACCTCGATTGCGGACTGGCGCCTGGGCCGAATTCTGTGGGACGAACCGTTCGACGCCAGCATCGCACAGCGCACACTCGACGCGGTGCAGTTGTGTGCGGATAACGCCGCAGGCGTGGGCCGCGCCGATCCGGATGCAGTGCGCATCCTGTTTGATGCGCTCGTGGAGTCCGGTTACTGCATGCTTGACTTTGGCCAGTCACGCCCGGCCTCAGGCACCGAACATCACTACTCGCACTTCTGGGAGATGAAACTGCTCCACGAAGGGCGTCCGGCGATTCTACACGGGGCGAAAGTCGGCGTAGCAACGGTCCTGGTGGCGGGTCTCTACGACCAGGTGCGCCAGTTCTCCCGCGAGCAGGTGGCGCACCTACTGGAGGAATCCGAGTTACCTGACCGGGGCGCCGAGGAAGCAGCCATCCGCAAGGCTTACGGCGCAGAGGGCGATGAAGTGATTCGCGACCAGGCGCATTTCCTGGAACTGACGCCGGCCAAATACGCTGAAATCAAACAGCGTATCCTGGATCACTGGGATGACATTCAGGCCATTGCCGCGCAGGTGCCGCCGGCGGTCGAGGTGGCGCATTTGCTGCGCCAGGCGGGCGGCCCCACCACAGTCGCTGAGATTGGGTTGAGCCAGGAAGAGCAAGAGCTGGCGATTGCCTATGGTCACTACCTGCGCGATCGGTTCACCGTGCGCAAGCTGATGCGGATGCTGGGAATGCCGTAGGTGGAAATGACGAATTACGAATTACGATCAGAGCCATAAAGTGCACTTCTGCAACAATGGCGCCAATCGTAATTCGTAATTCGTAATTCGCATTTAGCACTCGCTATACCCGCAGATATGGCACTTTCTGCAGCCTTCCACGTTGAGGAAACTGGCTTCGCCACACTCAGGGCAGATGTCGCCGATCGGTTTGGTGTTGATCGGCAGCGCCAGTTGTTCGGCCTGTAACTCCTCAATGACGTTGTGCGGTAGTTCGCTCAGATGCTCAGCCAGGACCTGGGCAATGCCGTCTGGCAAAGAGCGGACGCGATTGACCCCAAAGCCAAGCGGCCGGCCCCCGCCAATGCCCGCCATCTCATCCTTGATCCAACGCAATCGCTCACTTGGCGGCAGTGACGCCGGCATCCGCAGGATCAAGCTGATCAGGCGCCCCATGGCTTCACTGACGGCGGTCACCTCAGTGCCGGCTTTCCCCACATTCATAAAGACTTCAAAGGGCTCGTCCCGCTCGTCACTGTTGACGGTGATGTACGCGGTGCCCAGGGGTGTTTCCTTGCGATAGGTGGCGCCGTGCAACTTTCTGGGCCGCGGCCGCTTGACCAACGTGGGCTTGACATCGATCTGCACCGAGCTAAAACCATCATCCAGGCCATCATTGGCCGCCGGCTCCGCGTTGTGCTCACTTGTGTGCGCATGGTAGCCATTGGCGCCATTCAAGGCCGGCTCAACCAGGGCGGCAGCCGCACCTGCTGGTTCTTCCTTCTTCTCGCGCGTGGCCTTTGTCTCCAACACAACGATTTGCCGGCTGCCGGTGACATAGACGGTGAGCCCCTTGCAACCGGTTTCCCATGCCAACATGTAGGCCTTTGCAACGTCCTCCTCGGTGGCGCCCTCTGGAAAATTGCAAGTTTTGCTGATTGAATTGTCAGTAAATGCTTGAATAGCTGCCTGCATCATCACGTGCTCTTCGGCGCTGATATCGCTGCTAACGACAAAGGCATGCTGCAGGTGCTCTGGCAGGTCGTCAAGATCCTGGCAGGTGCCAAAGGTGGCCACATGTTGCTTGATGCGACTGATGCTGTTCTCATCGAGGTGGCTCGCATGTAATGCCGTCTCAAAAAGCGGGCTGGTGTAATAGAGTTCAACATCGCGATCGCCGTCCTTAAAATGACGGATATAGCCCAGGGCAAACACGGGTTCGCAGCCATAGCCCTCGCAACCGACGACGGTCGCGATGGTGCCGGTCGGCGCCACCGTGGTTTGAGCCGCATTGCGCATGCCATGCGCTTCAATGCCGTGGACGATCGCCGGCCAATCAAGGTTTGGGCGGCCCCAGTTGCGAACATAGGGCGTCAGTGGGGAAGGCGGCTGCCATTGCATGCCACCGGGCGTCTTGGGGTCATAGATGCTGCCGGCAAAGGCCTGGAATGCACCGCGTGCTTGCGCCAGGTCGATGCTCTTCGCCATTGCGTGGTAGCGGACAAACTCCATGACCTGGGCAGCAAACTCCTGGCCTTCGGGGCTACCATAGCGGATACCCAACTTGTACATCAGGTCGCCCAGACCCATGATCCCCAGGCCAATACGGCGCGCGCGAAAGGCCGCCGCCGCAACTTCAGGGACGGCAGGTACATAGGCATTGGCGGAGACAACATTGTCGAGGAAGTGTGTGCTCTCTTCGATACTGCGCTGCAACAATGTCCAGTCGACGACCGGCACGCCCTGTGCGTCGGTCGTGGCGTGATTCGCAAGATTTATTGATCCAAGGCAGCAATTTTCATAGGGACCTAGCCACTGTTCCCCACAAGGATTTGTTGCTTCCAACGCGTACAGGTGCGGGACAGGGTTCGTCCGGTTGGCGGCGTCGATAAACAGGGCGCCGGGTTCGCCATTGTGATGCGCAAACTTCACGATCTTTTCGAAGAGGTCGCGTGCCCGCACCGTGCGCCAGACCGTGCCGTTGCGTGGGTTGCGCAGGTTGAAGTCGCCATCTTCCTTCACCGCACGCATGAACTCATCGGTGATTGCCACCGAGATGTTGAAGTTTGCGATCTTGCCCTCTTGGGCTTTGCACTCGATAAACTCTTCGATATCAGGGTGGTCGACGCGCAGCACCCCCATGTTGGCGCCACGCCGGCTGCCGCCCTGAGCGATCTCACCAAATGCCTGATCGTAGACGCGCAAAAAGCCGACCGGACCGGTGGCGCGCCCCGAAGAGGTGAGCACAACATCGCCCTTGGGGCGTAGCCGTGAAAACGAGAAGCCATTCCCGCCCCCAGTCTGCTGGATCAGGGCTGCGACGCGCAGGGTGCTAAAGATGCCGTCGCCATAGCGCCCCATATCATCTTCGATGGGCAGCACAAAACAGGCTGCAAGTTGGCCCAACGGTGTGCCGGCGCCCGTGAAGGTGGGGCTGTTCGGGAAGAAACGACGCTCGGCCAATAGATCATAGAAGACCTGCGCCAGCGCGTCGGCGTCGCCGTCGTGCTGCTTTTCGACCTGGGCGATGTGATAGGCCACACGAAAGAACATACCGGCCGGCGTCTCGAGGTAGGTTCCATCATAGTCGCGCCGCAGATAGCGCTTCTCCAGCACTTTGACGCTATTTTCACTCAGATTGATGATCTCATCATCGACATAGGCTGGGCAGGTAAGCGGAACCCGCTCGCCCTTGACATTTTCGATCACCGTATGGACCCGGCGTTCGCCCGGTGGCGTTGGCGTCACCAGTGCGACTGAGCCGGATGAAGTGTTGGACATGCGCGCCTCCTAAATGCATAAATGACGGGGTTATCGTCCCAAAGGGACCCGAACTGGCAAAAAATAACCATACCACCAGGCGTTTGCCTGGCGTTAGGCGAACTACAGCGAAAAAGGAATGACTACTCAGCCGAGGTGGTCGCGCCCATGCGACCCATGAGGCGGTCGATCTCTGACCGCACTTCCGTCAGATCGTGCAAGTTGAGGTAAACACTGGCGAAGCGAATATAAGCGACCTGATCAATCTGCGCTAACTGGTCGAGCACCATCCCACCGATCGCCTTGCTTGGCACTTCAGCCCGCCCAATCGCTTGCAGCGACTCGACAATCTGATCGACAAGGTGCTCAATCGTCTCGCGACTGATTGGCCGTTTCGTCGAGGCTACCTGGATGCCAGACAGCAATTTCTGCCGGTCGAATGGCTCACGCCTGCCGTCACTTTTGATGACAAGCAAGTTCGCGGCTACGTGTTCATAGGTTGTGAACCGTTGCCCACATTTTTCACATTGACGCCGGCGCCGAATGGCGTCGCTTGTATCCCGGGTATCGATGACTCGATGCGCCGTATGTCCACAGTGCGGGCAATTCATAATGGGGACCCTCTACATATTGTGTAAGATTTTTCGAGAAACACAATATCTTGGGCTACAGGCAGAAAGTATAACACGGATTCGCCGGGGTTGCAAGTGCAATGAAGGCATGGGACCAAGGAAAACGCTTGCGTAGCGAGGTGAAACAAAAACTTTAAGAATTGGGAAAAGCGCCGGGCGCGCAAAAACCAGCGGGCTGAGGAAAGAAAGAGAAAATTGTCAATCGTCAATGGTCAACAGTCAATCGCCGATGATTTTTACCACTAAAAATGCACTGGCAATTGATAACCGTTCGTTGACGATTGACAACTCTCTTCTCTTTTCCTCATTCAGGGCCCAACCTTATTTCCCATTGGTCGTGCGCTGCTGACGGCGCAGGAACGCGGGGATGTCCAGGTCGTCCCGATCAAACGTCCGCACTGTGTAGTCCGCCGGCGGCTTGGCAGGCTCCTGCATCCGGGCGCCATTGCCGTTGCCGTTCCCATTGCCGTTGCCGGCACTGTTGTAGCTGTTGCCACCGTTGTTGTAAGTGGGCGTGGCATGGCCATTCCGCCGTGGCTGGAAGGCATTGTCGACGAAGTCATATTGATCTTTGGACTTCGGCCGGTCAAACCCAGTGGCGATCACGGTCAGTTGCATCGAGTCTTTCATCTCCGGTTCGATGACCGCACCGAAGATAATATTGCATTCAGGATGCGCACTGGCGCGGATGATCTCAGCGGCTTCATTGACCTCAAAGAGACTCATGTCCTCGCCGCCCTTGATGTTGAAGATGATCGCACGGGCGCCTTCGATGGAGACATCAAGCAACGCGCTGTGGATGGCCCGCTCCGCAGCCTCGCGCGCCCGGTTTTCGCCGCTGCTGCGCCCGATCGCCATCAGGGCGGCGCCGCCATCCTGCATGATCGTCTTCACATCGGCAAAGTCAAGGTTGATGAGACCTGGCACCGTAATGAGTTCGCTGATCCCCTGAATGCCCTGACGCAGTACATCATCCGCCATGCGGAACGCATCTTTGATCCCCATCTTGCGATCGGCGATCTGGAGCAGACGGTCATTCGGAATCGTGATCAGGGTGTCGACATTCGCCGACAACATCTCGATGGCCTGCTCTGCCGCCCGCCGGCGCTGCGTGCCTTCGAAGGTGAACGGCCGCGTGACAACACCAATCGTCAGTGCGCCCATTTCTCGGGCCACCTGCGCCACGATGGGCGATGCGCCCGACCCGGTGCCGCCACCCATGCCGGCGGTGACAAAGACCATGTCGGCGCCGCTCAGAATTTCGTGCAGTTCTTCGCGGCTTTCGTCCGCCGCCCGCTGGCCAATGTCAGGGTTGCCACCCGACCCCAGCCCCTTGGTGATCTTTTCCCCGATGCGCACCCGTTGCGGTGCGCTCGACAACATCAGGGCCTGGGCATCCGTGTTGATCGAGATGAACTCAACACCCTGAATCCCTTCTTCAATCATGCGGTTGACGGCGTTCTGACCGCCGCCTCCCACGCCGACTACCTTGATCTGGGCGTAGCTGTCAACATAGGACGCTTGCGCCTTGCTGCTGCTGTTCGTGTTGCTGCGTGTCATTGAATCCGGCTCCTTCGATGGTAAGACGGTGTCTACGACGATTTCTACGATGAACGGTGACGGTTGGGTTGTTTGCTTCTCACTGAATCGTGGTGCGTGATGCGTGGAGCGTGAGCCAGGTCGCGCACTGTGGTGCAAATGCAATCTCCGGCAGATTGCATCCAACCCGGCTCACGCTCCACGCATCGCGCATCACGACTTCCTCACATCAAGCTCCTTAATTACGGTCGGGCAACAGATATTTGAACCATTTGGCCGCCTGGCCTACCCATTTGGTGCTGCTGTTGTTTGCGCCGTTGTCCGCTTCGTAACGTGTATGGATCGACCGTTCGTCGGCGTTCAGGCCCCACAAGAGCAATCCGACTGACGTGGAGTATGTTGGCGTCAATAGGTTGCGGCTCATACCGGTGATCGGCAGATTTGTTGCCGGCGTGCCGACGCGCACCGGCATGTTCAGCACGCCACGGCCCAGTTCGGTCAGCCCCTGTAGTTGGCTGCAGCCGCCGGTCAAAACCAGACCGGCGGGCAAGCGATCGAGATAGCCGCTTGCGTCCAGTTTTTCGCCAATGACTTCCATCATCTCGATGGCCCGCGCCTCAAGCACTTCACAGACAAAGCGCCGGCTAAAACTTCGCTCTGCCTTCTCACCAAACACGGTTGCCCAGACGGTTTCGTCATCGGCGATGCGCTCCGGCAAAGCGCTGCCATAGCGAAGTTTGAGCTCTTCCGCGGTCTCAAACGGACAACGCAAGCCAACGGCGACATCATTGGTGAGGTGATTCCCCCCCATGTCCAGAATGACCGTATGGCAGAGCCGATTGTCGATGAAGATGGCAAGATCGGAAGTGCCCCCGCCCATATCCACGACCGCGACGCCCATTCTGCGTTCCTCAGGCTTCAGAACTGCCTCGTTTGCCGCCAGCGGCTCCAGCACCAGTTCTTCAACGTCGATGCCGTGGGCAACGACGCACTGCACCAGGTTTTGCACTGCTGTGCTACTCCCAGTGACGACATGGGCGTCCACCTCAAGCCTGAACGCGCTCATGCCGACCGGATGCTGAACGGCGGTCTGGCCGTCGACAGTCCATTCTCGGGCGATGGTGTGAATGACCTCTTGGTTTTCGGGCAGCGCCACTGCCCTTGCACCCTCCAATGCGCGTTGCATGTCGTTACCGGTTATCCCATGACGTTTGTCCACCGGGCTGACCCCCTTGGAATTGCGCGTACCGATGTGGCTCCCGGCGATCCCCACATAGGCGCCCAGGATTTGATGACCGGCGCTCTTCTCACATTTCTCGATTGCCTCACCGACGGCCGCGGTGGCTTCCGGCACATTCACCACGACACCGCGCCTGATCCCACGGCTGGCGACCTGGCCTTCGCCCAGCATCTTGAGTGAGGTTCTGCCCAGGCTATCGGTAGTGACTGCCGCCATGAGGGCGCAGATCTTGGTCGTGCCGATGTCGATTGCACTGATAATTTCCGGCATGATAACAACTCCTTCTACGGCAGGGGCAACTGCGATCCCCTACTTCACATACGGCGGGTCAAATCGTACATCGATGACGTTGCCTTCCAACTTGCCCTCGTCGAGCAGGCGTTCCCCGGCGGCAAGGTATTCGAGCTTGCGTTCAGCGTTGGCGCCGTCACCCCAATACACCCAATACGGCGTGCCCGGTAACAGAAAATTCAGCCCGATATCGCGCTGGTAGCGCAGTGGCGCAACCCCGGGCAGCCGGCTGACCAGCGCCTGTGCGCTCACAAGCACATCCGGATCGACTGCGCTGCCCAATGACGCTCCCGGGGCGGTCGCTTCCGCCGGCTTATCCAGAATCTCCATCACCCCCCGCGGAGAGTCGCCGCGTGGTTCCAACGCCAGGCCACTATCCAGCAACCAACGCCGGCCCAGATCGGTGACCCACCACGCCACAGGTCTCGCCTCGATCACGTCCACCGTGACTTTGGCCCCAATTAGATCGCGATGCACCGCTGCACTCATCACATACGGATTCGAGCGGACTTGCCGACTCACCTGATTTGGGTCAATCCAAAAGACATTCCACCCATCCAGCTTGCTTGCTGTGAATAGTTCTTCTTGCGACAGGTAATGCAAGCCGTTAAAGTGCACATCCTCGGCATAGATAAACCACCGCTCGTCCGTGTGAATCCAGGTGACCAAACCCAGGATTGCAGAAAACCCCATGACGGCAAACCAGAACCAGCGTTGTCTCCAAATGCCGCCCAAAGCCGGCATTTGAAGATGCGGCAGTGTCACCCGGCCGGCAACAGCCCCGGCCGGCAACAGCACCTCAAAGCGGCGCATCTGGCGCATCATGTGCTGGCGCCGCCGCTGATTTCTTCGGCTCCGTGCCGCACCTTCTGTGCTTTGCACCGGCCTGGATGAGGTCGTGGCGGCCGGTCGTTGCCCGTTTGCCGCCTTCTTCTTCTGACTCACAGCGTCGTACAGTTCTCCTGACGGTCAGAATAGCGCTCAAGTGCCAGTTGCACGAGCCGGTCGACCAATTCCGGATAGTTCACCCCGGTCGCTTCCCAAAGCTTTGGGTACATGCTGATCCGGGTAAAGCCGGGCATCGTATTGACCTCATTCAAGTAAATTTCGTTTGTGCTCCCATCGAGCAGGAAATCCACCCGGGCCAGACCTTCGCAGTCAAGCGCCTTAAAGGCAGCAACCGCCAACTTGCGCACCTGTGCCGTCACTGCGGCATCGAGTCTTGCCGGTATGATCAACTCGCTGTTGTCGGCGATGTATTTGGCTTGATAGTCATAGAACTCATTGCCAGGGATGATCTCACCCGGCACACTCGCCGCCGGGTCGACATTGCCGAGCACGCTCACCTCGATCTCCCTTGCGTCGGGCACGGCTGCTTCGATCAGCAACTTGCGGTCAAAGCGCGCCGCATCATGCAGCGCGGCCACCAATTGATTCCGATCGCGCGCCTTGCTGATGCCGACGCTGCTCCCCAGATTGGCGGGTTTGACAAAGACCGGATAGCCAAGGGTCCGCTCAATCTCGGCAAGGGCGGCGTTGGGATCGCTACGCCAGGCAGCGCGGTTGAGCGCAACATAAGGCACCTGCGGTAGTTTCGCTTCGGCGAAGATGCGCCGCGCCATGATCTTATCCATCGCCAGTGCGCTGGCCAGAACACCGCAGCCAACATACGGCAGGTTGGCCATCTCCAACAGCCCTTGCACCGTGCCATCCTCGCCATAGGGACCATGCAGCACGGGAAAGATGACATCGATGTCCGGGAGCGGCGCTTCCGGCGCCGCATGGGGCAACAGCCCCCACCCTTCTCCAGGATCCGAGCCGGCGCGCCCATGGTGTTCTTCAACGGCGCGCTCCGCAAGCAGCACATGGGCATCAGGCCGCGGCAGCCACTGTCCTGACGGGAGAATCCCGATCGGAATCACCGTATGGCCTGCCTGGCGCAGCGCATCCATCACGTTCTGTGCGCTCGCCAAAGAGACCTCATGTTCGCTGCTGCGCCCACCAAAGAGGACGCCAATCCGATATTTCTGCGTCACCAATCACCCACTAACTGCACTTCTGGCTCCAGTTTGACCCCGAAACGTTCGAATACGACCTGCTGAATTTCCCGCATCAGTTCAAGCACGTCCGCTGCTTTACCCGCACCCACGCCGCCCGGATTCACGATAAAATTGGCGTGCAGCCCGCTGACCTCGACGCCGCCGCTGCGTGCACCCTTGAGACCTGCGGCTTCTATCAAACGACCCGCAAAGTCACCCTCCGGATTCTGAAATGTGCTGCCAACGCTAGGCTCAACCGGCTGCGTGCGGCGGCGGTGCTGCAGGTATTCATCCGCACGTGCGCGGATTTTTTCAGGATCGCCGGCTTCGAGCCGGAAATTGACACTCAGCACGACGGGACCAAACCCAGCCTTCACCGCCAATTGCTGTTTTAGCGCGCTCGTCCGGTAGGCAAATTCCAGCATCACCGCATCGACTTCTTCGACATCCCCCTCGGCGTTCATGATCATCGCGCCCCAAAGGTTGTCCTTGATCTCCGTGCCATGCGCCCCGGCATTGCCAACGACGGCGCCGCCGACGGTGCCGGGAATGCTGACCGCCCACTCAAGACCGGATAGCCCTTCGGCAATACTGGTGCGCGCCGCGCCCGCCATGGGGGCGCCGCTTTCCGCATAGAGAAACGGGCGCTCGTCGTCTGGAAATACACAACACGGCGCAGGGTCCACGCGCACCTGGCGCAGCCGGTTGTGAATGACCAACCCACGAATGCCGGCGTCTGCAATCAGAATGTTGCTGCCGCCGCCCAGGACGTAGTACGGCAGATCCTGGGCACGCGCCCAGCGCACGAGGCCGATCATCTGGCCAACAGTTGTCACCGTGGCCAGCAGGTCCGCCGGTCCCCCCACCTTCATCGAGGTGAGTGGCGCCAGTTCAGCGTTACGCCGGATATCCACGCCCAATGCGATGGGCGTTGTAAGATCAAGTTCCGCAATCATCGGTTAACGCAACTGCTCCAACAGCAATTCGCCCACTTTGTAGCCGTCGCCGGCGCCTAGTGTGATCACAACGTCGCCTGCATGGACGTGCTCCACCAAATGCTGCGCCGCCGCGGCAATCGCAGGGATATACTGAATCGCAGGGTGCGGACTGGCGGCCACGAGTTCCGCCGCGCTGACGGAGCCATCATTGACTTCCCGTGCGGCGTATATGTCCAGCACAATCACTGTGTCTTCTTTTTCGAGGCTTTCTCCCATTTGATACAGCATGTGCTGCGTCCGGCTGAAGGTGTGCGGCTGAAACACGGCCCAGATCTTGCGGTCTGGGTAGCGGAGACGGGCGGCAGCCAGAGTGGCGCTGATTTCAGTGGGGTGATGCGCATAGTCGTCGATGACTTCCACACCACCGGCGCTGCCTTTCCACTCGAAACGGCGGGCAGATCCGCGGTAGTCGCGTAGCGCAGCCGCCGCAGCGTCGAGCACCACCCCACGGCTAGCCGCAACGGCCAATGCCGCCAGTGCATTGTGAATGTTGTGGATGCCCGGCACCGCAAGTTCCAGGTAACCGGCCGGGGCATGCCACCAGACCAGATCTGCGGCAATCCCTTCGCCTGGCAGCGCACGCAGATTGGCAGCTCTCAAGTCGGCGCCTTCGCCGATGCCATAGGTGATCCACTGCGGGCCACGGGTCGCAGCATAGGCGTGGACCTGTTCGGCGCCGGGATCGTCCGCACATGAAATGATGATGCCGTGGCGTTCAACATTGTCGGTGAACTGCATAAAGGCGCGCCGAAAGCTGGCCGGGGTGGGATAGCAATCCGGGTGATCCCACTCCACATTCGTGATGACCGCCACCGCAGGTCGCAGCCCCAGAAACATATGGTCATATTCGTCGGCTTCCAGCACGAATTCAGACGCCGTGCCGGCATGGCCGTTGCCAAATTCCGGCACATCGGAGCCGATGATATAACCACAGTCGATCCCTGACCGCTGCAGCGTCTGGACGGTCATGGCGGTTGTCGTCGTCTTGCCATGGGTGCCGGCAATTGCGATCAACCGTCGTCCCTCCAGCAACACCGGCAGGAATGCGCTCCGCTTGACCACGGGAATGCCGAGCTGCACAGCCGCCTGCCGCTCGGCGTTCGACTCGTCGATGGCGCTGCTGATCAGCACAACATCCGGGCGCGCTCCGGGCTGCAGATCCAGCAGGTTGCTTGCCGCCTGCCCCGCAAAGACACGAGCCCCGGCCTGGATAAGCCGCTCTGCTTGCGCACTCAGGGCGCGGTCGCTGCCACTCACCTGGAATCCCAGTTCGAGCAGCACCTTGGCAATTGCGCTCAGACCGGTGCCGCCGATGCCGAGCAGGTGAATACGCAACGTGGCGTCACGCTCGGTGAGGCGCATCTGCCAGTTGCTTTGTTGCTGCACTGCCTGCTTCTCATTCATAGTTTTGTCCACGCCTACCCGCGCACTCGCAGCAGGATCAACAGGGCCACGGGCACCATCCATGCCACCGGGTTCGCCACGACTGTCTGCGGCAAGTAGTTGAGCATTGTCTCCGCCAACGGTGTGAACTCGGTTGTGTTCACGTTGGTAAACGGATAGTTAAACTCGTTGGCATAGAACCACAGGGTTCCTGCCACCAGGTACCCATTGAGCAGCCCTACGGCGAGCGACATAAACGTCCCTTCGGGCGGAGCCAACTCTCTGCCGCCAAAGTCGAGCGTCTTGCCTGCATAGCTCGCAAAAACCACGGCTAGAAAGGTGCCACAATAGAGCAACATCAGGAACCCGTCCATCTGCGTCGAGTCGGGTTGGAATCCAAAGACGATCGTGCCAAATTGTTCGAGCAATGGCTGCGCCCGTTCACCCAGGTAGGACAACAAGAAAATCGCAACCATAAAGACCAACGTGTTGCCCAATTCACGGGCATAGCCACGCACCACCCCAACTGCGGCGATGATCACTTGGATTGTCAGAAAAACCAGTTCTACCGGTCCCACGCTTGCGTTGTCCTACTCGACAGATCAATGCCCGGTCGTGGCTATGTCACTTCTTTGCTTTTGCGCTAGTGCGCAGCGTAAATGCTGCGAGCAACACAAGCACCACCATGCCCAGAAAGACGATCTGTGTGTCTAGCGGCCCAATGAGCGCCCAAAACTCCCCAAACAGGCGGAGGAATTCGTTCCAGATATTGCCCAGGAACGAGAGAATCAGCAGATGATTGACTTCATCCGGAGGGGTAGCCCCTGGAAAGATCAGCCCGGTCAGCAACGGTGCAAAGACCGTTGCAAAGACGAGCGCGTTGCCCCAGCCGGCCAGCACTGCCCACCCATTCGATTTGCTCTTGCGGACGAAGTGCTGGGTCATGAAATAGGTGAAGACCACCACGACCAACCAGATGCTGATCAGGAATGTTGTCTGGTTTGCCTCCGCCCAGGCGCCCAACGGAGAAACCGCAGGGATCTCCTGTCCTGTGGCAAAGGCTAAGCCCTTGCCAAACTTGTCGGCGATGCTGACGAAGCGATCGCTAAACCGCTGCAACAGGAAGAACATCCCCAATGACACCACAAAGGTGATCGTTTCACGGGTTGCCCCGCGGCGATACCCAATCCAGCCAAAAAATGCCAGATAAATAACAAGGGCAAGGATGGACGCCAGGTCCGTCGCTGGCGCCGCGGTCGCCGCCGTCGCACCGGTGGTTGCCGCGCTCGCGGCGGCGTCGACCGTCAAGGGCAGCGGTGTGGCCGCAAGCGTTGCGGCCGCAGGCGCGCCCGCCGCCGCCGGTGCAGCACTCGGCGCAAAGAGCGGGATGGGTGTAGGTACTTCCTGCGGAAATATCACGAGCTACCGTTTCCTATCGAACCATCATCCTAATTTCGCTCACCTTCGGTGCACGATGACGCCAATTGGGCAACCACGCCGGCAATCACCTTTGCTGCATCAGGCCGGGCAAGGTCTGCCAATGCCCGCTCCATCTGCACTCGCCGTGGCTTGTCTACCAGCAATTCAGTCACTGTAGTCGCCAACTCCGCCGCCAATGCCTCGTCCTTTAGAATGATGGCGGCCCCGCGTCCGGCAAGCGCCTGGGCATTCTCTAATTGGTTCACGCCGGCGAGCGGCGCCAGGATCGATGGCAGCCGTGCCACCGGAAATTCCCCTAACGCGCTTGCGCCTGCCCTTGCCACCGTTAGATCTGCACCCGCTAGCGCCAGGGCCATCTCCTCATGGAGGTAGGCTACCGGATGATACCG
This sequence comes from Candidatus Fredericiella danica, assembly GCA_016713335.1. Taxonomy (GTDB): domain Bacteria; phylum Chloroflexota; class Anaerolineae; order Caldilineales; family Caldilineaceae; genus Fredericiella; species Fredericiella danica. The sequence continues at coordinate 102,924 of JADJPH010000013.1, read as the reverse complement.
GTGCGCCACCGCCATCGGCAGTGACTGCTCCTGGCGCCATGCTTCGTAAAGCGGCCAATCCCGGTTGCCAATCACATGCACCACCTGTGCGTGTCCAAGGATATCCGCCAGCGAGGCCCAGGTCGCCTGGTTGATCACCCGTGCACCTTGCGATCCACCCCACACCAGCAGCAAGGGCAATTGACCGCCCGTTGGCTCATCAAACGAAACCCCCAGTGCGGCGGCCAATCGCTGCCGCGCCACCGGTCGATCCTGCGCGGCGTCGATCAGTTCCTGGCGCACCGGATAGCCGGTGACGACTGCTTTCCCTTTGGGCGCTTCGCCCCCAAACCAGCGCGCCGCCTCGTCAAACGTCACCGCAACCCGCCGGGCAAGTTTGCTCTCCCAGCGGATTGCATACCCTGGCACGATATCCGGCAGGTAGATCAGCACCGGGACCTGCCGCCGGGCGCATGCCACGACAACTGGTCCTGAAACATAGCCACCTGTCACAAAACAGACGTCCGGTCGAAACCGCTCAATGATGGCGCTTGTTTCGCGGACCCCTGCCGCCATCTTCCGGACGCTCACGGCAATTTCACGTACGCTCTTGCCCCGGAGCTGTCCGGTATGGATGCCCGTGTAGGGAACGCCCGCCCGTTCGACCAGAGCCTGCTCCATGCCACCGATGCTGCCAATCCATAGCAGTTGAACCTGCCCAGCACGATCAGCCTTTGTCTTTCCGGCCGCCTTGCCGGATGCGCCCGTCGCCGACACTGGCGCGGGGCGTGGTGGATTGATAGCTGCCTGCTCTAGATGCGGTGCGACGGCTAGGGCGGGATACACGTGACCGCCGGTCCCCCCCGCCCGAGATCAAAACGTTCATAGGCGTACTTTCCGAATTCCGCGGCTCGCTGTTCGCGCTGCGCCCCAAACCGGCTGATGCTGAGGAGCAGGCCAATGCTCGCCAGCGATGCCATCAACGAACTGCCACCATAGCTCACAAAAGGCAGGGTCACCCCCGTTGGCGGAGCCGCAGCCACGATGACCGCCATATTGAGGAGCGCCTGCAGGATCAAGATGGTGGTAATGCCGACGGCAAGCAACATGCCAAACTGGTCGGGGGCGCGCAAGGCGATGCGTAATCCGCGGTAGGCGAGAATCGCGTAGAGCAGGATCACAAATAGACTGCCCAGCAGCCCCATTTCTTCACCAATCACGCCGTAGATGTTGTCACTCCAACTGACGGGCAGGTATCCCGTCTGTTGCGCCAGGCCATTTCCTAAGCCCCGCCCGGCAACGCCGCCACGCATCAGCGCCTGGACGGCCTGGGTCACCTGCCACTCTTCACTGGAAAGCGGGTTGCCGACCGAATCCAGATAGCGACCGACGCGATCACCGGCGTAGCTGCTGTAGTTGATGACGAGCCAGAACGTCAATGCACCAATCAAACCGACGACGAGCAACTGTTTGATATCCGCGCCGGCGATAAACAGCATCGTAGCCGCCGTCACCACAATCAGAATGGCCGTACTGATTTCTGGCTGGAGCACAATCAAGACGGCCACAATCCCCATCAGCACGCCAAAGGGGAGGAGACCGGCGCGCGCGTCGCGGATCCGGCGCCCCTTGCTCGTCAACCAAGCCGCCACATAGACGATGATCGCAAGTTTTGCCGGTTCGCTGGGCTGGATACTACCGTTGTTGAATGTCCGCGTGGCGCCAAAACGTTCACTCCCAAAAATGATCACCGCAAGCAGGGACAAAAGCGCGATCCCCATGATGGGGATGCTCCAGCGATCCCAGACGCCATAGGGAATGCGTGCGGCGACAATCAGGACCACGATACCTGCCACCAGCCAAAGCAATTGGCGAACAATGAAGTAGAAAGGATCGCTAAATCCTTCGAGTCCGCGCGGATAGCTGGCGCTGAAGACCATCACCAGGCCAAGACCCAGCAAGATCGTCACCACCGAAACCAGCGCCCAATCATAGCGCCCGGCTGGTTTTGATTTCCGCAGCACTGACATGTCTGTCTCCACAATCCCTGTTCGTTTCCCCGGTGCTTGCACCGGTTCGAAACGGTTCAGGGTATCGACATCACCACATTGCGCACAAGCGCACGAAAATGCTCGCCCCGTTCCTCAAAATCCTTGTAGGCATCGTAACTGGTGCCTCCCGGCGCCAGTAGCACGATCGTGCCCGGCGTCGCCGCACGCGCCGCCAATTCGACGGCTTCATCAAGCCGCTGGACAACCGCCGAATTTGGCGCCCGTTGCTGCCGGAAGCGAGCTCGCTCCTGCACGGTCTCGACAATCATCGGCCCTGCCTGCCCAAAACCAATCAGCAGATCAACCCGTTCCAATACCGTCTCGGCAAAGGCGTCCCAGGGCAGGTTCTTATCCTTGCCCCCGGCCAACAGGATCAGCGTGCCCCCGTCGCGGCCAAAGCTGCGTAGCCCCGCAATGGCGCGCTCCGGTGAGGTGGCAATGCTGTCATTGATCCAGGTCACGCCACCCGCCTCGGCCACGACTTCAAGCCGATGCGGGACGCCGCTGAACGTCGTCGCGACTTCGCCCATGGCGCTGATGTTGGCGCCGGCTGCGCCGCTGATCGCGGCGGCGGCCAGTACGTTGCTGATGTTGTGCTCCCCGCGCAACTTCAGATCCTGGCGTTGTGCGAACCATTCGCCATTGTAGAAAAGGCGCTCGCCGTCAAGCCAGGCGCCTTCTTCCAAGCGCTGCTCGCGGCTAAACGGCGTCATTTGGATGCCACGTTTCACCAACTCCTGGCGGGTAGCGTTGATCAGGTCCACAAGTCCCCACGCTGCCAATCGTGCACTCTTCCCGCGGTCGCCACCGTTGCCCAACAGCGCGCCGGTCACCGCATCGTCGGCGCCAAGCACAACCGCCGCACCGGCGGGCATCTGGCGCAAGAGATTCAATTTCGCCGCGGTATAGGCCGCCATGTTTGGATGCCGATCCAGGTGATTCGGCGTCACATTCACAAGACAGGCAACCTGCGGCCCAAGCATGGACAGATCGCCCCAGGCGACCGCCGGATCGAACAACTCCAACTGGAAACTACTCAGTTCAAGCACCAGGCACTCCCCTGGTTGAATCGAGTCCAGCCGGTCGATCAGCGACGCGCCGATGTTGCCCCCACATGCACCCTGCGACCGGAACGCTGCAGCATCTGGCCGACGAGGGTTGTCGTCGTCGTTTTCCCGCTGCTCCCGGTAATGGCAATGACCGGACCAAGTCCCCGATCGCGCGCCAATTGAAAGGTCAACAGGCTGTCGTTGCTCAGCGGGATCCCGCGCGCCACGGCTGCCTGCACAATCTCGATCTGCGGTGGCACACCCCCACTCAAACAAAGCAGATCGGCGCCGTCCAACAGCGTGGATGGGTGGCCGCCCAACGCCAGGGCAACCGGCAGATCGCCCAGCTTTTCAAGCTCCGTGCGCAGCCGTTCGGCGGGTGCGTTGTCACTGATGGTCACGTTGGCGCCGGCGCCAACCAGAAATTGCGCAAGCGCCAGCCCCTGCCTGGCCAGGCCAAGGATGAGTACGTTTTTACCCGCAAATTCCATCGAATTGGACACGGTCATGCCCCTCAACCTCGAACGGGATCGATGCCTGCCACTACACCAGGGCTAACGCGACACCCAGCATCCCCGCCAGCACCCCTGCAATCCAAAAACGCTCTTTCACCTGCATCTCGCTCCACCCTTTTAGCTCGAAGTGATGATGCAATGGCGCCATTTTGAAGAGCCGGCGACCTTCGCCATACATTCGGCGCGTGAGCTTAAAGTAGGCAACCTGTAACGTGACGCTGACGGTTTCGGACAGAAAAACCAGCCCGATCAAGGGCAACAGCAGCCACTGTCCCGTCATCACCGAGACCAAACCCAGCGTGGCGCCAAGGGCCAGGCTGCCGGTGTCGCCCATAAAAAGTTGGGCTGGATAGGCGTTGTACCAGAGAAACGCCATCAACGCGCCCACGAGCGTAAAACAGAACGCCGCCAGGTACACCTGATCCTGCAGATAGGCGATCAACCCATAACAGGCAAACGCCACGACGCTGGTGCTGCCGGCAAGACTGTCCAGGCCATCGGCCAGATTCACGGCATTGCTCATCCAGACCATGATAAAGATCGTGACCGGGACGATCAGCACGCCAATCCGGAAAAAATCCGGAAACCCCGGAATACCAACATAATCCCAGTGCGGCGGGCCAAAATAGAGCACCAGCGCAACCAACGTCGCAAAGATGATTTGAAAGCCGCTCTTCATGCGCGGGCTCATGCCTTCGCCGCGACCACGGATTCCCTTGACCCCCTGATAGTCATCCACCGCACCCAACACCATGTGCGCTGCCAACGAAAAGAACAACAACAATGTGCTCTGGCCGATGGCATCCATGCCCAGCAGATTCACAATATTGAGCAGCCCGGTGATGAGCAGCACCGGCACAATAAATAGAATGCCTCCCATTGTCGGTGTGCCCGTCTTGACCTGATGGCTTCCCGGCTGATCGATCCGGATCTGCTTGCCGATCCCCTTCTTCTTCAAGTAGTTGATGAGCGGCTTGCCCCAGACGACAGCGATCAAGAAACTGATCGCCCCCAATGTCAGGGCATATGCCATCCGAGGTTCAAGCGGATTGGTCTCCATCATCAGCCTTGCGCTTTCCGTGCGCCAGTCGCGCCACTGGCATTGTCACCGGTGATTTCCGGCACGATCACATCCATGCCCACGGCGCGGCTGCCCTTGACCAACACCAGGTCACCGGGCCGAACAATCTCGCGCAGCAGCGCAACGGTATCATCGGGGCCTGCCATCATGTGGACTTTTTTCGGGTCAAACTGCACGGCAAGCGCCTCTTCGGCAATGGCCGCGCCAAGTTGTCCGACCGTGACCAGCACGTCGACCACGTCAGCCGCGCGCGCCTACGAGTTTGTGCCCTTCACCGGTATAGCTGCCGAGTTCACGCATATCGCCGAGCACGGCAACCCGCCGGCCCTTTGGCTCGATATCGGCCAGCAGGTTCAACGCCGCCACGGTGCTGGCTGGGCTTGCGTTGTATGTGTCGTCAATCACGGTGCTGCCGTTGATGCCGGGCACCACCACCAGCCGGAGTTGCCCGGGGATGCTCTGTAGTCCTGCGACGATTTCATCCCAGCCAAGTCCTTCGACAAGACCCGCCGCCGTGGCGCATAGTGCCGTGTGGACACTGTGACGTCCCAACAACGGCACCCGTAAATAGAGTGACTCGACCTTATCAGTCCCAGGTTTGCGATAGTGGAAACGAAAGCGAATTCCCTCCATCCCCATGCTGCGGACATCGTCGGCCCACAGATCGGCTTCTGGCGTCATGCCATAGCGGAAAATGCGGGCTGCGGTGAGTTCCGCCATCGCGCGCACGCGCTCGTCATCCCAGTTTAGAATCGCCACACCGCCATCGGCGGCAGCAGGCAGCGCCTGAACCAACTCGGCTTTGGCCTGGGCAATCCGTGCGATCGTCCCCAGGCGACTCAGGTGAACCGGCGCCACCATCGTCACAATGCCGACCTGCGGTCGCGCCAACGTGCAGAGCCGTTCGATTTCACCGACGTCGTACATGCCCATTTCCAGCACGGCCAATTCAATCTCACGGTCCAGGCCAAGCAGGGTGAGCGGCAATCCCTGCTCATTGTTCATGTTGCCCTGCGATGCCAATGTCTTATAGCGCTGCCGCATGACGCTGGCGGTGAGTTCCTTTGTGCTCGTCTTGCCGATGCTGCCGGTGACGCCAATCACGCGCAAAGCGGGGTTGGTCCGATGCATGCGCTGAAAGGCGCCTAGTTGCTGAAAGGCAAGTTCACTTTTGTCGACGATGTAGGTGATGGCCTGCGTTGGATAGTAGGTAGCAGGCAAGGACGCCCGGATCGCCCAACGCCCGCGGGTGCAATCGACTACCGCGCTGGCTTTCTGCGCTTCACTACGGCCGCGCTCCTCGGCAATCACCGTCAATGCACCATTGTCAAGCGCCGCCCGGATGAAGTTGTGGCCGTCATTGCTGGCGCCTGCCAGCGCGACAAACAAGTCACCGTGTCCTGCATCGCGGCTATCGAGCGTGGCATGCGCAATCGGTGTCGCCGGCAGCACCAATGGCGGCATTTCACCGGTCAGCGCGGTCCATAACGTATGCTGCGTGATGCAGGTTTCGGTGGTCGGTCTCCCGGATGCCAATGCGAACTTTCCTAATTTGTGGCTGTCGGCCGGCGCAAGCGCACGTCGTCAGGCGGAATCTTGTAGTAGTTAAACAGGCGGCGGGCAACCTGTGCGAAGACCGGCGCCGCCGTGTAGTTGGCCCACTGGCTGATTGTCGGGTCGGGTCGATCCAATTTGACCAGGATAACCAGGCGTGGATCATCCGCCGGTGCGTAGCCGACAAAGGTCACAATCGTTTCGTCCTCAGTGTAGCCATCCTTGGTCGGGATCTGCGCCGTACCGCTCTTGCCGGCGATTGAGTAACCCGCCACCCGGGCGGCGGTGTTGCCCTGGTTTACAACCTCGACCAGCACCCTCGTCAGCGTCTGCGCGGTCGATGCCTGAATTGGCTCGCCGATGACGGTGGGCTGCGTCCTCTGGATTTCGCCATTGGCGATGCGGGCGGCGACTACGTAAGGGCGCATCAACTTGCCGCCGTTGGCGATCGCCGCGACAGAATTGGCCATCTGCAGCGGCGTTACGGCAATACCCTGTCCAAAGCTATTGGTGCCCAGATCCGACAGACTCCAGCCGTTCCAACCCGGTTTCTTCATCTGGCCGTACACTTCGCCCGCCAGATCCACTTCCGTCACCTCACCAAAACCAAACCGGGTGACATACTGGTAGAACTCGTCTTTGCCCAGGAGCAGCGACCATTGGGCGGTGATCACGTTGAGCGAACGGGCGAGCGCCTCTGTCACATCAACCGCCCCCCACGCCATGCGGGTGCTGTTGAAGATATTGCGGTCGCCGACCCGGATCGAACCCGTATCCGTCAGCTTTTGTGTCTCCGTCACGACACCCGTATCAAGCGCCGCTGCTGCCGTAATCACCTTGAACACGGAGCCAGGCTCATATTGCGCGCTGATCGCTGTGTTTTGCAGCGCCGCAGGTACAGCCTCATCCAGCGTATTGGGGTCGTAGGTTGGGTATGCGGCCATCGCTAGAATGGCGCCCGTGCGCGGGTCCATCACGATGATCGAACCCGACGTTGCCCGATAGTGCTCAATACCCCTACGCAATTCGTCTTCGACGATCCACTGGACGGAACGGTCAATCGTCAAGACGAGATCTTTCCCTGCCACGGAAGGGAGGTATCTGCGGGTGGCTTCAGGTAGATCTTGCAGTTTGACGCCCCGGCTGTCCGTCAGATTTGCGCCGTCACGCCGGCGCAGGAAATTATCAAAGTAGCCTTCGACCCCATAAAGACCTTCCAGGAAGGGGGCTTCGTCATACTTGCGCGCCAGAATGCCGAGGATATGAGCCGCCAATGCTCCCTCTGGGTAGTAACGTTTTGGCACCGGCGTCAGGTTCACCTGGAGCAACGGGTCGAGCCCAGCTTCTTTGGCCAGTTCGGCCTGCTTGTCCAGGATGCGCTGGCCGGCTTCCTGGCTGATCGCAGGGGCGAGCTCAAGGTATTTGAGCGCGCGATAGCGGCTAAGCTGATCCAGGGTGGCGGCATAGGGAATGGCAGCCAATTCCTCCAGTTGTTGTGCGACGCTGATGCGCTCATCGTCGGACGTCAGCAAGTCAGGCGTGGTTGTCACCTGGTAGAAATAGCGATCGGCTGCCAGCAGCGCGCCCTTGCTGTCCACAATCACGCCGCGCGGGGATTGCCCCTGGTGCGGCACCCCTGGGACTGGCGCCTGGCCAAATTGCAAGACCTGATGAACCGTCAACGGCACGATCACAAAGACCGCCAGTGCAGAAAAGAAAAACACAAGCATCCAGAAGCGCCATAGCTCGCGCTTCTGGATGTCATCGACGACGGTCGTATGCTGTTCGCTCATTGCCTGCGGAGCGACATTCATCGGGTCGGGGGAGAGCGAAGCAGTCATGTCATCTCGTCCATCCCGTCACAGTCTCGGCGATTTGCGTGACGAACCCTCCTGACGCCGCTTGCGCGCTTTCAAGCCACTGTTGGCCTTGTGCCAACCAGTCGCCGTTTGGCGTTTCGGCGTCCTGAGACGCTGTAGTCTGGGTCGTTGCATCAGCACCCACGGTGGCCAATGCCTGGCCCCCACCCACGCCAGGGATGGCGCCGCCGGCCAGTTGATCGCGGTAGATGTAGGTGCGACTCATAGCCGGCTTGTAGCCCTGGAACTGGGCGGCGGACGCCATCTGTTCGAGTGAACTGTGCATCGAAATCTGGTAGATCAGTTCACTGTTTTGGCGTTCGATCTGCTCGTATTGTGTTTTCAGCAGGTAAACCTGGTATTCGGCCTCAGCAATCTGCACAGTGAGCAGAATATGCATCGACATGCCTGCCAAAATCAGGAGCAGGGTCACCAGCAACAGGACGTACTGTTGCCAGGTTGTGGGCAACTGCAGCGTATGGCGCAGCGCCTGCAGACCTGGGCGGTCGATTGCGCTTCGCCACGCATCGACGGTGTCAGCGGAACCGGTGGAAGGTAGGCTGCTACGCTGTAACATAGGCAGATCGTTGCTCTCGAATACCATATTGTTTGAATAATATTGTATTTACGACTACTTAACGGAGCGCAACGGGGAGCAGCATACACAACCGAGGGAACACAGAGTTTCGCTGCGGGTGCACCAAACGAGCACAGCGTGCACGAGCCTGGATGCCTGTCAGCGTATCAACTTGTGTCCTGTCTGGTCTCGGTGCATTCTCCGTGCGATCTGTGGTTGCTGCCGGTAAAGAGTTGTAGTAGGGGCGACGTTGACGTCGCCCCTACACTACGGAAAACTACAATTACGTAGCTTCCGGCTATAGTGATACGTGATGCGTGGTGTGAGGGAGGGCCAGTAGCTCACTTGTCACGCATCACGTGCCACGCTAGGTGGTGGTCAGCTTCTCGGCGATTCGTAGCTTCGCTGAGCGGCTGCGAGGGTTTTGGGCCACTTCGGCCTCACCTGCCTCGATAGGCTTGCGGGTGATGGTGCGCAGCGTTGGCTGGCGTTCATAGCCACCTTCCCTGCGCATCGGATCCGGCACCCACGTCCGGGATTCCTGCTGCATCCAGTGCTTGACGATGCGGTCTTCCAGGCTATGAAAGCTGATCACCGCCAGCCTTCCCCCGGGCTGCAACACACGCAAGCATTGCGGGAGCACCTGCTCCAGTTGCTCAAGTTCTCGATTCACCTCGATCCGCAGCGCCTGAAAGGTGCGCGTTGCCGGGTGAATCCTGCTCCCCTTACGCCCGCCGACCGCCTGCTCAATCGCCCCGGCCAGTTCTCCGGTCGTCGTGAAGGGCCGGTGTTGAACCAGGTAGCGGGCAATGCGTCGGCTTTGCCTGTCCTCGCCATACCGATAAATCAGGTCGGCCAACTCACGTTCCGGCCAGTTGTTAACGATATCAGCGGCGCTTTCCCCTACCTCAGGGTCAAAACGCATGTCAAGCGGGCCATCCAGCGCCACCGAAAACCCACGGGTGGCCGTTTCGAACTGAAAGCTACTGACGCCAAGGTCGAGGAGGATTGCGTTGACCGGTGTAAAACCCAGTTCCTGCGCCACCGTCTCCAGTTGGTCGAAATTTGACCTTGCGAGCACCAGCCTCCCACTGCGAATTTCGGCCTGTAGCTCTTCCGCAACCCGACGGAGCGCCGCAGGGTCGGCATCAAGGCCAAGCACGCGCCCGCCGGCGCTGTGAGCGCCAGGATGGCAGCCGTGTGTCCGGCGCCGCCCAACGTGCCGTCGATCACGCTTGCACCTGGCTGCAAGGCCAGTCCGTCCAGCACAGCCTCCATCAACACGGGCGTGTGTTGGACGCCCTCAGGATCAGGCGCAAGCGGCGTCACATCACTGTTCATTCTCTGGTTAAGGTGCCCAAATCAGCCAGAAGCAAAGCTTTCCGGCTGAGTGAATGAAGCAAGGGTGCTTGCGCCATAGGGCGTTACAAGCTCAATGCACTATAAAAATCGCTCGAAAAATCGGCGCTGTTGATTTCTTTGAGCACCTTCTCGTCCCACAAAGTGGGCGTCCAGAGCTCCAGGAATTTATTCTGACCGGCGATGATGACGTCGGTTTCAATCTTTGCGTGTTCTCGCAACCGTTGCCCGAGGAGGATGCGCCCCTGCCCGTCCGGTTCGAGGTCTTCTGCCGCACTAAAAAAGGCCCGACGGAATTGCGCAGAGCGCGGGTCGGTTAACGGCAAGGCACTGACTTTTTCGGCCAGTTTATCCCACTCGTCACGAGGGAAGACCAACAAACACTGATCGGCCGGGTTGCGGGTCACCACCAACCCCTGTGCAAAGGAAGCACGAAACTTGGCCGGAATGGTCAAGCGCCCTTTGCTATCCAGGTTGTGGGTGTACTCGCCGAGAAACATAATTGCGCCATTGTCTATCTACGATGCTGTGCGTCGGCGGAGTTCGTAATGGGTGATGCGCAATGAGCAGGTTCATACCTGGTGCGGCAAGTATGTGCGCACTGCGCACCACACATTACATAGAAACACCCCGAACAACAGGTAACTCTCGTGTCCACGATGGGCGCCGGCGCCGTGGCTTCCCACATTCGCCGCATTTCGTGGGGAAACTTCAATATTTTGCCCCACTTTCACCCATTACGTCCCACATTGTAATACACTTCCCCCTCGTTGTCTAGTAGGGAAATTAACAAAATTTGGGAAACAAGCTGTCAAAATTTGGGAAATCTGACAAGTCTTGCGCATAGTAAGCGATTTTTCTAGGGTAATCGCGTGGGATTGGGTGGGCGAATTGACCGTACGCCTCGGCGGTGGCTTCCCGGTGCTGCGCCGTTGCTTAGGGGAGGCAGGTGCGAACATGGCAAAAGTACGGGTGAGCAAAATGCGAAGTATCTGACTGAAGGTCTCCAAGTTGAAGTGGGCCTAATGCGCGCACGGCCTTTTCTTGGTATACTGGCACAATAGCTCACACTATCCTTCTGCGTCGGCCCTGGCAGATGCCGGGCAGATCAACCGAAACGAGGCGCGGCTTGACCATTGACCAGCGCAAGGCAGACCACATCCGCATCAACCTGGAGGAAGATGTCGAGTTTCCACAATTGACGACAGGCCTCGAACGGCTCCGGCTGGTCCACCAGGCGCTGCCGGAACTTGACCTGACGGAGATCGACACCGGCGTGGCGGTTTTGGGCAAGCGGCTTGCCGCCCCGCTATTGGTCAGTTCAATGACCGGTGGGACACGGCTAGCCGGTCAGATCAATCGCAACCTGGCCGAAGCCGCACAAACTTGCGGCGTCGCCATGGGGGTTGGGAGCCAGCGCGCCGGGATCGAACACGGCGAAATCAGTGCCACATTTCGCGTCCGTGATGTGGCGCCCGATATCTTCTTGATGGCGAACCTGGGTGCGGTGCAGTTCAATTACGGCTACACGGTGGATCAATGCCGCCGCGCAGTGGAGATGATCGAAGCCGATGCACTCATCCTCCACTTGAACCCCCTCCAGGAGGCCGTCCAGGCGGAAGGCGACACAAATTGGAAAGGGCTGCTTGGTAAAATTGGTGAAGTGGTGCAGACCGTCGGTTGTCCCGTCATCATCAAGGAAGTTGGCTGGGGGATCAGTGCACAAACCGCGCGGCGCCTGATCGAAGTAGGTGTGAAGGGCATCGATGTGGCAGGCGCCGGGGGTACGTCGTGGAGCCAGGTGGAGATGCACCGCGCCCCCACTGAGCGACTGCGCCGGCTCGCAGGGTCGTTTGCAAATTGGGGGATTCCGACTGCCGAAAGCCTGGAGGCGGTGCGCACCACGCGCGACAGCCTCCGGCGCCCGGATGTCGCCATTTTTGCCAGCGGTGGCATCCGCACCGGTCAGGATATTGCCAAGTGTTGCGCACTGGGCGCCGATTTGGTCGGTCTTGCCTCACCCTTTCTCAAACGCGCCGTCGACTCCGCCGAAGCAGTCGCTGAGGAGATGGAACTGCTGCTGACGGAGATGCGAATTGCGATGTTCTGCAGCGGCGCAGGCAGTTTGGACGCTTTGCGCCAGCCAGGCGTCCTGGTGCGCGTAAGTTAGGTCAATCACAGCCACGCACAAAGACACAGGGATCCGATCATGACGCAAGAAACACTGCGCGATTTCTCCACCCGCTGGCTACCGGCCATTGAAAGCGAGATGCGGGCTATGCTCAGCGGTGACGAGCCGGCATTGGCGGCCTACTACGGCATGATGCAATATCACATGGGGTGGCTGAACCAGACTTTTCAGGCGGATCACGCGGCTGCAGGCAAACGTCTGCGCCCGTTGCTCTGTCTGCTGGCATGCGCAGAGACCGGCGGCGACCCCGCTCAGGCGCTGCCGGCCGCCGCCGCCATCGAGATTCTGCACAACTTCTCACTTGTCCACGACGATATCGAGGATGGCGATGAGACGCGCCGGCACCGGGCGACGGTGTGGGTGCTGTGGGGCGAACCACAGGCAATCAACGTCGGTGACGGGATGTTTGCGCTGGCCTTTGCATCGATGCAGCGCATGACAGGTCACAAAGTGGCTGACGCAACGGTGCTGCGCGCATTACAAATCTTCACGGAGACCTGTGTTGCACTCACCGAAGGTCAATACCTGGACATGAGCTTTGAGCAGCGGGGAGACGTGACCGTGCCAGAGTACATGCGGATGATTCAAGGCAAGACCGCGGCGCTCGTGGGGGCATCGGTTGCGATCGGCGCGCTCGTGGGCGGCGCCACGCCCGCGCAAGATGCGTCGCTCCAACGCTTTGGCCAGGCGATCGGGCTGGCATTTCAGATTCAGGATGACATTCTTGGCATCTGGGGCGACCCGGCGGTGACCGGCAAAGCCGCGGGTAACGATATCCTGCGCAAAAAGAAGAGCCTGCCCCTGCTGCATGCGCTTAATGATGCCCAGGTTGGCGCACAATTTGGCGCGCTCATGGCCGGTGACATCGGTCCTGCGCAAGTGACGCAGGCGTTCAATCTGCTGGACAAAGCCGGCTCGCGGGCCTACGCCGACGGGCCCGAGCGCGCAGCCTAGGCGACGACCGAAGACAGGCACCTTGGCCGCAGGCGGGAGGGCTGCAAAGGCAAAGAGACAAAGAGCTAAAGGCGAAGGGAGACAGTGCACTCTTGGCGTTGCAGAGGGCTGTTGGGAAGAGTGGCTTAATCTTTGTCTCTGCTACAATCCTCTCCTCAATTCTGCCGGCTTATTGTGGTCTTTGCTCCCGGCCTTGCCCCGGCCGTGGATCCCGGTCTCTTTTTTATCGTTGCCAGTCTTTGCTGCCCTTTCCTGTCGGTTGGGTTGGGGGCGTTCGGTGCGCATGCGCTGCGCGGGCGCGTCGAAGAAAGCATGTTGGCCAACTATCAGACCGGCGTGCAATACATGTTCTTCCATACCCTGGCGCTCTTTGTTGTGGTGCTGGCGCTCACCCATTGGCCTACCAGCCGGCTGCCGGTGTGGAGCGGCTGGCTCTTCCTCGTGGGCATTCTGTTCTTTTCAGGCAGTCTGTTCATTATGGCCTTCACCGGCCAACGTTGGCTGGGCGCCATCACACCGATCGGCGGCGTCGCGTTTATCGTGGGCTGGCTGCTGCTCGCCTTTGCAGCGTGGCAGGCAAAGTAAGATGCTGACGGGACCGCGCGTGACGTTACGTGCCTTTCGGCGCGATGACCTGGAACAACTCTGTCGCTTTAACAACGACGTGGCAGTGGAACTGGCGGGCGGCGGCGATCCGCCCTACCCTCAATCCCTCGAACGGCTCCAGGCGGAATTCGATGCGGAGGCAGCCAAAGGTGGTCGCAACGGGCCAGGCTTTGCCATCGAAGTGGACGACCGCTTCATCGGCCAATGTGCGCTTTTCCGTTTCGATGACGTCGCCCACACCGCAGAACTCGGCATCACCATTGGTGACAAGGCATACTGGGGCAAAGGCTATGGCCGTGAGGCGATTGCGCTCCTCCTGGACTACGGCTTCCGCCTTCGCAATCTGCGCAAGATCTGGCTCCAGGTGAACGCTGACAACGAACGAGCACAGCGCGCCTACCGCGCCTGCGGCTTTGTGGAAGAAGGACGCCTGCGGCAGCACGTGTGGAGCAATGGACGATACGTGGATTTGGTGCAGATGGGGGTGCTAAGGGAAGACTCCTGATGATTCGTTCGTTCTCCCATTTCCTTTTACATATGTCTCATACCGCTGGAGCGCCTCGATCTGCGGGCGCGTGGGCGTGATAAATGGGCGAGTTTCTTTGATGAGCGCAAGCGCCTCAGTGGCGGTCATACCCGTGCTGATGAAATAGGCCGCCGCCATGGTGGGCGCGCGGCCGACCCCCGCCTTGCAGTGAATGTAGACCTTCCCCCCGTTGCGAACCACACCGTCGATAAAGTCCACACCCTTCTGAAAATGTTCGGGACTCGGCCCGTCATCGTCCACTGTCGGCAGATGGCAGTAGTGCTCCAGCGCCAGACCGTGCGCTGCGTCGTCATACTCGATGCGCAGATTGACATCCGCGTTGACGCCTTCACTTTCCAGCAACTTCTTTCCCCGCTGGTTGTATTGCGGCCCCACATAGACCTGAGGCGTGACCCGGCTGTAAGCGAGCATCGGCACACCGGTCAGTTTGGAGATGCCGCGTCCCCAGGCCCACTGCAGCGTCACCCACAACCCCTGCTCGTGCAGACGCCATCAGAATGTGCCAGGCTTTTACAATCGTGGCCCACATTTAGGCTTCCTTCTTCTGCCAGGAAAAAGCCTGCATCACGACGGGTGCGCCGCGCAACAGGCAGAGGATCAGCGAAATCCAACTCAGCACCTGGGCGATGAGCCAGGACGCGTCCGTCCACGGTGACTGGATGGTCTGCAAGGCATAGGTCAGGGCCAACATCGTGAAGGCGGCGGCCTTCGCAAAACCGTACCCGGCCCGCACCGGACGCCCGGCCACAATCCAGTAGCCCCCAGTCACTCTGCATTTGCGTATGGGCGGACTTGCCGCGCGCATAGCCCTCTTCACGCACCGAGTCCGTCAGCGCCCCACGGATGATGAAGGTGATGGGAAATGACCAGGGAAATGAGCCCCAGTTGTGCAAAAGACCACCCACAATACAATTTCGACCGCGCGGTCCGCGGCAATATCTAGCACGCTGCCAAGAAGTGTCATCTCCCCACGCTTGCGCGCAACAATTCCGTCGATGGCATCCATGACGATCAGCAGGACAACACCCGGCACAACGAGAAAACGGCCCACGACGCCGCCAAAATAGAGCAGCAGCACCAGCAGCACCAGCAGCGGAAAACGCGCCAGTGTGATCCAGTTGGCCAAACTCATGGGCGATACTCCCCGGATTGCACCCGAATTGCCGGTCAGATTCCAACCTCTATGGCCGCTGATTATGGCGGAGGGGCAGCCATTTCGCCAAACCGGGGGCAGATGTCAGCGAACCCCCTCCAGTGCGACAAGCGGCATTTCAAAAAAGGCTGCCACCTGTTGCACCACCCGCTCAACGGGACGCCGGAACCGAGCCCGCCATTCAGGAAACCGGTCTACCGTGATGACTAGCCCCCGCCCCTTGCGGGCATACCGCCACGTGGCCACAGCCTGGCCCTCGACCAATAGGATCGCTTCGATGTGCCCTGCAGGGCGAATGACCTGTTTGTCTGCGTGGGGTGGCACGATCCAACTGTTTTCTTTCTGACTGAGGAGCATTGGCTCGAAGCGCCCCAACATCCGCACATGACCGGTGAGTTCATCCGGCGGCGCCAACAGGTCGGCAAGATCTTCCCGCAAGATCCACATTGGGCGCCCCGCAACCGACACTTCAACGGTATCATTGGCGAGAGCTGCCCACCACTGCCGGCCGAATCCACCGCGTGACCCGCGCCAGTAGATAAAGTCCTGCTGGGTTGACGGGCCAAAGGTATGCAGAAAGCGCCGGGCCGCCGCGACATTGGCCGCTTCGGGCGGCGGCGGCTGCCAATCCAGGTTGGGAAGCCACACCTCGCGCGCCGCAAAGACGCCTTCACCGCCCATCCGGCCGGCATGGCACGCATAGCCGCGCCGCACCAGGTCGGAGAAAACACCGCCCCAGGGGGAGAGATGTTCATCGTCCAGCTTGATCTCGGAACCGCGCAGGTCTCGTCGCCCCATCACCGTACGCTGGCGCAGGATCTCGGCCACCTGCTCTACGAGTTGGTTGTACTCATCAAGCCGCTCCTCGCGTTCAGCCGTCCTTCCCCACCAGGTCTGATTGGCTGCCAACATGCTGTGCACAAGCGGCCATTCTGCGCTGGGATACAGGTGAAGCGTACCGCGCTGGCCCCAAAGTTTGACGAGTGACCGTTCCTCATAGAGCATCGCTTCAAACCGGCTTTCGGTCAGACCGGTGGTGCGATTCCACAGCGCGAGGCCGGCGGCCGGCTCGATCTGCGCCTGCACGCCGCAGAGCGCCGCAGCGGCGGCAGTGGGGGATGCGAAGGGGCTAAATAGACCGTTGCGCAGCAGGCGGTAGCGCCGCACCTGCGCAACGGAAACTTCAATCACTGGCTCGGCCAAGGCTCATGCCCCCTGGTTGGAACAACCGAACAAACGTGCTATCATGGCTTGAGTTTAGCGTGAATTTGTCTGGAAAACAAACACACGAGTTAACCACAAAGAACACAGAGAACACAAAGGCGATGAGTTTGGCGGCGCTGTTGGCGGATTTGCGCGGGGACCCGCGCTTCATGGAGACCGTGGCCGCGTGGCAGACGCTGCCCGCACAGCCGCCGCGGCTGGCGCCTATCCCCACGACATTGCACCCTGGACTCGTGCATTCCCTCAACGCGCGCAACATCGCGCAACTCTACACCCATCAGGCACAGGCGGTCGAAGCCGTGCTGGCGGGTCAGAACGTGGCAGTTGTCACCCCGACGGCCAGTGGCAAGACGCTCTGCTATAACCTGCCGGTCTTCCACGCGCTGCTCACCGATCCCAGCGCACGGGCAATCTACCTCTTTCCAACCAAAGCGCTGGCGCAGGACCAGCTTGCGGAACTGCGCCGGTTGGCCGCGGCCGCGGGTGAGCCGGAAGTTCAACGCCGGCCAGGCGGTTGGATCGCCACCTATGACGGCGACACGCCCGCAAGCGAACGGAGCGCCATTCGCAAGCGTGCCCGCCTCATGTTGACGAACCCCGACATGCTTCACACTGGGATTCTTCCCTATCACACGCAGTGGGCGGCGTTTCTGGCCGGGCTGCGCTTCGTGGTGGTGGATGAAATGCACACCTACCGCGGCGTCTTCGGGTCCCACGTCGCCAATGTGATCCGGCGGTTGCAGCGGATCTGCGCGCACTACGGCGCCGCGCCGCAGTTTGTCTGCACGAGCGCCACCATTGCGAATCCGCGGGAACTTGCCGAACGCTTGACCGAGGCGCCTTTTGCTTTGGTGGACGACAACGGCGCCCCGCGCGGCGACAAACACATTTTGCTTGTCAACCCGCCCCTTCTGGACCCGGAGAAGGGCATACGGCGCAGCGCTACGCTGGAAGCCTCCGATCTAGCCGCTCGCATCCTCGCCGCCGGCGTACAGACGATTGTCTTTGGGCGCTCGCGTCTGACGACTGAACTGCTGTTGACCTATGTGCGAGAAATTGGCGCGCTCCGGCGCGTGCCGCCGCTCAGGAGTGGGCGCCAGGCGCCGGCATGACAGAAGGTGGTGAAACGTGGCGCTGGACCCAGGCGAGCGTACAGAGCCAGATCCGCGGTTACCGCGGCGGCTACCTGCCCGCAGAGCGTCGCGCCATCGAGTCAGGCCTGCGCACCGGCGAGGTGCGGGGTGTGGTCGCAACCAATGCCCTGGAACTTGGGATTGACATTGGCCAATGCAGGCTGCCGTCCTTTGCGGCTATCCGGGCTCCATCGCCAGCGCCTGGCAGCAGATGGGCCGCGCCGGCCGGACGCGCGACGCTGCCCTGGCGATCCTGGTAGCGACGGCCGGCGCGCTCGATCAATATCTGGTTCAGCATGCCGAGTATTTGTTCGAACGGACACCGGAGCATGCCTTAATCAATCCCGACAACCTGATGCTGTTGGTTGACCAGATCCGCTGTGCCGCATTTGAGTTGCCTTTTGCGGTCGATGATCCTTTTGGCGCCAGTGCCTACACCGGCGATGTCCTCAGCCTGCTCCAGGAAGAAGGGGATCTCCACGCACATGGCGCCGGTCTCTTTTGGAGTGGCGCAGGGTATCCGGCGCGCGACGTCAGCCTGCGCAGTTCAGGGGCCGACTCCGTATCGATTCAGGTCATGGCGAACACCGGTGAGCCCAATATCATCGGGCAGGTCGATCGTGGCAGCGCACCCAACCTGGTGCATGAGGGCGCAATCTATTTGCACGAGGGCCAAAGCTACCTGGTGCAACGGCTCAACCTCGACCAACTCCTGGCCGAGGTGATCCCCGTCAACGTGGACTATTACACTGAGACGACGGTCGATACGCAGGTGACTGTCCTGGCGCAGCACGGTGAACGTTCAACGCCGCATGAGAGCGCCGCGTTTGGGGATGTGGCGGTGACCTCGCAGGTGGCGGGGTACCGGCGGATCAAACGCCACACCCATGAGACGCTTGGCGTGCAGCCGTTGGAATATCCGCCGCAAACGGTCGAGACGGCAGCGTACTGGCTGGCCATTAGCGCGGAGACGCAGCGCGCGCTCGAAGCTGCGGGTCTCTGGTACGATTCGGTCAACGACTATGGTCCCAACTGGGACGCAGTCCGCGCGGCTGTGCGCCAGCGCGATGGCTTCCGCTGTACGCAGTGCCGGCGCCCTGAACCACCAGGGCAGGAGCACGACGTGCACCACAAGACGCCGTTCCGCACCTTTGGCTACGTGCGCGGGGTCAACGAACAGTACCTGCTGGCCAATCGCTTGGAAAACCTCGTCCTGGTTTGTCGCAGTTGCCACCAACGGATCGAGACCGCAGGCCGGCTTGTGACAGGTCTGGATGGGTTGGCGTATGTATTGGCAAACCTGGCGCCGCTTTATCTGATGTGCGACCGCAGCGACCTCGGCATGCATGTGGACAAGAGCCAGCGGCTCGCAGGGAGCGCCGGCGGCAAGTTGGCCACGCTCTATCTCTTCGAGCGGACGCCGGCCGGGCTTGGCTTTAGCGCCCAGCTATTTGACTTGCACCCGACCTTGCTGGCAGCCGCACAGGACCTGGTTACCCGCTGCCGCTGCCAGCAGGGCTGCCCCGCCTGTGTCGGACCCGTATTGGACAGTGAACCGGCGCAACTACCGGCCAAGCAGTTGACGCTGGGGCTGCTGGAGCGGATGGTCGTACGCTGACGTGACAACGTATCAGTCGACAGCCACTGCCAGCAGTTCAGGTAGTTGCACTTCGGCATCACGCCGAAAATTCTGTACCGAGATGCTCCGGAAGAGCCAGACCGCAACCATCAAACCGACAATCTCAAGCGAAAAGACGGTGATATACCCGACGAACTCGCTACCCGTGAGCCGCAGCGCAACATCGCGAATCAGCCCGCTGGCGATATTGCCGATGGCCTGTCCGGCAAAGTTGGCGACGCCCCACGCACCGATATAGAGTCCTGCGGCTTCGGGCACCGTCATGTCGAGCATAAAGCTGAGGTTGCTGACCGTCATCAGCCCACCCCCCAGTCCAAGAATGAAGACTGCGCCCATAAATGCGTTCACCTGCTGGAGAGCGCCGGTCATAATGATCAGGGCGAACCCGGTTGCGGATAGAAAGGCGCCAAGATTGGCAGCAGTTTTTTTGCCCAGCCGGCGCACGACCCACAGCCCGCCAATCATCGTCACAAAGACGCCGACGCCCCAGATTGAGATCAGGCGTGATGTCGCCGCAACCGACATCCCAAGCACATCGCCCCCAAACGGCTCAAGCAGGATATCCTGTGCATGGACACTGATGAGCACCAACGTCAGATATAAGAAGAACCGCTTGGCGGTGGGGTTATTCACCAACGCCCGCATGGCAGTGCCGGGGTTATCGGCATGGCGATGCACGGTCTCTGCGGTCATCCTGGGTTCAATGCCGGCGGAGCCAAACATCACCAGAGTGCTGGCGATCAGCCAGATAAAACCAAACGCCGTGTAGAGGGTTGTGGGCGAATAATCTTCCAGCATGCGGGAGAGTGCGATCCCCGTGAAGATACTCACCAGGATCATCGTCGTCCACATGACGCTGATGGCGCGGCTGCGCCAGCCGGTTTTGCCCTCAGTCTCCTCGCTCAGCAAGGACAGATAGCTGACCGAAGCAATGTTGACGCCGACGCCCCAAAGCGTGAAGGCGCCGATCGCAGCCACCAACCCAAGGCCAAAGTTGTCGGCCATCAAGTAGACGGCGTGCGCCGTCAGATAACTGCCAAAGGTCGCCATCAAACCACCCATCAGGATCCATGGCGACCGGCGCCGGCCCCAGACCGGGTTGTGGTCGGCCCAGTTGCCTACGAAAACCTGCAGCGGGGACAGCAGATACGGCAGCGAGATCAGGAACCCGACCAGCAGTGCGGAGAAGTTTAGTTCCGTGATCATAACACGGTTGAGGGTACTGTTGACCGGGACTGCAGTCATCGCCACGCCCACATGGACCAGGGTGAATTGGAGGATTTTGCGCCAGTTCATGCCAGAGAGATTAGCATAGATTCACTGAGGTTCAAAGTAATTTTGTCTTCACTTCTAGAGGCCGAGCCTGCCCCGCAAGCGCTCGATCATACTGATCCGCCGCGTACGGACGATGCGCGGGGGTTCGCCGGTGTGATCCACGACGACGACCGCAGCCGCCATGCCTCTGCTGTCGCCAAAGTAGATCGTGTAGCGCAGATTGGCCAGCCGCACCCACGTATAGTAGGGGGCAAGTTGGCTGGCCTCGGCATGCTTGAACTGCAATAGGTCGGCTGGCCCGACAGGTTCGCCTTCCTTTGACACGGTGGCGCAGGTGTCGCACAACCCGGAGATGCGCACGCATTCGCTACAATATTCCTGACCACACTGCGCACAGGCGCGGACGTGATCCTGGCAGTAGGGGCGTTCACAGATCGCACAAGGCAAACTACAGGCGGGGCACACAACTTCGCCGCCTATCGCGCAGCGGACGTCGTGCGCACGGCACACGATATGACCGCACCCCTTGATGCTGCCCCCATGCGCCTTGCACACGTATTGGTGGCAGACATGGCAGCGCGGCGTGCACGTCGGGCACCCGGGCGCACCGCAGACGTGGCACGCTACGGCGACCGGCGTGATCTGGCCGCAACTCACACAGGGGTGTTGGCAATCAAGGCAATAGGGCTTACGGTCGACGGGGCTCGCTGAATAAAACCCTGGCCCCACCTGTTTGCCGCAGCCGGTGCAGGTGACCAGGCAATTCTGGCAGAAGCGCTGCCCGCTGATGGCGCACAAGCCCGTCTGCGCAGTCAACTGATGGCAGCCGGGACACCGCACAGCGCACGCAGGGCAGATGAGCGCAACCTGATTGCCGGCCGGCGCCACACAATCCGCCACCAGATGGCTGTGGCACTGCAAGACACCGCAATGGGAGCAGGCGCTCTGGCAGGCCAGGCAGACGACATCGCCGCACACCGGGCAACGGCTAAGGTGCTCGGTGCAGGCGCGGCCGCCACAGGCCCAGCAACTGTGACCGCAGGCATCGCAGTTTGCACGGCCACAGACCGGACACGTTTCCAGCCCACAGCGCTCACAGACAATTTCCTGACAGCCCCCACACTGGCGGATGCAAGCATCACAGATCAAATGACCGGCGCGATCCAGCGCCACGGTAGTCAACTCCGCGTTGCAAACATAGCAATGCGGGCGCTGCAAAACACCCCGATGGCGATCCTGCACAATGCGAACCGGCGCCTGGCGTTTTCCATCGGTCAAGACGTAGTCAAGTACGGCAGCCGGCGTTTCGAGGGCGATATAGCCGACCAATTCGACCTGGACCCGGAGCCGGTGATTCTCAACTTCCTCCGCAATCTTCCGGTTCAGATCCGCTTCCAGGGCGCGGCGCTTCTCGCCATCCGGATCGTGGGTGTCGTATACTTCCTCGATCTGCTGCTGGTAATAGGTGGTGAGCCGGTTGAGTGCTTTGTGCAAGCGCGGTAGAATATCGGCTTCATGTTCGACACAGCGCAGGTCGGCGTGGTAGATCGCATATTTTCGGGCAGTTTCCGCCAGTTGCACCAGTTGCACCACCGGCGGTAGCTTGGGCGGCAGCAGATGACCCTCTTCATTGCGCTCGACGGGCGGTGGTTGTGCGTCGGCCAAGAGTGCGGCCATGGCGAGCGCTGATTCCGCGACGCCGGCGCCTTCGACCTCGGGTAGGCGCCCCCCATCTTGATCCATCGCGACCGTGTAAATTTCCTGGCGTTTGTCATCCGCACGGTAGGTGATGCGCCACGTGAAAAGAAAACGGTGCTGCACCTGTTCCTGCAGGCGGAGGTCGTTGATGCTGGCATTGACAGGTCGCACCGCCTGCATCAACGCCTCACCACCGCTGACGCGTTGGGGGAGGCGAAGCACGGTGAAGGCGCTACGCTGTTCCAGAAATGCCAGCATCCGGTCAAAGATCCGGCTGCCATGTGCCACCAATTCCGCGTCGGGGCGTGGTTCGTTGCTGTGAAAATAAAGCACCAACGCTGCACTGCCGAAATGCGCGGCGAGGTCATCGGCAAGGTGGACGCGTAGCCAGGGATTGCGTTTGTCGGGGTGGCGTTCGACGCGCGCCCCAAAAATCGTAAAAAAGTCTATTGCAAATTGCAGCAGAACCGGGTCATGGGTATTTGCCGGCGCCGGCGCTACGACGGGCAAACTCGCCTTCGCTTTTTTGGCCATAAGTGGGAATTATAGCATCAAAGTTGTTTTTAATTTATGCAAAGTTGTGCTAGAATACTGCGAATGGGATCGCATAGGTAAGGCAACTAGATTAAGCATGTGACTCCCCTTCCGGTTCCCCCAGTTCGATCAACTGGCTGGCGCGAATCCACCAAACAGGAGACTTCAGGATGCAGGAGCAAATCGATCGCTTCCTTGATTATCTTGTTGCCGAGGAAGATGCTTCTGAAAATACCATCGCCGCATATCGCAATGACCTCAGTCAACTTGCGACCTTCCTTGCCGACTATCATTCACCCTTAGGCGACACCATCTCGAGTTGGGCGGACGTCGATGCCGGCGTCATGCAGACTTATTTGCTTGAACTCAAACAACGTGACTACGCTGCGACGACCGTGGCGCGCAAAGTGGCGGCAATCAAGAGTTTCGCAGAATACCTGGTGGCCAAAGGAATTTTGCAGGAAGACCCGACCGGCGACATGGTGTCTCCGAAGGTGAAGAAACACACGCCCCACACGATCCCGCCGGAAGATGTCGACAAACTGCTCGCCGCCCCGAATCAGTATAATTCGTCACAATCGCTGCGCGACGTCGCCTTGATGGAAACGCTCTATGCGACTGGAGTGCGGGTGACGGAATTGGTCGGTCTGGACGTCGACGATGTCGACCTCTATAACCGCTTGATGGCCTGTGACGCCAGCAACAAACGCCGGCGCGTTGTGCCGATTTTTCCACGTGCCCTGGTGTCGCTGGAGCGCTATCTGCTCGAAGGGCGCCCACACCTCGTGATCGACCCCAACGAGAAGGCGCTATTCCTCAACCACCGGGGCCAACGCCTGACGCGCCAGGGGCTCTGGCTGATCATCAAGCGCTATGTCGCCGAGGTTGGCATCAAAGAACCGGTGACGCCGCACACCTTGCGCCACAGCTTTGCCGCCCACATGCTCCAGGCAGGCGCAAATCTGCGCGAGGTGCAGGAGCGGTTGGGCCATTCGAGCACAGTGACGACGCAGCAATATCGCGAGTGCTGCCCGAATCCGAGATCGTGATCGACGGCAAGCCGTACAAGAAACGCAGTTCATGAAAATCGATCTCCGTGGGCGCATTGCCATCATCACCGGCGCCAGCCGGAGCATCGGCATCGGCGCTACGATCGCCCGTACGCTGGCCGCCGCAGGCGCCGATATCTTCATCACGCACTATACACCGTACGACCGGCTCATGCCGTGGGGCGGGCGCAGCGAAGAAGCCGAGCAACTGCTGGCAGATCTCAATGCGACCGGTGTGCGCGCGGTGGGCATGCAGGTCGATCTGGCGCAACCGGACACTCCGGCCATGATCTTTAACGCCGTCGCGGAGCGGTTGGGTGCACCGGCGATCCTGGTCAACAATGCCACCCATTCCGAAAATGGTGATATTGAAGTTCTGGATGCGGCACAGATGGACCGGCACTACGCGGTCAATGTGCGCGGTGCAACGATGTTGTGCCGCGAGTTTGTGATGCGGTGGGGAAGCGCCTCGGGCGGCCGAATTATCAACCTGACGTCGGGGCAGGGTGTGACGCCGATGCCAGGCGAACTTGCGTATATCACCACCAAGGGTGCGATTGAGGCTTTTACCGTGAGTCTCGCGGCCGGTGTCGCCCGGCGCGGATCACCGTCAATGCCATCGACCCTGGCGTAACGGACACCGGCTGGATCAATCCCGAGTTAATGGCACAGTTTCTCCCCCAGATGCCGTTTGGACGCGTCGGTCTGCCACAAGACGCCGCCAATCTCATCTGTTTTCTTGCGTCGGAGCAGGGCGGCTGGATCACGGGTCAGGTGATCCACTCGCGGGGCGGTTTCTGACACCGAACCTCTTCCCATGCACGTTATTTTCTGGGCGCTGCTGATTCTGTTTTTGGCGGGCGCCTTCTTCCGCATGAATTGGGTCTACTACCTGGTCTACGTCGTGGGCGGCGTCTGGGTCTTTAGCCATTTCTGGGTGCGGCGGACGCTGCATAAACTTGAACTCACGCGTACCATGGCGCACCGAGCGTTCAACGGCGAGCACATCGACGTGCAGACCGTCTTCACCAACCGGAGTTGGCTGCCCATGCCGTGGCTTCAGGTGCAGGAAGCCGTCCCGCTTGACTTGAAGGATCAGCCGGATTACCGCCTGGTGGCGAGCCTGGGGGGACATTCCAGGCTTGAATACAACTACGGGCTTCAATGCAAACGGCGCGGCTATTTTACAGTTGGGCCGATGAGCCTGCGCACCAGCGATCTGTTCGGGTTCGTCACCGCACGGTGGGAGGAGAGCAGCGCCACGCAGTTGATCGTGTATCCGCAGGTCGTACCCCTCGCAAGGCTTGGACTGCCGAGCCGTTCCCCTTTTGGCGACCTTGCCAGCAGACAACAACTTCTGGAAGATCCTGCCCGCCTGGCGGGGGTGCGCGCTTATGCAGCCGGCGACAATCTCCGTCGTGTGCACTGGAAAGCCAGCGCCCATGCGGATGCATTGCTCGTCAAGAAACTGCAACCATCACAGGCAGTGCCGGTCACAATTGTGCTCGATATGAATCGGGCGGCCTATCCCACCCGTGCGCTGGTCGGTTCAAGCGAGTGGGCGGTCACCGTTGCCGCATCCATCGCCAACGTGCTGATCAACGAGCGGCAAGCGGTCGGGCTGGATACGAACGGGTTCGATCCATTGACGGGCGCACCCACCGTGGCGCTGCCACAGCGTACTGGGCAGGAACAATTGATCGCCCTGCTGAGTTTGCTGGCACGGGTCCAGATTCATGACGCCGGGCGTGACCTCGCGGCATGGCTGCCAGACCGGTTTGCCGGGCTGCCCTGGGGCGCTACCCTGATTGTGGTGACCCCGGCCGTCGATGAAGCGGCACTATGGACTTTGCACAACCTCTATCGGCGCGGGAATAAGGTGATCGTGCTGTTGTGTGCAAGACAGCCAGACGTTCGTATCCTCGCGGCGAAGGCCGAACGCCTGGGCATCCACGTCCATAACACCGTGTGGGAGATCGATCTGGAAGCGTTCGCCGGTGTCTTTTAGCACGCCGGCAAAGGGGGCTGGTTGCCGCCATGGAGAAAGCTGAATCTGGATCCGATGCACCGGCTTCCACCAGCGTCACCGAGACTGACGCCACCGAGACCGATGCCTACGATGTGTCGTGGTATAGTTCGCTGCTGCGCCCGACCCTGGTCGTGGTGATGGTCACCTGCCTTGGCGTTGCGGTTTTTGCCTTTATGCGCCAATATGCGCCGGCCTTTCCAGCGGCTGCACGCTGGGCGATCCTTGCCCTCATCGTGATTTCCGGCGTGATTGGCGTCGTCAGCACAACCTGGCTTGCGCACCCAAAGCAGCGCATCCAACGCAGTGCGACCTACCGCGTCGCGGACTTGGGGCTGCTATTGCTCTCGGCGCGCGTCGTGTTGTGGCTGGCGCAAGGATCTTTGCCCGATCCTGCCACCTTTTTTAACCAGGCAAACGAGGTCTTCCTCGACGGGCCATTCCTTGTCACCGGGCTTGCCATGGCTTGCGCCTGGGTGTCAGCGATCGACTTCACCGGTGATCTCATGCAATTGGGGCTTCAAGCCGACGAGTTGCATGAAACCCGACTCACGCGCAACCGCTATGTGGATACGTCGCGCCCTGCATCGGCAGACCGGACGACGCTGTTGCACAGTTTCGTCACACGCTGGGTGTTGTGGGGCATCTTTCTCATCTTGATTGCCAGCGCGCTGCGGCTGGGCGTTACTCGTAACCAATTCTGGACACTTGCCCACCAGGATGTCGATCCGGTTGTGGTCAGCGTCATCATCATTTACTTCCTGAGTGGTCTCATTTTGATCAGCCAGGGGCAACTGGCGCTGCTCCGCGCGCGATGGACGCTCGATCGCGTGCCCACGCAGACCAGCATCCAGCGCAATTGGCCATTCTACACCGTGATCGTGCTCGCCGGCTTTGCCGTCATCTCCGTGTTTCTACCGCTGGGCGACACGTTCTTGCTGTCGCAGGTTCTAACCTTTATCTTGAACACCACTTTCAACGTCGTGTCGTTCATCTTTCAACTGGTGAGCCTGTTGCTGGTGCTGTTGTTCTCCCTGTTGCCATTTTCGTCACCGCCTGAGGCGCCACCTCCTACGCCTGAGCCGATGCAGGCAACGCCACCGCCCCCGCTGATCTTGGACATTCCACCCTGGATTGGCGGCGCCTTCTTTTGGGCGACGATCGTGGTTCTATTCGGATTGGCAGCCTACTTCTACTTCAGCGACAAAGAGACCAATCTGCGCTGGTTGCGGCGCTTGTTGGACGCACTCCGCATGCAATGGCTTGCGCTCTGGTCAGGCTGGCAAAGTTGGCAACGCTCCATTGTCCGCGCCCTGGGCGGGACGCCACAAAGCACAGGGGCGACCGGTGAGAAAGAACGGCGCTGGTGGCCATTTCGGTGGGGCGCGCTCTCGCCCGCTATGCTGGACAAAGTAGTACGCCGGAACAAACCGACCGGTTACGCGCGCTGGGACGAATTGCGGAAGCTCTTTACTTCGAAGACGGCGGCATAAGGGCAATTCAAATTGCCTTGACGGTGACCTATCAGCCTGCTATAATCAAGTCAACTTAAGGAACATGCGCGTACGGTGCGGCCAGATCGGCGTGCACCGTATAACTGTTGGGTCAACTGCAACCTCAAATCTTGGAGTGTTTTGGATGATGGCTGAATCGGCGCAGGGTAGCGGTAGCGGGCAGAACGCGTCTGACCTGGAACTATTCGAGCAGTATCTTAACGAGGGCTTGGACCTTGACATGCCCGGTCGTGGTGATCTGCGCGAAGGTGTCATTGTCGAGATTCGTCCCAGCGAACTGCTGGTGAATGTCGGCAGCAAACGGGACGGCGTAGTTCCACAGTCGGACCTGGCTAAGTTGGATCCTGCATTCGTCAAGGGTTTGCGCGAAGGCCAGACGGTCGACGTCGTCGTTGCCAAGCAACCGGAAGACGACGGCGTATTCCTGCTCAGTATGGCGGATGCGCTCCAGCAGCGGGACTGGCTGATCGCGCAGCAGTTGCTCGAGAGCGGCGAGATCACAACCCACAAGGTGTTGAGCTACAACAAGGGTGGCTTGACGGTGGAGTTCAACCATCTGCGCGGTTTTGTGCCCGCCTCGCACATTATCGACATGCCGCGCAACCTGAGTGAGGATCAACGGCGTGACGAGTTTGAGGTGCGGATCGGCCAGGAGATGCGGCTAAAGGTCATCGAAGTCGATCCCAAACGACGTCGCCTGGTGATGTCACAGATGCTGGCCGAGCGTGAATATCGCAGCGCCATGAAGGAAGATCTCTTCAAGAAGTTGGCCGTGGGCGATGTTGTAAAGGCACCGTCCGCAGTATGCGACCGTTTGGCGCCTTTGTCGATATCGGCGGCGTGGACGGTCTCTTACATGTCAGTGAGATCGGCTTTGGCGCCATCAGTCACCCGCGCGAAGCGTTGAATGTCGGTCAGGACATCGACGTCCAGGTAATCCGGATCGACGCCGATAGCCAACGGGTCGCGCTGAGCCGGAAAAAGCTGCTGTCCAACCCGTGGGACGACATCGAGGCGCGGTACCAGGTGGGGACGGTCATGCCCGCCACCATTACCCGCATCGCCGACTTTGGCGCCTTCGCTCAATTGGAACCCGGCGTCGAGGGCCTGATTCATATCAGCGAGATCGCGGACATTGCGGTTGCTGAGCCGCTGAAGACCGTGCGCCCCGGCGACAAAGTCATGGTTAAGGTGCTGCGCGTGGATGCCAAACGACAGCGGATCGGGCTGAGTATCCGCCAGGCGGCCGAAGGCGCCCCGGCTGAAGGGGAGATGACTGAAGTCTAAAACGGCTTCAAATGAATGGTGTCTTGGACTGCCGCTCATCTGTTACGTGCAGAGGGCGGCAGTTTTTTGCTATAGTAGTGGTCATTCCGGTATAATCAAGGACGCGCTATAGATAGCCCTTGCGTTTCGGCAACGGCAAACGAGCGTAAAATCTTGAAGCTACGTCTGGCGAAAGGGGGTGACGACAATGAGCGTAGAACTTCGACCCGGTGAGTCACAGGATAGCCTGCTGAAGCGATTACGCAAGGCGGTAGCGGAAGCCCGCATCCTGCCAATCGTCAGACAGAAGCGATGGTTCACGTCGAAAAGCGAGATCAAGCGCATCAAGCGCCAGAAGGCGATCCGCAAATCACAGCGAGGTCCCCGCGTCATTTAGCGGGTTGACCACGGGCGTTTGGCGCACAGAGGCGCGAGTATGTTTCCTCTGTGCGCTGAATCAGCCTGGTCTGCGGGGCTTGGACGGCAACCACTCTAGTCAGTGAAGGGAGTTACATGGCCGAAGAGACAATCACTCTGGACGGTAAAATTGTTGACGCATTGCCGAATGCAATGTTCCGCGTCGAACTCGAGAATGGGCACACAGTGCTGGCCTATCTCTCCGGAAAAATGCGAAAGTACTATATCCGCGTGCTACTGGGAGATCGGGTTAAGGTCGAGATGAGTCCATATGATTTGACGCGCGGGCGCATTACGTATCGATATCGCAATTGATGCATGCGAACCTGGCCGGTCCGCTGCTCTCTATTCATGGAGAGCACGCGCCCGTACACTCGCCAGCGGTTGAAAAAGCGAAGTGGAGGAATGCCCTCCACTTTTTATTTTCGCTGGACTCTCGGCGAATCAGTGGCTCCGCCGGGACGCCGAGCATCCAATGCTGCTCACCCTTCGAATTCCCGGTAGATCTCCAGCGCTCGTCTGGCAACCGCCCGCTCTGCATTGAATGTGAGTTGCTGCACTGCATCCTCACAGGGCAGCCACAGAGGAACAAACTGCTCTTCATCGTTGGCACTTCGCTCAGCGATCTCGTCATTGAGCAGCCGCATCAGATAGTAGTGTTCCAAACGCCGGATGTGATTGCCTTTGAAGTCGAACTCGATGGTCTGCGAACCTAGATCGGCCAAAATTTCCAGACCGGAATAGCCGCTTTCCTCCGTTGTTTCACGCAGGGCGGTCTCCCTGGCTTGCTCACCGGCCTCAATATGGCCCTTGGGCAGTCTAAGCTCACCACGCTGTGGCCGGTCCAATACCAGCATCAACCCATCGCGAATGACCACGCCCCCTGCGGCTTCATAGTACTTTGCACCCATCATTTGACTCAATTCACTTGATTGGCGGGTTCCAAAAGAATAAACAGCTTGGCGGCAAGTTCGCTCCCAAGCATGTGCGTCGGCGGCGGGTCACAACCGGGGGCGATGACCGCAAGCGTTATCGGACCGTTAAAGGGTGCGACATCGACCAGTCGCAAGGCCGTGCCGGGCTGCAAATCCAGTTGGCTCAGGTAGCGTAACACACGCGCGTCGTTGCTGCCCACGCGCCGCAAAACCCCCTGTTGGCCCGGCGACATCGCCGTGAGCGACAACAACGATTCCTGCGGGAGCGTCCCATCCTTGCGCGGAATCGGGTCACCGTGCGGGCAATGCGTGGGGTAATCACACAGTCGATCCATCCGGTCTTCAAAAGCAGCGCTGATGGAATGCTCAAGGCGGTGAGCCTCCAGATCGACCTGATCCCAGGTGAATCCCAGTACGCGCACGAGAAACACTTCCAGCAACCGGTGACGTCGAATCAGTTGGAGCGCAGCGAGCCGCCCCTGCTCTGTCAACGTGATGCCATCGACATTGGAGCGCTCGACAAAGCCAGTCTCCTCCAGACGTTTCAGCATGCTACTTGCCGCGGCCGGCGAAACATGCATCTTCTCGGCAAGGGCAGAAGTCGTGACTCGGTCGCCGTTGGTGCTTTGGCCCGTCCCCAGTTTGTAAATGGCTGCCAAATAATCTAGCATGCCGTCAGTGGTAATGCCACAAAAAGTCTGCATCTTCGCCAGCGGTGTTTCGCACCGCACGATTTTTATGAGATCGCTTAGAATTATTAGGCGCGATTATAAGTCCCACTGAGAATTGGTGTCAACATCTGATTGTCAAAACCGCGCGCCCCTGCGATAATGCGACCATTCAATTTCATCCCTGAAAATCAAGGATAAGCCAGCAAATGCATGTCCTCATCACAGGTGGCGCCGGTTTTATCGGTAGCCATCTCGTCCGCTCACTGTTGGAACGCGGCGATCGCGTCTCAGTGCTCGATAACTTGACCACCGGGAGCTACGACAATATTGCTACCTTTGCGCAGCATCCGCTCTACTCATTTGCGATCGATGATCTCGCCAATGACCTGGTGCTGGATCGTCTTGCCTCCCAGGCGGACGCAATCGTGCACCTGGCCGCCGCAGTTGGCGTCCAGTTGGTCGTAGAACGCCCCACCGAGACCATCGAAACCAATGTATTAGGCACCCATTCGGTGCTGGCCGCCGCACGGCGCTATCGTTGCCGGACCCTGATCGCCAGCACGAGCGAGGTTTATGGAAAGGGCGTCAAGGTGCCCTTCTCGGAAGATGACGACCTGCTGCTTGGCTCCTCGTCGCGCAGCCGGTGGAGTTATGCCGCCAGCAAACTGCTGGACGAATTTCTGGGTCTTGCGGCGCACCGTGAACTCGGCCTCGCCGTCACCATCATTCGCTTCTTCAACACCGTCGGACCTGGCCAGACGGGGCGCTATGGCATGGTGGTGCCACGCTTCGTACGCGCCGCACTGACGGGCGCGCCTATCCAGGTCTACGGCGACGGCGAACAGTCCCGGTGCTTCTGCCATGTATATGACAGCGTGCGGGCGGTGGTGAAATTGCTGGATGCCCCGGACAAGACGTCTGGAGAGATCTACAACGTTGGCAGCCATCACGAGGTGACCATCAACCAACTTGCCCAGAAGGTGATAGAGCGCACAGGCAGCGCCTCGCAAATCGAGTATATTCCCTACAGTGAGGCGTACGCGCCTGGATTTGAGGACATGCGACGGCGTGTGCCCGACACGACAAAAATCCGGGCGACGATCGATTGGCGGGCAAAATACGAATTGCCGCAAATCCTGGACGACGTAATCGAATATGAACGCTCCAGACAACAGGCTGGCGCTTCAAGCTCCCAATGAAGACTTCAGAATCTGCACCAAAGGCTACAACTATGCAAAAACTACTCACCGGCTTCAGCGTACTATTGTTGGCAACCCTCCTGGCAGCCCCCGCGTTGCCGGCACTGGCCCAATCTGACAATCCACCACCCGCAACCGTCAACAACGATGAGGGCGGTCCCGTTGTGATCGCCGGCGAAATGGATTACACCAACCCATTGATCACGTTGGGTGTCGCCGAACCCCTGATTGTCCTGGAGGACCAGGCGGGGTTTGTCGATCGGGATCGCGGCTATATCATGTCGCCCGAGTCGCAAGTGCTGGGAGTCATCACCGGTGACTTCTTCACCCCACCCTTTACCTGGACTTTGTCGCTCCCCATAGAGCCGCAAGGCGCCCTGCGCGACGTCGACCAGGATGGGAAGGAAGACAAAGGGGTCCAGACCTTCGCTGTTGCCTACTGGACGAATATTTTTGGCGATCCGTATCTGGAACAGCGCGACCTCCAGGGTGGCGGCTGGTCCACGGCGTATGCCACCACGCGCGTCACCGGCACCCCAAGTGGCAAGGGTGAGGTCACCGGCGGCGCCTATGTAGTCTGGGCGCCTGATGATCAACAGGGGTTTCCCAGCGGCTTTGGAGAGGATGGCAAACTCTTCACTGAAGATGACCCGATTGTGACGTTGCCCGCGGGCTATACCATTGTGAACATGGATTCTGACCCGTTCACCTTTGATCGCTCGGCGCGGCCGAACCTGGCGCTGGTGGAACCGGAAGAGATTGCGCTCGACGACTTTTCGAGCCTCAGTTACGCCGAGGCCTTCGACAAGATGATCGAGAAGATGCGCAAGGAGTATGCCTTCACCGACTATAAACAGATCGACTGGGATGCGTTGGTAGCGGAATTTCGTCCGCGGATGGAGGAAGCCGATCAGAATCGCGATTCTGATGAATACCGCCGTGCGCTCTTTGATTTCACCCTGTCGATCCCGGATGGACATGTTGGCATGCCGCTGATCCGGGAAGATTTTGAGCGCGCAACGGGCGGCGGTCTCGGGCTGGCGATGCGCGAGTTGGATGGCGGCGAGGTGATCGTCAACTTTATCACCCCGGACGGTCCGGCGGAACAAGCGGGCATCGCACTAGGCGCCCAGATTCTGGAAATGGGCGGGATGCCGGTCGGGGACTATGTTGCTGAGGCAAGGCCCTTCCGCACTTCGAGTTCAGAAGCCAATCTGCGTCTCCAGCAGCTCCGGTATGCCACGCGGGCGCCGCTTGGAACTGAGATCGAAGTCAAATACCAGAACCCAGACGCCGCTGAACCGCAGACTGCAAAACTGACCTTTGTCGCAGAACCGGACAGTTTCCGTTTCTCCTCGCTCAATCGCGGTCTGACCGGCGCCGAACAGCCGATTGAATTCCGCCTGCTTGACAGTGGACTCGGCTATGTCAAGATTTACGGTTTCTCCGACAACGAACTGTTGACGATTCAACTGTGGGAACGGTTGATGCAGACACTCAACGGTCTCGGTATACCCGGTTTAATCATTGACATGCGCCAGAACGGGGGCGGCAATGGCTTCCTCGCCGATCAGATGGCGGCGTACTTCTTTAATGACGAGTTGGAGTTGGGCAATGCGGGCTTCTTCGATGAGAGCCTTGGCGAGTTCTACTTCGACGACCGCACGATCGACCGCTTCTATCCGCCCGATGAGACGCTTCGATACAATGGGCGCATTGCGGTCATCACCGGCCCGAACTGTGCCAGCGCCTGTGAATTCTTTACTTATGACCTCACCCAACAGGGGCGCGCCGACGTGATCGGCAACTATCCAACCGCCGGTCTGGGCGGCAGTATTGGCGTCTTCCGGATGCCCGATCTGCAACAGCTTCAATTCACGGTCGGGCGCGCCGTGGATATGGACGGCAACATTCACATCGAAGGCAAGGGCGTGCCGCCTACGGTGCGGGTGCCGGTCACAGAAGAAACTCTCTTCTACGACGGCGATCTTCTGCTCGACGCCGCCACGGCGGTGCTCCTTGATGAGGATTTGCCCTATAGCGCAGCAGCCGGTGCGGAGAGCGAGGCGACGCCGGTGGCGGTCGCAGCAACGCCAGAGCCAAGGTCACCGCGGAAGCCGAGGCGTACCCGGAAGTGGCCGCCGTGAAGCAACGCCAGAAATGACGGCAACTGCGGCCACAACGCCGGCCGACGCGACCGCAGTCAAACCGGCAGCCACAGAAGAGGTAACGGAGGAGGCAACAGAGGAAGCAACTGCCACTGCTGAGACCACGGAGGAAGCGACCGCTGAAGCCACGCCGACTGAAGCGCCTGCGGCCGCAGCATCCGGTGAGGTCACTGCCACGGTTGCAGCAACGCCGGAAGGTGCGGCGCCTGCGATAATGCCGGTTGGGAGCACCATCCGGATTATGGTGCGCGCCCCGCGCATCCTTGCGTACGCAGGTCCCTCAATCACCAGTGGGATGGTTGGCTCGATAGCGAACCAGACCGAGTGGCAGGTATTGGAGACCAGCCCGGATGGGCTGTGGGTGCGCGTCAACTACCCATCCGCGGACCCGGGCGCCTGGATCTGGGCGTCGTCGGTAGTTGGGGAAAGTAGTCTCCGTGAGATGACAACCCGACGCCCGGATCTTGCTGTGTAGATCCGGGCGCCGGCGCTCGTTTGGGAGGCGCCGTCCGCCAGCACCTCCGTCAGAGCACCATCCCGTGAGGGTGGTGATCCCCCCGTCCCGCCGTCCGTCAGAGCACCATCCCGTCAGGGTGGTGTTTCCCCCCGTCCCCCGCGCATCCCTCCATCCGCTCTTCCTCCTCCGCGCTCTCCGCGCCCCTCCGCATCTCCGCGTTGATCTTTTCCCCCGAGCAACGCACCCAATTACCGGAGTTCAACCGCCAATGCCTCCGGCGATGTCACCGGCAGACGGCAGGTGTAGTTCTCACATACATACGCGGCCGGCTTCCCATCCACCAGTTCCCGCCCCGCCAGCAGCGGCAGCGGATTGTCCTCCCCTGGCCGTTTAAGCGCCACCACCGCATGGGGCAAATACGTCCCGTAAATGACCGCCAATAGCGCCTGCGTGGCGGGGTCTTGCGGATCACCGGCAAGCGCAATCTCCTGCCCCGGCGCCAGATACCGGTCAAGCACCGTGAGCATTCGGCCAAACCCGGTCGGCTGTGCCGCCATCGCATCCTTCATCATCAGCAGGATCCGCGCCGCCTCCTGCCGGTCGGCGGGTTTGTCCAGAAAGACCGCGAGTTTGAGCAGCGCCTCGGCGGCCAGCGAATTGCCGCTGGGGATGGCATTGTCGATCATATCCTTCCGCCGCCACCAACTGCTCATGGGCAATGCCAGTTTGGAAGAAACCACCCCTGGCGTCATCGGCAAACTGCTCGCGCATGAGCTGCGCCAGGCGCGCGGCCTCGCCGAGCCAGCGCAGCTCAAACGTTGCCTCATAAAGGGCAATCAGCGCATTGATCAGCGCTGCGTAGTCCTCCAGGTAGGCGTTGAAGCGTGCCCGCCCATCTTTGAAGGATCGATAGAGCCGCCCGTCCTCCTGGCTCAGGTTGGCCAACAGGAAGTCGGCCGCCGCCACTGCCGCGGCCAGCGCATCCGGTCGCTCCAATGCAACGCCACACTCGGCAAGCGCGTGAATCATCAATCCATTCCATTCAGTCAGGATCTTCTCATCGCGGCCTGGCTTGACACGCCCTTCGCGTACTTCAAACAGCCGTACGCGCGCCGAGGTCAGCGCCTCATTGACTGCCGCATCGCTGACGCGGAACCGCATCGCCACTTCTTCGACCGTGCGCACAACGCTCAGGATGTTCTTGCCTTCGAAGTTGCCCCGTTCGCTGACCCCATAATAGTTTTCAAAGATCGCAGCGACGTGCGGGTCGAGCACGGCTTCGATCTCCTTTGGGGTCCACACGAAGAACTTGCCTTCATGACCTTCGCTGTCGGCGTCCTGGGAGCTATAGAAACCGCCGGCCGGGGCCGTCATCTCGCGCAGCACATAGTCAATGGTCTCATGCACGACCCGCAAATAGAGAGGTCCACCCGTTGCTTGCCAGGCGTGGAGATAGATGCGCAACAATTGTGCGTTGTCGTAAAGCATCTTCTCGAAGTGCGGTGTCAGCCAGATCGCGTCGACACTGTAGCGATGAAAGCCGCCACCCAGTTGATCATAGATGCCGCCCAACGCCATCTTCTCCAGCGTGAGTTCAACCATATAGAGCGAATCGAGGTCGTCCTTACGCGCATATTGGGTCAGGGCAAAGTCGAGCGTCATCGGCTGCGGAAACTTTGGCGCGTCGCCAAAACCGCCATGCTCGTCGTCAAAATACTGGCGCATCTTGTCGATGGCCTGTTCGAGGATGTCATCACCCACATCGCCGCCATACGCGGCCAGCGACGCGGTGCGCTGCAACATCTCCGCCACACGGTTGGCCTGCCCTTCAAGTTCGCCGCGCCGCGTCCGGTAGGCGTTGGCAACGGCGTTCAGCACCTGCTGAAAACTCGGCATCCCATAGCGCGGTTCGCTTGGGAAGTAGGTGCCCGCATAGAAAGGTTTGCCGTCGGGTGTCAGCCACACACTCATCGGCCAGCCGCCCTGACCCGTCATGGCAGTCACGGCGTCCATATAGATCGAGTCCAGGTCGGGTCTCTCCTCGCGATCTACCTTGATATTGACAAAGAGTTCGTTCATGAGCGCCGCGGTTGCCGGATCTTCGAAGCTCTCGTGCGCCATGACATGGCACCAGTGGCAGGCGCTGTAGCCAATGGAAAGAAAGATGGGTTTGTCCTCGGTCTGGGCGCGCGCCAATGCCTCTTCCCCCCAGGGATACCAGTCGACGGGGTTCTGGACATGCTGGAGGAGGTAAGGAGAAGTTTCGTGAAGTAAGCGGTTCATCGGTGCTCGCCCTGGGCCATGCGCTGCTCCAGGCGGGCTTGAAGCCATTCGGAAATCATCGTCAGGATCCAGTACATTGCTGCGGCCAATAGGAACATCTCCATAAACATGCTGTCTTTGCGGGCGAAGCGATTCGCACGGTAGGTAATCTCCCAGATCCCCATGACCGAAACAAGCGAGGAATCCTTCTGCATAGCGATGAATTGATTGCCGATGGCCGGAATGATCATGCGGATGGCCTGCGGCATGACCACCATGCGCAGGGTCTGCAAATGGCTCATACCCAGTGCAGAGGCTGCCTGCCACTGCCCCTTCGCCACGGATTGAATGCCGGCACGGAAGATTTCCGTCATGTATGCGCCATAGTTCAGACTCAATGCCAAAATCCCGGATTGGATGGCGCCGAGGATAAAGAGGTTACCTAACTGCGGATACCCCATCGCCTTCAACTGCTGCCCGATCTGCGGCAGCCCAAGATAAATGATGAAAATCTGCACCAGCAGCGGCGTTCCGCGAAAGATCGAGACATAGAACCCTGAGACACCTTGAAAGATCGCGTGCGGTGAAAGGCGACCGAGGGCGCCCAAAAGCGCCAGAATGGTGGCAATCGTAATGGATGCAAGCGAGACGCCCAACGTCACCCAGATACCTTCAAGCACGAAGCCAAAATGCTCGAAGATGTAGAGGTAGCTGACGTTGAGCAGGCGTAGCGCAATGCCCAACAGCATGAACATTGCCAGCCAGACCAGGCCAACCTTGAACTGCTGCCAGCTCTTCTGGCGTCGATCATGCGCTGCCAATTGTGCTGCAAACGCAGCCTGGTCTCGGGGGTCAGTCAGGTCGAAACCGGCAGCACTGACTTCATTACCCGCAAATAAGGCCATCTCGATATTCCCCTGTGGATAGTCGGGCTGTAGGGCGATAACAGAACCGGTGCGAAAGGGTGGAGTGCCGGAGAAACACAGATTGGCAATTGCCTTCCTGTGTTTCTCCAGCCTACCTGCAAGTTGAAAAGGACCTCCAGGTACGGACTTGGGTTATTGCTTTAGCCCGGCGATGTCGAATGGTGCGGCGGCGGCGCTGAGATCTGTGCCGTAGTACTTTTCCGCCAGTTGCTTGAGCGTGCCGTCCTGGTGCATCGCCTGGATGACTTCGTCCACCTTGGCGCGGAAGCTGGTGGTGTCCAGCGGGCTACCCTTGTCGATGGCGCCGGCCAGGTATTCGAAATAGACCGGGTCGCCCAGTTGCTTGACGGGGTTGCCGTCGGCAATGTAGCCCTGACCGGTGGGCAGCGCCGTCAACATCGCATCGAGCCGGACGCCATCGCCCAACGCCAGATCCTGAAGCCCTGAGGTGTCGGTATCGTAGCCGGTAATCTCAGCATCTGTGACCACGAAGTCGATCGTCTCGCCTGGGATGGCCAGCGTGCCGTCCAGATAGGATTCATAGGTGCAGCCGGCGCATGCGCCCACCTTCTTGCCCGAGAGATCGGCCGGTGCGGTGAAAGTGGTGTTCTCGTTGTGAACGAAGAACGCGGCGGGCGTCGTATAGTACGGCTGTGAGAAGTAGAGTTTCTCCATGCGTTCCGGTGTGATCGTCATCGAACCGATGCTGAGATCCCAACGTCCCGCCCAGTTGCCGCCGGTGATCAGTGTCCAGTCGGGCGTGACAAAGCACGGCTCGACGCCCAGACGCTTGGCAATCTCGACGGCGGCGTCAATGTCGAAGCCTTGGAATTCTGCGGCAGTGCGCTCTTCGCCGGTGCACTTGGTGCTGGCCGGTTTTTCGGGGCTTTCGACCAATTCGGACTGTGGTGGATAGGCCGGATCGGTCGAGATGCGCAGCGTGCCACGCGCAAGAATTTCGGCGAGCAGATCGCCACTCGCAGCCGGTGCGGCGTCGCTCGCGGCCGCGTCTGTGGTTGCGACGGGCGCTGCCGGGGCCGCCGCCGGTGCGGAGCACGCCGCAACCAGCAAGGCCACAATCAGGACCAATGCGAGGAGAGAGATTCGCTTCTGCATTCAGTTGCCTCCTTTGCGGGCAAAACGTTGGTTGGATCAGGTTGGGAAAGTCGCATTTTCGATAGTCAGCGCCGAATTGTCAATTGTCATATTTGCTTTGCGCCGAACTCGGTCTCCAGCACCTCCATGGCCGCGTTGCGGCCGTTGATCGCCATCACGCTGCCCCCTGGGTGGGTGGCGGCGCCACAGAGATAGACGCCGTCCATGGGGGTGCGATAGGCAAGACGGCGGTCCCACATGTACTGCGGCAGGATCTCGCCCTGAAAAATCTGCCCGCCGGTCAAGCCGACCTTCTGTTCGATATCCCGCGGCCCCAGCACCTCACGATGAACAACAGCCTCCGGAAAATTGCTGATGTAACGCGCCATGGAGGCGATGGCCAGGTCGCCTACTTCTTCACGACGCTGATCCCAATCGCCGTGTGCGAAGGTGTGCGGCACATATTGGGCGAAGACGCTCATCAGGTGGCGGTCGGGAGGCGCAACACTCGGATCGTGCGATGTCTGGATATAGAGTTCGGTCCACAGCCGCGGCGGCAGTTCCCCGCTCTTGGCAATGTGATAGTAGTCGTCCCATTCCTTTTTCGTGAGCGGGGTGTTGATCTGGCCTTTGTGGTGAACCTCATTGGTTCCTGGCCGTGCTTTGAAGTTTGGCAGTTCGCTGAGGGCCAACGACACTTTGATCGTACAGCCCGTCTGGGGGACGGCCTCCACCTGGGCACGCCAAACCGGGTCGGCGGCGTCACCTAACAGGCGCAGGGTCACACGGGGATCGGCGTTTGCGACAACCACACGGGCGCGGATCAGTTCACCGCCGGCAAGTTGCACCCCTTGCCCCGGCAGGATCTTTGCCACCGGTGCACCTGCGGCTATGACCGCGCCGCTGTCACGGGCGGCATCGGCCAGAATAAAGGACACGGTGCCCATCCCGCCGCGGACATAGCCCCACATGCCATCCATGCCGCCCAGACGACCGGAAGAGTGATGGAAGTTGATCGAAGCCGTACCCGGATCGTGCGGGCTGGCATTGGTCCCAATCACACCCTGCCCTAGAAAGGCCGTCTGCAAGCGCTCATCGTCGATAAATTTTTCAACATACTGCACCATCGACCAATTCAGCACCAGGTCGATGGCGTCGCGGTCGCCCTTAAGCCGGTCTTCAATCATCTCGCGGGTGGGTCTGCGTTCCAACCAGATGTCCCCCTCACCGGATGGGCGTAACCCATCGCGCGCCCGTTTCATGACCGCTTGCATGGCGCGGAAACCGGCGACGTCTTTCGGGGCAAGCCGGCGCACCTCTTCCGCGGCGCGCTCATCGTCATCCCAGAGTTGCACACTCGTTCCATCATCAAAGGGTACAAAAATGCCGGCGAGCGCGGGGGTCCAGTGGTAGCCATAGGCCGGAAAATCCAGTTCCTGAATAACCAGCGGATGGAGCAGACCGGCCAGATAGGCGCAAGGGGAGACGCGATAGCCGGGCCACGTTTCTTCAATCGTGCAGGCGCCGCCAAGCCGGTCACGGGCTTCGAGCACCAGTACACGCTTTCCGGCGCGGGCGAGATAGGCCGCACAGGCGAGTCCGTTGTGACCGCCACCGACAATAACGGCGTCCCACGCTTTTGCCGCAAGTTCACGGATCGGCATCGGCAAACCGACGTGGCCAAGCGAGGCGCGGGCGGAGGGAGGAGTTGTGGGCATGATGATGTGATCTTTCTACTCGCGTAAATACTCAGCAATCAGTCCTTGAAAGTGGTGAACGCCATTCTCGCGTTTAACCGAGAATCGTCCCCGATCATAGGCGCGCGAATGGAGGTTCCGCTGCACCGCATTGCAGATTTCCATGTCTTCACGCTGCACCTCATCGCTAAACGCAATCGACTGCTGCATGCTTTCCCAACCATCACCGCTGCCGGGTTGTTTGAAATACCATTCAAAGATGGTCAGCGTGCGCTCGGTGTCAATGGGTACGATTATGTTGATCTGCATATTGTCGGGGTAGAAATTGAGCATCAGATTGGGGAAGACCCAGTAGTAGAGCGCCTGTGTCTCGCCGTCGCCACGCAGATAGCGGCGATCACGCCCTGCGGGGCTACCGCTATCTGGGGTCGGGCGAATGGGGGCGTACTGGGACGAATAATAGCGGTAGGTGTCGACGCGATACTGGTCGTAGTCGATCTCGCGATAGAGTCCAGGGATGGGCGATCGGGATGTGGTAGCCCTCCAGGTAGTTGTCGATGTAGACCTTCCAGTTGGCATCCACATAGTAGTCGCGGCGTTCGATCGACTGCATCTGATCAATATCAAAGCCGGCGCGCTGCACCTCGGCGGGGATGTTGCCCAGCACATCGAGCAACGCCGGCGCACTGGGCTCGAGGTTGACGAAGACAAAGGGTCCCCACTCGGCGACGCGTACGTTGCGCAGGCAATACGCGTCGGGCGACCAGTTCTCGACGCCCTCAAACTCAGGGGCGTTGAGCAACTTGCCGTTGAGATCATAGAGCCAACCATGATAGCGGCACTGCAGGCTCTTGCGGTTGCCTTTGCCGGTCGCCACAGGACCGGCGCGGTGCAGGCAGACGTTATGAAAGGCGCGCAGGCTCCCATCGTGTGTACGGGTGATGACCAGCGGTTCGCCGTAAAGATCGTACGTAAAGAAGTCGCCCACGCGCTGCACCAGGCTGGTGGAACCAACCCACTGCCAAGTACGGTAGAAGATGCGCTCCTTTTCAATGGGCAGAAAGGCAGGATCGGTGTACCAGCGGGCGGGCAGTGTCCAGGCAGTGGCAAGGTTGGAGTCGACAGGAGGGAGGATGGCTGGATTCAAAGCGGGTTCTCCTTGTAGGGTTGAGAGAGACAAAGAGACAAAGAGACAGCGGACGAGGAGACATCAACGCCAGGGGTCGGAAAGAGGCGAACCACGAGTCGCTGGGCGGGGGGGGGGGGGGAAAAAGGGGCGGGGGGGGGGGGGGGGGGCAAAACGGGCGGGGGGGGGGGGGGCGCCCGGGGGGGGGGGCGGGGGGGGCTCGGTCGTGGCGGGGGGAGGGGGGGGGGGGGGGGCGGCGGGGGGGGGGGGGGGGGGGGGGGGGGGCGGGGGGGGCCCCCCCCCCCGCCGGGGGGGGGGGGGGGGGCCCGGGGGGGGGGCCCCGGGGCCCGGGGTGCGCCCCATCCAACTCAGCAAACCGGCAGGGGCAGTGCGCAACGCATCAATAAAGCGCATGCGCGGCGATGCAAGGCGGTGACCTCCTCAACGCTGAGCACTACGACGACCGGTTGGCCGTGGCGCTAATCGTTTGCGGCTCACCGTGATTGCCCTTTCTACAACTTCGCTCAAGTTATTTTTGCTTCTTGTAATTGCCAGCTTGCATCGCCTTCTCCCTCGAACAATCTAGACGGTCTAGGTTCGGGCGGTCGCCACCGTGTAAGCTGGGGTCAATGCTCCAATTTCCGGCCGATCAGCGGCGGAAGCGGCGTTGGCGCCTTGCGTCGCCGGTTTCGACCGCAGCATGGGGGGGT
The DNA here is from genome assembly GCA_016713335.1 of Candidatus Fredericiella danica. Classification (GTDB taxonomy): domain Bacteria; phylum Chloroflexota; class Anaerolineae; order Caldilineales; family Caldilineaceae; genus Fredericiella; species Fredericiella danica. Next base: position 60,428 of record JADJPH010000013.1, on the reverse strand, counting down.
GGGATCACGGGGAGCGGGGTGTCGCCTGCCATGCCGCTGCGAATCAGGCGGAGCATCTCGGCATCGGCTAACGCGTCGGTCGCCACGGGCCGGTAGACCGCCAGGCGTTGCTCCACTTCCGCCACCGCACGCTGCCAGAGCGTCTGGCTGCCGTCGCGTTCCCAGGTCTCGCGATTCTTGCGGTCAAAGGTGGGACCAGGCAGGTAGAGTGCATCTTCCCAGTTTGTCAGTGTGTGCGGTGCGGTGATCATGTGCATCTCCGCCAGTTGCGCCTGCACAAGCGGACCCGTGGGCAGGTCATCCTGGATGCGCAGCGGGCGCGTCAACTGCAACGCCTGCGTGCAAGCCTCGTGGTCGAAGACCAACTTCGGCAGGCTGAAGACCAGGACAAAATCGAGCATGCCGGGACCGGAAACCGAGTTGATGCCGGCAAGGCCGCGAGCAATGCGCTGCCAAAGGTTTCCGCCCCGGCCTGCGCATCCAATTCCTTGGCGTCACTCAGCGCCATGTACGCCTGGGTCGGCAACCCGAGCCGCTTCCCCACCTGGGCATTGAGCACATCTAGATAGAGCGCCTGGATCCCCAGCATGGGCGATGTGGTCTCACGCATGTGGAATTCGGCAGGTGCGCCGCCATAGAGCACCGGCGCGCCGGGTTTGACGATCTGTGTCATGACGACGCCGGCCAATGTGTCCACGCAATGAAAGACGGCGGCGCCAACGAGCGTTGCCGGCGCCGTTAGCCCCAGCAGTGTGACCGGGACGATTTCAACCGGGATGCCCCACTCGACACAGTCGAGCAGGTTCTGGCAGGAATCTTCTGAATAGCGGAAATTGCCGGTGGCCGTGATCGTAAAGATCGAGCGGGCGGGCGATCAGGTCGGCCCGATCACGGCGGAACAACTGCATCATCTCCGCCATCCGCGTAACCCCATGTTCCGTAAAGGCGCCGGAGACGACCGGTTTCTTGGAGTTTGTCAGGCACAGATAAAGGCGCCATGCATCGGAGATGTTTGGCTCGATGTCTTCAGTCGAAAACGCGGTAGCCAGATAGGGGATGTTGTCGAGCCCATCCACGAGCCGCACATATTCGGCAAAATCTGCGGTGCGGGCATGGCGAGTAGCGCCCGTACGATGGTCCTGCACCTTCAGCCCGGAGGATCCCGGCGTGAAGTGCACCCGATCGTCACCGATATCAGCCTGAAGATCGCCGTCGCGATTGTACAACTTGAACGCACGCGGCGCACTCGCAAGCGCACGATCGATGACATCGGCTGGAAACAGGATACGGCCATCCGCGGCGACGGGTAGCCCCGCGTCCAACAGCCGTTGGCGCAATTGGGGTCCGCGGATCTCCATGCCGGTGGTGGCCAGAATCGAGCGTGCTTCATCAATAATCCGGTCGAGCAGCCGATCGTCGGCCACAGATAGTTTTGGTCGCATTTGTCATCAATCATGCGTGAGCGCGGCCTAATAATGGCCAGCGCGAGCGGATAGAAGTCCCCTGATCGGGCGATCATTCTAGCGATGGAAGAGAGGCTTGGCAAGCATGGCAAGGCACGAAGCAACCCAGCCCGGCCAAAGCCGCCCCGGCAAGGACCATGAAGGCGGTGATTAACGAATCGTCTTGTGGTCCGGGGACGTAAGCTGCGGATCTGTTAAAATAATCTTCATTCCTACCAATCGTGACTTTATTGCCCTGCTGAATATACCGAAGCCTAAAGCGCTCAAACTCACCAGTCCACATGGGATGGGTAGGAGAAATATATGCCACGCCGCAAGATAGACTTTGCCTCAGGCAACTACTACCACCTCTATAACCGCGGTGCGAACCGGATGTCGATCTTCCGCAACGATGCGAATTACCGTTTTGCCTTGAAGTTAATGCAGGAGTATCGCACTGAATGCAGCGTCACCATTATCGCCTACTGCCTGATGCCAAACCACTATCATTGGCTGCTGCGGCAGGAGAGCGATGCGCCGGCAGGGATCTTCGCGCAACGAGTGCTTAGTACCTAGCCACGCGTTCAATGAGGTCAACCACCGGACCGGGACGCTCTGTGGGATCGGTATAAAGGGATTCGGGTGGACAGCGACGGCTATTTGCATGCGTTGTGTGGGGTACATCCACGCGAACCCGGTGGCACATGGATTCGTTGCCGAGCCGGAGTTGTGGCCGTATTCGAACTACCTGGAATGGATCGGCTTACGCAAAGGGGACGCTCTACGATCCAAATTTTGTCACCGCACATTTTTCGCTCGCCGGACGCGTATCGGACGTCGGTGCTGGAATACATCGCCAACAAACAAAGATGCCGCCCGGATTGCAGGCCTACCTGGACGAATTGGAGCGTGACTGACACCGCTGCGCTAGCCGAATGAACTCGCCGCTCCGTCCCGGCAGCAGGCAAGAGGACGGTCATTGACGAATGAAGCTTGCCGGGGACGGCTCAACTGCGCCCATGCGGTTCCGCCGCGACAGCCAGATGAACTCGTTTGCCGGGGACGGCTCAACTGCGCCCATGCGGTTCCGCCGCGACAGCCGAATGAACTCGCCGCTCCGTCCCCGGCAGCAGGCAAGAGGGCGGTCATTGACGAATGAAGCTTGCCGGGGACGTTGTTGGCGAATTCACGCCACCGCGACCAACCGTGCTCGACGAATGCAGCCGGCGGAGGACCGCAGTCTTCGTCAACAACGTCCCCGGCAAGGACCAGACCAGCAGGGGTAGGTTGCGAGCATTGGGTCCATGCCGGGGACGGGGGCACCGCGCCCAATGGCGCCCGTGCCGCGGGGGCGGCGGGCCGGGGCCGCGGCGGGGGGGCCGGGGGCCCCGGGCGGGGGGGGCGCCGGGGGGCGAATGCCACCGCGACAGCAGGATGAACTCGTCCCCGTCCCCGGCAAGGACCAGACCAGCAGGGGTAGGTTGCGAGCATTGGGTCCATGCCGGGGACGGGGCGATTGCGAACATGCGGTGCCCCCCGGGGCGCCACCGCGCCACCGTGCCTCGACGAAGAGCTGGGGCCGCAGCCCCCCCCGGCGCCCGCCAGGGGGTCGGGACCTCGGGGGGGTGGGTTCCCCCTCCCCCCTTTTGGGGGGGCTCCCCGGCAAAGGATCGGACCAGCAGGGGGTAGGTTGCGAGTTGCCATCATTCAGGTTCCGCCTGCCGCTGCAATCAGACCAGAGAGGTAGGATCGGGTCGAAAAAATCTGCGGCGACATCGCCCGCCACTTCACGGAGAAGGTTCAGCCCAACGACCGGAGCTCTTCGAGCAGGTGCGCAACGCGGATACCCCAATCATCGTCGAGCGACTGGTCAACAAGATCGATGGGATCGTCCGTATCGTCCGTTTTCCCGGCTGGCGGAACACGGCTGCGGGGAACGTGAGGTGAAGAAAGCACTGCGGAGGGCGCTATTTGATTTCAAGCTGCATCAAGACACGGTGCTCTTTGAGAAGGCGTATGGGTATGTGCGAGTACTACTAAACTCTTCTATTCCTCAACCTTCCATACCCCATCAACCAACACGCTCTTCCTTGGCTCCGCCTCTCCAACCCGCACCGTCACCGGCAGCGGTGGGATCCTGGCCTGGCGCTGCACCGTTGGCGGTAGCTCTCCGGCGTGATCCCCGCCGGCAACTGATATCGATAGACAATGCTGCGCGTTTCGCCGGGTGGTAGAATTTGGAAGGCCGCGAACTCAGTTGCGCCCGCCTCACCCAGTTGGCTGCCGGCAGTGGTCTGGTCAACGCCATCGATGCCGAGCAGTTGGCTCCCACCGGGCACATAGACGCGGGTGTAAAGAAATGCACACCGGCCCACAAGATCTGCGTAGGTGTCACCGTACCGCGGCCGCGGGTCACAGACCGGATCTTCGGTGGTGGCCGTATGGGTATAGGTGACGGTCAGCGCAGCCAGCGCCGGCGCGGCTGGGCCACCAGGCCAGGTGACGCTGTAGTCAAGGCTGCGCTGCAATGCTGCATCCACCTTGTTGTACCCCAAATTGGCATCAACAACCGCCACAAAGTCCGCTTCCGGCTCCGGATGCAGCGCACCATCCCATCCATTCGCCGCCAGCGCCGCCTGGCCACCGGCGTCGGCAAGCCACAATTGGAGGGTTCGATCCACCAGCGCCACCCGCAGTTCTGCGATCAGGTTGCGAATCGGTAGATCGCCCGCCTCAGAAGCCGGGTCATCAATTCTCCGGCCACGACCCCCGCGAAGTCCTGCGCCGCAGCCACCAGTCTTCGTCGCTCTGGTCGGTGAACTGCCCCGGCTGCTCCCAGAATTTGATCATCTCCTCATTGACGTTGTCCGCCGTGACCGGCTCGCGACGCCGTCGACCGTCACCGGGCCGAGCGCAGTAAGCAGGTAGGCGCAACGCCCCTGGTCCACGGTGATGATCCCATCGATCGTCACGCCCGTGTCCCGCTCAAAGAGCGTGCGCAGCACCGCCGGCAGTGGTGGGCAGGTCCGGCGACCAATGCGCGCGCGCCGTCAGCAGTTGGATGCCCATGTACCGGCGCATCGGCGCCGGCGCCGAGGATAGGGCACCATTTCGGTGTAGCTGTCCGGCAAAGTCGGCGGAGGTGACCTTGCCTGGTCCACTGTAATGAGGCCAAACGCGGAGATAAAGCCACCAGTGGCGCGCAGTTCGTCGTTGTTCTGCACCATGAGAGCAGATAGGTGCGGGGGCCATCCATCCCCAGAAGGCACGGCAGATGTGGTCCAACTCGGCCAGGGCTCGACCAGCGAGGCGTTTCATGCCACAGACGCAGCGGTGCAGCCAGTTGGGGGAGTGGCGCGTCGGACCGGCAGCCCCTGCAACGTCTTGTCCAGCGCCGCCACCCGTGGCGCAAGTTCGGGCAACGCCGGGCCTGCATTGGCCAGCGCCGTGGCCAACGTCGCAATATCCGCCCGCCACCCGCCGCGGCGATGATTCCGGCCCCACCTTGTCGACCGCAGCGGTGCCAAGTGCGCCGCCTGCCGGCTCCGCATCCAGGGGTTCCAGCACCGACGAGCGTCTTGCCTGCACCGAGGACGCCCGCCAGCGACGGCGGCAACCCCTGAACCGGTTCAACGCCTTTTTGCACTTCACCCAGGCTTGCGTCGAGTTGGGTCAGGTTGGCGCGCAATGCAGGCAGTTCATACGTTCCCGCCGGGCGGTGAACGACCCTGCCGCGACCCGCTCCGCTGCAGTATGCCTCCCAGGCGGCAATCCCAGTGCGCGTCGTCCGAGAGCCCCCATAGAACAGCCCGATCAGGATTCGCCAGCAGCAGCGTGCGATGACAATGCGGCGCCAGGAGTATTCACTTCGTGGTGGTGCATCGGACGCCGAGCGAGAACCGATCGGTATTCGTAATTTCCTGCCCCCCTGCCGGCAGTCCCTTCCTGAGCGCAATCGCCGCAAATTAGCTCGTCTTTCTGCTCCCAACCCGCTTTGCCCAGGCAGCCATGCGGGCAAGACCGGCGTCGAGACGGAATCGGGACGGGAGATCAAAGGTGCTGCGCCTTTTTTCGTGATCCGCATAGGCGTGCTGACTTCGTTCCGCGCCGGGACATGCTGATTTCAGCATCGACGCCCATTGCCCGGCACGGACTGTGCGAGTTCGTTCACGTGTACATCGTGTCGCCCCGACGTTAAAGACCTGGTTGTAGGCCTCTGGAAGCAGGATCGAGCGGGCGATGACAGGCGCCACGTCGTCGATGTAGGAAAAGGCGCGTGTCTGTTCACCGTCGCCAAAGATGACCAGCGGCTCATCCCGCATCACCTGGTTCATGAAGATGCCGATCACATTGCGGTACTTGTCGCCGATGTTCTGGTGCTCCCCATAGACGTTGTGGGGACGGAAGATGATCGAATTGAGCCCAAATTGATGCCGGGCCGCTGCGAGGTCCAGTTCCACCGCATACTTGGAAATCCCATAAGGATCTTCCGGCTGCGGCGTCAACTCTCGCGCATCGGCGGTTGATTCGCACCATAGACGGCGAGATCGACGATGTAAACACGAAACACTGGATGCCGTGCAGCACGCTCAGATTGATCAGGTTGGTGGACCCAATCAGATTGGTCTCACAGTTGGGCGGCGGATGAAGTGGCTCACCCCCTCCGCAGCGTAGGCCGCCAGGTGAAACACATAGTCAAATGCTTCCGCCGCAAAGAAGGCGCCGTAAAGCCTGCGTAGTCGGTCACCGACATCTGCACCCACTGCGCCCTGCGGCACATTCTCGGACGAAACCCGCCGCTCAGGTCATCTAAAGCCACCACCTCAGAACCCATGTCCACAGATGCCGCGCCAAATGGAGCCAATAAAGCCCGCTGCACCCGTGACCAAAGCCTTTGTCATGACAACACTCCTGCTGTTTTAGCGGAATATCGATTGCTTAGAGCTTATCATGTCGTTGGCATCCCATAGAAAAGTCAATGGGGCGTCAGCCAGTTAAAAAACCGGTGTGATTGGATGAATTGTTCGACCTCTTCACGCGACGCTGCGCCGAGGACACCCTGGTCTGAGGCAACTACCAGCGCGCCGGCCGCATTCCCGAATTCTGCCGCTTTGCTCAGCGACCATCCGGCATCAATGCCCATCAGAAAGCCCGCATTGAAAACATCGCCCGCACCCACCGTGCGCTGCATCGACGGAAAAGGCCGGCACTGTGTGGCTTTCGGCGGCGCTCGACACGGCAACCCCGTGCTTCCCGCCGGAGCGACCGTGTTTGCCCCGGCCGCGTGCGCCAGCACGCGATCTGCGCCGGTGCATCGCTTTCACCCGTCAGCACAAGCAGTTCGTGTTCGTTGGCAAGCAGATAGTCTACATCAGGCAGCAGTGGGCGCAGCTCGTCGACCGTGGTCAGGTCCCCGATCGCTGGTCCAATGTCGAGCGCCGTGCGTATCCCGGCGGCACGCGCAATGGCCATGATTTTACGCACGCCGTAGGGACGTAGACCGCCCATCAGCGGGTAACTCGCCACGACCACAGTGGAGACGCCATGCGTCCAGTTCTCCGGTAGATCGCGCATCGAATAGGTGGCATAGGCGCCCGGATGGTGAAAGGAAAGCCGGTTGCGCTCGTCGTCGATGACGATGGTGGTGGTGGAGGTTGAGGCGTTCAGCCGGTGAATGAGGTGGCGTAAGTCGACGTTGGCCGTGTTCAGCCACCCAACCATGATATCACCAAAATGTCAGCGCCGACTGCACTATGGAGCGCCACCCGTGCGCCAAGGCGTCCCAATGTGTAAGCAGGTGTTGGCGCCGTTGCCGCCGTCGTCATGTGTAGCGGATCGCGGCACCAGGCAAGGTTGTCAATACGGAATTCGTCGCCGGACCATGTGGGATGCGGCCCACGCCGAGATGAAGAGATCGACTGTGGTGCTACCGATGACGAGAGAACATAGCAGCGGAAAACACGACCCTGATTCCTTCCACCCTAAGAATCGTAGATCGCCAGCGGCGGCGGCCAACTGCTCAAACGTCGCCGGTGGATGTCAATTGCCAGGGATCTGCTGATCACCTGGCTCCAGCCGAAGCAGAAAATAGCGCCAGCCATCTTCGATGTGCAGCCGGCGCACCTCCTGTGCCGTTCGGCCTGATGGAGGAACTCGAGTTCACCGCGATAGTTCAACTCCCAGGCCACCATTGAGAGAAAACGACCGGCGTCAGTGATGGGCGAGCCTGGACTGTCTTTTCCCATGCCAGTTGCGTGATGACGATGCTGCCGTCGGCACGGCCCGCCATCAGTTGATCATTGTACGCCGGATTGGGATTACAGATGGTGTGAAGATTCAAATTGCTGCCCCGATTCACCACCAGTTTGCGGATGCTGTCGAGGCGCGGCTGCGATCGGTTGACGACGATCAATTGGCGGGGTCGGTCCGGGTCGACCTGTTCATCAGGTGAAGCGCAAGCGCGGCAGCCCGAACCTCCGGCGCCCAGGCAGGGTACGTCGGCGCCGGTGCGCTAAAATAGCCGGGGCCAATCATCGCGTCAAGGCTCATGCCCCCGGCAGCGGATCCGTGGCAAAGCCAAAAATGTTGCCCCCGGTCTTGCCGATGCCGGAGACTTCACCCAAGGCTTGCGCATAGGGATCCAACTCGTCAAATAAGTCGCGTGCTGCCGCAAGGAGATCGATCTTGTGGGTTGTGACCACGGCGCCAAGCACGCAGGCGGGTGATCCCGAAGCATCTCAACGAACGCGGTAGCGCGGGGTGGTCGTGAATGCGAAATCGATCCCTTCAAGGACCACTTCAGGGCGTCCCAAAATTTCCATCCAACGCGGAAACTGCGAGCGAGGATGACTTTGCGGTTGTCACCCCGGCAAAGTAGAAAGTTGGACGGGTTGGTGGCAGCATCATCCGCCGTAGACACGCTTGATCCGCGCGCGATAGTCATCGTAGGCTGCGTCAAACTGGCGTTGCGAGCGTTCAGCGCCAATGAAATAGGCGCTGGTGAGCACAATCGGCGGATGACCCAATGCCGTCAATTTCTCGGCAACGAGCACCTTGATCAGATTGGTCACCGCGGCTGCGCCGATCGTCGAACCTGGGCCGACCGGATCTTCCAACCCGGCAGCCCGCACCAACGCATCACCGGCGGGGGTGCAGTTATCGATCACGAGATCGGCGATCTCGGTGAGCCGTTTGCCGCTGGAGTGTTTCGGGGTGGAGGCCAGCGCATGGTCGAGCGAGACGACGGCAATCACCGGCATCTGCTGGGCTTTTGCTTCGAGCGCCACCTCGACCACGACCTCATTGACGCCACTGTTCGAGTAGATCAGAAAACAATCGGGGGGTGCGAAGACAAAATTGCGCATGATGGCCCTGCCCAGCCCCTCGACATGTTCAAGAAACATGGCCTGGCGCTGGCCGTTCGCGCCCACCACCTGATTGTGGTAGGTGAGCGAGAGCTCTACGATCGAGTGAAAGCCGGGGAAACTGCCGTGGCGGGAAACATTTCTTCGACAAACATGCGCGAGTGACCGGTGCCAAAGAGATGCACCAGCCCGCCGCCGGCGATGGTGTTGGCGCAGGCTCGGCTGCCCGCTCAATGGTTGGCAGTTGTGTTTCGCGGATGCGCCGCAAGATGACGTCGACCGCGTCAAGGTAGGCGATGGCTGGGTTCATTGACCAGGACCGTTGATGATGACAGGACGATTGCCGGTGGCGCCGTTGAACCGGCCGCCGCAGCTGCTCTGGCTTGACCGAAATACGGATCGCCGGGATTGACGTTGATAAACCTGACCTGCCAGGTGCCTTGCCCGTTTGGCTGGATATTTTGAACGGTCGCCAGCACGGTTTGCTGCACCCCACTACCGGTGCCATTCAACACTTGCACCGTCACCTGGTTGCCAGGGAGATTTGTCCAGTGCCGATCACGGCAAATGTAGGTGATACGGTCTGGCCCTGCATTGGTTGCGTGATTGTCAGTTGTTGCAGTGCGACGCCGTTAAAGGTCACGTTGACCGACTGCGGCGCCACGGTTGAACCGGGGGCAGCCGAGGCGACAATGCGACCCAGGGTCGGCGCACCGGCACTGACATTGCTGAAGTTCGCTTGCCAGGTGCCTGACCATTGGGCTGGATATTTTGCAGGAACGCCTGTTGGGTCTGGAGCACAGCCCGCCATTCGTGCGGCCTGGACTGTCACCTGGTTGCCGGAAGGCTGGAGCCACTGCCGGAGACAATGAAATTGGCCGCCAACTGTGCATTCGGCGTTGGCTGTGTGATGACGAGTTGTTGGCTTGAGCCGCCGTTGAAGGTGACCGGGACGTTGGCCGGGCCAATGGGCTGCCCAACCAGCGCTGCCACGATCCGGCCGGCAACGACTTGATTGACGGTCAACGACACCGACCAACTGCCGCTGCCAAACGAGCCGCTTGTCGTCTGGAGCGTGGTGGTGGTCCCAGCCAATACGCCACTGCTGTTGTTCTGCGCCTGGACGGCGATCGTGGCGCCATTGGGACCGGTCGCCACCCCGCTGACCTGGAATGTGGCGGGTAGGGAACTATTGGCGGTGGGGTTGGAGACGGTGATCGACGCTTGCTGTGGGATCGGCGTCACCGTGGTGGTGTCGGCGTGATGGCGGGCGCGATTCCCAGACCGGGAATCAAAATAAACTGATTGGCCCCCAGATCGGCCAGGGGTTCGGAATCCCATTGGCGGCGGCGATTTGCTGCGCTCACGCCAAACCGCTGAGAGATGGAGAAAAAGTGTGTCGCCAAAGGCAACGCAGTAGTAACTGCCGTTGACGTAGCCCGTCGCATGGGGGGCGGGGTCGCGATCAAAGACGCCGCCGGGCTGGGGAACGGGACCACAACCCCAGCAGGTCTGGCTGGGCGCTTCCGGTTGGGACGAGCGACGGCGACAGTGGGCGACGCCGCCTGTGCAGGCATATACGCCAGCACCGCGATCGCAAAAAGCAGGCCAGTAGGGCGAAGCAAGACGAAGGGGTGTTTCATAATCGACTCCTGCGACGCCGGTCTCTGTTGCCCCGCGTCAGCAATTAATTCCTATTTGTCATAACGCCGCACGTTATTGCGAATAGTATAGCAAGACGTTGGCCATTGGTCAATAAATGCGAAATTCAATTGTGTGAATTGTTGGTCGATCACTGGTGGTTGATTTGTGCTGCCGGCAGGACTATGATCGAACGCAGAGCAAGAGAACCACTCGGGCAAGATCCATCTGGGGGGCGTCATGGGGCACATTGAACAATCAAAGCCCATTTGCTCAAAGGGCTGGCGATCCGGCTGGGGCTTGGGATTCCGTGTCTGATGGCGATGCTGTTTCTGCCGGCGGGGACCCTCGCCTACTGGAGGCGTGGGTCTACCTGGCGATCATCCCTGATCCCGATGACCTTTGCCCTGATCGTTTTGTACCGGAAAGCCCCCGAACTACTCGAACGCCGGATGCGGGTGCGGGAGAAAGAGACAGCGCAGCGCAAGATCATCAGCGTTTCGCTGCTCTTCCTGGTCGTCTTCGTGCTGCCGGGTTTTGACAAGCGGTTTGGTTGGTCCAATGTGCCGGTTGCGGTGGTGCTGGTCGGCGACCTGATTGTGCTGCTTGGCTATTGCTTCATTCTCTGTGTGTTCCGTGAAAATCAGTATGCCTCGCGTCGTCGAGGTGGATGAGGGGCGCAAGTCATCAGCACGGGACCTTATGCCGTGGTGCGCCATCCGATGTATCTGGGGGTGACGCTGATGTACGTTTTTCGCCGCTGGCACTTGGCTCCTACTGGGCGATGATCCCTGCCCTGCTGATCATTCCGATCCTCGTAATGAGAATTCGTAATGAAGAGGAGGTTTTGAGCCTGGAACTTCCCGGCTATCCAGCCTACACACAGCAGATCCGGTATCGATTGCTGCCGGGCATTTCGTAGGCGGTAGGTGGAGTGGCGCGTTAGCCCTCGGCCGCAGTCAACCGGCGCGCGGTGAGCAGATCTGTCACCAACACGTTGACCCACCCCCCACGGATGGCGCCCAGGATGGCGTTGAACTTGCGGGGACCGCCGGCGACGCCGATCGAGCGATCCACCCGGCGCAACTGGTCAAAGCGCATCGAGATCACACGCTGGTTGAGCGGGGAGTCGACGGGCGCCCCCCCAAAGATCCGCCAGCCGTGATGTCAGGCGGCCCGCATGCGTCTTCCGCGGAGGGCCAGCCACCCCGCCCAGAATCTGCACGACGCGCACATCCCCTTTGTGGGGCCGGGTGCATCGCATCCACCAATGCCAGCAACGTTGCACTCCAAGAAGAGATCCAACCACTTCATTGGGGCGCAGTGCCGACTCAAATAGTAGGCTGCGGCCGCGCCGATCTGGCGTTCGATGAAGCGTTCATCCCCTTCGCCGCTGCAATCCACCACGATGGCGTCGCGCAACCGATATTTCTTCACCAGCTGCTCTTCCAATTCAGTGTAAAGGCCCTGCGGCACACTGACCGAGATCCGGATAATGCCTTCGTCCTTGGCCTGTTGGAGCAGGCGTGACACGGTGGGCTGCGACAACCCGAGTTGCCTGGCGATCGCAGACTGTTTCATGTCCCACTCGTAATACATGCGCGCCACCCTGGTCACCAGCCGCATTTCATCGATTTGAGCCATGCTTTCACCTCACGTTTCACCGCACGGACTTGTATACATTCACTGCTACATATTTATTCATTTTGCTTGCCATGTCAAGCCGCCTTTATTATGCTGGCGCATACCGAATGAAGATACAATATTGAATATTTATTCAGAAGCGCTCGCGAATGGCGATTCCTATGCAGATCACCGAACTCGAACACAAGTCGATCCAATACCGGAAGACGGTTTTGACGAGTATCGCGCATGCGGGGGCGGGGCACACCGGCGGCAGCCTCTCCTGCGTTGACATTCTCAATGTCCTCTACAACCAGGTGATGAACGTCGACGCCGCGAATCCAGCCTGGCCCCAACGCGACCGGTATGTTCATAGCAAGGGACATTCCGTCGAAGCGCTCTACACCGTGCTCGCCGACAAGGGTTTCTTCCCGGCGGAAATGCTGGCGACGATGGGCCGTTCCGGTTCGCACTGGGTTGGCCACAACCCGCAAGGTGCCCGGCATCGAACAGAACACCGGCGCGCTCGGTCATGGGCTGTCGGTCGCGGTCGGCATGGCCATCGCCGCTAAGCTGGATGGCTGCCCTCTCGCGTCTTACCCTCATGGGGGACGGCGAATTGTCCGAAGGGTCCATTTGGGAGGCGTCGATGAGCGCCTCCTACACAAAGCTTGACAACCTGGTGGTCATCATCGACCGCAATACGCTGCAGATTACGGGTCGGACCGAGAGCGTGATGGCGCAGGAACCACTCGCCACGCGCTTTGAAGCCTTTGGCTATGCCGTGCGGACGGTGGATGGCAATGATATCGCCGCGCTGATGGACGTATTTGCGCAGGCGCCCTTTGCAGTGGGCAAACCCAGCCTGATTATTGCGCGCACGACCAAGGGCAAGGGCGTCAGCTTTATCGAAGACGCGGTCGACTGGCACCATCATGTGCCGACTTCCGCCGAACTGGCGATCGCCCTGGACGAACTCGATCAGCCGAACAACGGGTACAGGATAGCTATGCAACCTCTACAACTCGGTAGCCCGAATCAACAGGTCTTTTCCGATACGCTGCTGGAACTGGCTGAACAAAGCCGCAATCTGTTGGTTGTCACCAGTGACTCACGCGGATCCGGTCGCCTTGTCGCCTTTGGCAAGCGCTTGCCGGATCAAATCATTGAGGTCGGCATCGCCGAACAGAATCTGGTCGGTGTGGCGGCAGGCCTCGCATCTGCCGGTAAGTGCGTCTATGCGGTCTCCCCGGCCTGCTTTTTGACGGCGCGCTCGCTGGAGCAGATCAAGAATGACGTGGCTTATTCAGACCACCCGTCAAATTGATCGGCATCAGCGCCGGTGTGAGTTACGGCGCACTGGGCACGACGCACCACTCGCTGCACGACTTTGCGGTGCTGCAAGCGATCAACAACATCGACATTGTTGCCCCCGCGGATAACTTCGAGACGTGCGCCGTTGTGCTGGCGTCCGTCACGCACCCCAGACCACTTTACATTCGTCTGGGCAAGAAAGCGATGCACCGCCTAGCCTCGGATACGCCTTTTGCGATCGGCAAGGCGATTTCCGGTGCGGCAAGGTAGTGACGTGGCCTTCCTCGCCACCGGCGAAACGGTAGAGAGTGCGGTGCAGGCCGCCGATGCTTTGGCCGAGCGTGGGTTTTCCGCCGCTGTCCTCAGCATCCACAGCATCCGGCCATTTGATGAGGAAGCCGTGCTCAAGACGGCGAAGCAGGTCCAGGCGATTGTGACGGTCGAAGAACATAGTGTGCTGGGTGGGCTGGGCAGTCGTGTCGCAGCTTGTTGCTCCAGGCAGGGGTCACGCCGCGCTTGCGTATTGTAGGCATCCCGGATGAATACACGTGGACGGGCAGCCAACAAGATATTTTTGAACACTATGGCATCACGCCGCACGGGTTGGCCGCGACGGCGGAAGCCTTGCTTGAAAGCCGGCGGGCGCCGGTGCACTGATTGGCACGAATTGAACCATTGCTCCCTTAGCCAAATATCGACAGCCATTTCGGGGTAACACACAATGAGTCCGGCCAAAACGTTGGTTCTTGCGGTCGACCAGGGCACCACGAACACGAAGGCCATTCTGGTTGATCCTGCAGGGCAGGTGGTAGGGCGCGCCTCTGTAGGGCTGAGCGTCACCTATCCACAACCCTCCTGGGTCGAGCAGGATGCTGCGGCGATCTGGCAGAGCGTGCAGAAATGCATCGACGACGTGTTGGCGGCGATGCCAACCGGATCCAGCGCACAGCCGGTGGCGTTGGGCATTTCCAACCAGCGCGAATCCGTGGTGCTTTGGGAGCGGAATACGGGCGAGCCGTTGGCGCCCTGCGTGATCTGGCAATGCCAGCGCGGCGTCCAGTTGGTCGATGAACTCAAACAGCAGGGCGCCGCCGATGATGTGCACGCCCGAACCGGGCTGGCACTTGACCCAATGTTCTCTGCCAGCAAGATGAGTTGGCTCCTGGACAATACACCCGGCGCCCGACAGCGCACAGAACAGGGCGAACTGTGTCTTGGCACCGTGGATAGCTGGCTGCTTTTCAAGTTGACAGGCGGTCAGGTCCATGCGTGCGATATGACGAACGCCTCGCGCACGCTGCTTTTTAATCTGCATACGCTCGACTGGGATGAGGAACTGCTACGACTCTTCCGGATCCGCGGCAGGTGCTCCCTGAGGTTCGACCTTCCACCGGCGAATTCGGCCGTACGGTCGCTTGCGGTCGTCTCGCAGCCGGCATCCCGATCACCGGCGTGATCGGCGATTCGCACGCCGCACTGGTGGGTCATGCCTGCTTTGAACCTGGGGAAGTCAAGGCGACCTATGGCACAGGCTCCTCGGTCATGACCCCCGTTGCGACACCATTTCTTTCGCAGCGTGGGCTATCGACGACCATCGCCTGGTCACGCCCGGGCCAGACCACCTATGCCCTTGAGGGCAACATCTATGCGACAGGGGCGACGGTCCAATGGCTTGCCAGGTTGATGGGGTGGGCAAACGGTGCAGAAACCGTCACCGACCTGGCGCATGCCTGCCCGGACAACGCCGGAGTTTATCTCGTGCCCGCCTTCGTCGGGTTGGGGGCGCCGTGGTGGAACACACGGGCGCGCGGCATGATTCATGGGTTGACGCTCGGCAGCGGTCCTGAGCACCTGGCGCGCGCCGCACTGGAGTCCATCGCCTATCAGATTTACGACATCTTTGCGGCGGTGCAGGAAGAAGCTGGCATTCCGCTCAAGATGTTACACGCGGATGGTGGTGCGAGCGCGAACCCGCTGTTGATGCAGTTTCAGGCGGACATGGTGCAGTGCCCGGTCGTGGTAAGTAAATCGACCGATGTTTCTGCGCTGGGCGCAGCGTATCTGGCCGGGTTGGGCGTTGGGGTGTGGCGTTCTACCGATGAACTTGCGGCGCTTCACCGCGGTGAACAACGGTACGCGCCGGTGATGGCCGAAGCGCCGCGCAGTGCGCTGCTGGCAGGTTGGCGCAATGCAATGGCGCGCGTATTGCAGCCATGAAGTGCAACTTACGGCAGAGATTTCCAAAAAGTGATGTTTGCCAGACAACCAGTAGGGTAAACCGATGAAGAAATACATGCCTTGGATAGTCGGTCTGATCTTGGTCGCGGTCTTTCTCGCGGTCCTGCCCTCTTCCGTCACCGTCGTGCCCATTGCGGATGTAGAGGCGCAGAAGAAGAGCGAGGAATTCGATCCAGTTGCCTACGTCGAAGGCATTTGGAGCAGCGAACTGGCGCCCATTGTCACCGAGAAGGCCGTGGATCTATCCGGCATCCTGGCGGCGTTTGTCGTCGATGACAAGGGCAAGGCCAAGAAGGAACAGTTGATCAATGTTGCTGAAGACAATGGTCTGATCACGGTTGGCGAGGCGCACGTCTATCTGGTCAAGGGCGTGGGCACGGTCACTGCAGTCGATACGGAATCACGCGTGGGAACCTTGACGCTGCAACTGGACGGCTACGACGGTCCCATTACCGTCCAAATGTACATCGGTCCGCGGATTCCAAGCGATGAGACGGCAATGCGTGACGCGGTCGGTTTCATCAACTTTGGTGACTTCCGCGACCAGACCGAATATGGCAAGGTGGCGTCCGAGATCAACAAACGCGTCGCCAGGGATGTGCTGGGTGGGCTGGACATTGCTGCGCTCGTAGGCAAGCAGATTGCGTTCTACGGCGCGATGGGCATCCGCACCTTTAACCTGATCGACATCGACCTCAGCAACGTCACGATCGTCCCCTTTGAGATCAAGGTGCTGGAGTAGGGTGATGGAAACTGTAGCGGAAGTTGCAACCATACCGTCGACTCAACCGGGCGATCATGCGCTGGCGTTGCGCGCAGAGCAGATCACAAAGGTCTTTCCCGGCACCATTGCGCTTGATCGTGTTGACTTCAATGTCTATCGCGGCAAAGTGAATGCCCTGATTGGCGAAAACGGGGCGGGCAAGTCAACGCTGATGAAGATTGTGGCAGGCGTGGAGCGCCCAACCACGGGGCGCCTCTTGATGGATGGCAAGACCATCCAACTGCACTCCCCACTCCACGCCGAAAAATTGGGCATTGGCATCATCTATCAGGAGATGAACCTCTGCCCAAACCTGAGCGTGGCAGAGAACATCTTCTTGGGACGCGAAATTGCGCCGTCGGGGTTGGTGGTTGACAAGAGCGCGCAACGAACCCGGGCGCGCGAACTGCTGCACCGGCTCGAACATGAGATTGATCCGAACCTATTGGTGAGTGACCTGCGCATCGGTCAGCAGCAGATCGTTGAGATTGCCAAGGCCCTTTCGCAAGATGTACGCATCTTGATTATGGATGAGCCAACCTCAGCGCTAAGCGCGGCCGAGGTGGAAGTGCTCTTTAAGGTCATGGAAGATCTCAAGGCGCACGGCGTCTCGATTGTTTATATCTCGCACAAGCTTGAGGAGATCACGCGGATCAGTGACTACGTCACGGTGCTGCGCGATGGCAAGTTGGTGGCAGAGGCGCGTACGCAGGAGATCGATGTGCCCTGGATCATCGAGAAGATGGTCGGCAAGAATCCTGCAGCGCTGTTTCAAAAGGGGCATACCGAGGTCTGCGAAGAGATCTTGCGCGTTGAAGAGATGACGTTGCCAATAGTGGGTGGCTATACGGTCGACCATGTATCGCTGGCGCTCCGCAAAGGTGAAGTGGTTGGCCTGTATGGGTTGATGGGCGCCGGCCGGTCAGAATTGTTTGAGTGTCTGGCGGGTGTCCGGCCCGAGGCCACCGGGCGTGTCTATCTCGATGGAAAGTTGCTGCCGGCGGGCAATGTGTCGGAACGGATCAACCGGGGGATCGTGCTCGTCCCGGAGGATCGCCAGCGGGAGGGACTGGTCCAGACCATCTCGGTGGCGCATAACATGTTGCTGGCAAGCCTGCGCAACTATTTCAACGGACTGTACCTGACCCGGCGCAAAGAGCAGACCGCCGTGGCGGAGATGGTCAAGGGGCTTTCCATCAAGGTGGCGAATCCAACGCAGATCATCACATCGTTGAGCGGCGGCAACCAGCAAAAAGTGGTCGTCGCCAAGGGGCTGCTCACGTCACCCAAGATTCTGCTGCTCGACGAGCCGAGTCGCGGCATCGACGTGGCGGCGAAGTCTGAGATTTTTGCCATCATGGAACGATTGGCGGAGCAAGGTTTGGCGTGCTCTTTATCTCCTCGGAGTTGAAGGAAGTCATGGCGATGTCGGACCGCATCATCGTCACGTCAAAAGGCAAGATCACCGGCGAGTTTCGGCGTGAGGAAGCAACTGAATCGGCCCTGGTTGCAGCCTCAGCGATCGGTCATGGCGTCAGCGATGAGGAGAGCCAGCCGGCAGTACAAGCGGAAGCAGTTCCAGTAGAAGGGAAGGCAGGATGAGCCAGGCAACCGCAGCACCTATAAAGAAATCATCAGGATCGACCTGGACGGAGATCCAGCAGATATTGCTGCGCGGGCGCGCGTTTATTGCGTTGATCCTGGTGGTGGCTGTCTTCACCGTCATCGCGCCCAACTTTCTGGATGCCGCCAATATTGAGATCATGGCGAAGCATGTGGCCATCAATGCCATCCTGGGCATTGGCATGACCTTTGTCATCTTGACCGGTGGCATCGACCTCTCGGTCGGATCTCTGGTGGGCCTCTGTGCGATGATCGCCGGCATGCTCATCAACCAGGGCATTATCCTGCCGCAGTTCGGGGTGATCGTTTACCCACATACGTGGCTCATCATGTTTATTGCCATCATCGCCGGCACTTTGATGGGCGCAGTCAACGGCTTGATCATCACGCGCTTCAATGTGGCGCCCTTTATCGCCACGCTCGGTATGTTGTATGTGGCGCGCGGCATGGCGCTCTTGATCAACAACGGCTATACCTTTCCGAACCTCGTGGGCCGGCCTGAGTTGGGCAACACCGGTTTTCCTGAGTTGGGCGCCGGTTCATTCATCGTCAACTATTCCATCTGGATCATGATCGGTTTTGCGTTGGTGGCAGCCTTTGTGGCGCAACGCACCCCGTTTGGGCGCCGGGTTTACGCCATCGGTGGCAATGAGCGCGCGGCAGAACTATCCGGCGTCAAGGTCAAGCGCGTGAAGCTGTCGGTCTACATGATCAGCGGCTTCTGTGCATCTGTGGTGGGTCTGATCATCGCATCGCAGTTGGTGGCGGCGCATCCGGCAACAGGCCAGTTCTTTGAATTGAACGCCATCGCCGCGGTGGTGCTCGGCGGCACCTCGCTCTCCGGTGGTCGTGGCAGCATCGGTGGCACGATCATCGGTGCATTTGTGATCGGTGTGCTCGGTGACGGGCTGGTGATGGTGGGCGTTTCGTCGTTCTGGCAACAGGTGATCAAGGGTGTGGTCATCGTACTGGCCGTGATCATCGACCAGGTTCAGGCGCGGATGCAGACGCGGATCGCGCTGCAGAAGCAACAGGAACTTGGTTAGCGCCCGCACCATTGTGTCGAATTCGTTGGCGGCGTTTGTCTCTTTGCACAGCCCGGCGTTGCCAACGTTTTCATCAATCTCTCGCAAGTGTCAGAGTATCGCTTGACCTGAGTGGAGGAGGTGTCGGCGCCCCAAGGTATGGCATCCAAGTAGGCACGTTATGCGAAGACCCTTTCTGAGAGGAATCAGCAAGAAGTTCTACAACGTTCAATGTGAGGAGATGAAGATGCGTGTACACAAGAGCTTGATTTTGGGCTTGCTAGTAGTCTTTGCCATGCTGCTCGGCGCCTGCCAGACCGCAGCGCCAGCCGCCGCCCCTGCTGCGGCGCCGGCAGAAGCCACTACGGAAGCCGCGGTGGAAGCGACGACCGAGGCCGCGCCGGCAGAAGCTGCTCCAGCAGATGCCGCAGCCGGGGCCAACCTGATCTGCGTGATCGTGCCGCCGGTCGAGAACCCGTTCTTTGGCGCCATGTCCGAGATCGCATCGGCCAAGGCCAAGGAACTCGGCTACGAGGTGCTCCAACTCGTCCATGATGACGATGCCAACAAGCAGATGGAACTGTTTGAGACCTGCATCGCGCGCAAGGCTTCGGCGATCATCCTGGACAACGCCGGCGCCGATGCGTCGGTCGCTGCCGTGCAGAAGGCCAAGGATGCCGGCATCCCCAGCTTCCTGGTCGACCGTGAGATTACACAGGAAGGCGTCGCCGTCGCCCAGATCGTATCGAACAACTATCAGGGCGCCACGATTCTGGCCGAGTACTTTGTCGAGCAGATGGGTGAGAAGGGCAACTATGTCGAACTGACCGGTCGCGACACCGACACCAACGCCCACATCCGCTCACAGGGCTACCACGACGTGATCGATGAATACCCGGATCTGAAGATGGTTGCGCAGCAGACTGCCAACTGGAGCCAGACCGAGGCCTACGGCGTCATGGAAAGCATCCTGCAGGCCAATCCTGACATCACCGGCGTCATCGCCGGCAACGACACGATGGCGCTGGGCGCCCAGGCGGCCCTGATTGCTGCAAACCGCCCCGACGTGATCGTGATGGGCTTTGACGGCAGCGATGATGCCATCCAGTCGATCATGAAGGGTGAACTGAAGGCTACCTCGCTGCAGCCAGTAGCCGAAATGGCCAATCAGGCCGCAATCCAGGCCGATGGCTACATCAAGAATGGCGCGGCCGACAAGCCTGAGAAGCAGTCCATCGACATGGTGCTGCTCACGGCGGAAAACGCCTGCCAGTACAAGACCTTTGCGCCGACCGGCTCCACCGATCCGTGCGAGGTTGTGAAGTAGTCGAGATTTAGTATGGCGTGTTGGATGGCAGGCACAGGAACTGTGCCTGCCATCCAACATGGATCTTGTGGTGCATCCCGAGTCTTGCATGCTGTTCGTATGCACAATCTATCTTCCCAAATCCCTTTGAAGCCTTCCGCTAGTATCGCACTGTCGATCTGGTTCACGATGCCAGTGCACCCTTCTTCGTGGAACCTGACCAATCTGGCGGGTGAGCACGTTGCCACCTACTGGTATGACCCGCACACCGGTGCATCTCAGAGTCTGGGGGTGGCACAAAAACGTGTGCGGATGACCTTCACCGTGCCACAGGGCGGACCCGATTGGGTGCTGGTGCTCGATGATGCGGCATGCAACTTTCGGCGCCGGGTCTCGCATGGCGCTAGCAACGACAAAACCAACGTTGATATGATTTCAAAAAGGAAAAGCACCATGACTGATCACGAAACCGTGATCGCGCAGCCCTGGCATGAGGTTGAGATTACGCTGACTGCGGAACAGGACTACACCAACGGATATACTGACGTCGAGGTGTGGGCAGGCTTTGTCCATACGCAGGGTGCAACGCTACGCCGGCCCGCCTTCTGGGACGGCGGCCAGACCTGGAAGATCCGGTTTGCCTCGCCAGTGGCCGAAGGCGAATGGACGTGGCAAAGTTTCTGTTCTGCGCCCGACGCCGGGCTGGCCGGGCAATCGGGGGCGGTGACATGTGTCGCTGCGCCAGAATCTGCCAATCGCTTCTATCGGCATGGCTTCTGGCGCATGTCGCCGGGGGGACGCAGCCTGGTCCACGCAGATGGGCGTGCAGCCGTGCTGGTTGGCGATACTGCGTGGGGGCTTCCCTGGCGCGCCACCCACGATGAATGCCGGGTGTTTGCCGCCGACCGTCGGGCCAAAGGGTTCAATGCGGCCCTGCTGATGAGCGTCCAGCCCGATATGGGCGCACGCGGGCCGCGGGACCGCAGTGCAGATGAGGGGTTTGATGTCGGGTTTGAGGATCTGCCGGATGGCCACATCAACGTGCTGAATCCAGCTTATTTTCAGTATTTGGACGGGCTGCTGGCAATCCTTGTCGAACATGAGGATCGTCCCGGTGCTCCAGCCCGTCTTTCACGGCTTTGGCTGGAAGGGACTTGTAACCGCCGGTCCTGTCGTGCCGCCGGCAGAGTACGCCGCGGTACTGTCGCTATCTGGTTGCGCGTTACGGCGCACGCCCCGCAATCTATCTGGTGGGCGGCGATGGCTCCGGCCGAGAGCCACAGATTGCCGCCGGTGGTGAAGAGGTGGAGTTGTGGGATGCCTACCTGCAACCCACCGGCATCCATTACCGGCCCCATATCCGCGCCGATGCGCACCAGGACGCACCGTGGCTGGATTTCCAGTGGTGCCAGACCGGACACAGTGGCGAGCATGTGCCGGAGCGCGTGGCCGACATGTGGCGGAACCTCCCCGCTAAGGCCGTGGCCGACGGCGAGCCGACCTATGAGCACGGCGGCCGCGCCGGGCGCGCCGCCGGCTGGTGGCAGGGCCACGAGGCGTGGAGCAACCTCTGCGCCGGCGGCACCATGGGTGTGGTCTACGGCGCCGGCAGTTTGTGGCAATGGGCGCATCGCGGTGATGAAGTGGGACAGTCAGATTTCTTCCTGGCGCCCGGCGCCGGCTGGCGCGAGGCGTTGGACTTTGAAGGTTCCCGCTATGTAGGTCTGGTCGGGCGCATTCTGGATGGGCTTCCCTTTGCCGACATGGAACCCAATTGGGAAGTAACATTGGGGCGCCGCGGGCTGCTTGTGCCGGGCCGGCTGTTTATCTGCTACAGCGACGACGGTGGTCCGCTGTTGATCTTTGGTGATGAAGTGCCTCGGCATTACAGCATCATCGACCCGCGCACGGGTGAAGTGCTGCGATCAGGCATTCGCCCGCAGGAGCGGGAGTGGATTCCAGCCGACTGGGGCGCACCCCTCCTCTTTGTGTTCTGTGATGAACAACCGTAATTTCTATGCATTGCCATAGCAAAGGAGTCAAACCATGCCACGCGCAACACTCGCCGTGATCTTCGGCAACCGTGATTTTTTTCCTGATAAGTTGGTGACGGAAGCCCGCCGCGATATTCTGTCCCTCTTTGCCGATCTGGACATCGAACCGGTGCTGCTCGATGAGAGCGCAACCAAACTCGGCGGGGTCGAGACGTGGGACGATGCCAAACGCTGTGCCGAGCTTTTCCGCCAGCACGCCGGCCGGATCAATGGCATTCTGGTCTGTCTGCCCAACTTTGGTGATGAAAAAGGGGTGGCAGACACGGTCAAACTGTCTGGGTTGAATGTACCAATCCTGGTGCAGGCGTATCCCGATGACCTCGATCAGTTTTCCGTCGAGCGCCGCCGCGATGCCTTTTGCGGCAAGGTCTCCGTCTGCAACAACCTGCGCCAGTATGGTTTCACCTTCACCTTGACCGACCTGCACACCGTGCACCCGTTGTCCGCATCCTTCCGGCAGGATCTGGAGCGCTTCCTGGGCGTCTGCAGAATTGTGAATGGGTTGCGCACTGCCCGCTTGGGTGCGATCGGTGCACGCCCAGGTGCCTTCAACACCGTCCGCTACAGCGAGAAATTGCTTCAGGCCTCCGGGATGAGCGTGCAGACGCTTGATCTCTCCGAGGTGCTGGGCTGGGTGCAGCGCCTTCCTGAACAAGACGCTCGCGTCGACAAGAAACTTGCCGACATCAAAGCCTATGCCGATTATGGCAGCGTACCGCCCCCTTCCCTCGTGAAGATGGCGCGGCTGGGGGTGGTGATCGAGGATTGGATGGACAAAAACGACCTCGTGGCGACCGCCATCCAATGTTGGACTTCGCTGCAGCGCAACTTTGGCGTCAACGTCTGCACCCTGATGAGCATCATGAGCGAGCGGCTGTTGCCTTCGGCCTGTGAAGTGGACATCACCGGTGTCGTCTCCATGTATGCGCTCCAACTTGCCTCGGGTTCGCCAAGCGCACTCGTGGACTGGAACAACAACTACGGTGATGATCCCAACAAGTGTGTGCTCTTCCACTGTGGCAATTGGGCAAAGACCTTCATTCCGGATGCCGCCATCAAGACTGCCCCGATCCTGGGCACCACGCTCGGCGAAGGAAAACACCTACGGCGCGATGGCCGGTCGCACACCATCCGGCCCGGTCACCTTCGGCCGCGTCAGCACGGACGATACCTATGGCATGATCCGGACCTACGTTGGTGAAGGTGTTTTCACTGATGATCCCCTGGACACGTTCGGGACACGCGCCGTGGTGCAGGTCGACGGGCTGCAGCGGTTGTTGAAATATGTGTGCAAGAACGGCTTTGAGCATCACGTGGCGATGAATGCTTCGCACACAGCCGATGTGTTGAGCGAGGCATTTGACACCTATTTCGATTGGGAGACGCACGTCCACGAATAACGGTTGATTATTGACACTCAATGGTCAGCGTGCTATGCTTGCTGTCAATTGAACACCTGCGTTGATGGAGATGAGTACACGCCAGAACGTTCTCCAGCGAGCCTGAGACGGTGAAAGTCAGGCGAAACGAGCGGCGTGGAAGATCCCTCCGGAGCAGCGGCCCGAAAGCATGACAAGTAGGCGCCGCCGGGGACGTAACCCGTTATCAGTACGGCAGACTCGGCAGAATTGCCGGCTTTGCAGCGAGGTGCTCGCCCATCTGTGGCGGGAACCGGGGTGGTACTGCGGACCGTAAGGCCCGTCCCCGTATAGGGACGGGTTTTTGTTCTGGCAAGCGGAAGGAATCTGCAGGTGGGGTCTGCAGTGCAGGGCGCAATCGACTGGGATCGTCGCTACAAATTGATGCGCACGCACACGGCCATGCACATTCTCTGTGGCGTCGTCTGGCGCGACTACGGCGCACAGGTGACCGGGGGCAACATGGACCCGGGCGAAGGGCGCATGGATTTTGAGTTTGCCAACCTGAGCCGTGAGTTGATTACAGAGATCGAGGCAAAGTGCAATGCCGAGGTTGCCGCGGCACGCGCCATCCGCACGCAAATCCTGCCGCGTGCCGAAGCGTTCGCCATTCCCGATCTCATTCGCACCAAGATCAACCTGCTGCCCGAAGGGATCCAAGAGGTGCGCACGGTCGAGATTGTCGGCCTCGACCTGCAGGCGGACGGCGGCACGCATGTGGCCAACACCCGCGAGGTGGGCGGGATTCGGGTCGTGGACTACAAGAGCAAGGGCGCCATCAACAAGCGAATCTATATTCGGCTTGACTGATCGACGACCGCATAGGAAATAGAAAAGCAAGGATGGAAACGATGCCACACAAGCAATTCTCTGACGTCAAGCCGTCGGTCAACTACCCCGAGATGGAGCAGCAATTGCTCCAACTCTGGCGCGACCGCGACGTCTTTCAGCGTAGCATGGACGAACGCTGGGGCGGTCCGGAATACGTCTTTCACGAAGGACCGCCAACGGCCAACGGTCGCCCCGGCATCCATCATGTTCTGGCGCGCGCGTTCAAGGATATTTTCCCGCGCTTCCGCGTGATGCGGGGGTACTATGTGCAGCGCCGCGGCGGGTGGGACACGCACGGGCTGCCCGTTGAGATCGAAGTGGAGAAACGGCTAGGGCTGACCGGAAAGAAGCAGATCGAGGCGTTCGGTATCGCCGAATTCAACGCCCTCTGCCGGCAATCGACCATGGAATACATCAGCGAATGGGAAAAGCTGACCGAGCGCATGGCCTACTGGGTGGACATGAGCACGGCCTACGTCACCTTCCGCAACGATTACATCGAATCGCTCTGGTGGATCCTCAAGCAGTTCTGGGAAAAGGGCCTGCTCTATCAAGGGTACAAGATCGTGCCCTACTGCCCGCGCTGCGGCACACCGCTGAGCAGCCACGAGCTGTCGCTGGGTTACCGTGAAGGCACCATCGACCCGAGCGTCTTCGTCAAGTTCCGCGTCAAGGCGGGCAATGGCCGCGCACCGGTGGAAGCAGGCGACAACGAATACTTGATGGCGTGGACCACGACGCCGTGGACTCTGCCGGGCAACGTGGCCCTCGCAGTTGGCGCGAATCTCGACTATGTGCGCGTGCGCGAGAGCAACGGCGACGTCATCACCCTGGCGGCGGACCTGGCAGCGCGCGTCCTGCGTCCTGGCTACACCGTGCTCAACACCATGAAGGGCAGCGACCTGACGGACATCCACTATGAGCCGCTCTATCGCTTCTATCCGGTGGACCAGGACTATGGGTACGTGGTCACCGGCGACTTCGTCAGCACGGAAGATGGCTCCGGGATCGTGCATATCGCCCCGGCCTTTGGCGCCGACGACATGGAGGTCGGCAAGCAATACGGTCTGCCCGTGATCATGACCATCAACGCCGAGGGTGCATTCCGGCCCGAAGTGACCCCCTGGGCGGGCGTCTTCGTCAAGGATGCGGATCCGGGGATCCAGGCGGAACTGGCGAGCCGCGGGCTGCTCTACAAGGCGGGGACCTACGAGCACACCTATCCGTTCTGCTGGCGGTGCGAATCGCCACTGCTCTACTATGCTCGCGAAACCTGGTATGTGCGCACAAGCGCACACCGCGATGATCTCGTGGGGCTGAACCAACAGATCAACTGGTATCCGGAGCACATCAAAGACGGGCGCTTTGGCAACTGGCTGGAAAACAACGTCGACTGGGCGATCGGCCGTGAACGGTATTGGGCGACGCCGCTGCCGGTCTGGCGCAGCGATGCACCGGGCAGCACTTTCATGGAATGCGTCGGTTCAGTCGCCGAACTGGAGGAAAAGGCCGGGCGGAAGCTGGAGGATCTGGATCTCCACCGCCCGTATGTGGACGACATCACCTGGCCCGCGCCCGACGGCGGGACGATGCGCCGCGTCAAAGAGGTGTGCGATGTCTGGTTTGACTCCGGCTCCATGCCCGTCGCCCAGTGGCATTACCCATTCGAGAACCATGAGGTGTGGGAGCGCCAGAAGCAGGCGGATTACATCTGTGAGGCGGTCGACCAGACGCGCGGCTGGTTCTATACATTGCATGCGGTCAGCACATTGCTCTTTAACCGTCCGGCCTTCTTGAACGTTGCCTGTCTGGGTCACATCCTCGCCGAGGATGGGAGCAAGATGAGCAAGAGCAAGGGCAACGTGGTCAACCCGTGGGACGTGTTCAACGTGCATGGGGCGGACGCGACGCGCTGGTACATGTACACGGCCAGCCCGCCCGGCAACAGCCGCCGCTTCTCCGTAAACCTGGTCGGCGAGACCGTGCGGAAGTTCCTCAATACGCTCTGGAACACGTATAGCTTCTTTGTGACGTATGCGAATTTGAGTGACTGGAGATTGGAGATTGGAGATCAGAGATTAGAGACTGGAGATCGAGAGACTGGAGATCGAGGGATCGCCCAATCTCCAATCCCAATCTCCAATCTCCAATCCCCAATCCCCAATCCCTCTCCCTCCTCGACCGGTGGATGTTGTCGGAACTCAACATCCTGGTGCGCGAGGTGACGGCGGCGCAGGAGAATTACGATGCGTTGGGCGCAACGCGGCCGATTGCGGACTTCGTGGACAACGTCAGCAACTGGTATGTGCGGCTGAGCCGCCGGCGCTTCTGGGACGGCGACTCAGCGGCATTGGCGACGATGTACGAGGTGCTGGTGACGCTGTCCAAACTGCTGGCGCCGGCTACGCCGTTCATCGCCGAGGAGTTGTATCAGAATCTTGTGTATAACGCACTGGGCGCGGGGAGTAAGGCGCCGGACAGTGTGCACCTGGCCATGTGGCCCGAGGTGAACCAGGCGTTGATCGACGAGCAGTTGAGCGCCGACATGGCCATGGTGCAGCGGGTGACCAGCCTGGGCCATGCCGCACGCCAGAACGCCAATCTCAAGGTGCGCCAGCCGCTCGCCCAGGTGGTGGTGCGGACGCGGACGCCGGCCGAGGAAGCGGCGCTGCATCGACTGCAACAATTGGTGCTCGACGAACTGAACGTGAAGGAATTGAGCTTCACCCATGCCAGCGCCGATCTGGTGGATGTTGCCATCTTCCCGTATCCGAAGCAGTTGGGACAGAAGTACGGCAAGGGCTATCCCAAGATCAAGCAGGCGATGACGCACCTGGACCAGTTGGAGTTGGCAGGCCGATTCCAGGCGGGGGAAACAGTCGAGATCGTCGCCGATGGCGAGACATTTGCGGTTGCACCGGAAGACGTTGAGGTGCGGATGTCACCCCGCGCCGGCTTTAGTGTGGCGCAGGAGAGTGGGTATCTGGTGGCGGTGACGACGGAATTGGACCAGGCGCTGATCCAGGAAGGGTATGCACGTGAACTCGTGCGCCGGATCCAGCAACTGCGGAAGGATGCCGCACTGGATATCAGCGACCGGATCGTGACCTACATCGCGGATTCCGATCTCATGCACGAGGTGCTGGCGCACTTTGGCGCCTATGTGCGGGACGAGACGCTGTCGGTGGAGTTGGTGCAGGTGCATCCCGCCCAGGGGGACTCCCTGCCGGCGCATCTGCCGCAGGCGACCTTCGAACTTGGCGGCCGTGAGGTGGCAATCGCGATTGGCAAGAAGTAGACAGCAGCCATAAATCGTACCAGGAGAGGGCGGAGGGAAAGATCAACGCGGAGACGCGGAGTTAGCGCGGAGAGCGCGGAGGGGAGAAGGACGAAATCCCCCGTAGAGGAATCCTCACCGCGCACTCTGCCATCCGCTCTTCTTCCCTTCCTCCTCCGCGCTCTCCGCACCCCTCTGCGTCTCCGCGTTGATCGTTGCGCGCCTGTTTTACCCGAAGAGCCCACTCTGCTCTGGCCGGTCGGGGTAATTGACATGCAGATGGGCATAGGCCGCGCGGGTGGCGACGCGGCCGCGCGGGGTGCGGTCGAGGAATCCCAACTGGAGCAAATAAGGCTCCACCACATCCATAATGGTGTCCGGCTCTTCGCTGATGCTGGCGGCAAGCGTGTCCAACCCGACCGGACCGCCGCCAAACTTATTGACCAACGCATCCAGCACGCGGCGATCCAGATCATCCAACCCTAACTCGTCGATTTCCAACAGTGACAACGCCTCAATGGCGACCGGCTCTGTGATGCGCCCTTTGGCGCGGACCTGCGCATAGTCACGCAGGCGGCGCAGAAGACGCAACGATACACGCGGGGTGCCGCGCGCACGCCGGGCGATGGCTACGGCCCCTTCCGGATCGATCGGCACTTCCATGAGCCGGGCGGCGCGCACGACAATCTCCTGCACCGACAGTTGGTCATAGAAATCAAAGCGCTCGACCACGCCGAACCGCGCGCGGAGCGGTGAGGTCATCAACGCCAGCCGCGTCGTTGCGCCCACGACGGTGAACTTGGGTAAACTCAACTGGATATTGCGGGCGCCTGGACCACTGCCCACCACGATATTGAGGGAGAAGTCTTCCATCGCCGGGTAGAGAATCTCTTCGACGGCGCGGCCAAGACGGTGGATTTCATCGATGAAGAGCACATCCCCCTTGCGCAGATTCGTTAGAATCGCGGCCAGGTCGCCCGCCTTTTCAACGGCGGGGCCGGCGGTCACTTTAAGGTTAGCACCCATTTCGTAAGCCAGGACGTGGCTGAGGGTGGTTTTGCCAAGCCCGGGGGGACCATACAAGAGCACGTGATCGAGCGCGTCGCCGCGCTGGCGCGCCGCCTCGACCAGGATCTGCATCTTGTCGCGCAGCCGATCCTGGCCAATCATTTCGCGCAGCGAGCGGGGACGCAGCGCATGATCCACCTTGCGATCCTCGGGTTGAGCATCCCCTTCTATGGCGCGCGGCGGTGCGCTCTTGCGTTCGCCCGGCGGTCGCCCCGTGATGCTCCGTTCATCGGCCATGGGATCTCTCAGCGTGGTTCATTTGTTCTATGATAATTTAACTTGACCTTTAAGGCAAAACCTGGTATAAACTGTCTGCTAACCGGTATTCCTGAGCCTTCAACATTTAGTGCCGGCAGCACCCCATATTTCAACGGTACATGCAGCCACGGGCGACGCATCCGGCGCCGTGTGCGCGAGCGCCTAACCCCTGTGCCTGTGGAGGAGAAGAGTCATGACAAATAGTGAATTAGTGGAATTAGAACGCGGAAAATTATTGGACGAAAGGTCACACGTCGAGTCGGAACTCACCCATCTGCGCGAGTTTTTACAGGCCGAGGTGGATGTCGAGCCGGACGAAGGGGACGCGGAGGTCTTCGAACGCGAGAAGAACGCTGCCTTGATTGCAGTCTTGGAACGCCGCCTTTCCGATATCGACACCGCCTTGAAGTCGATGGATCGCGGTGACTATGGTGTGTGCCGAAAGTGTGGGAAGGCCATTGAACTGGAGCGGCTCGAAGTGAAGCCCGACGCCACACTGTGCGTCACCTGCCAGCAAGAAACCGAGCGGCTCAATCGCCGCAACCGGCCCCAACGCCAGATTGAGTGGTAAGCACCGTATGCCATCCAACGTCTATGTTTCGCCGCATCCACTGGACCAGCACAAATTAACGCTGCTGCGACGCATTCAGACCGAGCCAAAAAAATTCCGCGAGGTGATTGGCGAATTGGCGACGATGCTGGTGTACGAGGCTACACAAGATCTCCGGTTGGACCCGGCGACGATTGCCACCCCGCTCACAACCATGCAGGGGGCGTATGTCGGCGAGAAGATCGGGCTGGTGCCGATTTTGCGCGCCGGTCTCGGCATGGTCGAGGGCGCCTGGCAACTGTTGCCACAGGCTGAGGTCTGGCACCTGGGGTTGTATCGCGACGAGAAGACGCTCAAACCGGTGTCGTACTACAACAAACTGCCGGTGGCGCCCACAGTCGACGTGGTGCTCGTGCTGGACCCGATGCTGGCGACTGGTGGGTCCGCCACGGCGGCGGTGCAGGTGTTAAAGGAATGGGGCGTTGCCCGCATCAAGTTCGTGGGGCTGGTGGCTGCCCCTGAGGGCATTGCGATGCTCCACAGCCACTTCCCAGATGTGCCCGTGCATGTCGCCGCAATCGACGAACGCTTGACAGGCCCCGGCGATGAATTCCCCACCGGCTACATCTGGCCGGGGCTTGGGGATGCGGGCGATCGGCAGTTCGGGACGGGCTGAGTCTACAGTTTTCTTGGACTCAGATGCGCCTGCCCGTCCGCGTGATAGCTTGACCGCACCAACGGGCCACATTCCATCCATTTGAAGCCACGCGCCTGGCCTTCCTCTTTGAGCCGGTCGAATTCGTCCGGCGTATAGTAGCGCTGAATTGGCAGGTGGAAGCGGCTGGGCTGCAGATACTGCCCGATGGTCATGATGTCCACGTCGTGGTCGCGTAGACCGTCCATCACCTGAAGAATTTCATCCCACGTTTCACCCAGACCGACCATGATGCCCGACTTGGTCAGCGCCTCGGGATCCATTTGTTTGGCGCTGGAGTAGTTCCAACGACCGCAGATACTTGGCCTGGGGGCGCACCGTGCGATAGAGCCGCGGCGCGGTTTCGGTATTGTGATTGAGGATTTCGGGGTGCGCGTCCATCACCACTTGCAGCGCTCCCCAGTCCCCCTTGAAGTCAGGGATCAGCACCTCGATCGTGCAGCCGGGTCTGAGTTGGCGGATCCAGTAGATGCTTTCAGAGAAGACCCATGCGCCGCCGTCAGGCTGCTCGTCGCGGTTGACGCTGGTCAGCACCGCATGCGAGAGTTCCATCGCGGCGATTGATTCGCCGATGCGGCGCAGCTCATCCGGGTCGAGCGGGCCAGGCCGGCCGGTTTTGATCTTGCAAAAGCCGCACGAGCGGGTGCAGGTATCGCCCATGAGCAGGAAGGTGGCAGTGCCGCGGCCCCAGCACTCGCCGAGGTTGGGGCACATGGCCTCTTCACAGACCGTATGCAGGCTCTTGCCGCGGAACAGACCGTGGAGTTCACGATATTTCGGGCTGTCGGCAGACTTGACGCGCAGCCATTCCGGCCGCCGCCCGCGGGTCAACCCGTCTGCACCGGTGACCGGCGGCGCCGGGTCGAGTGTAATCGTGCCAAACTCCGTCGTGCGCGCTTCAATAGGTGAGGTGGTGAGAGTAGAAGATGTTGGCATTTGCTCTGAATTCTAAATAGATTCCGATTTCGCTACGTGCAGCGTATAACGCTTGCCTGCCGATGTCAATGTTGTGGCGGTCGCCATCCCTACGTACAACCAAAATAGCACCGTCATATGCGGATAGGTCATGTTGAACCAGTAATGGTCAAAGATCCCACTCACCAACGCCCCCAGGATCGCCCCCGTGTACCCAAGCAGGATCGCCTCCTGCCCAGCCGCCATCCCGCGCCGCCAGGTTGAGAAAACAAGAATGAAAAACCCAATCATAACGGCAATAAAAACTGCGAGACCAATGATCCCCATGTTCTCCGCCATGATCAGATACAACATGCTCACGCCCAGATAGATGTCCAGATCCGGCACACCCGTAAAACCGACCCCAAAGAGCGGATACCGGTTGACCAGGATGATAGCATCCTTATACTCGCCAAACCGCATCAGCGTCGCCTGGTCCTGTCCCGCCAGACCCTCCAGCAGCCGCGCCACGTAATCCTGCGTCACCGGCAGCAGCAACAACAGGGCCCCCGCCACCAACGCATAGGGAATCAGCTTCCGATACTTCAGCACCGCCAGCAGCGCCACCGCCGCGGCCAGCCCCAACAGCGCCGACCGGCTATACGTGAGATAAAGCGCCAGCGCTGCCGTTCCCATCATGATCCAGGTCAGCCAGCGCGGCAGCACGGTCTCTTTCGTCGCCAATTGCGGCAGCAGCAGCGCCGCCACCAGGATCATCATGCCGCCCAGCACATTGGGGTCCACCGCTGTGCCGATCGCCCGCATGACGCCGTTCGGGTCGTCTTCGATAAAACGCAGCGCCCCATAGCCGCCCGGATAGTCGAAGCGCGCCAGCCGGTCCAGGATCCACACGGTGATCTCCTGCGGCAAAACATAGAACGCAATGGCAAGCAGCGCACAACCCCAGCCCGCCAACATCACCCACCGGGTCACCCAAACAATCTCGGCGCGGCTGCGCACGGTGTTGATCGTGACAAAGAAGAGCGAGACGCCGATCAGGATCTCCATGAAGCGCCGCATCAAAAAGCTGTTGGCCGGGCTGTGCGTCAGCCCCAGCGCAAAGCTAAAAACGGCCAGCAGCATGAATGCGCCGACGCCCACACCCAATGGCGACGCCACAAAGTCATCCTGTTGCCCGATGATCAGCTTGAACAGCCACACGAAAAAGAGCGCGCCAAGCGCCGCATCCAGGAAGGTTGGCTTAAAACCGATCGAAAAGGGGAGGCTGGCAAACGGCAGCAAGAAAACGACGGCCACCAGCGCCACAAACCCCCAATGGGTGTCGGCCAGGATCATGACCGCAGCAATCAGCGCTACCGCCGCGACCAGCGCCAGCAACGGCCCCACAATGCCGATAAAGAGCGCAATGACACCCGCGCCGGCTAGCAGCAGCAGCGCCAATGTCAATCGCCTCACCGACCGGCTATCAGAGAAAAGGATCCGTTGTACGTTGTCGATGCCGGTCATCCTTCCAACGCCTGTTGCGCCGGTAGATACGCTGGATTGAGCACAAGCGCCTGCTCATAAGCCGCCCGCGCCGCAGCCGTGTCACCTAACAGCGCCAGCCCGCGCCCCCGCCAGTAATGCACCTCTTCGACGCTGTCCGCCGTGGCCAGCACCGCATCGGCCAACCCCACCTCTTCCTGCGCCCGCCCCACTGCCAGGTACGCTTCAAAGGGGCTGAACTGGTACCAGAGCATGCGCTCCGGCAGCCCAATCGCGGTCGCCCGGTCAAACGCCTCTGCCGCGCCGGCGAAGTCACCCTGCGCCGTGAGGCTGCTCCCCAGGTTGAACCAGGCAAAGAGATCGTTCGGGTCGGCGCTGATCTCCCCTTCCGCCTGCCGCTGCGCCACCTGCCACATGGTCTGCTCAGACAGGCCATGCGCCGCCAGGATTGCCTCCACCTCACCCGCGCGCGCGTTCGGATAGGCGAGCAACAGGGTGCGGTTAAACACCTTCCACAGGCGATCCAGTTTTTCGTAGGGCATCCGCAGCCCCTGGTAGGGTTCCGCAGAAATCAGCCCACTGTAATCCAGGGAATCATACACGATCCAACTTTGAAGCGCGTCATCGTAGCCCGTGAGCAGACGGTAATGCCCAAGCCCTTTGCCGGATTCATCCTCATGCCAGGTCTCCACCAGCACCGGGATGCCACGCGCCACCAGCGTGCGGGCAAGCGCGGGGT
Source organism: Candidatus Fredericiella danica (assembly GCA_016713335.1). Classification (GTDB taxonomy): domain Bacteria; phylum Chloroflexota; class Anaerolineae; order Caldilineales; family Caldilineaceae; genus Fredericiella; species Fredericiella danica. The sequence goes on along the minus strand of JADJPH010000013.1, from coordinate 26,779 downwards.
CGCCGCCCACCAACAGCCGTGCCTCATACCCCTGCGCCTGTGCATAGGCCACAAGTTCCTCGGGGCTGACATTCTTGTCGTCGGGGGAGAGCCGCAACGCCGCACCGGCGGTCGCCTGGTCAAGCGAACTGCCGTAATAGCTGAGCAGCATCGACAGTGTCGCCGGTCCACAATTGTTCCAGGTCTGCCATTCGTGGCGCAACCCGGCAAGTTGCATCTGCGGTGGATCGGGCGCGGTTGGCGTGGGCTCCGGTGTCGGCGTGACCGGTGGCGGCGGGGTGGCAGTGGGCAGTGCCGTTGCGGTGGGCGCCGGGGTCGCCGTGGCCGGAGCCGGTGTGTTCGTCGCGCTTGCCGCCAACGACAGCGCAGGGCGACCTGGGGTTTGGTTGGCGCCACCCTGCCAGATACCCAGCCCAATCACGCCGAGCGCGGCGCACGCCACGATCATGAACACCGTAGGCATCAGGCGAAGCCGGGGGGATCGAATTGTTGCACTGCGACCGCCAGTCATGGCACCGATAACTCGCTCAACATCACAAAATCGGCCCCGCCGGTCACCGGAATGCGCGGCGCGCCCGCCACATCCGGCGCGTAGAGACCGGTAACTAGACGGTAATTGCCGCTCGCCAGTTCCGCCGGCAGCGGCACACCGTACGCGGCCAGTCCCGACCCCGCCGCCAACGGTCCCGTCAAACGCAGCGGCCGGTCGTCCTGCGCCACCAATTGGCCGTCCTGATCCAGCAGATGCACAAAGACTTTTTCACTGCCGGTCAGCCCGGCCGGATTGCCGCGCCAGTCCAGGTGAACGGCAATGACACCGCCGGGTGTGAGCTCGGTGGGCATCACGGCCACGCCGTTGAGGCTTACCCCGTTGGTGAAGGTGGTGGTCAATTGGGTGAGCGCCGCCGGGGCCGCATAGACTTGCAGTGGCCACACACCGACCTGCAACTGGGCGACCCGGTCATAGCGACCGCTCAACGCGTCGGCGCCCAGGCCATTGTTGTCCCAATTGCCTGCCGGCTGGATCGGGAGGAGCACACGCGTGACACCCTGATTGGCGAGCGCTTCCACCGCCGCACGGGCGCCGGCGGCGTCGTTTGCCACCGGTGGGAGCACCAGATGCTGGATCGGCCCGCGATAGTAGTACCAAAGGGTGGGATCAGGGTAATTCTGTGCGATCCGCACCTGCTCTGGCGATCCACCTTCCCCGACCCGTTCCATTGCCGCCGCCAATTCTCGCCACCCGCGCGTCTTGCTGTAGGCAGGATCGGTGTAATGGTGCACAAGCGAGAGTGCCATGCCTGCAAAAACAACTGCGAACAAGGTTGCCGACGCAATCGTAACTGCTTTTGCGCGGCCGGTTGCCATTTCTTGCCCTCGAACGCTGCGACCATCAGCAGATAGAAGGGCGGCAGCGCCACGATCAAATAGCGCTCATTAAAGATGGGGCGGGCCTGTGCGCTATACCAGATCGCCGCCAACGGCACGCCAAGATAACAGGCGAGGAGCCCCAGATTGCGGCGATCGGCGCTGCCACCCAGCGCCAGACGGAGGACACCGATAACCAAGAGCGCGGCGGCAGCGGCGCCAAACCAAAGGCGCTGGTCGCCTGGGAGCGTTTCTCCCACTGTAAAGACACCGGCGGCGCGACCAATCGCATCACTGATGCCCGGCGAATCCCCGTTGCCCCCGTATCCGGACAAGATCATGCCGGCGCGCATAAGCCACGGGAGGTACAGCGCCACGACGATCACCTGCCACAACAACCAGGAGAAGAGCAGTGACCGCGTGCGCGCCACGAAGACCGCACGGCCAATCACAAATACGTTCAAACCCACCAGGACAAACACGCGCGTAGTAGTGGGTGTGCAGCGCAAGCCACGCAGCCAACACGTACGCCGTGATCCAGGGCCAACGTTGGCGTTGCAGTGCTTCAAGGCCAAAGTAGACGGCGGCAAGCGTCAGCGCAAGGCTCATCGGATACATGCGCGCATCTTGCGCATGCCAGATGGCATAAGGGCTGAGCGCCAGCAACAGCGCCGCCAGCGCGGCTCCCCAGGCGCCAAAACCCGTGCGCCGCCCCAGCCGGTAGATCAGCGCAACCGCCAGCAAACCCCAACCAACCCCCTGGAAGCGGAGCGCATATTCGCCGGCGCCGGCGACGCTCATCCAAAGTTTTTGAAGAAAGTAGGAGGCAACCGGGTGCGGCTCACGCAGCGCCAACGTCGCACCGATGATTTCACCGAAGCCCTGTTGGCTGAAAAAATAACCAAACGCCTCATCGCCGCGCAATTCCTGGAAATCCAGACGCAGGACGCGTAGCCCGAACGCGACCAACAGCAGCGCCAGCAGGGCGACGCGCAGAACAAGCGATGAGTGCCTTGAAAAGGGGAGGCGTACGGCGCCAAAGGACAAGCAGTACCTCTTTCTGCACTAGACGGTGACAAGCGCAACCATACTCAGCCGTTCATTGTCGCTAGCTCAAGCGCACTTGTCAATTGTGGGAGCCAGGGGGCGCCTTGGTTCCTGAAGATGCACCTGAAGTAGATCGCAACGCCAGACACGAATGTGATAGACTAGGTGAAGTAACATTTTGTAGACAGTGACCCTCGCACGTTTTGAGGTATTGGCAATGTGGACTCGACTCAAGACGCGCATCGGCATCCCTCTGACCGCTGAAGACCCGGAAGTCGTAAGCGTTTTTTGGATCTATTTTTTCGATTTCGTCAGCGGCATTGTCATCATCCTCTTGATGGCCTCGCTCCTGACGGATCCGCGTGGGCGTGCCAATAGCACGCTGCTGTTGATGGTCGACATTGCCGCATTGGCCACGTGCGTCTGGATCGTGGTGCTGGTGCGTCGCGGCCGGCTGCGAACTGCTTCGGCCATCCTGATGGCGTTGCTCTACCTGGGTACGGTGTTGCCGCCGATCTTCTACTTTGGGACCATTCAGGCGCCTAATGCATTGGGCTTCATCGTCCTCGTGCCGCTGGCCGGCCTTCTCTTCGGTCGCAGTGTCATGACCTTCACCTTCTGGCTCAGCAGCATCTCCCTCACGGTCATCTACGTGTCGGAGGTGGCTGGGGTCCTGCCGGCGCAAGCCGCCGTTAAGCCAATTATTGAGTACTACCTGGCGCTCTTGATGGCGATCGCCGTCAACACAGCGTTATTACGCTTCACGCTGCGCGACACCGAGTTGAGTGCAGAACGCGCACAGGCGGCCGCCGCAACCCTTGCCCTCCGCAACCGAGAGTTGTCTGCGAGCAAGCGGCAGTTGGAATTGGCGCACCAGGAGTTGGAGGAACGCGTCCTACAGCGCACCGCCCAACTCGACACCGCCAATCAGTTGCTGAAGCTGGAGGTGCGCGAGCGCGAGCAGAGCGAGCGCCGTTTCCGTCACCTGGCGGAGCATTCTCCCGACTTTATCTATATCTTGAATCTGAGCACGCAGCGCTGGACCTACACCAATCGCAGTGAATTGTTAGGCTATACCATCCTTGAACTTGCTATGGATCCTGGCTCAATGTTGGCCTATGTCCATCCTGACGACGTGACCTCTGTCCTTGGGCACTGGCAGCAGATTGCCCGTCGTGAACTGCTGCCGAACAGCCTGGAGTTCCGCGTGCGCCAACGCGATGGCGTGGGGAGTGGATGCAGAGTCGCGAGACGTTGCTGCCGGGCGACGGTGAGAAAACAGAGCAACTCTTGGTCACCCTCACCGATATTACGCAGATCAAACTGCGCGAGGCGGAGCTGCGGGCGGCGAAGGAGCAGGCGGAGGCCGCCGATCAGGCGAAAAGCGAGTTCCTGGCAAATATGAGCCACGAAATTCGCACACCCATGAACGCCGTGATCGGTATGACCGATTTAATGAGCCGGACACCGTTGGATCGAGAGCAAATGGAGTTTGTCGAGACGATCCGCCAGAGCTCCCGCACCCTCATGGCGATCATCAACGATATCCTCGACTTCTCAAAGATCGAAGCGAACGCGCTGCAATTGACCATGACGCCGTTTGACCTCCGGCAATGCGTCGAAGATGCACTGGATGTCGTTGCCGCAGACGCGGCCGTCAAGCAGTTGGAACTTGCCTATCAGATGGCGCCGGACGTGCCGTCTGCGGTCATTGGCGACGCGCAGCGGCTGCGGCAGATTCTCGTGAATCTACTTTCCAATGCCGTCAAGTTTACGAGCGCTGGTGAAGTCATCGTGACGGTGACGCGCGAGACCGCGGTCGATGTGGACGACGAAGGCGGGCTGCACCCAGCAGACGATTGCCGCCTGCACTTTGCGGTGCGCGACACCGGCATCGGGATCAGTGATCGGGATCATGCGCTGATCTTCCACTCGTTTACGCAGGTAGACAGCTCGCACACGCGGCGTTTCGGCGGCACCGGGCTCGGGCTGACGATCAGCAAGCGGCTCGTCGAGTTGATGAAAGGAAACATCTGGGTGGAGAGCGTCCTTGGCGCTGGCTCCACCTTTCATGTCCTCGTGCGGCTGAAGTGTGATTCGACGCCAGCACAGCCACTGCAATCGCAGACACCCCTGAAGACAAAACGAATCGTCGTGGTCGAAAGCAACCCGACCGGACGCGATCTCCTGGCGCAGGTGCTGGCCGGTTGGGGCGCCAGCACGACGACGGTCGACCAGGTGCAGACCGCAAGTGACTCACTGCGTGGTAGCGAGCGCATCGATGCCCTGATCATGTCAGCCCCCCAGCGATTGGCGACGACGAGTTTGCCGGCCTGCTCGCAGCAGCGCGGCGAGATCACCCCTGATTTGGCGATCACGTTGACCAAACAAGACTAAAGGCGGTAACGGCAAATGTGGCGAACTGCGAGTTATTGCTGAAACCGGTCAAACCCCGAGAACTGCTCACTACCTTGTTGCGCTTGCCGGGGTTTGCGCAGGTTGACCCTGTCAGCCCGCCGGGGGAGGAAAAGGCGGCGGCGCCGTCAGCAGAAGTTAGCCTGGCGCACGACTTCCCTGCCACGATGCTGATCGTTGAGGATAACGTGGTGAATCAAAAAGTGCTGCAAAGGATTCTGCAGCGGCTTGGCTACAAACCTGCCGTCGTCGCCAATGGCGCCGAAGCCGTGGCTGCGCTTGAAGCGCAACGCTATGACATCGTTTTTATGGACTTGCAGATGCCGGTCATGGATGGGATCGAAGCCACCGTACGTGCTCGCACACTACCCAACCTGCTGGAGCGCCACCGGTCATCATTGCGATGACTGCGGCAGTCACCCCAGAAGATCGGCAACGCTGTCTGGCAGCCGGCATGGACGACTTTCTAACCAAGCCTGCCAGCATTGAGACAATTGCCGGCGCGATCAGACGCAACATGGCGCCGCACCGCGGGTCAGAGTGAATGCACCGCCGCCCACACGCCGGTCAGATCGGCGATGGTCCCCGTGGCCAGATCATGCTCGCCGCGCGTCCGCTCCACGAGAAAGCCGGTGATGCCAAGTTCGCGCGCACCCACAACGTTCGCCAACTCGTCATCAAAGAAACAGCAGGCCTCCGGCGCGACCTGAAGCGCATCGAGCGCCGCAAGGTAGGCGGCCGGGGCGGGCTTTGCGGCGCCGATCACCGTTGCGGAGACGGCCACGTCGATCCATTCGCCCAACCCGACCCGCGCCAGTGAGGTGTCAAGACTCGCAAGCGAGAAGTTGGAGAGGACACCAATGCGAAAGCCGGCCGCCTTCAATTGGGCCAACATCGGCGCCGCATCCGGATAGGCCCGGATGTAGCGATAGTAGTCAAAGGCCCGCAAGCGCTCCCGTTGGCTTTGATCGATGCCGAGTTCGTCACCGATGGACGACCAAAATCCCTCGAAAAAGCGCTGCTCCTGCACCTTGTCTGCTGGAAACCCATGACGCGCACCATAGGCCTGCCAGCGCATCACGAGCGCCGGCAGCGAAATGGGTAGCAGTGGCTGGAGATCTGCCGCGGCGCTTGCCGCGTCAAAATGGGTGAGCACCCCGTCTCGATCAAAAAGTACAGCAGAAAGCGTCATCTTACTGCTCCTCCAGCGACGACCCCGAAAATGGCCTGCCATGCTCTGGATACCAGAATGGGCCAAGCCGGCGGCCAAGCCCAAGGATCGGCCCGTCACGCCATGCGTCCGCATGCGCCAACACCTGTTCCGCTCGGCCTGTCTTATCTGCACGCCAGGTCGACCGATGAAACGCATAGTCATACAAGACCAAACGAAGCTGGTGCGCCGTCAGGCTGTAACCCGGCTGTTGTGACCAGTAGCACTGCACCGAACCGGCCAGCAATGGCGGCAGCAGGTCCGCCGAAATGACCGGTTTGCCAAACCCAGGCAAGAGCGAGATCGGGGCGATCTCTTCACCGTACAGCGCCCGCACCGCTTCTCTGCGGCTCTCGGCGCCACTACGCTTGATTGCGGTGAACGCCCACTGCCACGGTGTTTCCGCTTCGGGGATCACCTGCAGCCAAAGCGTGGGTGCACCCGATCGTGATTGCTCGCGGAGCCGCTTGCGTGCGTCGCTCAGCAGCGGAATCTCATCGCCACAGAGCAAGCGCACATTCCAGCCGTGTGCTTGAAAATCCCGCAGGGCCGTGTCCCCAGCCACACCCTGAGCGATCCAGTCGATCAGATGGCCCCGGTAGGCGCCGACCTCTTGGAACTGGCCCGGCCCCGCAAGCAGTGTGAAAACATGCTGCACGCCATGGTCGAAGATCACCCGGCAGGCCCGCATCATCTGCCCTCGCGACCACTCTGCGTATCCATCCCCCTCCGCCGGTTCACCCGCCAACACGGCGGCGCGCCGCGTGCCGGCGGCGGCATACACGATGGAGGCAGGTGCAAACGCCGCCACTGTCTCAGCAGGGGCGGCCATAAATTCTGCCTGTGAGATCATCGGGCTGCGCTTCTCCGGCTGATTCTGTTGGCCCGGTCGCCACTTGCCGGCGCGGGACGCGCCGCTCTTTGCGGCGCCAACAACGCGGCCAAAACGAAGGTGCGATCAATGCGCGCCGGCGAGAAGAGATCTTTGCAGATCCAAACCGGCTTAGTGCAGATCTGCCCATGCTCCACAGCATACGCAAGCCAACGGTTGCCACGCACCAGCGCATGATGGGTGATCGGATCCACAAACCCATCACGCTCCAAAATCCGCAACGCCAGCAACGCAAACGCAGTCTCGACCTGCGTTGCGTCTTGCCCCTCCCCCCAGCCACCATTGGGATGTTGGCTGTTCAAAATCGCTTTCCGCGCCGCCTCTTTTGCACTGTCGTACCCTGCATTGTGCAGCGCTGACAGCGCGATGCAGGTGCTGTAGAGGCGGGATACATTCCACTTGTCACCCACCCACCAACCATTGTCATATTGTGCGTCGACGATCGCTTTGCGCCACTGGCGCACGGAAACGCCCGAGATCGCCAATGCCTGCGTTGCACGCGCCGTGACGGTGATTGAATTGTGCAGTTCAAAGGGATAGGTGGAAAAGTGTGCGTCATGCTGGAATGCCGTCAACGCTTTGGGGGATACTCGCCGCCCCGCCAGGTTGAGCACGGCCAGCGCTGCGGCGGTGTCGTCACCATCCGGCATAAAGTGGTCGCTGAATCCAATCCCGGCGGGTGTCAACGCCGCATGGAGATCGTCAAGCTGCCGGGTCACGATCGGCTGCAAACGCGGATGATGGAGCAGATCACCCAAAAGCAGGATGTGGAGCATGAACGACTGCTCAAAGCGGTTGACCGGCCATGCCGATGGCATCACGCCGGGAATGCCCAAACCGGTCGCGGCTGAGGCATTCGCAAGGTAGCGCCGGGCCACTTGACGCGCCTCAGCAAGTTCGTCACACCCCGCACTGGCCTTCAGCCAATAGGACGTGGCGGCGGCACTATGCCCAACCCCTCCGGCGTCGGTGACCTCGTGCGCCGCCGGTCGCTGTCCCCATGCTTCCCAGGAGGCATAGAGCGGTGAATTCGACTCCGGCGCCGGCATCATTGCCATGCGCTTGCGCCGTTTTTCGCCGGCGGCAACCACACCTGCAAAGAGCTCACCTCGAACCGGCAAACCGGCACGTTGCGCATCGGCCAGCAGGCGCGGTGCAATGAGTTCAAACGCCACCGGGATGATATTGGGGAGAGGCTTGAGACAGTGGGTGGGTAGTGCGTTTAGATATGCAAGCCCCGCGGTAACCGCCTGCTCATGCTTTCCATCTGGATCGTGCTGCTGGAGGGCAAGGATGGCCGCCAAAGTCGGGATGATCCGGTAGAGGAGCAACGGCGACTCGTCCCAGCCACCATCCCGCCGCTGCTGCCCCATGTCTCGTACACGGATGGGCTCATGATGCCGCCACCTACCCCGCCGGCATCCAACAGCAGGGCAAGTTCATCGAACAGTTCTGATGACAACGACGGCTGTAGTACATCCATGCTCGGTCTCCCCACTCAGTCACCCTCGCTTGCGACCGGATTCGCTTACTTCTTCATCAGGTCGGGCACAACCGTGCGCGACAACAGATTCTGCGGCACGGCACCGACGAGCAAGCCATTGTCTGGCTCGCGCGCCAGGATCGCACCCAGTTCAGCCTGCATATCGAAATTCGGGTCTGGAGGATATGCAAACGCCCGGTCGGCCAACCCACTCAATTCAGCGTCATCCGCAATCATCGCAACACGTTCGGCGACGCTCAACCCTATAATCGATTGGCCGCGTGCTTTTCCTTCGTCCAGCACCATCTGGACAAGACTGGACTGCAGCGCACCGATGGTCGGGTTGACCGCATACACCGCGGCCACCGCATCCGGGAGGGTGGCAATCCCGGTGTTCTGGGCTTGCGCCGCCACATACTGGACGATGGCCGGCGCAATCAGACGGACCGTGGGATTCCGGCTCGCTGCCAGCCGTTCCGCCTCTTTGCCCGTCATCGTGACCCGGCTGAAGGTGTCGAGCGGCAGAAACTGAACCGGCAGGCGCGCCGTGAACACGATGTTCGCCGCTTCGGGGTCCTGCCAGAAGTTGTACTCCGCATCCGGCGTCTTGTTCCCGCCCGCCTTCGCCCCACCCAATACGATGATGCGCCCGGCCGTTCTCATGACTTCCGGACAGCGCGTCACCGCGTTGGCAAGATTGGTGAGCGGACCCAGCGCCAGCACCGTCACCCCCGGATGCGCCGCAACTGCGCTGCAGTAATATCCTGCCGCATCCGTGGGCACCCCGCTCAAGTCGTGGGGATGTTGATAGCCCAGGAACCAGAGACCATCCGGTCCATGCAGAAAGTACCCCGTCCGGCTCAGAGGCTGGACGAGCGGACTCGCCGCCGACATGGTCACCGGCGTAGTGTTCTGGCCAAGCGCTTCAAGCAGCGTCAGCATATTGTTGGTTGCATTGTAGAGACTCGTGTTGCCCGCCATGGTGACGATGCCTAACACCCGCACCGGCGCACGGCGCTGGCTAAAGAGCCACGTGATCGCCGTTGCATCATCCACACCCGGGTCGGTGTCCACGATCAGGTTGAGAGGCTCGGTTTTAGGAGCAGCCGCCCCACCCGCGTCTGGCGTGAGTTCACTCGACGCTTCGGCGCCCCCCAGAAAAGGTAGATAGATCAGACGCCCCCCGCCAGACGGCTGCGCAGGTTGATCCTGTGCACTGGCCGGAGACGTGACTGCCGTAAGCAAGACCGCTGCAATCAGCAGCGTCGCACAGACAAGGCGGATCCGGTGAGCAGCGTTAGTCGCCATGATGAATTGCCTTTCTGACTACGATTGGTTCGGTGTTCCAAACGCTGGCAGTATGCGGATTGATGCGGATGCGAGGGTGTAGAAGTGTGATGAAGTCCGCAATGTAGCCGACTCGAATTATTGCAGAGAAAACCGGCGAACGTATCAAGCAAACGACGTATCTTAGCAACGATAACTGGACATACAATTAAATACTATTATAGATCGATTTCTCTGAAGATTGATCAACCAAAACCGACGCGATCTGATAATTATGGTTGACTTGGTCGTGGATTGTTTCGCCATTTCCGCAAGCTAAACAGACCGGCGACCGCGAGAAGTAGCAGGGTGACGGCAGAGAGGAGGAGTCCCAAAGGGATGGATGCCGGCCGATAGACCAGGCTAAATTGCACCGTCCCTGGCGGGATCGGTGCACCGACGAGCGCCAAATTCGCCCGCACGGGTTTGAAATAGGGAAGCCCCCCAGCAGGCCACGTTCCGGCCTCACAAGTTGGCGTTTCGGGAGGGCACTGGATATCTTCAACTGCCCAGCCTGGCAGCCAATTCTCGGCAAACACCAGCATCCCACCACGCTCACTCGCCACCTCCACCCCCAGCCGGCCAGGCGTCAGTTGGGTGAGCCTGATGGTTGGTGAGGGTGCACCCTCCCCCGGCGAGACGGGTGCAGCGTCTGGTTGGCCTTGCGGCCAGGCAGCGCTGGCAACGAGGGCAACGGTGTCCAGGTCGAACGCCGAGGAGGCCAGTTGCTGGATGGCATCGGCGTCCTCACTGGGCTGCACGGCTTGCACCAGCCACGCCCGCGGGTTGCCCCCAGGCAAGGGCATGCAGGTAGGTTGTATCGGTGCTTTGCGGCCATTCGCCCAGCAGGGTGCTCGGCGCAAAGAGCTCCTTGCGCCAGGTCAGGACATGATCCACACCCAGCAAACGCCACATCCGATCCAGCGGGAAATTGTCAAAGAACGCAGCATAGCGCGCCAGACGCAGCGGGCTTGATCCCCAGACATCCTCAACCCCGATCCGCATCCCAAAATCTTCATACGCACGGAACTCGTTATAGGTGCGACCCGGCAAACCGGTGACGTTGGCCGTCGAAGCAACCGCTTGTTGCAGCGCCTCGACCTCCGGCGCCACCAGGGTCTTGCGTGCCGGGCTGAAGTCGGCGATGTTCGTCGCCATATTGGCCCAGAATAGGTTGCCAATCGCCAGGACAAAGAGGACAACCGCCCGCCGCCCGCTCCACCCAGGCCAACGCAACAGCACGGTGACCGCACCCGCCAGCAGCAGCGTGATCGTCGCCACCAGCAGAAACTGCCATTGCCCCATCGCCGTGCGCCCCGGCAACTGCCACATCAACCCAAAACGTAGACGCCCGCCGCCACCAGCACAATGTAAATCGTCGCCAGCCGCGCCCGCCGTCGTAACGCCATGCCCGGAATCGCCGCCGCGCCGTACCCGGCCAGCACACACAACCCCAGCGCCACCAGGTAGGCCGCACGTTCCTGCCCGCGGAAGAGACTCCAGCCAGGCGCAAACCGGTAGAAGACGGGGTAGAGGAAACCATTGCCCCCGTAGGCGAGTAGCAACGCCACAAGCGCCATGCCGGCAAAAAAGAGGATGCCCCAGCGCGCCTTCAGGATCGCCGGCGCACCCGCCAGCACACTCGCAGCAACCGGCCAGGCGCCCAGCGCCAGCACCACCAGCCCAAGCCCGACCACGCCGATATAGAGCGGTGAAAATTGGGTGAGCACCCCCGGCATCAGGAGCTGCCAGGTGTCCTGTAGGGGAAAGCCGCCGCTGACAAAGGCATAGTCGACATTCGCCCGCACACTCTCCGCGACAAACTCAACACTCGGCAGCCACTGCGCCGCACTTAACCCAACCGCCAGGACAACCACCAGCACAAATTTGCCGAGCAGCAGTGCGGTTTGGTGGGTGGACGAGGTGGACGAGGTGGACGAGGTGGACGGGTTGACTGGCTTTCTCTTTGCGCCTGACGCCGCACCCAGCAGCACCGCCATCCACGCGCCCGTCACATACACGATGTACAGAAATGTCTGCGAGTGCCCGGCCAGAAAACTCACCGCCAGCCCCCCCCCGGCCCCGATGCCCCACCGCCACCGGTGAGGCGCCCACGCCATGCGCAACAACAGCCAAAGGATCAGGGGCAGCCAGATCGCCGTCCGCAGCACCGCCAGTTGCAGCGGCGGATAACCCGTCAAATAGCCGGAAAAGGCGAAGAGCGCACCGGCAAGCAAGGCGGCCTGCCGGCTGCCGGTCAGATCCCGCACCAGCAGATAGGTGAAGAACCCGGCCAGTACTATCTGGACAATGGCCTCGACCTCCAGGAAATAGAGCCGCACACCGGCATCCGTAAAAGGCAGCGTCAGCCCAAGCACCAGGTTGCTGATCGGGTAGAAGACCGCCGCCTGTACGTCCGCTAGAAAAGGGTGACCGCCATACGTGTAGGGATTCCAGACCGGCAGCCGGCCTGAAAGTAATTCTTGTTGCTGAAATAATGAAAATGGCAAAAAGTGATGAGTGAAATCGCCGTCGGGGAACGTGCGGATGCCAAGCAAAATCGGGCTGTAGAAGACCGCCGCTAGCAGCGCCAGCAACAAAGCGGCAAAGACCGCCGTGGCTGCCGGCAGGGTGCGAGGCGAACTGAACAGGCGTCGCATGAGCGCAGGGCTATGAGCTGGTGTTCCGGCGCACCTTGTTCGGCGCCTCCACCTCGCGCTGGCGCAGCGCTTCATAAAGAATGACCGCAGTGGATGCCGACAGATTCAGGCTGTCCGCCTGCCCGCGCATGGGAATATAGACGCGGTCGTCCGCGGCTTCCAACCACGGCTCAGTCAACCCATCGGCCTCGCTCCCCAGCACGATCGCACAGGGACTGTGCAGGTCGACGCTCGTATACACCTTGACGCGCCGGTCAGGATTTGGGTAGGTTGCAGGCATTGGCGGCGGCAGTACGGCGCCGGTGTCACCGGTGCTCCCACCGGTGCTGCCGCTGGCTGTCTCTGCGGCAGGAGGAGTCGCCTCGGGTGCGCGTCTCTCCGGTTCTGTGACCGGTTCGGCGGTCGGCCCTGTGACCGCGGCGGTGGCCACCGCCGCGTTGATGGCCTCAAGCTGCCGTTCATGTCCCGCCTCATGGCTCACATAGACCTTCGCGCCTTCCGGCGTGGCAGCGATGATCCGTAGATCATGGGCACGCAACCAACGAATGGCGTCATCCGTGTAGGCTTCCGCCACCGGCATGGTGAACACAGTGCCAAGGCTGGCGCGAATGACGTTGGGGTTGTGCACGTCGGTGCCGCCACAGACAATGACGCCGTCCGCACCCGTGGCGTCGGCCGTGCGCAGAATCGCGCCCAGGTTCCCAGGCTTTTCGGGGTTCTCGACGACGATGAACAGCGGCGACGCCCGCAAGGGCAGATGGTCAAGTGCCGTGGAACGGTAGCGGATGACCAGGATCACGCCACCGCTCTCCTCGCGCACCGCGATCTTGGCGTAGATCTCAGGCGTAATCGTGTAGAGCGTCGTGCGCCGCGTCGCATCCAGTTCTTCCAGTTTGCGAAGCGCCGGCTGGAGTTCCGGATCCGTCGCAAGTTCGGGACAGACATACGCTTCGACCGGGGTGATGCCGGCGTCCAACGCCCGACTCACTTCGCGGACACCCTCGACCAGGGTAACGCGCCGCAACTCACGTGCGGCGCGTTTTTCAAGCTTGATGAGGTCCTTGACGCGTTGATTCTGAGGGCTCGTGATCGCAACCGGCATGCGTTTTACTCCGGATCTGCGACGGCGCCCCGTCGCAGGGATGGTGTTGTCAAGGATTTCGGTAGTCATTCTGCTGCGACTCCTTGCCCTCAATTGTCACCGATCAGCCCCGGTTTGACAAAGGAACGTATAGCGTATTCCGTATCTCGTGATGGTCCTTACTTCGCGACCGGCTCAAATCTCGCCTGGAAGAATCGCAAGTATTCTGGCTCAAATACCATCTCTAGCCCATGAATGTTGTCACGATTGTCGTAGACGGCCTTGACGGACTCAGCCACGACATCCATGTGCGCCTGCGTATAGACGCGCCGCGGGATCGTCAGGCGGACGAGTTCAAGCTTTGGATACCGGTGATCGCCCGTCTCCGGGTCACGCCCTGCGCTCACAACCCCGCGCTCCATCGCCCGGATCCCCGAATCCAGGTAGAGCTGCGCCGCCAGCGTCTGCGCCGGAAAACGGCTTTGCGGGACATGCGCATAGATTGCCCGTGCATCCAGGAAGATCGCGGGCCGCCAATCGGCTGCACAATCGGAATGGACCAATCCTCCAGCAGTTCACCCAGGTAACGCACCTGGCCGATGCGGCTGCGGACGTGATCGTCCTGCACGGCTTCTTCGATGCCGATGGCCAGCGCTTCCATGTCGCGGCCGGCCATGCCGCCGTAGGTATGAAGCCCTTCATACACGACCACGAGGTTGCTGGCTTTGTCAAACAAATCCTTGTGATTCATCGCCAGCCAGCCGCCGATGTTGACCAGATGATCCTTCTTGGAACTCATCCACGCGCCGTCGGTATAGCTGCAGAACTCCAACAGAATCGCCGCAATTGTCTTGCCGGCATAGCCCTCTTCACGCTCCTGAATGAAGAACGAATTCTCCACCATCCGCGTCGCATCCAGATAAAGCCGGATGCCATACTGATCGCACAGTGCCCGCAGCGCCTTGACGTTTTCCATGCTGACAGGTTGGCCGCCCGCCATATTCACCGTACCCGCCAGACTCACGTACGGGATCTTCTCCGCACCCACGCGCTGGATCAGATCCTTCAAGCTTGCCCAGATCGACATTCCCCTTGAACGGGTGCTGGCTCGCCGGGTCATGGGCCTCGTCAATGATCACGTCGACAAAGACGCCGCCGGCGAGTTCCTGGTGCAGCCGCGTGGTCGTGAAATACATATTGCCCGGAATGACATCGCCCGGTTTGATCAGCGACCGGCTGATCAAATGCTCGGCGCCACGCCCCTGATGCGTCGGCACCAGATACTGATAGCCGTAATAGTGCTGGACGGCCGCCTCCAGATGATAGAAGTTGCGGCTGCCGGCATACGCTTCGTCGCCCAGCATGATCCCGGCCCACTGGCGGTCACTCATGGCGCTGGTGCCCGAATCGGTCAGCAGGTCGATGTAGACATCTTCCGAGCGCAGCAGGAAGGTGTTGTAGCCTGCGTCGCGGATCGCCGCTTCGCGCTCGGGCCGGTCGGTCATCTTGATGGGTTCGACCATCTTGATCTTCCACGGTTCGGCCCAGGAACGGCGTCCGGACTGTTGGCCCATCGTTTGATGTACGTGGCGAGACATTTCAAACTCCTTTGTTTGGTTCACGTCTGTCTATGAAGCAATCACACTTCGGTGCACGGTCAAATCGTCGCCAGCGCCTGGTCGAGATCGTCGATCACATCGGCATAGTGCTCACCGCCCACGCTCAGCCGGATCAGGTTGCCCGGCACCTGGGCAAGTGTGCGCCCTGTATCGCCCTGTTGCTGATGGGTCGAAATCGCGGGAATGGTGGCGACGCTCTTGATGCGCCCCAGATCCGTGGCGCGCCAGATCAGTTGCAGGCGATCAAAGACCGTACGCGCCGCCGTGACCCCGCCGGCCACGGTGAAACTCAGCAAATGGCCATACCGGTTGACCGGTTTGCCATCGGCATCGCCGTCGACCAGCCACATGTCGCGCTGCGCAATCGCGTGTCCCGGCGACGTGGGCAGACCGGGGTAGTTCACGGCTTCGACCCGTGGATGCGTCTGCAAAAAGGTTGCGACCCGCAGGGTGTTTTCGCTCAGTTCATCGATCTTGCTGCGCAATGTGCGAATGTCATTCAGCAGCATCAGCGAACTGAACGGGGTAAGCCCCGGCCCGTGGTCACGCAGCGGCAGCAACTTGACATAGAGCGCAAAATTCTCACGGAGCGCACCCGGTCCAACCCGGCTGGGGATGTTGTGGCGGGCAATGAGCGCACCGGCAATGGCCATGCCACTGCTCCCCATGGTCTTGCTAAGCGACTGCACCACAATGTCCGCCCCCTGCTCCAACGGCCGCAACAGAGCCGGCGTGGCCACGGTCGAATCGACAATCAAGGGCAGCCCGTGGGCGTGTGCCAGCGCGGCGACCGCCGCAATGTCGAAAACGCCCAGGGTCGGGTTGCTCGGCATTTCCCCAAAAAGAAAGCGCGTCCCATCGTCGATCTGGGCTGCCCACTCATCCAGATCAAGACCGTTACGCACCCACCGCACCTCAATCCCACGCTCCGCGGCGTAGCGCTGTGAGAAGAGCATAAAGGTGCCGCCATAGCACTTCGCACTCACGACGATATTGGCCGGGTGTGCGCCGCTGCCCGCCCAATTAGCGGGGTCCTGGCTCAAAAATGGATTGGTCGCCATAAAGACCGCCGCCATCCCCGAGCCGGTCACCGTAGCGCTCACCTCGCCGGGATAGCCATACCCTTCCAACAGGGCGACTGTCTCCTCAAGGTAGTGTTGCGTCGGATTGGCGATGCGGGCATAGGTCCACGACGGCATCAGATAGGCCAGCGCCGCCTCCATGTGGTCGCTATTCTCAAAGTGCTGCGACGTGCTCAGATAGGCCGGCTCGATGATGCTGCCCTGATTCGCCAGCGCCGCTTCCATGTTGTAGAGGCCATGCACCGCAATGGTGTCAAACTTCTTCGTGCGCATGGTCGCGCGCTGCGCAGCTTCCGCCGCAGACATCGCCGCCCCCCGTGCCACATAGGCTGCAACGCCCGGCGGATACTCGATCTGGCTCATTGTGACCCTCCTAATGGGAGTGCTGTGCTGCTTTTGATTTCGGTAAAGACAAGGCTCGTGTGGATGCGCGCCACGCCGGGGAGCGGGGTCAACTCTTCCATGACGAGATGCTCCAACTCTTTGCGGTTGCGAACAATGACCTTGAGCAGGTAGTCATATTCGCCGGTGACATGATGGCACTCCAGCACGCATGGGATCTGCTGGACTGCGGTGCGAAACTGCTGCACCTGTTCCCGCGTGTGCAGTTGCAGGGTGATGCTTACAAAGCAGAGCATATCAAAGCCCAGCCGTTCGCGGTCAAGGATCGCGACATACTCCCGGATATACCCAAGCTCCTCAAGCCGTCTGATGCGGGCATGGATCGCCGGCGGCGACAGGTTCAACCGCCGCGCCAACTCCGCATTGGCCATCCGCCCCTCAACCTGCAGCGCATTCAAAATTTCCACGTCAGTCGCATCAAGTTCATCCATATTCACAATCATAGGCAAATTACCCACATATGTCAACAGTCATTTATCAATTATAGAGATTGGCCTAATATTCATAATAAATATCGCAACAGCGATGAATTTCGTTAGGGAAGGAGGACGGTGGGAAAAAAGATCAACGCGGAGACGCGGAGGAGGAGCGGAGGACGCGGAGGAAGACGGAGGAAGAGGGGGGGAAAAGATCAACGCGGAGACGCGGAGGGGCGCGGAGGACGCGGAGGAGGAGGGAGGAAAAGATCAACGCGGAGACATTTTGATCTTTTCCTCCGTCTTCCCCTTTGCGTCTTTGCGTCTTCGCGGGAGTCTCTCCTCCTCCTCCTCTTCTTCTTCTTCCTCCGCGCTCTCCGCGCCACTCCGCGTCTCCGCGTTGATCTTTTTCCCCTCCTCCTCCTCCCCCACCCACTTTGGGGCGCGATCCCGCGCTGTGGTATGATGGCCTTTACGTTTTTTGCCGTCGTGTGCCTTAGTCAGGCCTTACTCAGGATCGCCCTACATGAATCCGCGCACGCTGCGTGTTCTCGAATATCCGAAAATCCTCGAGCGCCTCGCCACCCACTGCGCATTCAGCGGTGGCGTCGAACTGGCCTCTTCGCTCCTGCCCAGCGATGACCTCGCGATCATCGACGAGCGGCTCGTCCAAACCGAAGAAGCCTACATCCTGCTCGAACAGAAGGATGACATCAGTTTTGGCGGCGTCCACGACCTGCGCCCGCTCCTCGACCGCGCCGAGCGCCGCATCACCCTCTTCCCGCCTGATCTGCTGGAAATTAAGCACACCCTGGCACGCGCCCGCCAGTTGCGCACGATGCTCACCAAGTTGGAAAGCACTTTCCCGCACCTCGCCGCGATGGCCTTCAACATCCAGACCTGCGACCACGTGTCGGACGAGATCGGCCGCACCATCAGCGAACGCGGCGACGTGCTCGACAGCGCCAGCCCCGCGCTGGGCCGCATCCGCAGCGAACTGCGCGTCGCCCAGGATCGCCTGCTCAGCACGCTCGAACGCATCGTCCATAGCGCCGACTTCAAACCCTACCTGCAAGATTCGCTCGTGACCCAACGCCAGGGCCGCTACGTGATCCCCGTGCGCGCCGACGCCAAGGGCTTTGTCGATGGCATCGTCCATGACCAATCCGCCTCCGGCGCCACGCTCTTTATCGAGCCGATCAAGGTGGTCCAGCAGAACAACGCGGTCCGCGAACTGGAACTGGCCGAGGAAAAAGAAGTCCGCCGCATCTTGACCGAAATCACGGAACTGGTGGGCGACGAAGCACCTTATCTGCGCCGCAACACCCAGATCCTGGCTGAACTGGACTTTACCTTTGCCAAGGCCAAATACGCCTACACGCTCGAAGCCACCGTGCCCGAGATGTCGGCCTTCCAGCCCATCAAACCGCGGCGCCATACGCACACCAACAAACCCGGCGCACAGCCGGAACCCGCCGCCGAGCAGGATCTCCTGCTCCACCCCGGCTCCGTTGTCGACCTGCGCCGGGCGCGGCACCCGCTGCTCGATCCCAAAACAGTCGTGCCCATCGATGTCTATCTGGATGATGACACCTTCCAGATCATCGTCACCGGTCCCAACACGGGCGGCAAGACGGTCACGTTGAAGACCGTCGGGCTGTTGGCGCTGATGGCCCAATCCGGGCTGATGATCCCCACCGACCAGGGCAGCAAACTCACCGTCTTTGAGGGCATTTACGCCGACATCGGCGACGAACAGAGCATCGAACAGAGCCTGAGCACCTTCTCCAGCCACATGACCAACATCATCAACCTTCTGGAGGAGGCCGATCCGCACAGCCTCGTGCTGCTCGACGAGTTGGGCGCCGGCACCGACCCGGAAGAGGGCTCTGCCCTGGCCATGGCGCTGCTCGACAACCTGCGCGACCGGAGCATCACGACCTTTGCCACCACCCACTACAGCGACCTCAAACTCTATGCCCACAACACACCCGGCGTGCGCAATGCATCGATGGAGTTTGACGTCGAGTCGCTCAGCCCAACCTACGAATTGAGCATCGGGCTGCCCGGCCGCTCCCAGGCGCTGACCATCGCGCGGCGGCTTGGTCTGAATCCGGTGATCGTCGAGCGCGCCGAAGCCACCGTGCGCCCCGATACGCTCAAAGCGGATGCGCTGCTGGAAGATATCAAGCGCGCCAAGCTCGAAGCCCTCACCGCCGCGGAACGCGCCCGCGAGCGCGAACGCCAGGCAAAACTGGCGGAAACGGATCTACGCCACCAACTGGCCAAGATCGAAGAAGCGCGGCGTGCGGTCATCGCCGAAACGCGCGAACTGATGCAGAGCGAACTGGAAAACACCCGGCAGGAAATGGAGCAACTGCGCCGCCAGGCGCGCAGCGGCGTCTCGACGGGTCAGGGCGCGCACGAGGAATTCCTGGTCCGCACCGAGAAAGAGATCAACCGGCGCAAACAGGCGACCGAAGCCGTCAACCGGTCGGTCATCGTGCCCGGTCAGGAAAACGAACGCCTCGTCGGACCGATCGAAGTGGGCGACCGCGTCTGGGTCGCCAGCCTGCAGGCAAGCGGCGAAGTGCTCGCTCTCTACCCGACGACAAACGAGGCGGATGTGCAGTTGGGCAACTTCAGATTGAAATTGCCGCTGAAACGTCTGGAACTGCGGCAGAAAGCCGTCAAGGAAGCACCCGTTTCTAGTGTTAAGATTCAATCTGGCAGCAGTGTCGTCACCAGCCCCGGTCTGGAACTCGATCTGCGCGGCGAACGCGTCGATGACGGTCTGGACCGGCTTGAACGATACTTGAACGACGCCTACATGGCGCGGCTGCCCTTTGTACGCATCATTCATGGTCACGGCACCGGCGCAATGCGCAATGCCGTGCGCGACACGTTACGTTCCCATCCGTTAGTCGGCACAATGCGATCTGGGGAGGCCAACGAGGGCGGCGACGGTGTCACCGTCATCAAGTTGGTGGCAGGATAATCCTATTTACGCAAACCCATTCACCTTAGAAACCATCTCATGACACCTCATCATCACGCGGTCGACAAGATTCGCTGTAGCGTCGGGCTGACCGCCTACAACGAAGAAAAGAATATTGGCCCGTTGCTCGATGCCCTGATCGACCAACACGTCCATGATGTCGAGATCGTCGAAATCATCGTCGTCGCCAGCGCTTGCACAGATCAAACGGTGCCCATCGTGCGCGAGTTTATGGCGATCGACAGCCGGGTCAAGCTGATCGAACAGGAGCGCCGCGAGGGCAAAACCAGCGCGATCAACCTGTTCCTCCAGGCGACCCAATGTGAGATTTGCGTCCTGGAGAGCGCCGACACGATCCCCCACGAATACGCGGTCGAGCACATGGTGCGCATGTTCAAAGACCCCAACGTGGGCATGGTCGGCGCCCAGAAGGTGGCGGTCAACACCCCCGACCACATCACGGGGCTGCTCAGCCATCTGCGGCTGCGCATGGAGCATGAACTCTGCCTCGAGATCCCGCGGCTGGGCGAGATGATCGCCTTCCGCAAGGTCTTTGACCAGATCCCCACCGACGTGGCCATGGACGAAGCCTTCGTGGAAGCCCTGGTGATCCGGAAGGGCATGCTGGTCAAATACGCGCCCGACGCCATCGTCTACAACACGGGACCGACCACCGTCAGCGACTTCATCCGCCAGCGCCGGCGCAACCATGCGGGCCATCTCTATCTGCGCCACAAATACGGCTACCGCGTCAGCAGCATCGACAACAGCCGTGTCGGCCGGATTGCCTTCAAGGAATTGTGGGGCATCGTCCGGCTGGTCTGGGTGCTCTTCCTGCTCGCCTTCATCGAAGGCTGGAGCCGCCTGCTGGGCTGGTACGACTTCGCCATCAAGCGCGACCGCCACGTCGTCTGGAACATGGCCTGGTCGCAAAAGCAAAACGTCCAAGACGTCCGCGAAACCCGCACCGCCAACAACAGCAAAGAGTCATTCACGATCCAAACACGAACGCAATTAGAGTAATAAACTAGAGTAATAAAGAAGAGCCTCCCTCCGAGACGCAAAGAAGAGGAAGAAAAACCGCAGAGAACACAAAGAACGCAAAGAGAGAGATAAAAACCACAGAGAACACAAAGAACACAAAGAAGGAGAGATAGAACCACAGAGAACACAAAGAACGCAAAGAAGGAGAGATAAAACCACAGAGAACACAAAGAACGCAAAGAAGGAGAGATAGAACCACAGAGAACACAAAGAACGCAAAGAAGGAGAGATAGAACCACAGAGAACACAAAGAACGCAAAGAAGGAGAGATAAAACCACAGAGAACACAAAGAACGCAAAGAAGGAGAGATAGAACCACAGCGAACGCAAAGAAGAGACCACAGAGAACACAAAGAACGCAAAGAAGAGAGAGATAGAACCACAGAGAACACAAAGAACGCAAAGAAGGAGAAAACACACCACCTCCGGCCTTCTCCCCCTCCCCGCCGGGCTTCTCCCCCTTTTTTTTTTTTTTTTCTGTTCGGCTTCTCTTTCCTTGGCCTCAGCTTGAACCGCTCTTTTCTTTGTGTTCTCTGTGTTCTCTGTGGTTACTTTCTCTTTCTCTTAGTGCACTCAGTGTTCTCTGTAACCGCTCTTTTTCTTTGTGTTCTCTGTGTTCTCTGTGGTTACTTTCTCTTTCTCTTAGTGCACTCAGTGTTCTCTGTAACCGCTCTTTTCTTTGTGTTCTCTGCGTTCTCTGTGGTTACTTTCTCTTTCTCTTGGTGCACTCAGTGTTCTCTGTAACCGCATTTTTTCTTTGTGTTCTCTGTGTTCTCTGTGGTAATTTTTTCTTCTCTGCGCTCTGTATGTCTTGGCGGGAGTCTCTTTGGATTTTTTTGTGTGCAATTCGGCCATGCCCTGATGTCTCTTTCATGGGTCTGGCGAGATCGGTTTGAATGACTAAATCGCGCGTAATAAACGTTCTTAAACTCCTGATCGTCATCGCCCTCCTGGCGGTGCTGATTTGGAAACTACCAGATCCCGCGGCCCTATGGCAGCAGATCCTCAATGCCAATAAGTGGCTCCTCCTCCTGGCGCGCTCTGCTATGCCTCCGCCGTCGCCATCAGCGGGCTGAAATGGGGCGTGCTGCTGCGCCAGCGGCATCCAGACCCCCATCCACCGCCTGCTCTCCTACCAATGGATGGCCGAATTCTTCAACAACTTCCTGCCCGCCCAGGTCGGCGGCGATGTCATGCGCGGCTACGCCGTGGCCGCGGAGACCCGACGCACCGCCGACGCCACCGCCAGCGTCGTGATCGACCGCTTTATCGGGCTGATCGTCTTCATGGCCTTTGCCGCACTCGCCTCGGTCGCCATGCTGCTCTGGGGCAAACCCGACCACGATCCCTTCAGCCCCGAAGGGTTGCTCTTTATGCGCATCGCCGCCGCCGGCAGCATGTTGGCCTCGATTCTGCTCAGCCTGATCGTCGCCGGGCTGCTCTCACGGCGCTTGAAACGCATCGCCGAACGCATCCTGTCTGTGCTCCCGCTCTCCGCAAAGACCCTGCCGATCTGGAACAAACTGGCCGCCGCCTTTGACGTCTACCGCGACCACGGCCGGGCGCTTGTGGCAGCGGCATGCGGCAGCATCATCATCGTCATCCTTACCAGCGTCAACATCTGGCTGATCGCCAACGCCATCGAACCGGGCAGTATCAGCCTGCTCGAAGTGCTCGCCATCAACCCGATCATCGTCTTTTCCCTGCTGATCGTGCCGCTGCTGCCC
This sequence comes from Candidatus Fredericiella danica, assembly GCA_016713335.1. Lineage (GTDB taxonomy): Bacteria > Chloroflexota > Anaerolineae > Caldilineales > Caldilineaceae > Fredericiella > Fredericiella danica. The sequence goes on along the minus strand of JADJPH010000013.1, from coordinate 4,009 downwards.
GGTGGTCTCGGCGTCCGCCAGGTCTCCTTTGCCACGCTCTTTGCCTTCATCGGCGCCGGCTACGCGCTCGGCATCGCCGTCGGTTTTGTCCAGCAGTTCATCGGTTACATCGTCAGCCTGCCGGGCGGTCTGCTCTGGATCCGCGGGGTACGCGGCCGGCAGCCTGCCCCGCCTCCCGTTCCCCTTGAACAAGGGTGACCCGTCGCCATGCCGGTTCCTTATCTCACCGAAGCTGAAGCGCAAGCGCTCTATACCACCGGCGACGCCGCACATGACTTTGACCATGTCCTGCGTGTGACGCGTCTGGCCACGCTGATCGCCACCGCCGAAGGCGCCGACGTCGAAGTGGTGCGCCTGGCCGCGCTGCTCCATGATGTGCCGCGCACCGATGCCCCCACGGCGCATGCCGCCCGCCTTGCCCATCACCTGGCCGCCGCACAATTTGCCGGCGAACTGCTCCTGGCCCGCGGCATGGCGCCTGAACGGGTCCAGAATGTCGTCCATGCCATCGAGGCGCACCGCTTCCGTGACCAGACCATCCGCCCCAATACCGTTGAGGCGAAGTGCCTCTACGACGCCGACAAGCTCGACAGCATCGGCGCGATCGGCGTGGCCCGCGCCTTTGCCTTTGCCGGCGCACACAACAACCGCCTCTGGACCGAACCCTGGCGCGAGGCCCCACCGGACGACGCCAAACCGGAGGGCGGCGACTATACCCCCGTCCACGAGTTCGTCTATAAGTTGCAGCGCATCCTCGCCACCCTCTTTACCGAAACCGGACGCAAACTCGGCGCCAGGCGGCACGCGGCCATGGTCGCTTTCTACGACCAATTAGATGCCGAGATGCTGGATCTCGATTGACGGCGCCGCCATGAAACAGACGCGCAAGCAACCCGTGCCCCCGACCGCCCCGTTGGCAAGGGTGCAACATTGGGTTCTGGCGCTGGCTTGTGCCCTTTCCATCGGGTCAGGTCCGGTTCCTGTACATGCCGGCGAAAGCCCCGCCACCCCCACCGCACCCGTGGCCGCATCCGGTCGCATCGTGGTGGCACTCCGCCGCGGGACCGGTGAGACGCTCCGCCGGTCGCTGGCGCCGCAACTCGCCCTCGCACCGCTCACCACCGACGACGCCTGCACCGAGCCCGGCACCACCGCCCCGACCGTGGAAATCTGGCGTACCCAGGACGGCGGCGAGGATGCCGCCATCAGGACGCTGCAACACAACCCGCTGGTTGCGTTCGCCGCCCGCGATTACCGGCTGGTCCAGGCCGCCGCCGCTGAGCCGGAGACACCCACCATCCCCAGCGATCCCTTCTATCTCACCCGCCAATGGGGACCCCAACGCATTGGTCTGGCGCGCGGTCTACAACAAGCCAATGCCCTCGCGACCACGGACGTGCGCGCAGTGGTGGATAGCGGCGTCGATTTTGCACACCCCGACCTGGCCGGCGTCCTCCTGCCCGGCAAGAACTATGTGACGCCCAATACCCCCCGGTCGATGACTTCGGCCATGGGACGCACGTCGCCGGCATCCTCGGCGCCCGCAGCGACAACGGCATCGGCATCACCGGGATCGCACCCCACGTCCGGCTCGACCCGCGCAAGGTGCTGGATCACGACGGCAACGGCTATATCACGGATCTGCGCACCGCCATCTGTGAGGCTGCCCGACGGCGCGCGCATCATCAATATGAGCGTGGAGATCAACCCGCGCTACATGGAGCCGCCCTACGAGGCGAACTACACGCTGCTCAAAGGCGCCATCGACTACGCCGCCGCCCAGGGGTGCTGCTCGTGGCCGCGGGCAGCAACAGCTTCCACAACGGCGTCTGGTACCCCGCGCGCTTTGACGAGGTGATGGCCGTCGCCGCCACGACCATCGACCATGCGCTGCCGGAGCAGCCGGCCTATGGTCCGCAGGGACCGGAACTGGACATTGCCGCGCCGGGTGGCGACGCCACCCACCCGGTGCTGAGCCTGTGGCCTGCGTCGGCAACGGCGCAAGCCCACTGCGCCGGCTATGGCCGCTATTTGCTCGAAGATCAGGGCGCCTACTACTGCGGCGAGTTTGGCACCAGCATGGCGGCCCCCCACGTCGCCGGCGCCGCCGCACTCCTGATGGCGCTGCGCCCGGAACCTGACCGCCCAGACCGCCCGCACCATTTTGGAAAACACAGCCCAGCCCCACGGGCTCCCGGCAGAATCGGCCGGCGCCGGGGTGCTGGACCTGGCGGCCGCGGTGCGCACGCTCCTGCCCAGGCAGTTGCTGGCGTCACCCCCGGTCTGGGGGACAACGCTCCACCCTGGCGCCGCCCCCTTCACGCAGACCTTTGTCCTGGCCAATCCCAGCCTGCAACCGCTCCAGGTGTCCGGCCACGTCGTAAGTGACGGCATCTGGGCGCATGCGCTCAACCTCGACGCCAACCCCTTCGATGTCAAGATCCGCTATGGCCACCCCGCGTTCGTCGCCGTAGTCATTTCGCCGACGCACCTGTTGACCGGCACCTACACCGGCTCCATCGACGTCACTACCGACGCTTCGGATGCACCCGCCGCAGGCGAACCGCTGCACTTCTTCGTCAACGTCAACGACTTCAGCCATCATCGCTATCTGCCTGAAATCTTCCACATCGGCGCCGCCCGCCAATCCCCGGTAAATACGCCCTTCGCCTGGGAGATTGCCGGTGAAAAGTCCACCGTCACCTTTGACGCGGACGGCATGGCCACGGTCGCCCTGCCCTTCCATTTCCCCTTTGGCGGCCCGCAGTCACCGCCACCGCTCTATGACCAGGTGACGGTCAATGAGGACGGCTTTCTCCTCTTTTCGCCACGCCATCTGCCCTGCCCACCCTGGACAAGCACCAGTGCCTGCCCCAGGTGGCGCCCGACCTGCAGGGCATCTTCGGCTGGTGGGCCGATCTCAACCCAACGGCGCCCGGCGCCGGCGTCGTCACCTTTCAGCCGGCTGCGGACCAATTTGTCATCGAATTCCACCACGTCCCGGCCGTAAAACCGCCTTACCCGGCTATCGGGTCAGCTTCCAGATGGTGCTCTATGCGGATGGCGCCGTGCAACTCAACTACCTGGACACCCCGCCGCTGACCGGAATCTCGCTGAACCGGGCGTGGCCGTTAGCAACCGTAGGCGTGCAGGTGCGGGGTGGTCGCTTCTTCAACCAGATCGCCTGCGTCGCAGGCGAAGGCTCGACCCAGATGACCGGCGTGTTGCCGGTCTCACATCAATCGATTCGAATTCAACCAGGAGAACATTACTAATGGGCGCAGAAGATCATCGCCAGCAAGCACAAAGCCAGGGCGCCGTGCCGATCGCCATTGTCACCGTAAGCGACACCCGCACCCCCGAGACCGACACGAGTGGCGCCATCATCCGCCAATTGGCCGAAGCCGCGGGGCACCGGATCGTCGACTACCGGATCGTCAAAGATGAGAATGACCAGGTGATCGATGCACTCAACGACTTCGCCCGTGGCGAAGCGCGGCTCATCATCTTCAACGGCGGCACCGGCATCGGCCGCCGTGACCGCACCTTCGACGTCATCAACCGGGCGCTCGACAAAACCCTCCCCGGCTTTGGCGAACTATTCCGGATGCTCAGCTACCAAGAAGTAGGCCCCGCCGCCATGCTCAGCCGCGCCACCGCCGGCATCTACCGCGACCGAGTCGTATTCAGCACCCCAGGCTCACCAAGCGCCGTGCGCCTGGCGATGGAGAAACTGATCCTGCCCGAGGCGATGCATTTGGGGTGGGAATTGGTGAGGTAGGAGCACTACAACGGATTTCGGACCGGAACGGATTTGGGGGTCTTGTTGGGTGGGTTGCACGCGTAGCGAGGAACACTACAACGGATTTCGGACGGGAACGGATTTTGGGGGTCCTGTTGGTGGCTGACCGTGCGTCGCACTGGCGCAGACCCCTGACCGGACCGCGCCCCTCGTCGCCAGTGCGTCGCACACGAGGGCGGCCAAGAACAGCGCCAACACTACAACGGA